>NZ_RBZN01000017.1 GCF_003628435.1 Ureibacillus endophyticus | reverse complement strand
TCTTATACGGGACAGAGCTTCCGTTTAGCCAATGCGTTGTCGAGAAAACAGTAAAAATATTGGGTGGCAACACTCTGTATTTTTCATTGCAATTCTCTGCATTTTTATCTTGCAAAATACAGGTGTCCAAAAAATTATTACTTTTTGGACACCTCCTTCGTTTTTAGTTAAGTTATCGCATTACAAAATCACAATCGCATGAGAACCCAACGATTTAAAACTCTCGAAAAATACTTTTTCATCAATTGTTTCTTGGCCGGAGAGGGGATTCATCACCGTTACTTTTCCGTTATGATATCCCGTCACAACAACGGCATGTAAATTCATAAAAATCGGGTGCTTTTCATTTGTTTCTTTAATAATCCAATGTCCTTTTGTTCGAGGTTTCTTTAAATCAATGGTTACCCATGCTAAAACCGGTACCCCTGATTGGACATAGTTGAGAATTTCTTTTTTGCTCGCATCCGATAAATTCATTGCTCGAAATTCACTATTTTGTTCAAACAATACTTCGTTCGCCACTTCCACAATAGGGGAGGCATAGACATAATAGCCACCAGATTTTTTTGAAGGGTCCCCTGCGTATGCAACGTTCGGATCTGGTCCATACATTGTGTCACCTTTTTTGGTAACGGGTTGTTTCGGCAAATAATTGTTCGCCAAGTCCATTTTATCTACTTTCATACCATAGTAATTTAGGATGGCAGCTAATGCAGTCACTTCACAACCATTGGGAAGTTCCGGATTTTGAATAACAATTGGCACATCCAATGGCGATTGATGATTCGTATTAAAGGTTTCAATTGAAATCAGTGGCTTATTTTTATCAAATACGATGTCTTGTTTGGTTTGTTCTAGCCATTCGCCAGAAGAAAGAACCCGGTAAACGGCAATTTTATACGGTGTATCTTGTTTTACGCCAGGAAAGACTGCCTTTCCTTCTGCATCGACCACAACACTTGCGATTTCTTCACCCGTAAAGTAATCAAAGATAGTTACACCGACATTTGTTACAACATCCGCGCTGGAAAATTCAACGGTTTGTATTGTTAATTCATGCTTAGAACTCGAAATCGATTGTAGTACACCGTTATGGGATGAATCGTTTGGACTACAACCGATTAAAAGTAAGCTAGCAGTTAGGACCAAAATTTTTTTGGAATTTTGTACCTGTTTCATGTTATCTTATACCGTTACAAGTTCTTTTGCTGCTGCATTGCGTTCTTCATCTGTTTTCACAAAGTACTCATTGTACCAAAGTAGGAACATGTAAATTGACCAAATTTTACGTTGGTTATTATGTGCGCCTGATACATGTTCTTCTAATAATTTTATAATTTTTGGTTGATCGAAGAATTCCGCTGCCACATCGCTCATAAACGCATTACGTACACGTGATACATAATTTTCATCGCGTAACCAGTGACGAATTGGTACAGGGAAACCGATTTTTTTACGATTTGCCCATGCTTCTGGTAATGCATTGTTGGCAGCTTTACGGAACGCGTATTTTGAATTTTGTTCATTTACACGGAATCGAGTTGGAATTGTTGCCGCTACATCCATTACTTCACGGTCGAGTAGGGGAACGCGAAGCTCGATACTGTGTGCCATCGACATTTTATCCGCTTTTAATAAAATATCATCCACTAACCATAAATTTAAATCGAGTAATTGTTTTTTCGTTACATCGTCATGTCCTTTAAATTTATTGTAAAGAGGGGAGACGATTTCTTTTACAGATGGAGCATTTACATAATCATTATTTAAAATTGTTGCTGCTTCATCTTCTTCAAAAATACGAGCTTGCCCAATAAATGTTTCTTCCACAGGCGCATTAATACGTTTTACGAATTGACCAATTTTACTATTTGGCATAATCGTTGCACCTAAAGAAGCTAATGCTTTCACTGGACCAGGTAAGCTTTTGAATTTCTTTTGATTTGGTGTATCAGAATATAAATCATAACCACCAAACAATTCATCGGCACCTTCACCTGAAAGTACAACTGTTACATGTTGTCTTGCTAATCGTGCTAAATAATAAAGTGGTACGATCGATGGGTTAGAATGTGGTTCGTCCATCATATATTGAATAGTACCTAAGTCGTTAAAACATTCATTTGGATCTAAGATTTGGTTTACGTTTTCAATACCAAGTTCTTTTGATAATTCATAGGCATTGTCAATTTCAGAGAAGTTTTCTGCGCTGAAACCAACAGTAAACGTTTTATCTGGACGTAAAACAGAAGCAACATAACTTGAATCAACACCACTTGATAAAAATGAACCAACTTTTACATCAGCAATTGTGTGAGCTTGTACGGATTCACGAACTACGTCATCAATTTCTTCGATAATTGCATCTAATGGACGTTCTTCAGGAGTGAATGCAGGTTCCCAATAACGTTCTACTGTCAACTTGCCGTTTTCATATTTCATGTAGTGGGCAGCTGGTAATTTAAAAATCCCTTTAAAGAATGTTTCTTTTAATACAGGATATTGGAATGTTAAATATGGTTTTAATGCTTGTTTATTTAATTCCTTCACAAAATGTGGGTGAGGAAGGAAACTTTTAATCTCTGAACCGAAAAATAGTGTTCCGTTCATTTGACCATAATAGAAAGGTTTGATACCGAAATGGTCACGAGCAGCAAATAATGTTTGTTTGTTGCGATCCCAAATAACAAAGGCAAACATACCACGAAGTTTTTTCACTAAATCTGTACCATACTCTTCATATCCATGAAGAAGTACTTCACTGTCTGTATCTGTTTTAAAAATATGACCTTTATCAATTAAGTCTTGGCGAATAATTTGGAAGTTGTAAATTTCACCATTGAATACTAACACTAATGAATTGTCTTCATTGTATAAAGGTTGTGACCCTTTTTCTAAGTCGATGATACTTAAACGACGGAAACCAAGAGCCGCTTGATTTTCTACAAATTGACCGCCACTATCGGGTCCTCTATGAATAATTTGATTCATCATATTTTCTAGTACGGCACTAGCATTTGCTACTTCGCCAATAAATCCTGTAAATCCACACATATATTATAGACTCTCCTTATATATAAAAATCTAACTAGATTTTTTAATCACTCTCAAAAAAAGCATTATAACTTTTATATTATACTATAAAAAAGAATACGAAAACATGAAAGCCCAGTGAATTTTACTGGGCTTCTTATTATAACGTATGCGTTCATGAACTGAAAGGGGGAGAAGTAGGATTTATTTCTTTCCTTTCGGGACTCTTTAAGTCAGGATATGCGGATTCTATTATTCTTCTAGGCATTAAGAAGAGGGTAGTAAGAATTAGCAGGATGCTACAAGTTAGTAAAATCAATTGAGCTGGGATGACGTCATACAGTAATCCGAAAAGCAGAGTGCCTATTGGTGTAAGCCCCATCGCACACATTTCGATAATCCCGTAAATTCTTCCTCGATAATTTTCATCCACATCTTTTTGAATTAAAATCCCGATTGGTGTATTCGTTGCAACAAGGGTCCCTCCAAAACAAAACATCACCATTAAATAATAAATGAAAACGATTGTACTTGTCATCGGAACAAATAATGGAAAAGCAAACGTACCGACAATCGTTGAAAGGGTAAGTATCGCTCGCTTTGAAAAGAGTAGGGGATACTGTAAGTTAGAACGCACTGCAAAATATAGGGAGATGACCAGCATTCCAATGGCACTTGCTGCTTCTACAATGCCGATTAATTTATAATCCATCTCGATGATTTGAACAAAAATAAAATTTGCCCCAACAGTGATTGATGAAAAGAACAGATTTAACCATAACATCAGAAACAATAAATTTTTTAGGACAGGCATTTCTTTGATATAGTGAATGCCACTTTTTAAACTTTGGATCATGGATTCTTTTGGTGTTGACTCCTGATTTGAAAACAGTTTGAAATTCATTGTTGATTCCAAAACAAATGCAATGGAGTAAGCAACAATATTAATGACAAGAAAAGTTTGGATGCTTACAAATCCAAAAAGCATTCCACCAATCATCGGACCTAAAATGCCAGCGATAGATAAGGAGAGTTGGTTGAATGACATCGCTTTTTGAATTCGCTCTGAATCGACTAAATTCCCGATCGATGCCGAAAAGGCGATTGTTGTAAATGTACTACTAATCGTGTAGAAAAATGTTGTCAAATAAATAGCGAGTAGCGAGATGTCGAAAAACATCATGTAAATGAGTAATGCTGAAATTGAAAGAATCGTGCCGAATTGGCCAGTAAGCACAATGAATTTTTTCGAAACTCGATCGACTAGGATGCCGGCTACTGGAGAAAGTAGTGTTCTTGGGATAATGGAAAAAATTAAATTTGCTGCAAAACTAAAGGCTGAACCCGTCATCGCTAAAATGAACATACTCATCCCAAAGGTATACACATTGGAACCTAAAGTCGAACACGTCTTACTTACTAAAAAGGTATATAAATGAAACGTTGCTCTTCGTTGCATTGCCATCACTCTTTGTTTAAAAGTTTAATTTAATTAAACTAATAATATGCGAGATTCCAGTTAGATGCAATATAAAAGTTTAATTTAATTAAACTTTTATATTAAGGTGGCATGAATTTTGGTGAGGGGGAAGTTTAATTAAATTAAATTTCTGATATAATGAAAAAAGGAGGGGATGGCATGGAAGCATTAGGGGAGCGCATTAAAAAACTTCGAAAAGAAAAAAAGTTGACCCTTGCCCAGTTAGCAGGGGAACGTTTAACAAAAGGCATGCTTAGTTTAATTGAAAATGGCAAAGCACAACCCTCTATGGAAAGTTTGCATTACATAGCCGAACGTTTAGGCGTTGAAGTCACAACGTTATTAGATGATCAACAGGTCGAACTACTTCGCGAGCTTTTATTTGAAATAGAAAAACAAATGAAAACCATCCAAATACCAGTTGATGAAAAGTTGATTTTGCCTATGTTTAAACAAATTGATGCTGTAAAAGAGAAACTGCAAGGCAATCATTTTGAAGAAATTAGGCTGCTTGATTTTTATATAAGGCTTGCCACTTATTTGAATATTGAAGTGGATTGGTCTATGTATGACGTGATTTCTGATTACGAAAATATTCACGCTTATAATCGGGTATTTGATTGTTTTTCCTTCTTATCAAGTACCGCATTTCAACGAAACGATTATCGGATTGCCCTTCAATTTATGAAAGAGGCAGAAGAGCGAGTTAAGCCATATCTTCATAGCATCGATTTATTAACACAATTGGATATGCATTATGCGTTAACCGTTTTATATTCAGCGATAGATGATGTGGAAAATACCGAGAAACATTTACATTTCGCCCTACAAATCGCCCAGGAAAACAAAATTTACTACCGTTTGGATGATTTTTATCGATTTACTTTATCTCAAGCCATTCGTAAAGGTGATTTGGAAAAAAGTAAATATTATTTAATGAAACTCACACAACATGCAGATTTTACGGAAGATCCAGTAGCGAAAAATATGCTTGCTTTTTGTAAATCCCATTATGCCAACTACATCGAACAAGATTTTGAAGCCGTTGAAAAATATGCTTCTTATTTAGATAAAGAGGCAAAAAGTGACATCGTAACTTATTATCAAATGGAAGCCACATATGCATATTGGGCGCGCGGCTTGTTTGAACAGGCCATAGAATGTAGTGAGAACTTTGAAATTCCACCGAACACCCATCATCCGGTTGATTTATCGATTATGTATCAATGTTTTGCTGTTCGAGCGTTATGTTTTCTAGAATTAGGCAATAAAAAACAAGCGAAAAAAGTAGTTTCCCTAGCTGTTCAAGGGGTACAAGACTTACCAAACACCATCTATAAAACGTTTATTCAACAGGCTTATGAAAAAATTCAATATGGGAAAAAAGGGTGATTAGAGGTCGACTACTAATCACCCTTTTTTCTATTTCACTGAACCACTAACAAACTCAGCATCTTTGTAATACATATTTTTCACTAATACATTTGGACCTAGACATTTCACTGCTGGACAATGACAGTTTAAACTGCGGGCTAAATCGGTATTTAACCATTTTTCAAACACGTCTGGTAAAGAATCAGTTTGAATATTGCCAAGTGGTGGAGTATCACCAAAGTCCGTAACAATGACATCTCCTGTAAAGATATTTACGTTAAGTCGAGAACGCCCGTCTGGATCGTTACGTAATGTTACATTTTTAGCATTACGTAATCGGTTAATTAATGCCAGGTCTTCTTCCTTTGGGCTGCACGGATAGAATGGCAGTGTTCCAAATAGCATCCAAGTGTCTTCATCACGAATATCGAGTAAATGATTAATTGCATCTCGTGTTTCTTCTAACGAAAGGGAAGTAAGACTTGATGCAAAGTCTGATGGGTACATAGGATGAACTTCGTGACGGGCACATTTCATCTCATGGACAATTTGGTGGTGAATGTGTTCAATATAAGGAACTGTCTTTTTATTTAACATTGTTTCAGCTGACACCATCACACCATTTTCTGACAGCATTCTTGAATTTTCAATCATTCGTTGGAAAAGGGCAGCACGTTGGTCAAATGTCGGTTTTCGTTCCATCATCGCAAAACCAGTTTCAACAAATTCCTCAATCGTACCCCAGTTGTGTGAAATATGTAAAACGTCTAAATATGGTGCGATGTCTAAATAACGTTCCCCATCGATGGTTAAATTGGAATTCATTTGTGTGCGAACGCCGCGTTCATGGGCATATTGTAAAATCGGCTTCACATAATTCGCCACCGACTTTTTACTTAACATCGGCTCACCGCCAGTGATACTAAGTGTTTTCAGATGCGGGATTTCATCTAATCTTTTTAAGATAATGTCCAGTGGTAGAGCATCTGGATCCTTTGTTTGAAGGGTGTAACCAACTGCACAGTGAGCACAACGCATGTTACATAAATTCGTTGTTGTAAACTCAATATTGGACAGGGTTAATTTCCCGTGTTGTTCTACGTCTAAATAAGCCTCCCAAGGATCGTACTTCGGAGTTATTTTCGTTAAAGTCGTCATAGTTTTCATAACTTCCTTTCCAACTTGTAATTCTCTCATAGAAACACTGTTTGGAAAACTAAAATTTCTTCTTTTAGAACATTTATTTGATATCGGGGAGAAATAGAAGCGTTTTGTAGGGGAAAGTGGGAAAAAGATGGTGGGGGGATGTATTTGATGTGCTTGATGGTGATGGAATGGGGGTGGCGATTTTTGATGAATGCAAAAATCTGGTGAAAAATGAGTGGAAATGGTATTCATAGCTTTGATGAATGCGAAAATCTGGTGAAAAATGATTGGAAATGGTATTCATAGTCTCGATGAATACAAAAATTCAGTAGAAAACGAGTGAAAATGGTAATCATAACCTCGATGAATGCAAAAATCATGTGAAAAATGATTGGAAATGGTATTCATAAGCTTGATGAAGGACAAAACACGGCTGAAAATGGCGTGAAATGGTCTTCATAAGCCCAATGAAGGACAAAACGCGGCTGAAATTGGAGCGAAATGGTCTTCATAAGCTTGATGAAGGACAAAACACTGGTGGAATTGGAGAGAAAAGGTCTTCATAAGCCTGATGAAGGACAAAACGCGGCTGTGAAATGGGCGCGAAATGGTATTCATAAGCTTGATGAAGGACAAAACGCAGCTGAAAATGGCGCGGAATGGTCTTCATAAGCCCGATGAAGGACAAATCACGAATAAAATTAGCCTGAAGTCTTCAAACCCAAATATCTTCCGAATCCCAACACCCTAAAAAAACCCCCTCCCAAAAATCAGGGCAGGGGGGAGATAGCGCTAACACTAATAATCTAACTGCTTAATCAAACTATGATTTTCGCTATAGTAGACATCGCCGTATTTATTTTCGACCACGCTATTGCCGATTTCGATTTTGGAGAAGTTCACGGCTTGCACGTTGTAACGAGCATTGTTGTTGCGAATCATGCTGTCGGCCACATATACCGATGATTGGTTTTGAGCGTATATATCTGAAAGGCTACCGTCCGTTAATTGAACGCCTTTCAAATCTACCGTTGATTCAAAATCAATCCAAATTTGATGTTGGGCGTGTTTTGAGATAAACGTATCCTGGATTAATACTTCACTATGATTTTGAATGTAAAAGGCATGCCGGCTACCCGCAAACACTTCGCTATCTTTCAAAATGACCGAACTATCATTCACCACTACTTGCGAGAGCTCGTGGCGGAAAATCGAACTATTCAACAAATAACAGTTGGAATTTTGCAATACCTTCATTCCGTAAGAGCCACCATTATAGATTTGGCAGTTTTCAAAACGGGCCGTAGATAAATCACAAATTTCCACTTGGACATTATGACTATCATAAAATTGGCTATTGACCGCCGTAAGTTCGCATTCATTCACAATAAACAAACTTTTCCCTTTAAATAATTCGCTTTCTTCCAGATGAATTTTCACGTTGGATTTGCAAGCAATATGGGGCATTTCATTTTCAAAGAATTTACATTGATCTACTTCAATGCTTGAGTCTGTCATCGCTAAAATGCCATTGCCCGCATTCGCATTTAAAATTGATTTAAAAATGGAAAATTCGCTTTTAAACACCGTCACAGCCGAATTGGCATTATTGCATATCTCACTTTCCACAACAGCGCAACTGCTTTCGTCTTCAATACAAATTCCAACATGATAGCCTTCTTTAATAATGCATTTCTTCATGGAACAAATAGACTTATCAATAACGAAAATTTGAGAACCTCGGTGTCCTTTCACAATCACATCGTATAAATTGACGATGGATTTTTGTCGGATATTTAATCCTTGTTTATCACTTCCGTCAATTAAACTATATTCAATGTTCAAATTGGATTGTTTAAATACTTCAATACTCGCATTTTTATGTTGTGAAATTTCACAATAGGATAATTGTGCTTCACAATGACCTAAAAGTGAAATACCGGCATCTTTTCCGTGTTGAATGGTACTATTTCGGATTATTAAAAAACTATTTTGCCCAGCAATTTGGGTGGAAGCATTATATTTAAAATTTGTTGCTTGAAGGGAAACGTGCCCTTTTTGTAAAACCTGCAACCCCATTCCTTCTCCACGTTCAATGGTACTTTCGTGGTCAAAGTATTTGGCATCTTCAATAACAACCTGTGTATCTGTATGGTGGTGAATATGAACATTTTTGGTTTGTAACAAGGATTGGTTTTTAATTAATAGTGCGTGTTTGGCTTTTGATAGTTCACTATTTTCCATACAAATTTGTGAACTTTCCGCTAAAATATGAGTTTTGCCGTTTTCTTCAAACGTACAATTTTCAATGATGGCTTTACTGTTATTAATGAGAGAAATCCCGATATCCCGAGCTTTTTTAAATTCACAATGTGTTGCTTTAATTTTTCCACCATCGACAATGATAAGCACATCTGTCTTTCCACCAATTACCCTACAATTCGTTAATACTGCATCTCCTTCAATATACATGCGAGCAGTAGGGGAAAAGGTGATGTTTTGAAAAGTTACAGTTACGTTTTTTGGAATAATAAATGAACCTTCCAGTATCGTTGGTATAAGTTTATCCCCAGCGAGTACAGTGTTTTTTTCGAAATGAACAGATTGTTTATATAATTTCGGTTTTAATTGTATAAAATTACCGCTTTTTGAATACTTGATCATTCTTTGTATCGATTTCGTATTGATCAGTAATTTTGAAATCAATTTCAGCATTCAACGTCCTCCTTCTTACAGCAAATTCATACTCCTATTTTCACTAAAAAAACCAAATCTTAATCATTTTTTTAGAAAAGAGCAGTGCATGAAGTGGAAGGGGATTTACTCCTATTCTTTTTTTGAGGAATAAATATCATTTTTCTATGAAGTTATTAGTATAAAAATGGAATTTTTTGCACATAATTGATATGTAAACTAAATTACTTTTTTCATATAAAAGGAGAAAACTAGATGGAAACCAACAAGCTTAGGCAAATCATCCAGTCCTTCAATTCAATGTTTTACGATCGTCAAAGAGAAATTGAGGCTTTAATGGTTGCGTTACTTTCTCGTCAGCATGTGTTATTGATTGGCCCAGCAGGTACAGGGAAGAGTGCTTTAGCAAGTATGCTTAGTAAGCTTGTTGAAAATTCGCGTTATTTTCAACATTTATTAACCCGTTTTAGTACACCAGATGAGCTTTTTGGCCCATTGTCATTAAAGGAGTTAGAGCAAGGTAATTTCAAACGAAACACTTCGGGTATGCTACCTGAGGCTCATTTTGCATTTATCGATGAAATTTTTAAAGCAAACTCTAGTGTATTAAACTCGCTATTGTCGCTAATTAATGAGCGAATTTTTTATGATAATGGCAAGCCAATTAATTGTCCGTTATTGACATTAATTGGTTCGTCTAACGAATATATTGAAGAAGGTGACGGATTAGAAGCATTATTTGACCGCTTTTTGCTTCGTTTGGAAGTAAAGTATATCCGGGAGAACGAAATGTTTATTTCCATGTTAAAAAATAATGAAGTATCAAACATTCCATCCTTATCCTTCAATGAATTACAGTACCACCAAAAGCAAGTAGAATTAGTAGATATCCCAGATGCCATTTATCATACAATCGCAAAAGTTAGAATCCGTTTACAAGATGAGGGGATTCAACCATCCGACCGTAGATTTAAACAATCCCTTTCATTATTACGGGCAAATGCTTATTTAGCAGGCCGAATGGAAGTGGAACGAAAGGATTTAGGGATTCTGACTAATGTCTTATGGAATCGACCAGAAGAAAGAGAAACAGCTTCAAAAATTATATATGAAATCATCGATGATTCAGTAGATACATTCATTGAAAGAATCGTCCCTGAATTTGATACATTAATACAGATAATTGAACATTCCATGACGGAAAATTCTAAGCATGCGAAGGATATGGTTGGCGAATTATTATTACAAGGAAAATCTTTATATTTAGAGGTACAAGAATTCACATCGAAAATGCCTAATCGAAAAGAATTAATTGATCTAAAAAACGATATGCATAAGCGTTTGCTCGACATGACTTCTCAAGTAATCGGCTTTTAAAATATTTTTGTAATGATATCGTCAGAGGGGTGGTTCGCATCTATAAACAAAATGAATATATCAGTGGGCAATATTCGATTTCAATCTTGAATGTGTCACAAGAAAGAATGACGCGCTTTAACGAATTGCTCACTTATGCCAAAACACTCCAGAAGCTTTGTGAAGAGGGCGAGGAAATATTCTCTGGCTTTACGAATTTAGTAGGGGATATTTGGGCCGCTTTTTACACGGCGAATATTCAATTACCGAAACAAAAAGAGTGCAATCTACATGTAAAAATCATTGAAAAACTAATCACCAATCAAGAATATAACAATTGGAAAAATCTAACCCAGCTAGATGAACTGTTGTCAATCATTACGACCGAGTTTTTAGTCCAGCGCATCCTCACTTATTTTCATAGTGTCCTACCATCCCACAACCAGTTGAATCCAAAAATGAAAAATGAGAAAGCCAATCAGTTGCTCGCACGGGATATCACAATTTTATTAAATGTAAGTAAAGGGGAAGTATTATCGCTTAAAAAGGACCTTTATGAAGTGTCGGCAATGTATGGCAAACAGTTCCACCAGCTTTCGATTAAAGAGCAGCTTCAATTAGCCAAAGAATTGCAGAGTAATCCATCGTTAAAACAAATTGCGGATTTGACGGGGAAATTAAAACCCTTCGTGACGAAAAAACAACAAAGAGAAGAGAAGGATTTCACCATTCATAATATCCATATCGGGCAAGAAATTTCGAAATTAATCCCGATGGAACTTGCTAAATTTAAATATCCTTTAACAAGGCTCGATTTTCTAAGGCGATTTTCTGAATATGAAACGTTTCAATATGATGCCACTCCACCTCCAAAGGGTATAGGGCCAATTGTGTTTTGTATCGATGAAAGTAGTTCGATGTATTCGATTAAAAACGAGTGCAAAGCGTTTAGTTTGGCATTGTTAATGATAGCCAAAAAACAAAAAAGAGACATGGTCATCATACCGTTTTCGGATAGTTTAGGAGAGGTGCAATATTTTTATAAGGGACATTCCTCCATTGAGCAGTTAATGGATTTTTGTAATAGTTTTTTAAGTGGGGGAACGAATTTTGAGTTGCCACTTTTGAAATCACTAGAAATTATCAATGACAGTCCGTTTAAGAAGGCGGATATTTTATTTTTGACTGATGGTTCGAGCTTTTTAGCAACGAGTTTTATTGAAAGGTTTAATCAAGCGAAAAAGCAAAAGTCCTGTGAATGTGTCAGCATCATTTTAACGAATTATTTTAATGCCGTAGATTTAACGCTGGTAGAACTTTTTTCGGATAAAGTAATTGAAGTAAACGACCTTTTTGAAGCAACAGAAGCCTTTTCTATTGGAAATTCCTTTTTGTAGCCAAAACTCTACTTCGAGTTTACAATTGTATAGAGTTTTGGTTAGGAGGATACAAATTTTGAAAACAACTTTAATAAACCTATTAAATATGAATTTAGAAGGTAGACAACAATATGTAGCGGAGCACGGGGATGAGCTATTGCATAATATGCTGTTACATATTGGTATTCCCGAGAACGAATTGCGGGATCAACTGAATTACCGTTTATTCATCGAGCTACTTTCTCAAAATCAATTGACTGTAGAACAAATGAACAACACTGCGAAAACATTAGTAGAAAATGATTATTTGTATTCTTCTATTCATGAAAAAGAGTCTGATCATGTGTTTACAAGATCCTTTTCAGCGTTATGGTTAACGGGGTTACTTCATGCAGACCGACAACTGCATTTTTTAAATGAGAAAGATGCCTCTGCAATTTTAAATGCGAGTGCGTCTTATTTAAGCAAAGAGAAGGATGTGCGCGGGTTTGTAGGGGAAAAAGGCTGGGCCCTTGCTATTGCCCACGGTGCAGATTTAGCAACGGCCATCGTGTCACACCCTGCATTTGAAATCCGTTTATCGCCAATTCTTCTACAAGGAATCAAAGATAGCTTTTGGAAAGGTTCAGTCTTCATAAACGATGAAGATGAACGCTTTGTGGCCATTGTAGAGCAATTGATTAATCATGACTTCCCAGAAGAAGTGTTAATTGAATGGATTGAACAAGTATTTGACAAATTACAATTTTACGTAATGCAAGTCGGCTATACACCACAATACTTCGCCGCCCGCACTAACACCCTAAACTTCATGAAAACCCTCTACTTCACGTTGAAATTCTCAAAAAAAGCGCCGGAAGTGATGGGGATTGTTTCGTTAATGTTAGGGAAATGGATGAAACAATAAGAAAAGCGGAGCGCGTTCGTTCAGCTCCGACAGCAACTGGAAGAATTGGCAAAAGGGCGCTTTTTGCCCTTGCAGACGATTGTGAAGTTGCCGAGGAGCTAACGCGCGGAGCTGGACAATAAAGAAAAGCGGAGAACGCTCGTCCAGCTCTTGACGGCACTGGCCGACAAAAACGCCACATCACGTGGCATTGTCGGCACTTGTACATCCATGTACTGCGGAGACTTCCGACAAGCGTGTTTACACGCGTAGGAGGAAGTTGAAGTGACCGAAAGAGCTAGCGTTCGTAGCTGGACAACAAGAAAAACGGAGCGCGTTCGTTCTTTGCACCGAATATTTTAATTACGAAACTCTTTAATAGAAAAGAGGTGGGTATATGCGAAACCGATTTACAAGAATTCTTTTATTTGCGGCATTTGTTCTATTACTAGGGTACATGTTCAATATATTGTTTGTTCAGTTTTCTGGAGATGGGAAAGACACACCTGAAGAAGCCTTGCCAAAAGATGCTGATTATGAATGGATTGAAGGACCAAAGACCGAAAAAGAGCATCGATATTTCTTCTTATCGAATAGTCAATATTTTGGCACAGGGGTTGTAACGAAAAACTTAAGAGGATGGAGTACCGGAAAGGGTACTTATGCTCAATTACCAAATCCACTTGAGGAAAATGCTATCAAAAGTGCGCATTCCGATAGCAAAATTTTGTATGGATTAATTAAACCGAATGGCGAAATTACTGTTAAAGTGAATGGTGAAAAAGCAGATTTAGTTGATTTCACTTCATTAGATGAAGAAGTTCTTCAATTATATAATGTACAAGGGTATTCTATTTGGTACATTGATTTATCGAAACTTGAGGATCAAGAAAAATATAATATCCAGGTACTAGATGAAAAAAATAATGTTCTAAGTGAGTTATCAGTTTAGCGGTCACTTTTTGAGTGGCTGCTTTTTTGTTTGATGGGGAGTCGCGTTTTGACAATGGAATTAGGGAGAAGTGGTCTTCAAAATCCAATGAAGGACAAACCGAGCGAAAAATTAGGCAGAAATGGTCTTCATAAGCGTGATGAAGGACAAATCGAGCGAAATATTAAGTAGAAATGGTCTTCATAAGCGTGATGAAGGACAAATCGAGCGAAAAAATAGTCAGAAATGGTCTTCATAAGCGTGATGAAGGACAAATCGAGCGAAATATTAAGTAGAAATGGTCTTCATAAGCCCGATGAAGGACAAATCGAGCGAAAAAATAGTCAGAAATGGTCTTCATAAGCCCGATGAAGGACAAATCGAGCGAAAAAATAGTCAGAAATGGTCTTCATAAGCCTGATGAAGGACAAACCGAGCGAAAAATTAGGCAGAAATGGTCTTCATAAGCCTGATGAAGGACAAACTGAGTGAAAAATTAGGCAGAAATGGTCTTCATAAGCCCGATGAAGGACAAATCGAGCGAAAAAATAGTCAGAAATGGTCTTCATAAGCCTGATGAAGGACAAACCGAGCGAAAAAATAGTCAGAAATGGTCTTCATAAGCCTGATGAAGGACAAACTGAGTGAAAAATTAGGCAGAAATGGTCTTCATAAGCCCGATGAAGGACAAATCGAGCGAAAAATTAAGCAGAAATGGTCTTCATAAGCGTGATGAAGGACAAATCGAGCGAAAAAATAGTCAGAAATGGTCTTCATAACCTAAATGAACACCAAATCGAGCCGAAAATTGAGCAAAAAACGTCTTCATTCCCCCGATGAACACCAAAATGAACTAAAATTAAAGCGAAAAACGTCTTCATACCACCCACGAAACCCAAGACTCACAAAAAATTAACCAAAAATCAAATTTCGCCCCAGACCCATACAACGCAACCACACCAACCCACGAAAAACATGATTAAAATCATCAAAAAATAGACATCCTTCTATTTAAGTAGAAAGGGTGTAAAATCATCGTGATGTACTTAATAGCCATTTTCCTACCGCCATTAGCTGTTTTGTTTTGTGGAAAGCCAATTCAAGCGCTCATTAATTTTGGATTATGTTTTGTCTTTTGGATTCCTGCAGTTATTCATGCGATCTTAGTGGTGAAAGATAAAAAAGCGGATGAGCGAATGAAACGCCAAGTAAAGTTAATGAAAAATCTAGAAAAATGACGATGATTTGTTTATTATGCTCAATAATGTGCATCCTTAACAAGGGTGCTTTTATTTTGTGCACCACTCATGTATAATCCATCTGCAAAGCATTTCCAACACAGGTCATAAATTTAACTTATCACAAAAGATAAAATTAATGTAATTTACTTATGTATAATTTTGCGTTATGATTCTCTTTGGAGGAAAGAAGCTTTGATTTTAGCCTTTTCGAATTATAATTAGGGGGAGTACAACAATGGCAAGCAATTTACACAACAGCCGTTCTTCATTCGAAGTAAATGGTAAAAAGTATAACTACTACCGTTTAGCTGCAATCGAAGAAGCAGGCGTAGCGAACGTTTCACGCCTACCATACTCAATTAAAGTATTATTAGAATCAGTATTACGTCAATTCGATAACTATGTAATTAAAGAAGAACACGTAAACAACTTAGCTAAATTTGGTGCTGGTGCAGATCCAGAAGGTGAAGTACCATTCAAACCATCTCGCGTAGTATTACAAGACTTCACTGGGGTTCCAGTAGTAGTTGACTTAGCATCTTTACGTTCAGCTATGAAAGAATTAGGTGGAGATCCAAATAAAATCAACCCAGCTATTCCAGTTGACCTTGTAATTGACCACTCAGTACAAGTTGACAAATACGGTAATGCATCTGCATTACAAGCTAACATGGACCTTGAGTTCGAACGTAACGCAGAACGTTACAACTTCTTAAAATGGGCTCAAACTGCATACGATAACTTCCGTGCTGTACCACCAGCAACTGGTATCGTACACCAAGTTAACTTAGAATATTTAGCTCCAGTTGTTCACGTTAAAGAGAACGCTGACGGCACATTCGAAACATTCCCAGACTCAGTAGTAGGTACTGACTCACATACAACTATGATCAACGGTATCGGTGTTCTTGGTTGGGGTGTTGGTGGTATCGAAGCAGAAGCAGGTATGTTAGGTCAACCTTCATACTTCCCAATTCCAGAAGTTATCGGTGTTAAATTAACTGGTGAACTTCCAAATGGTGCTACTGCTACTGACTTAGCATTAAAAGTAACTCAAGTATTACGTCAACGCGGTGTAGTAGGTAAATTCGTTGAGTTCTTCGGTCCTGGTGTATCTAAATTACCATTAGCTGACCGTGCTACAATCTCAAACATGGCTCCTGAATATGGTGCTACTTGTGGTTTCTTCGCAATTGACGAAGAATCATTAAACTACATGCGTTTAACTGGTCGTGACGAAGAGCACATCGCAGTAGTTGAAAAATACTTAAAAGAAAACAGCTTATTCTTCGATCCAGAATTAGAGCCTGTTTACACTGACGTTTTAGAAATTAAATTAGAAGACATTCAACCAAACCTTTCTGGTCCAAAACGTCCACAAGACTTAATTCCACTTTCAGAAATGAAAGCTCGTTACCATGAAGCAGTTACTGCTCCAATGGGCGTACAAGGTTTCGGTTTAACTGAAGATGAATTCGCTAAAACTTCAACAATTAAATTTGCTGAAGGCGATGTAGAAATGCCTACAGGTGCTGTAGCAATCGCTGCGATCACTTCTTGTACAAATACATCTAACCCATACGTACTTTTAGCTGCTGGTTTAGTTGCGAAAAAAGCAGTTGAAAAAGGTATTAAACCACCAAAATGGGTTAAAACTTCTTTAGCACCAGGTTCTAAAGTTGTAACTGGTTACTTAGAAGATTCAGGTTTACAATCTTACCTTGACCAAATCGGTTTCAACACTGTAGGTTACGGTTGTACAACATGTATCGGTAACTCAGGTCCATTATTACCTGAAATCGAAGAAGCAATTAAAGAAAAAGACTTATTCGTAACTTCAGTTCTTTCTGGTAACCGTAACTTCGAAGGTCGTGTACACCCACTTGTAAAAGCTAACTACTTAGCTTCACCACCATTAGTAGTTGCTTATGCATTAGCTGGTACTGTAGACATCGACCTACAAAAAGATTCTTTAGGTAAAGACAAAGATGGTAACGATGTATTCTTCGCTGACATCTGGCCTTCAACTGAAGAAGTTAACGCAGTATTAAACAAAGTAGTTACTCGTGAACTATTCCAAAAAGAATACGAAACAGTATTTACTGCTAACGAAAAATGGAATGCAATTGAAACATCAACTGATTCTTTATACACATTTGATGAAAAATCAACTTACATTCAAAACCCACCATTCTTCACTGGTCTTTCTAAAGAGCCAGAAGCAATCAAAGGTCTTGATGGCTTACGTGTAATTGCTAAGTTTGGTGACTCAATTACAACTGACCACATTTCTCCAGCTGGTGCAATCGGTAAAGATACTCCAGCAGGTAAATATTTACAAGAAAACGGTGTTGCTATCCGTGACTTCAACTCTTACGGTTCTCGTCGTGGTAACCACGAAGTTATGATGCGCGGTACATTCGCAAACATCCGTATCCGTAACCAAGTTGCTCCAGGTACAGAAGGTGGATTCACTACTTACTGGCCAACTGGTGAAGTTGAATACATTTACGATGCATGTATGAAATACCAAGAAAACGGTACTGGTTTAGTAGTATTAGCTGGTAACGACTACGGTATGGGATCTTCTCGTGACTGGGCTGCAAAAGGTACATTCTTACTAGGAATTAAAACAGTTATCGCACAAAGCTATGAACGTATCCACCGTTCTAACCTTGTAATGATGGGTGTATTACCACTTCAATTCTTACCAGGTGAAAACGCAGATACTCTAGGCTTAACTGGTAAAGAAGAAATCTCAGTTAACTTAACTGACGATGTAAAACCACGTGATATCTTAACTGTAACTGCTAAATCTGAAGACGGTACAGTGAAAGAATTCCAAGCTCTAGCTCGTTTCGACTCAGAAGTAGAAGTAGACTACTACCGTCACGGTGGTATCCTACAAATGGTACTTCGTAACAAAGCTCAAGAGGCTTAATAGATACGATTAAAAGCAAGTTGACTCGTTCAACTTGCTTTTTTTTTCGTATTTTTGCACATACTAAATAGTATACCTTTACATAAATTACATTATATTTACAGCAAAATATTAGTCTTTTACATATCTTTCTTGTAGAATAGGTAATAGATTATGAATATCTTATAATATTCAAAAAAATGGAGGGTCATAAAACGTAAAAAAATTTTCACAGCAACGACTGCAATAACTTTAGTTGCTTCAGCACTAGTAGTAACACCAGCATTTGCAGCTTCTACATTCAAAGATGTACCATCCACACATACACAATTTGAAGAAATCTCTTTACTTGCATCACATGGTGTCATCACTGGTTATCCAGATGGAACGTTTAAACCAGGTGCACCACTTACTCGTGGGCAAGCGGCAAAAATTATTGCAAATGTATTAAAACTAGATGTAAATAATGTGAAAAATCCAAACTTTACAGATGTACCTACATCTCATCAATATTACGGTCCAATTGCTGCATTAGCACAAGCTAACATTATTGATGGCTATGACGATCAAACGTTTAAAGTAAATGAAACGATTACTCGTGGACAAGTTGCAAAAATCATTGCAGTATCTCTGAAATTAGAACCAAAAAATAATGATGCCCTTCCATTTACAGATGTATCTGAAAGTGACGCACCTTATGTAAAAGCGTTATTAGACAATGGTATTACTAATGTATCTGGCACTACATTCGGAACAAATGACCCGATTACTCGTGGTCAAGCGGCAGCATTTATTGTGCGTGCATTAAATCTAGTTACAAATCCGACGCCAGAACCACAACCAGAACCAGTTGAAAAAGATTTTGAATTAACAATTTTACACAGTAACGATACACATGCACGTGCAGAAAATGCGCCAAAACGTGCAGCAGCTGTGAAAGAATTGCGTGAAGAAAAGGAAAACACGTTATTACTTGATGCAGGGGACGTATTCAGTGGTACGCTGTATTTCAATGAATTCCAAGGTCAAGCAGATTTGAAATTCATGAATTATATGGGTTACGACTTTATGACTTTTGGTAACCATGAATTTGATTTAGGCTCTACCCCAGAAGGACACAAAGCATTAGCCGATTTCATTAAAGCAGCAGAATTCTCCTTCGTATCATCAAATGTGGACTTCTCAGCAGATGATACATTTACTGGTTTATTCAATGATTTAATTTCAAGTGAGCCGGAAAAAGGAAAAATTTATTCTGGTATTGTAAAAGAAATCAATGGAGAAAAAGTCGGTATCTTTGGTTTAACTACGGCAGAAACAGCTGACATCTCTTCACCAGGAAAAGTGAAATTTGAAAACTATATCGAAGAAGCGCAAAAAGCAGTAAAAGCCTTTGAAGATTTAGGTGTGAATAAAGTTATTGCATTAACACATATCGGATATGATGATACTGCTGCAATTGACAACGACCTTGAATTAGCAAAAGCTGTAGAAGGTATTGACGTAATCGTTGGTGGACACAGCCATACGAAATTGGACGAGCCTGTTGTCGTTGATAAAAACGCAAAAGGGGAAAATAAAGACGCTACGATTATCGTACAAGCATATCAATATAGCGATTTCTTAGGAACACTAGATGTTGCCTTTGACGAAAATGGCGTTGTTGTGGAATATGGTGGACAGTTAATCGAACTTGGTAAATACGCAGATGATCCAGGTGCGTTAGAAATTTTAAAACCATATAAAGAAAAAGTAGATGCCGTTCAAAACGATGAAATTGGTGTAACTGCTACAGAAGCATTACCAAATCCACGCGTAACGGATGAAGGCAACGAAGAGGGACTAAGTGTTCGAAAAAATGAAACTGCACTAGGAAACTACATTACAGATGGCATGTTAGCAAAAGCGAAAAACTATACGAAAAATGAAGTCATTATGGCATTCCAAAACGGTGGGGGAATCCGTAATAGCATTGGAGAGGGACCAATTACGGTTGGTGAAGTCATTTCTGTTCTACCATTCGGAAATACGTTAGCATTGATGGATGTGACGGGTGCAGAGTTAAAAGCAGCATTTGAATTGTCAGTTGGCAAATACCCTGAAGAAAACGGTGGATTCTTACACGTTTCAAAAGGAACAAAAGTGGAATTTGATTCTTCAAAGCCAGCTGGAAGCCGTATTGTTAGTATTACGGTTAATGATGTAGCTATTGAAGATGATAAAACATACACAGTAGCAACAAATGCTTTCACTGCAAAAGGTGGAGACGGGTTTGATATGTTCGCAACTGCATATGCAAATGGGAAAGTAACAGATCTTGGTCTTTCAGATTGGGAGAACTTAAGAGAGCATTTACAATCATTAAAAGAAGTAAACGCATCAACAGAAGGTCGCATTGTTGACGTGGCTGCTCAGAAGTAAATAAAAAGACGGATTTACGTATTAACGTAAGTCCGTTTTTATGTATACTTTTTTCAATTGTCATAAAGAATTCAACTTATTTTGTAAATTCTTCAAAATTTTGTTGAAATTAATACATACTGTTAATAAAATAGTAGACATATATATTTAATAGTAGTCATTAATATTATTGGAAAATTATAGGAGGATTCATGAAAAAAAGATATAGTATTTTAGCAAAGATTCGAGACGGACGATATTTTTACTTGAATTTTAATGATCCACAAATACTTGAATGTTTAAAAGAAGTTCCTCCTCCACAAGGTCTCTTAGCCATCGCACAATGGCCGGTATATACTCATGCTGAAATTGAGTTTTTCGTAGAATTAATCAATGGCAACATTAGCTATTATCATCTAAAAGATCGAAGCACCGACATCCGCGAAACCGTCTACTTCGACACAACGGAATTAGATTACTAACCAACCAAAAGTCTTAAAGGGCTTTTGGTTTTTGTTTTGAGTAGATGGCGGTGGGGATAGTTGGTAGGTGAGAATTCAACGAACGAATGAGAAGAAAATTTGTTGTGTATACAACAAAAATGGTATCCATCAATCAAATGAAGACAGAAATTTATTGCAAATACAACAAAACGGTATTCATCAAGCATATGAAGACAGAAATTTGTTGCAAGTACAACAAAAATGGTGTTCATCAAGCATATGAAGACAGAAATTTATTGCAAATACAACAAAAATGGTGTTCATCATGCATATGAAGACGAAAATTTATTGCAAGTACAACAAAAATGGTGTTCATCAAGCATATGAAGACAGAAATTTGTTGCAAGTACAACAAAAACGGTATTAATAACAAGAATGAATCCGAAAATTTGTTGCAAATACAATAAAACAAGGTTTCATAAAGTTAATGAAGGTCACCATAATAAAAATCCCAAAAAATTCATTATTCCAATGTTTGCAGCTTCCCCCATACCCAAGAGGGCAACACAAAAAACGACGACCCAACCACTGAGTCGCCATTCATCCATCAATTATTAAAATTCAACATTTGCAATAATGCCTTCTTCATCGTGAAGGTCTAACACAATTCGTGCGGACATGGAGTCGCGATTTAGTTGTTCGTCAATGTATAAACGAATTGCGGTAATAAAATTCACCGTATTATACAGATCCATTTGCCCGTTAACATAAGCCTCGGCTGTAAAACCTGCATCGTCATCATACATTAACTCGACTTCAACGTCCTGGGGTTGTACATTTTTAAACTTTGCATGGAATAAGCAAAGTGCATTTACGATTTCTTGTTCTGATAAAATTAATTTCTCCAATTATCCGTTACCTCTTTATCTTTTTTGCGTTTCATCATTTGGTAAATTTTCATACAAATGAACACAATGAAGACAATCGCTGCGGCGTTAATCGCAAAACCTAAAATGTTTCCGATTAGCCCCATGTCAGAGAATAGACTTCCAAATAATAATCCAGCAAGACCCCCGATGAATAAACCTCTCATTAACCCGCCTGAGAAGAATCCACCTTTTTTCGCAGTAGTCGTCGTGCCAGTTGTATTTTTATTTGTCGTTGTTGCTTTGTTTACGTTTGTGTCTGCATCATTTTTGTTAATATTGTTGTTGTTTGTTGAGCCTGGATTTTGATTGTAGCTTTTCTTACCAGACTTGTACTTTTTAGCTTCTACTGTTTGCACGTCATCTTGAAGAATAACCGTACCAACACTTGTGAATGCTAAAGTAAACGCTAACAAAATTGCAGAGAGTGTTTTTAACTTCATTAATATAACTCCTCCATCCTAGTTGTAACACGTCTATAATTATAACAAAATATGTTGTTTTTAAAAAATAAATACTCTAACATTAGTATGAATATTTACATAGCACTAATACAGTGATAAATATTCCATTTCTAGTTAGATGAAAGGATGAGAAAGTTGCAAGATCCTCGGTTTAAGGTCGCGAATAGGGAAGCGATCATTGGAATCGTGCTCGTGGTAGTGAATTTTGCGATTTGGTACGGGTTTGCTTATGGATTAGGCTCAAAAGACCCTTCTGAATATACGTATATTGCTTCATTTCCTGCATGGTTCTTCTACAGCTGTATAGCTGGAACAATATTCATGATTGTTCTTATTTGGATAACAATCAAATTATTTTTCAAAAATATTCCCTTTGATGATGGGAGAGAAGAACAATGATTCATTGGTCCGTTATTATTCCATTATTTATTTTTCTAATCATTATTTTTGCCATTGGATTTTGGGCAAATAAACAGGTGAGACAAGCCGATTCATTTTTACAAGAATATTTTCTTGGTGGGCGTGAGATGGGTGGCTTTTTACTTGCCATGACCATGATGGCGACCTATGGAAGTGCGTCTAGTTTTATCGGCGGACCCGGTGTTGCCTATAACATGGGGTTAGGCTGGGTATTACTGGCGATGGCACAACTTCCGGCGGGGTATTTCGTTTTGATGATTTTGGGGAAAAAATTTGCCATTATCTCACGTCGATATGAAGCCATTACATTAATAGATTATCTGAAAAAACGGTATGACAGTAATGTGGTTATCATTCTCTCAGCCATTAGTATTATTGTATTTTTATTTGCCAGCATGACAGCACAATGGGTTGGGGGCGCTCGATTAATTGAATCATTAACAGGACTTCGTTACCCAGTGGCATTGCTTATTTTTGCTGTTACAGTATTAGTTTATGTGACTATTGGTGGATTCCGGGCTGTTGCATTAACCGATGCAATGCAAGGAACTGTCATGATTATCGGGACAGTTATCCTGCTAATCGGTACTATCATTGCTGGTGGGGGAATTGAAAACATCATGACCTCATTAGCAGAAGAAAATCCGCAAATGTTAACGCCATTCGGTTCAGATGGTTCATTAACACCGTTATATGTGTCCACTTTCTGGATCCTAATTGGTTTAGGAGTTGTTGGGTTACCTCAAATCGCAGTACGTGCAATGAGTTATAAAAATTCTCAAAGCCTACACCGTGCGATTTTGATTGGCACTATTGGTATAGGGACAATCATGTTTGGTATGCACTTAATTGGTGTGTTGGCAAGACCCGTTTTGCCAGGCATTGAAGTAGGGGATAAAGTGATGCCGTTATTAACATTGGAAGTATTACCGCCAATTTTAGCGGGTATTGTTTTAGCAGCTCCAATGGCGGCGATTATGTCTACAGTAAATGCATTGCTCATTCTCGTAAGTTCAACATTTGTAAAAGATATTTATTTACATTTTATCAATCCGAATGCTTCAGAAAAACAAATCAAATCGCGAAGCTTTTGGGTGACGACAATTATTGGACTAGCTGTTGTCTTTTTCGCATTAAAACCACCTGAATTTTTAATTTGGTTGAATTTGTTTGCCTTTGGTGGTTTGGAGTCGGCCTTTTTATGGTCAGTAGTTTTAGGTTTGTATTGGAAAAAAGCGAACAAATACGGGTCCGTGGCATCTATGATTACAGGATTAACGCTCTATATTTTAATTGATCGCCTGTCACCACATATTTTTGGCATGCATACTGTTACACTCCCTATACTAGTATCATTTGTAGTGTTTGTAGTAGTAAGTTTAGCCACACAAAGAAGGGCTAGTTAATTTTTCTAATTATCATTATAATAGAGGTAGTGAAATTGGGGATTTTCTAGTTAGAAATGACCAAAAATGGAATAGGGGGGTCATTTCAAAATGACAAAAAACGCAACAAAGCAATATAACGGAATCGTATTATTAACAGGGTATTTACAACGTTTATTCGTAGCAGAAACAATCTATCAACGAGTTGGGGAACATTTTGACCAAGAGCGTTTAGCTACGATACATAATTTATTAGATGAAACGTACAAAGTGATTCCGGTATTTGAACAAACACATTCATTAACGGAAACGCAAAAAGTCCAGCTTCAAGTAGTAACGGAACAAGTGGAACAATTAATGCAAAGTTATTTTAAACCAATGGCCGTTTCCTTTACTTATAAATTAGCGATAGTAGGATCTTCTCTTTATGCGGAACAAAAGGTAAATGCCGGCATTATTCGTTTAGGTGAAATTTTCAAGGTAGAAGTAAATACAGATTTCCATCGAAGAGTGCAATTCTACGAGCAACGTACAAAAATGATTGACTATTTAGTAGGCATGTTGCATGAAAAGAAAGAAATCGAAGAACAATTTAAGAAACCAGTAGATTCTTGGTTTGATGATGTGATGAGAAATAAGGACTTTATTTTATCGGATATTAAGCAAATTGGGGAATTGATTGGGTTTTAGTACGGGGAGAAATCCTCGTACTTTTTTTGTGAAGAAAAAATGCCCTCTTCAGTAAGAGAGCATTGAAATTATATTAATAAAACACTTTTTCCACGTTATACTTCGCTTTAAAACGGTTAATTGCGTATGTTTCGTAAATTTCGCGTTCCATTGGGTCTTCTATTTCGTACACTTCGATTTTGTAAATTTCATCGCGGTGATTTTTCATTGGAGACACGTTATCTTCAAAATGTTTTTTAATACGTTGGCGGATTTTACGGGCTTTTCCGACAAATAACACTTCGTTGGCTTTATTGTAAAATAAGAAAATCCCGCCTTTTTCACGAGTGATCTTATGGAAATCAATAAATCCAAAGTAAGGTTTAATCGGAACCTCGCCTTCTTTTAGTTCTTGTTGTCTTTGATAAATAACCACATCTGGTTTTGGCATTTCAATTTTAATCAACTACATTCACGTCCTTCATTTGTATAGAATATCATGCTACCATATTTGCCAATGAATTGCTAGAGTTCTACGATTTGCATGATGGAGCAAATTTTATAATAGTATCAACACATTTTCACTATATTATCCAAAAATACTTTCAAAACTCTTCTAATAAAATCCTCAATTTCCCCTGACAATTTTTTAACTTTCCATGTCTCTATTTTCCTTTTTAAACGATATATACCATACAAAAGAGGGGAGTGGGAGCATTAGCAAGTTTTCGAAATAAAGGATACCAGACAAGTCTTCTTTCAAGACATGAAGCAAAATCAGCTATAGGATCAAAAATCGGAGAGGTGGTTATTATGAGTAAAATTATTCGAGCTGAAAAAAATGAAAATTATACAGTGTTGGATCAAGGGTTCTTAAAGAACAGAAGATTAAGTTGGAAAGCAAAAGGGATACTTGCTCATATGTTGTCGAAGCCAGATGATTGGTATTTTCGAATTGATGAACTAATGAAACATGCTACAGACGGTGATAGATCTTTTCGCTCAGGTCTTAATGAGTTAAAAAATTATGGGTATGTGGAAAGGTTTCCAGTCTATGTTGATCATAAAATTGTCAAGTGGGAGACAATTGTTTATGAAGTACCACCAAAACTACTTTTAGAAAAGGTCCAAGAAGGTAACCACAATCCAACTTCCATTAATCAAGGGAACGCAGCGTTACTAAATACTGACTTTAAACTAAATACTGAATTACAAAATACTGATAAAAAAGATATTGTCGAGTTCTCCATTCCGTACAAAAAGATTATCGATTTCTTGAACGAAAAAGCAGGGACAAGTTATCGCCATAACACAAAGAACACACGAAAGTTAATTAAAGCACGTTTCCAGGAAGGATTTACGGAAGACGATTTTCAAACGGTTATCATCAAAAAGGTGGTTAGTTGGCAAGATGATCCGAAAATGAGCAAGTTTCTCCGTCCAGAAACACTGTTCGGCACAAAATTTGAATCGTACCTAAATGAAAAAGTAGGTGAAAAACATGCGAAATATAGCGGAAATCAAACTACCGCACAATTTACAGATGGCATACACTTCTAAGTTTTGTTACCAACATCAATGCCAGTACATGCTAATAAACAACAAAGAACTTTGTACGGTTTGTGAAACGGAAAAGCTAACGCAACAATTGGAACGGGAAGTGGCCAATGAACTTATAGCACGACAAACTCTTGCAAAATATAACATGCTGTACAAACAAAGTATTTTACAAGATGAAACGTTGTTAGATGCGGGATTTAAGAATTATATCGTGACCGACCATGAAGAGACGGCCAATAAAGAACGGGCACTCAATGCGTTAAAACAATTTCGAAAAGGGGAGGTGTTTAACATTTGGTTTACTGGCAATACAGGTGTGGGCAAGTCCCACTTAGCCATGGCGCTCTTGAGAAGTTTGAACGAATTTGACCGTCACGTGACATGTTTATTTGCCGATGTGGATGAAATGTTACGTCGCATTAGGGATAGCTTTCAAAACCGAGAAAACAAGTTTACCGAGAAATATGTAACGGATTTACTTACTAGTGTTGATTACCTTGTGTTGGATGATTTAGGGGCTGAAACAGGGGATATCGATACTGAAAAACGGGCATCTGATTACACAAGCCGCATTTTAAGAGGAATTATCAATGCGCGACAAAATAAAAGCACCATCATCACAACGAATATAAATCGCACAAAACTTGAAGCGATGTATGACCGAAAATTAGTGTCACGCATGATGAAAAATACGTATTTGATTCATTTTGCTGAAACGAAGGATAAACGCATTCGAAATATCGAGTTTTAGGGGGAGAACTTGATGAATGAAGTGTACATTTTAGATATGCTTGTGTTGAATGGGTTGAATTATCACAAGTATAAGTCGCAACATTTTGAAGAGGCATTTGTGTTTTGGATGGAGCAATTGCAGCGGGTGAAAGGGTTTAGGACTATGGATGAGGCGTGTGAGTATTTTCTAGATTGGGGAGGTGGGGCTGAAACTTCTCCCAATATTTTCCGTCATATTTCTAAACAATTGGAGATTATGACATGAAATTAAACATGCTGAGCGCTTTGTACGCAATAATGATTTTTGTCCCATTAGAACTGATGTTGAATGTATATAGAATTGCGCGGATTACGCATTTAGAAGTTGGTACGATCAATGTTTTGACAGGTATCATCATAATTGCTGATATAATTGGCGGTTCAATTCTACTGTTCTACCTTACGAACGAATGGCAGACGAATTATTGGACAGCCCTTCTTTGGTTCCCTTATTTCGTGCTTTTCATATATTTTTTCGCAAAACTATTTCCAATTACGGATGGTGGGGATTCACCTAATCCAGTTACAGGTCTATTAGGGCTTGGAGGAGTAATTGTATATCCCTTTTATATTTTAGTACTTACTGGGTTCGCACGAGGTAATCGAGATTAGTTTGTTATGGTAGTTATCGGGGGAAGTTCTAACAAGATTTATGATTTTTTGAATGTTGAGCTGGATGAATTGCCCAAAGGTGAAATTTTACCGGAACATCTATCGCCAAATCAAAAATTTGTGGTAATAGCCGAAGTTATCGATGAAGTTGGTATAACGTTGAGGGCTGCCATTCGAGTGGAAATTGATTATGGTGATAATACGAAAACGATATATTGGAATTACGATGAAAGCTCCCTAAATATCAGAGGATAGACAACGAAAGTATCTTTATCAATGACAATTCATAAAATCTCTTTTAAGATATATACCAATGGAAAAGGTTCTGAACTGGGAGGAAAATCAAGTGCGGTATTTGTACTGTGGCTTTATCGGGTAGGGAAAGCCTTGTTCCATGCGTATTTATTAGATAACATAATATTAAAAAGGAGAATTATGAACTCGTTTGCCTATAAAAGAAAATTAACACCAGACTTAGCACGCGGGTATATGTTGTTGTTCATTGCTTTAGCCCATGGAAATCAATTTCTCTTTTCAACTGATCGAGATATTACAATAACTGATCAAATAACTGTGTTTCTGCGGCAAGTGTTTATTGACGGAAGAGCTTTCCCCTTGTTTGCGATTCTTTTTGGGTATGGACTCCACCAATTATTTAAAAGACATGAAAGAAAGGGAATCCCTTGGAAAGACACGAAACGTATTTTTAGACGCCGGGGAGCATGGATGTTATTAATCGGTTTTCTCCATGCAACATTGCTTTTAGCAGATATTATTGGGGCATACGGATTAATCGCTCTACTATTTGCCGGTCTATTTGTTCGATTATCCAATAAAAGTATAATTGTTTTAGCGATATTAATTCTTTTCATTGTTGGAGCTGTCGGGACGGCGGTGCCAAGAGGGTTTGATACATTAAATATGGAAATGACGTCGACCACTAAGATGGCAGATCCGATTGATGCGGCCATAAGTCGAATGTTTGAGTGGATGTTTTATACTCCATTCTTGAGTTTTCAACTAATTCCAGGGGTCCTAATTGGCATTTTAGTTGCACGTTTTCAATTCATTGATTATCCACAAAAACATAGGAAATAACTTATCAACGCTGCACTATTAGGATTGTTCATCTCAACAGCAGGTGCGATTCCTATGGCACTCATGTCCTCTTTATTCTGGACATCTTACAGTGAGATATGGGAATTATCAGCAAAAGCTCTTCATACATTCACTGGTTTTGCAGGAGGAGTGGGCTGGACAGCGTTGATAGGATTAATGGCCATTAAGTTGGAACAAAAAAGAGGTACCGTTACTAAGGCAATAGTAGCACTTGGACAACGCTCATTGAGTTTTTATATCTTTCAATCTTTTTTATTTGTTCTCATTTTAGCCCCTTATGCTGGAGGTCTTGGTGGACACATTAGCCAGTTGGGAAGCGATGTGGTTTCGGTATTCGTTTGGGTTGTTTCAGTTATCATTGCCAATATACTGCATAAAAGATCGATTAGAGGTCCGTTTGAGACAGTATTGAGAAAAAAATCTACACTTTGAGGCGCAATCTATGATGGGGTTGTGCCTTTTTTGTAAATATAGGAAACTTTTTCTGCCACTTTTCCGTATTAAAGAAAAAGCATAATAGGGGAAATGAATTTTGGCAAAAATGCTTGGATTTTTTAATCGATGTTATATAAAACTACAACATTTCGGATTGCTATTTTCTTTAGTTTTAATAGAAATTATCATGATTACGGACTTTTCGTTTTTATTAATAGTACCAGAAATTGCACCGGTGCTTTTACCGATGCTTGTCATCATTTATTTTTGGAGAAAGTTTAAAAAGAAAAAAGAGCTTAATAGGGTGACATAGGAGGAGAAATTTTTGATTCAATCTATTATTTTCGACATGGATGGCACGTTATTTCAAACAAATAAAATTTTAGAATGTTCGCTAGAAGATACGTTTAATCATTTACGGGCACTTCAGCATTGGGATAGTAGCACACCAATTGAGAAATACCGTGAAATTATGGGTGTTCCTTTACCAAAAGTATGGGAAGCTTTGTTGCCAAATCAGTCAAAAGAAGTTAGGGAACTGGCGGATGCATACTTCTTAGAAAGGTTAATAGAAAATATTAAAAATGGGAAGGGTGCTTTATATCCCCATGTGACAGAAGTATTTAGTTTTCTAAAAGAACAAAATTGTTCTATTTATATAGCAAGTAATGGCTTGGTAGATTACTTAAATGCGATTGTGAGTACATATCAATTAGATCAATGGGTAACAGAAACCTTTAGTATTGAACAAATTGACTCGTTGAATAAATCCGATTTAGTTGGGAAAATTGTGGAGAAATACGGAATTACGAATGGCGCAGTTGTGGGGGATCGACTTTCGGATTTTCAGGCAGCGAAAGATAATGGCTTAGTTGCAATCGGATGTAACTTGGACTTTGCCAAAGAAGAGGAACTTGCAAAAGCTGATTTTGTGATGGATGATTTCCTACAGTTGAAGGGGATTATGGCTGAATTGTAATTTTGCAGAAGAACGATGAAACTAATATCGCGCTTATGAAGACGAGAAAATGTTGCAAACTCAATAATACTGGTATTCATTAATGGGATGAAGACGAAAATGCGCTCGGAAATCAGTAAAAATGGTCTTCATAGCACTTATGAAGACGTAATAATATTGCAAATACAATAAAACTGGTATTCATTAACGGGATGAAGACGAAAATGCGTTCAGAAATCAGTAAAAATGGTCTTCATAGCACTAATGAGACGAAAAAATGTTATAAACTCAATAAAACTCGTATTCAAACAATAAGAACTAACTACAAAGGAGCAATTCAAATGCAAATCTATCAAGCAACAATGGAAGATTTAGAAGGAGTAGCAAATTTATTTAATTTATACCGAGTATTTTACGAACAAAAGTCGGATATAGAGAGTGCCAGAGCATACATAATGGAACGTCTGGAAAACAAGGATTCTGTGATTTTCGTTGTAAAAAACAATCAGCAGTATGTAGCTTTTACGCAACTGTACCCAACATTTTCTTCCATCTCGATGAAAAGAGCTTGGATCCTGAACGATTTGTATGTAGATGTAGAAGCGCGAAAACAAGGAATTGGTGAAATGCTCATACAAAAAGTAATGGAATATGGGATTCAAACCGGTGCAAAAAGTATTACTTTAAGTACAGCGCCAGATAACTATTCTGCCCAAAGATTATATGAACGAAATGGCTATGTAAGAGATACGCAATTTTATCAATATGAATTGAGTTTAGAATAAACTATTCGGTTATACCGGGTAGTTTTTTTAAAATAAAAAAACTCGTAAAAAGAACGAGTTTTTAGTAAGTTAACATAATACTATTATGCGTTGTGGTGTTGTTTGCGCGGGAATACTTCTTGTCGTAATAGTATATAGGACAATCAGATCTCGATTTCCAGGGTATAACGAAAATGGCTGGCCATTCGTTAATCGAATTCTCGTATTTGGAGATAAATTTAATTTTAAATCTCCATCACTGCTAAGCAATTGATTATTGAAATAGTCTACTTTTACATTTTGTTGGGGATTTTCTTTTACCATAACGATTGCTGGGTATTGGGGAGGGTAAATGAGAATCGCTGGTAAATCGCCATTGTAATATCCCGTCACCTGATCCCCAACTCTAACAATTTCGTGGTCCACAAAAAAGGTTGTAGGGGACACAACGAAATTGACAATTGCCCCCATTTCGTTTTGCAAGGTATACATTTTCGTGCAACCTTCACCATTTTGCCCTGTAAAGAAATCATTAATCGCTGTTACAGTTCCATGAAATGAATAAAAATTTGTCATACCATTCCTCCAAGATGTACTAAATGTCCTCACATTATATGTACAAACGTGACAAATGGATAATTCGAATGAAAAGCCATTAACAAAGTAAACATTACACTTTGTTAATGGCTTTTTTCATCGTCAGGCTTCATCCACTCTTGAGACCAGGTTTCGATAGTTTTTAAAACGGATTCCAAAGACTTTCCTTTTTCTGTTAAAGAGTATTCAATAACGACGGGCGTTTCAGGAATAACCTCGCGTTTAATCAAGTCTTGATGCTCTAATTCTTTTAAACGATCCGATAATACTTTGCCGCTTATGCCAATTGCCGATTGAATCTCACTGAATCGTTGTGGACCTGGTAATAATTGATAAATCACTAATGCGTTCCATCTTTGACTTAATAATGTGATGGCTTTTTCGAATTTTGGGCAAATTGTTGGTTGTTTCATAGGATTTCCTACACCTCACTTACTTCTATAATACCATAGAGAAATAAATAAGTTACAAAATAGAATTTAGTTACTTGACAAAAATAAGTTACACAAATAAACTAGGTTACATAAAGTAAGTGATAACTGAGGATGAAAAATAAATGAACAGCAACGAAATAGGAAAACTTATTTAAGAGTAGTTTTGAGACTTACATTTTTTACATGATATTTGAATCCAAGGAGGCATTTCAAATACAGGATACAAACTGGATTTTGTACTACTTGCCATGCTGATTTATTTCATTTTCGAATTTAATCAAAAATTTCTTTTAACGAAAAAAATTAGGAGGGTCAAAATGGGATTCCACACAAAACCAACTACATTTATCGGGCACGTGAAAGTAAAAGTGACTGATTTACAAAGGGCCATAAAATTTTATCGAGATATTCTAGGTTTTAAAATTTTAGAACAAACTGCTACAACCGTAGAGCTAACAACAGATGGCAAAACAAGTTTTTTGTCGCTAGAACAACCGGATAATGTCATTCCGAAACAAGGAAGAACAACTGGACTTTATCATTTTGCTATTCTTTTACCTGAAAAATCAGATTTAGCAAATATCGTTGTTCACTTAGTGGAAAACGGCATTCGCTTCGGTTCATCGGATCATCTAGTCAGTGAAGCATTATATCTGCACGATCCAGACGGCAACGAAATTGAAATTTATATCGACCGCGACCCATCAAAATGGACTTGGAGTGGCGAAGAAGTAGAGATGACCATCGATCCGTTAAACTTTGAACGCTTGCTAACAAGTGTCACACCAACTAAATGGAGAGGAATGCCGGAAAATACCGTTATGGGGCACATTCATTTACACGTTGCGGAAATAGAAAAAACAGAGGAATTTTTTGTGAAAGGTCTTGGATTTGATGTGGTGAACCGTTTCCGCGGGCAGGCACTTTTCCTTTCTTCTAATAAATATCATCACCACATCGGTGTGAATGTGTGGAATGGGGTTGGTGCACCAAAACCTCCGAAAAATAGTGTCGGTCTGGTCTATTACACACTGGTGTACGCAGATGAGGAAGCACGCCAACAAGTCATTGAAAACTTAGAGAAACTCGGCTACCAAGTTACAGAAGATAATTATCAACTAACAACGGAAGACCCTTCAGGAAATGTGATTGTACTAACTGTTTAGGAGGACACAATGAGTGGCTTTGAAATAGGGATTTACACCTTGGCAGACATAGGACCTGATCCGCTAACAGGTCATACAGTTAGTGCCAAACAACGATTAGATGACATCATAAAGGCTGCAAAACTCGCAGATGAAGCCGGTCTTGATGTTTTTGGGGTAGGTGAGCATCATCGATTAGATTATGCTGTTTCATCCCCAGCCGTTGTGTTGGCAGCGATTGCGAGAGAGACAAACCAGATTAAGCTAACGAGTGCCACGAGTGTGTTAAGTACACTGGATCCCGTACGTCTATTTGAAGATTTTGCGACATTGGATCTACTTTCAAACGGTCGAGCTGAGATATTAGCGGGTCGTGGTGCCTTTATCGAATCATTCCCTCTGTTTGGGTATAGCACGAACGATTATGATGAACTCTTTACTGAACATATGGAGTTACTTTTACAACTTAATCAACAGGATACCGTTACGTGGTCAGGGAAGTATCGTTCTTCATTAAAGGATGCCGAAATTTCTCCACGACCATTGGAACAACTTCCACTATGGATTGGTGTGGGTGGTACTCCTGAGAGCGCAATACGTGCTGGGAAATTTGGAGTCGGGATGGCTTTAGCAATATTAGGTGGCGACCCGAATCGTTTCAAACCCCTTGTGGATTTGTACCGACAAGCAGGTATTGAAGCAGGGCATTCGCCACAAAGCTTGAAAGTGGGGGTCACAGGTCATACGTATATCGCTGAGACAACGCAACAAGCGAAAGATGAGTTTTATCCGTATTATTCGAATTATTGGCACTATGTCAATCGTCAACGTGGCTTTGGTACGAGAATGTCAAAAGTAGATTTTGAACAAATGGCTAGTCCAGAAACCGCATTATTCGTAGGAAGTCCAGAACAAATAGTTGAAAAAGTGTTACACCAGCACGAATTATTTGGCCATACACGTTTTTTAGCGCAAGTCGATATTGGCGGATTACCTTTTGAAAAGGTAGCACAGAATATTGAGTTATTGGCAACGAAAGTAGTGCCACAAATTCATAAAGCATTACGTTAGGAGGAAATTGAAATGAAAATCGGGATTGTAGGAGCAAGTGGGAAAGCAGGAAGTTTGATTTTAAAAGAAGCGGTTAGCCGCGGACATGAAGTGACAGCAATTGTAAGAGATGCATCAAAACTAGCGGAAAAAAATGTTCCGGTAATAGAAAAAAACGTGTTTGATTTGAAAACTGAAGATTTGAATCAATTTGATGTGGTGGTCAATGCATTCGGTGCGCCCCTTGGAGAAGAGCAAGCACATGTCGATGCAGGACACACTTTAATTGAAGCACTACGCGGAACGAACACTAGACTCATCGTTGTTGGTGGTGCAGGAAGTCTTTATGTCGATAAAAACAAAACAATTAAGGTAATTGATACACCAGATTTCCCGGATTTCGTAAAACCAACCGCAAGTGGGCAAGGTCGCAACTTAGAAGAATTACGTCAAACAACAGACCTGAAATGGACATTTATTAGCCCCCCTGCTGTATTTGATGCGGAAGGAAAAAGAACAGGTTCATATCAATTAGGAAAAGATCAACTGCTCGTCAATTCAAAAGGGGACAGTTATATCAGCTATGCAGACTATGCCATTGCAGTCGTTGATGAAATTGAGAACCCTCAACATCTAAACCAAAGATTTACGGTTGTTGGCGAGGCAGAATAATGGGCTTTTGGGATAAACTATTCGGCGGTAAGCAAAAACAAAATTTGGAGGAAAAAATAATGATGAAAATTGGGATTATTTTGGGTTCAACACGTGAAGGAAGAGTAAGTCCACAAGTAGGAAAATGGGTAAAGGAACTTGCCGATAAACGTGGAGATGCAGAATACGAAATCATTGATATTGCAGATTTCAAACTTCCTTTTTTAGGTGAACCAGGGGCAGACAATTCTGGCGTAGCTGCTTGGTCAGAAAAAGTAAATGCTTGTGACGGGTTTGTATTCATCGTTCAAGAATACAACCATTCCATTACGGGCGCGTTAAAAAATGCATTGGATTTACTTCGTGAAGAGTGGAATAACAAAGCTGCGGGTATTGTATCGTACGGTTCAGTTGGTGGAGCTCGTGCGGCGGAACATTTACGTGGCATTTTAGGTGAATTATTAGTAGCAGACGTTCGCGTACATCCAGCATTATCCCTATTTACGGATTTTGAAAACGGCAATGTGTTCAAACCAAGCGAACATCAAGAAAAATCAGTAAACGATATGTTAGACCAAGTCATTCCTTGGGCAACAGCATTAAAAACAATTCGATAATTATTTGACCTTGATGATTCTCTTCATCAAGGTTTTTTCATTAGTACAAAGGTAGTGGTATTTAGGTAATTTTTCTTATATTTATGCATCAGTTTAATTAAATATAGAAATTTAGATAACAATTTTTGATTTTGTCAATAAAAATTTACGTTAAGTCTCGAAATGTCCTTTTTCCCTTTTGAAATATCATTTGATAGGTTCGAAACATGGGTATCAGGTTTTAAAATGGAAGTTACTTACTTGACAAATCTGAAGTATATTAGTAGGGTATGTAATGTTCTTTTTATTACGGATATTGAATTATCTGGTATGCAGGATTAAATAATATGAACAAACATTGAGGTTGCGCGGGATTATTTGGTATGTCTTATCAACGACAGCGATTTTTTGCGCCCTTCTAATGTTAATTTTTGTAAGTATTGTTAATTCATCCGAAAACCATCTAAGAATTTACATAGAAAACTCAATTGAAAATATGAGATAATAACGTGCTTATAAATTATGTATTTTGTAAACTGATTGTTTTTCAGAAAATTGAATGGCGAAAGAGACTAGTGAAGTGAGGTGACACTTTTGGAACGAATAAAAACAATCGTAGCTGAAGATCATCCAGATTCTTTAGAAATCATTGTAGCGTTTATAGAAAGACACCCCAGTTTTGAAGTAATTGCAACTTGTACAAATGGTGAGGAATTAATAGACCAAGTCATTTTAGATGATCCTGCCTTAATTATTGCAGACATTAATATGCCAAAGCTAAATGGGATGGAAGCGATTAAAAAATGTAAAAGTATTAAATCGGATATAAAAGTGATATTTATTACTGGTTATGATGAATTTGCTGTGGAAGCGTTTGCGGAGTCTGCAATTGATTATATTGTAAAACCGATCGAGGGTGTTAGAGTATTTCAAGCATTAGAAAAGGTGAAAAATTGTCTGGAACTCGAAAATATTGAAAGAAATCCTCAAGGTACGAAAAAATTAAAAATTAAAACAAACGGCATCCTCCATTTAATTCCAATGGAAGATATTTTTTTTGTTGAAAAACAAGGGAAAAAGTGCATTATCCACTTATGCGGTCGAAGGATTGAAACAAATGAAAATCTAATAGAACTATCTAGGCGTTTAGACAGCAATTTCTTTATGGCTCACCGATCGAATATCGTGAATATCGACAAAATCTCAAGTATTGTTCAGGATTACGAAACATTTCTTGCATATTTTGACGGAATCGATGAACCAGCCCATGTGTCCAAGCTGAAAATAAAGGAATTGGAAACTAGAATTTTAGGTAACTAAAAATACCTTTGATAGGATGAGTGCTTTGTCATTAGAATTTCAAGCTACTGAAGTAAAACCCTTAAATGAGAGTTATATGATTGTTAATCGTGAAACGTTAGAAATTTTAGAATCAAGTATCACGAATAATACATTTGCAGAGTTGTACAAATTTTTTTGTTCTTCGAAAATGGGCGCTAAAAAAGAAAATTTTACTATTTTTTTTCATTCACTAATGGATCAGATTATTAAAGAAGTGAAGTTTGACATGGTAACTGCTTCTACATTTGAAGTTCAAATAAATAACTTTTTGACGATTGAAGTTAAAATCTATCCTACTAATAACAAATATATTTTATTTTTCAAAGATAATACAAAGCATGCGCAAGTGAACGGCATTATTGAAGAAAATGACCAGAAACTATCAATTTTAAGCGAGATTTCTGAAAAAATTTTGGAGTTTAATGAACCAAAACAAATATTAGACTCCCTTTTTGAAAGTCTTTCATCACTGCTAGATGTTGATTTTTATACGAATTATATTTTAGATTGTTCTAGTAAACAAATTCGGTTATTGAATTATCATGGAGTTCCCCCCGAGAAGATGAAATCCATTGAAATTCTCCAATTGGGTGAAGAAGGTTGTGGAACAGTTGCAGAGACCAAGCAAAAATTGATTCTTGAACATGTACAAACATCCACTGATCCTAAAGCTCAGGTTATTAAAAGCATGGGATTAAAGGCTTATATCTGTTATCCATTACTTGCTCACGGGAAACTTCTCGGCACATTATCTTTTGGTTCCAGTAAACGATCCACGTTTTCAGCCGATGAAATTTTATTAATCAGTGAAATATGCGAACGCATCGCAATAACCCTTGAAAGAGTTTTATTAATTTCGAATTTAAAAGAAACGAATAAGGAACTAATTAAAACTAATCAACAATTGCTATTTGAAAAAGAACGAGCAGATAAAGCTAACAATGCAAAATCGAACTTTTTATTGCTAATGAGTCATGAATTACGGACGCCACTTAATTCAATTATGGGGTACAATCAATTACTACTTACATCACAAGACAAAAATTTAACAGCAACTCAACAAAATCAACTTGAGAAAATGTTAAATGCAGGGAAGCAATTAAAAAGAATGTTTGACGATATGTTAGATTTTGTCCGGTATGATAATGTATCACTAACATTCGATTTGAAGAAGGTTGATATCAATTCATTGATAGATGAGTGTATTCGCGATGCTACATATTTCTCGAAGTGTAAAAGGATTACAATCGAATTTTTCAAACAAAAAGAATTAAGCATTTTTACGGATTCAAAAAGATTAAAACAAGTGTTCAATAATTTATTAATAAATGCCATTAAATATAATAATAGCGATGGTTCAATACGGATTTTTACAAAAGTGTTAGAAGAAGCTGTAATGATAGAATTTCAAGATACTGGAATTGGAATTGAAGAGAACGAGTTAAGTGAAATTTTTAAAACTTTTTACCGATCGTCTTCAAATAATCCATCAATTGAAGGAAGTGGCATTGGGTTATCACTTTCCAAACAAATCATAAATGAATTAGGTGGAAGTTTAACGGTAAGCAGCAAAATAGGTGTAGGAAGTGCATTTACAATTAAATTACCACTAAATTAAAGGGCTAGTGAATATTCACTAGTCTTTTTTTTGATAGGAATAGATAAAATATTCCTAAACTATTTACAATTTATAGAAGTTTATTAGATTCTAAAATCCTATAAGAAATCATGACTTTTTAGTTAATGAATCGCAAATAAATGATATTTTTCTGTGGTTATTTCAGAAGGTGTACAGGACATGTCAGACGTCTATCTCTGCATTTCGGGAGGTATACATAAAATTGAAAAGGATACGTTTTATAATAAGATTTATACAAATACCTCTATTTTGAAACGAAAATAGGGAGGCAATATTATGAGGGATTTATCGATTACGAAAAAAAGTAATAAATTGAAAGAGTTGTTTTTAAGGAAGGATTCTCAGCAACCAATGAACACTAATTTAAATGAAGAGAATAATAGTAGGTTATTTAATTATTACTCTTCACTAGCCTTATATCATCCTGATATTGTGATTGTCTTTTCGAAAGATAGTGAAGTCATCACAATTGATTATAAAAAGATACATGAATTACTTGGTCTTCCAATACAAGATGTAAAAGAAGTAACAAAAATGTTATCACAGGATCATTGTAAAAAGCTTAAGTCTGCCTTTTACAATACATTAAAAGGGAACACGGAAAAACATGAAATAGAAATTAAAACACATTCAAATCAATCCATCTTCTTGGTTGTTACGTTCATCCCAATTAAGCATGAGGGACAAGTGGAAGGTGTTTATTTAATCGCAGCTAATGTTACCGAAAAAGTGCAGTTAAAAAATAAGTTAACATTAAGCGAAAAACATTTAAACTCTGCTCAAGAAATTACCGAAATCGGTAGTTGGGAATATTTAATTGAAGAAGATCGATTATATTGCTCGGATTATTTCTATCATATTTTTGGTATCAACAAAGATGATTGTGTCAAAATGGAGGACCCGTTTAAATTAGTCCATCCCCATGATTATGAAGATGCATATGAAAAAATACATAATGCCATTGAAAAAGGGCAAAACTTCGTAAATCATTTCCGTATTTATCATGGTAAAAATCAGGATATTCGCTATATCAAAGTACATGCAGAAGTCTTCTTTAAAGAGGACCGACCGTATAAGATTATCGGTATCATTAAAGATGAAACCTATCAAATCGAATTAGAAAATCAAATTACGAAAGTAAAAGATAACTTTTATTATATGTTTGACAATATTTCATCGGGCATATGGATGAAGAAATCATTTGATGGGAAATTTGAATATGTTTCAAAAGCATTAGAAAAAATCACAGCTTACCCTGCAAAAAGAATTTATGAAGAGAAAAATCTTTGGTACAACATGATTCAACCGGATTGTTATAAGACAATTGAAGAAGGAGTTAAAGAGCTCTCTAAAGGTAGAAGTATCGAAGTAGTTTATCGAATCATCAATGGGGCAGGAGAGACGAAATGGATTCTCGAACAAATTGTGCCTAGAAAGGACGTTCGCGGAAACATCACGAATTATTTTGGATTAGTGACAGACATATCGGGTGAGATGGAAACGAAAGAACAACTTACATATTATTCAAGCTACGATGCGCTTACGGACTTACCGAATCAAAAATCACTCTATAATCATTTAGATAAACTGTGTAAAGAAGAGAGTGCTTTTGCAGTGTTATATTTTGATATAGACCGTTTTAATATTATTAATGATTCATTAGGGTACCATGTCGGGGATGAGGCGTTAAAGTTAATTGGTAAACGATTGAGTGCAATGGTTTCTCAAGATGTTTATCTGTCACGATTAAGTAGTAATGACTTTATCATGGTTGTTCAACATTATTCTAGTAAACAAGATATTCATAAACTCGCAGATAACATTATCCGTGAATTTGAAAACCCGCTGATTGTGCAAGATTACGAATTATATGTTACGACAAGTATTGGGATTACGTTTTTCCCGGAAGAAGGGAAAGAGAAGTTAGTGCTGTTAGAAAATGCACATACAGCTCTTTACAAAGCGAAAAAGGAAGGAAAAAATAATTATCAACTGTCTTCCCATTTAACGGATATCTCTTCTTATAAAAAATATGTCCTAGACCGAGATATGAGAAAAGCTATACTCAATGAAGAATTTGAATTATATTTTCAGCCGCAAGTGGACCCGAGTGTAGGAAAAATTTGTGGTGCCGAAGCGTTAATTCGATGGAATCATAAAGAATGGGGATTGGTGTCACCGGGCGAATTTATTCCTTTAGCGGAAGAAAATCATATGATTAATAACATTACAGATTGGGTTATTCAAAAGGTGATTATGTATTTACGAGATTGGATGGATAGAGAATTTGAAGTACGTCCGATTTCGATTAATATCCCGCCAATCCGCTTCATTAAAAAAGGTCTTTTAGAATTTGTAAAAGAGCAATTAGATGCTTATCAAGTACCTGCTCACTATTTAGAATTTGAAATTACAGAAGGTTCCTTACTAAAAAGTGATAAGAAAGTAATTAGAACCATCGAAGGGTTAAAAGAATTAGGGATAAACTTTGCCATTGATGATTTTGGAACGGGATATGCCTCATTAGATTCATTACGTAAGTTTAAACCAAATACGATTAAAATCGATAAAATCTTTATTGACCATATTGGGAATGAAGATGGGGTTGAAAGAGGAATTATTTCTTCTGCGATGCATTTAAGTAAAGTACTTGGGATGAAAGTAGTTGCTGAAGGGGTAGAAAAATCAGAGCAATTTACGTTTTTGAAACAAAATGGCTGCGATCTCGTCCAAGGGTATATCTACTCGAAACCAGTGATGGTAAAGACCTTTGAAAAGCTGTTAAAACAAGGGTATCTAAAAGCAGAAGTGAATAATTCAAAAGTCGTATTAGTGGAAAAGAGAAAGTACTATCGTTTCCAATTTCCTGCTCCAATTGAAGGGGAAATGACGATTGTAGAAGTAAACGGGAAGGGAGTAAACGTTGGTAAATCTCCTATCCTCATCGATAATATCGGAATCGGGGGAGTGAAGATTCTTTCGACATTAAAGCTTCCAGTTAATACCCAAATGAAATTCAGTGTTAAGTGCCAAATTCTTAACGAAATTTTTGAACTTACTGGCGCTATCAAATGGTTTGAAGAAGTAGATAGTTGTATTTTCACCTATGGATTAAGCTTTGAAATCGATCAAGCGACCGAAAGACGTTTATCTTCTGTCATCAATCGACTAAGCTCATATAGAAGAAACAATAAGAACATACCAGATACAGCATTTGTCTATGAAGCTGCTTCTCAATACTTTAATAAAAAGTTGTTACAATTGAATATATAAGGGGATTTTATATGGAATTTTCTTTTCAAGAAATTTTATACAATGGCATCGATGATATGGTTTTTGTGGTGAAAGTAGAAGACCAAACGTTTCGCTACGAATTTATAAATAAAAGTGCCAAGCAAATCTTGAAATTGAATCATGACATTTTGGGGAGTACCTTTAAAGATGTGTTACCGAGAGAACAAGCAGAATTTTTAAATAAAAAATACCAAGAAGTAATAATCAAAAGAGAAAGTATTACGTATGAAGATTCGTATAGAGTGAATGCTGGCGAAATGCACTATTCACAAGTGAAACTAACCCCCATTTTTGATGAAAACGGAAAATGCATCCGAATCGTATCCGTTGTCAGAGATATTACGAAAGAAAAGTCGGCCCAATCTTATGTAAATGAGATGGTAGAAAGAATTGCCGAAAGTAACGAAAGATATCAATCCTTATTTACCCATAACCCAAATGGCATATTGACCTTTGATAAAAAAGGCAGAATTACAAATGGGAATGTTGAAGTTGTCAAAATTACAGGCTTTGACATTATGGAATTAGTCGGGAAGTCTTTTGTGGACATCATTTATGAAGATATTTATTTACTTCAGCAATTGATTAATGAGGCATTAAATGGACGTTCTACAGGTGGAGAATTTCTATTAAAAGATAAATCAGGCAACATCTTAACAATTAATTTAAAAGTTGTCCCATTAATATTGGAAAATGAAGTTATCGGATTGTTTGGGATGTTTAAAGATATTACAGAAGAAAAGAAAAATATCGAAAAGCTTGAAGAAAATGAAAAACGTTTCCGAATCATTGCAGAAAATGCCCACGATTTGATTACATTAGTGGACAAGAATGGTGAGATTACCTATGTGTCTCCCTCCTATCAATCCATTTTAGGGTATCCCCATAAAGAGTATGTTGGAAAACATTTTATTCATAATGTACACCCGGATGATTTAGGACGATTTATGGATATTGTACGGAAATCCATACAATCGGGGGAGCCATTTAAAATTGAATTTAGACAAAAAAATGCTAATGGAGAAATGTTGTGGTGTGAATCTATTGGGAAACCAGTTTTTAACCAGAAGAATAAATTTCAACATTTAGTCGTGCTAACGCGGGACATCAGTTTAAGAAAAGACTATGAATCGAAACTAAAACATTTTGCATATCACGATACATTAACAGGTCTACCGAATCGTCTTTTGTTGAAAGAACGTTTTGAAATAGCAAAGGAACATTTTTTAAAAGAAAACAATGGGTTAGCCCTTATTATTTTAGATATGGATAATTTTAAGTCTATCAATGATACGTTCGGTCACGACATTGGGGATTTGGTAATTAAAGAATTCGGCCGTAGAATTAAAGAGTGTGTTCGCGATCACGACACAGTGGCAAGATTAGGTGGCGATGAATTCGTGATTCTACTAACTGGCATTCAGAATGAGAAAAATGCAATCAAAATTGCAGAACGAATCATTAATAAAATGGAGCAGCCGTGGAAGATAAATGGCGAAAAATTAATGGTTACGACAAGCATTGGCATTGCAATGGCACCAAATTCTAAAAATTTTACGAAATCTTCCTTAATGAAAAACGCAGATCTTGCCTTGTATCAAGCGAAAGATAGTGGGAAAAATGCTTATAAAATATATGACGATGCTGAATTCTTACTACAATTCTAGCTTATTATGTATAGTTTTTACGTTTTATATAGTGAGAATAGAACAAGCCCCCGCAAAACTATAGCGGGGGCTTTAGATTGAGTTTAATTCGTCCGGATGGTGCAGCGTTTCGTCCATGTAGAGGGTGGATTCGTCCGGATGGTGCCGTGTTTCGTCCACATAGAAAGTGGAATCGTCCGGATGGTGTTGCGTTTCGTCCACATAAAGAGTGTTTTCATCCAGATATTCTACATATTACAACCATATTTTCATAAATCACTTTTAAGCTCTCTTAAAATCAAAAGAACCGCAATCACATATACAAGGCAAATAGAAATTGGTACCAAAGTAAATGCTTGAGATACAAAAAAACCTCCAAAAACTAAAGAAGATAAACAAACGCCAAGAGTAACAAATAAGTACGCTCTGCTTCTGTAAATCCACATATACGGCAAGAAATGTGCGCCGCCAAGTAATCCAATCGTAAATGGTAAATAGGCTGGAATGTGCATATACACGATAACAAATACCGGAATAAAGAAGGCTTGAGTACCTCCAACAATGCCGCCTAATGTGCCTAATGGGTTGCCAGCTTTTAAAATATCAATCCCAAATAACTTCCCTAATAAAATGCCTAAAGGAAAAATGGCACCTAATCCAAAAATCCAAATTAAATAAACGGCCTTCATTGAGAACAGCAAAGGTAAGAAAGTAAAAATGAAAAACACGATAGAACCAGCTAGTAAAATAGGAAAGCCTTTTTTGGCATCCTTAATAATATCCGATTGTAATGTTTCAAGACTTTTTGACACAAACCCACCAACTTTCTAAAAATGGTATTAATTGTATTATTATAACTGATAATTTAACAAGTTATGAATAGGTATATAGGAAAAAAATTCTATATATTTCTTTACATAGATTGTTAGAGTAGGGTATAAAAGAGCGGAATTTTATGTAGAAGTGATGAAAACCTGGAATAATTAATAAAAGAGCAGCTAAAGAAAATTTACGATTATACTATTTGTATAAACAAAGTTATGCAAAAAAAGAGACAAACGCTGTTACAACAATGTTTGTCCAAACTTTTGCTTGTGAATGTTATTTGTATGCAATATAAATCCGTTATATTAGATACGCTTTTTATTAAACTTCGATTCCAACTAATTTCTCCCAATCTTCAAAGGATAACTTTTCTTTAATATGTTTTAATTTATCTGGAACTTCAACATAACACATCAATTCTAAACTATTGCCATCTGGGTCATTGAAATAAACAGACGCATTGCCTTGGTGTGGTCTTACAAACGGCTCGATTGATTCTCTACCACCGAATGGCACTCCCTCAACACCAATAGAATCTAACCATTTTAGAGACTCTTTTAAATCTTCATATGAAACTCGAAAAGCAATGTGTCGTAAAGAAGGGTGGTAAGGCGTTTGATACTCATTTCCTTCCCATAAACCTAACCAACTTTTACCTTCTTCTAACCAAAAGAAAGCAGTGTCTTCATCTCGCCATGCCATTTTCAAGCCTAATTTTTCGTAAAACGCTATGGATTTATCTAAATTTTTTACTGGCAAATGTGCTTCATATAAACCTTTTATCATAAAAAATACCCCTTACATAATTATGTTAATAAAATAATAGCAATTTTTTAAATATTACACCTCATTCATAGGGCTGAAAAATAAATATGTTTCTGGTTCAACTAAACTGTTGAGTAGATTGTTGAAAATATTACCAAAGCGATGCTGTGTTTCATTTAGTGAGCCGAGAGCAAATAAATGGGGATTAAGTTTTAGGAAAGGAATTTGTCAAAATTTAAGTCAACATATTTAAACCTTTTTATTGGTATTCATCATGCATAAAAATGAAAACGGAAAATATTAATTCATGATAATTATTTGTTCTTTTCATTTTCAAAGCATTAAATTGATAGTGGTAACTGCTTGTTGAATTTCTAATGAAAACATATCCATCACAATAATAGTACCTCGACTTGGTTCTGGTTAGTTACTAAACCACAATACAAACTATGAATTTTGAAAACTTTCCATCTTCATATCCGTATTAAAGTAAAGAAGTTTAATAAATCATTTTTTCAACTTAAAGGGGAAGGGATATGTTTTTCTTTAATAAAGTAGAAGTTTATACTGGATTTTCAATAGATGAATTATGGAAGGTGCAAGATATTTTAGCAAGAGAGGGAATTAAGTATACCTATAAGGTAATAGACCCTTCATTAAGTTGGGTAGGACCTGGAACAAAGCGAGGGAATTTTGGGAGTTTCGGGATGGACAGTAAATACGAAAAACAATATGTTGTTTCGGTAAGAAAAAAAGATGCAGAGATTGCAAAATATTTTATTAATCGTGTTTTAAATTCATAAGTTAAATCTTACTATAAAAACAATAATTCAAAGGAACCACATTATATGGTTCCTTTGAAATCATCTCTTCAAATCCCTCAAATGCTCTGGTAGCTCAAAATCCTCCAAATGTTTAAACTTTTTCAGTTCAACTTCAGAAGGTGTAATCGAAAAGGTGAGTTGATCTCTGCCGATCGGATTGTGTGCACCAAAGACCGGCGTTACTTCGATGACAACGGAAAACATAAATCCACGATAACCATTCGTTCTTTCCATCTTCAAAATGTTAATTTGATACGGATATACTAATGGGCTTTCATAGTAAGAATCTGCATAGTAATGGGTAACGGCCTGTTGAATTTCTGGTAATAACAGTGAAAAAAACATGTCCATGACAAGTTCTTCATCAGATTCTTTTGGTGGCTGATAATAAGGAGTTTCCGCAAAGGTTAATAATGCTGCGGTCAAAATCAAAAGTGTAATGACTGGAATCAGAATATATTTTTTCATAACCATGTCACCTTTTTAACCATTAGTTTGCTCCGAAAAAGTTATATTTTCCTTACAACATAATGGTAAAATAAGTGGAATTATCAATGAAATGGGGAAGATTATATGAAATCAATATCCGTTTATCATTTTGATGCTTTTAGTAAGGAACCGAATAAAGGAAATCCTGCAGGGGTGGTTTTTAACGCAGTTCCATTGTCGGATGAAGAAATGCAAGAAATCGCCTTAAAAGTAGGATTCAATGAAACTGCCTTTGCTCTTAATTCCGAAGTAGCAGACGTTCGAATTCGTTATTTTACACCAGGGCATGAGACGAATTTATGTGGGCATGCAACAATGGCGACTGTATGTGGGTTATATACAAAAGGATTTTTAGGTGACAAAAAAGAGTTTACCATTGAAACGAAAGCTGGTATTTTGCCAATCAAAATTGAGACAGGTGCTACTAATGAAATTCTCATCACCATGAGACAGACTTCTCCTCAATTTGTTGAATTCAAAGGTTCACGAAAAGATTTAGCCGATTCCCTTGGTTTAGAAGAAAGTGACCTTCATGAAGACTTCCCAATTGTTTACGGCAGTACAGGTGCTTGGACATTAATCGTGCCCATTCAGAAACTAGAAGCATTTAAAAGAATGAAACCGAATAATAAAACATTTCCTGAAATTTTAAAAGAAATGCCTACAGCATCGGTACATCCGTTTTGTTTAGAAACCTTTGATGTGAATGCACAGATGCATGGGAGGCATTTTTCCTCTCCTTACTCAGGAACATTAGAGGATCCTGTGACAGGAACGGCTTCAGGTGTAATGGGGGCATATTGTGCGCAGTACATCAAAAACGGACAGATAGATAAATTGAATCTCATCGTAGAGCAAGGACAAGAAATCGGAAAAGATGGCCGGGTAATGGTACAAATTTCGAAAAATGAGGACTCTTATGATGTTGAAATAACAGGGACTGCAATTTTTGTGAAAAATCTCGATGTTTCGATAGAAGGGTAGAAGCTTTAGTCTCTTCCTCATCCATTTTTTTGCATACTATAAAGTTATGCTATTAAAAATTGAGGAGGTGACTAGTTGGAAAGAAAAAACACTGAGTCAGACTGTTTTAAACCATTCATCAGTCCCAACCCAATTACTTCATTCAATCCTGTTCCACGATACCCTAAAATTGATAAAACCGCATTTATCAGTCAGTTTTCAAGTGTCATTGGAGATGTAACGATTCGAGATAACGTGTATGTCGCACCGAATGTGAGTATTCGCGCGGATGAAGGCACGCCATTTTATATCGGTTCCAATACGAATCTCCAAGACGGTGTTGTACTGCATGGTTTATTAGATAAACGTATTTGGAAAGGAAAAGAAAAATATTCGATTTACATTGGAAATGAAGTATCCATTGCCCATGGTGCCCTAGTTCATGGACCTTGCTACATTGGCAACAACGTCTTTGTTGGATTTCATGCCATTGTGTTTAATGCAATTGTCGGGGAAGGCACCTATATTTCAACGAATGCGGTCGTGACAAATGGCGTGCGAATTGCGCCGAATCGATTCATACCACCTGGTGCAACGATTGACACTCAAGAAAAGGCGGACGCACTTTCACGTATCCCAGAAGATCGTGAGGAATTTGCCCGAGAAGTGCAACGGGTGAACCAAGAATTTCCCCCATCCTATCATCACTCCTTTGGGAAAAATCGTTGCTCCTGTGGGGTTGCTTATGACTAGAAAGCTGTCATTTGGCAGCTTTTTTTATTTGGATATTATTTCGGATATAATGTTATCCGCCATCCCTTGCTAATACCAATAATTTAACTAATATACCCCCGTTTTTGCCGACAGCCATCCCCAATTGAATAACGCAAAAACGTTACGGAAAGAATAATAGGAAAAAATGTGCTTTGATGGGAGGTGGAGACTAGCGTGGAAGAGCAGCTGACGCAGGAACTACAAAACAATTTCCGTAAAATCCTTAAATATTTTAGTTACACTGAAGATTTAGCTACAAAAGAAATGATTTTTGACAATAAGAACTGTACCATTTTATTCCTAGATTCGATGGTGAATAAAGAACAGCTTCAAACCTTCGTGATCGCCCCCATACTCGAAGCCGAAACAGGGGAGATTGACAAAGTTGTAGAAGCAACCGAAGTTCAGGCCGTTTCATCGATTTCTGAAATAGGTAGCAAGCTGATGGAAGGCTGCTGTGTAATATTAATAGAAGGGAGAGAAGTAGCCTGGACAGTATCCGTTGCTGAAACGACATCCCGTTCTATAGAGACGCCAGCCAATGAGCGGAGCATAAAAAGTGCCCATGATGGATTTGTAGAGAGTATCGGTACGAATTTACTTTTGATAAGGAGAAGGGTGAAGACTCCTCAATTGAAAGTTCAATCGTATACGCTAGGAAGACAGTCCAATACGAAGGTTAATCTCGTATATTTAGCGAACTTGGCCAATAGCGAAATGGTAGAGGAAATAAAGCGTAGAGTGAGCTCGATAGATGTGGATCAATTGCTTTCATCTGGGGAAATCGAGGAATTCATAGAGGATAATCCGTATTCACCTTTTCCACAAATGTTACATACGGAAAGGCCAGACCGAGCCGTTTCCTATTTGACGGAAGGGAAAGTTCTTCTATTGGTGGATGGAGATCCAAGGGTTTTGATTATGCCGATCACCTTCTTTGCCTTTTACCAAGCATCAGATGATTATAACAGCAGATGGATGGTCGGCACTTTTTTCCGTTGTATTCGATTTTTAAGTTATATCATTTCCATTTGTTTACCTGCTATTTATATTGCCATTGTGTCCTATCATTCTGAAGTTCTTCCTATCGGCATTTTGTATTCCGTGCGAGTCTCATTGGAGAACGTACCATTCCATCCTTTTATCGAAGCCTTTACAATGCAAATTGTTCTGGAGTTGCTGAAGGAAGCGTCCATTCGTTTACCAACACCTATTGCACAAACAATCGGGATTGTAGGTGGGGTGGTGATTGGGACGGCGGTTGTGGAAGCCAGCTTTGTTTCCAATACCATGGTTGTAATCATCGGTCTGACAGCTATTTCGTCCTTTGTTGCACCAGTGAATGAGATGGGGACAAGTGCTCGACTACTTGGTTTTCCAGTTATGGTTGCTGCAGCCGTATTAGGCTTTTTTGGAATTGCCATTGTATTAATGGTGATTGTCATGCATTTATGCAAACTTGAAACATTCGGAATGCCTTACTTTTCTCCATTAGCTCCATTAAAGGAAAAAGACTTAAAAGATACGTTAATTCGAATGCCTGCATGGAAAATGGTGACTCGACCATCTGATTCTCTACCTGCCTATAAGAAGCAACAGTGGCGAACGCGGGGGTGGAAAAAATCATGATGGGTAGTCAAATCTCTATTACCAAGTTCCAGCTGTTAATGGTCTTGATTCAAACTCAGATAGGAATTGGCCTGTTATCACTACCGAATGTGGTTCAGGAATCCGCGCGTGGGGATGGATGGATTTCGATACTTTTTGCGGGGGTGGTTATTCAATTCTTGCTTATTATCTACTTGAAACTTTTAAAGAAATTTCCGAATGATATGTTGACAGACATCACGAAAAAACTCCTTGGAAAGCATTTGGGAACCATCGTAAATACTACCATCTACTTTTACTTCATTTTTACAGGAAGTACGTTGACGATATTAATGATAAAAATACTTAATGAGCAATTATTACCTTTAACTCCAGGGTGGGTAGTCTCATTTCTTATTATTGCTTCTTGCGTCTATTTGACCGTTAGCAATTTAAGAGTTATTGCGAGGTTCTTTGTCCTGGCAACTTTCTGGATTTTAGTATTAATTTGTATCACGGTTCTTTCGATTTGGCTACCAAAAGAAATTCAATTTATTCTTCCTGTTGGGAGTGCAGGAGGGAAGAATATTTTGCTTGGGAGTAATAATGCGCTACTTGCCATGCTTGGATTTGAAGCACTGCTATTTCTCTTCCCGTTTGTTATTGGAAATACGAAAGGCATGCTAAAAACGGTATCTTACGCCAATTTATTTGTTACAAGCTTTTACACGTTTATCACCTTTCTTTGTCTTGTCACATTTAGTCCTGAGCAATTACACCAAATTAGGGAGCCTGTACTTTTTCTCTTTAGGGGGCTAACGTACAGAATGGTTGACCGACTAGATTTAATTTTTCTTTCTATCTGGATTATTCCAATGACGACCTCAATTATTATGTATTTGTTCCTTGCAAGCAAATGTCTAGCTGGTAAGAAAAAATCCTATAAAAATGCGGTTATCATCAATGGCATTATCCTGTTTTGCTTATCTTTTATCCCGAATACAGATAAAATTACAGATACTCTGACTCAATATGTTTCGTTTCTTAGCTACACCATTGTAATTTTCTTACCTTGTTTGTTGCTTCTTCTATCTCGCCTTGTGAAAAAACGCAGAAGTGGTGGTTTCGTATGAAAAAGTGGCACCTACTACTATACATCCTGATGTCTCTTATGTTGGCAGGCTGTTGGGATCAGCATCATCTTGTCAATAAAACTTTTGTGAATGGGATTGGTTATGATTTGACGGAAGAAGGCAATGTGAAAGTGACGGTAAGAACAGTGAATATTAAGGGGAAAGGTGGCGGCCAGTTCGATGTTGAGGACATACTTCTTTTTGCAGAGCAGGAAATGCAAATCGGATTAGGAACCGAAATCGATAGTATGGTAGCTGGGGAAGTGGATTTTAGTCAGGCACATATAATACTGATTGGCGATGAGATGGCCAAAACGGGAATAAATCAGTTGCTGGAATTTTATTATCGAGGGAAAGATGCTAATATTGCGAAAAAAGTGGCGATTACAAAAGGAACTGCAGAATCCGTGATATCTACTGAAATTGAAAAAAGCCCAATTGCCTTCTTTATTTTGCAAGCAATTGAAGGGGGAGAAAACGCCTCCTATTTGCCAGATGAATCGATTTCCTCCATATGGACAAAACTTTTGACGCAAGGGAGAGATTTGCTGCTTCCATATATGGAGCAAGTAACACCAGAAAAAATCCGGATAGCTGGTGTTGCATTGATGGATGGGGATAAGTTTTCTGGAAAAACACTAACAATCGAGCAAAGCAGTTTATTGCTTTTAATGATGGACGAATTAAAAAAAACGAGCCAAATGTACCTCGTGTTGGACGAAGCAAAGGATGAGTCCATTAGAATTTCCACAAAACAAGTGAAAAGAAAATTGGATATCGAAGTCGACGAAAAAAACGGGAATGTCATGGCATCGATAAATTTGAAACTAAAAATTGGAATCGATAGCTATCCTCATAATCTAAATAAGAATATTAATCAAAATGAGTTGAGCCAAAAAATTTCTAGAGAACTTACAAAACAAGCAAAAGAGATTACGAACATTTTGCAAGAAGCAAATTGTGATCCTTTTGGAATTGGCTTGAGGGTGTCGACTACATATCCGGAAACATGGGAGAAATTGAATTGGGATAAGGATTTTAAAAACGTAACTATTAAACCGAATGTGGAAGTTGAGATAATTAAGACAGGTAGTATTTATTAATAGGTACTGCCTGTTTTTTTGTTTATACTGAAATTAGAATTTTGGGGGAGGGGTTATCTTGAAATCTGAAAAAAGTTTAAGGGTATGTGAAAAAGGGCATACGTATTACAAGAGTAGTGATTGCAGAAGTTGTCCTACATGTGATAAAGAGGAAAAACCAGAAAGTGGCTTCTTATCGAAATTAGCTGCACCAGCCAGACGAGCCTTAACGAATGAAGGAATTAATACACTGGAAAAACTATCCCAATACACGGAAAAAGAAATTTTAAATCTCCACGGTATTGGAAAAACGACCATGCCCATCTTGAGAAATTCATTGGAAGAGGCGGGTTTATCCTTTAAAGAATAATTGACGGAGGGTTTAGTATGGAAAACATCTCAACAACAACATTAACGATGGTAAGAGAATTTAATGTAGCACCTGAAAAAGTGTTTGATGCATGGATTAACCCAAACATGATGAAAAAATGGTTTTTCACATTGGAAGGAACAAATAAGGTATGCAAAAACAACCCTGAAGTAGGCGGTACGTGGGAAATTGTTGACCATCGTGGCGGTAAAGACTATCGTGCAATCGGGGAGTATTTAGAAATCGATCCTCCGAAAAAACTCGTATTCACATTTAAAATGCCAGAACTAAGCGGCAACGATTTAGCCGATACCATTACAGTGGAGCTAAAAGAACAGGAACAAGGCTGTGAAATGACCTTCACACAAGAAATTACGGTGATTCATGAAGAAAATTGGACTGATGCTGATATCGTAAAAGCCCATGATGACTGGCGTAGTGGCACAGAACAAGGCTGGTATTACATGTTCTTGGGGCTGAAGGAACTTGTGGAAACAGGGAAAATTAGTTATACAGGTCAATAAGATGGTAATGGCGCATTTCCAATGAGATGGATTTGCGCTTTCTGAATTTTTGTGGAGAAAAAATCATAAAAGATGGGGAGGGGGAGTTAGATGGAGTTTAACTTAAAAGAAGCAATTGAAGTGTTAGAACGAACACCGCAAACGTTGGAGCATTTTTTATCGGGGTTATCTGATGGTTGGCTATACTGTAATGAGGGCGAAGGAACGTGGAATGCCATTGAAGTGGTGGACCATCTCATTGAAGGGGAGAAAAACAACTGGATCCCAAGGTTAGAGTTTATTCTTCAAAACGGTAGCAATCAACCATTTCCTGAATTTGATCGGTTTTCCCATTTAAAGAATCAATCTCAAAGGACCATTGACCAATCTTTGCAGGAGTTTAAAACAATTAGAATGGAAAATATTAGTAAAATGAACACGTTGATTGAGCCTGCCGATTTCGAGTTGGAGGGGTACCATCCTGCATTTGGTACAGTGAAAATAAGAGAGTTGCTGTCAACTTGGGTTGTGCATGATTTAACACATATTTCGCAAATTGTACGGATAATGGCTGAGCGATACAGATCGGACGTGGGGCCATGGAGAGAATATTTGGGGATATTGAAAAAGAGAGATTTGAACAATAAATAGCTCTATTTGGATATGAAATACCGAATATTTGAAGTTTTTTTCAGACGCATTTCTTTAATTAGAATGCGCTTTTTTTGTGCTATTATGGAAAAATAAGGAGTGATAGCATTGAATATTTTTGAATACCAGAAATGGATTACTGATTTTTATAAAGAGCGCGGTTGGTATGAGTTGAATTCGTTTATTCGTGTTAATTTTTTAACGGAAGAAGTGGGAGAGGTCTCAAAAGCAGTTCGAACTCTAGAAATTGGCATCGATCGCCCAAACCATAGGGAACTATCAAAAGAAAAACAGATTGAGAACTTAAAAGAAGAACTTGGGGATGTGTTGGATAATTTATTTATATTAGCGGATAAGTACGATATTGATTTGACTGAGATTATGGAGAGTCATAAAGAGAAACTTACAAATCGGTTTAAATGATACATATCTAAGAACACTTGTTAAATCAAGAAACGAAGATGGGGGATACATTGAGCTGATGAAGACCATTTCGACTGGATATTTGGTGAGATTTGACCTTCATCAGGCTTATGAAGACCATTTCGACTGGATTTTTGATGGGATTTGAGCTTCATCGGGGTTATGAAGTCCATTTCGATTGGATTTTCGGTGAGATTTGACCTTCATTGGGCTTATGAAGACCATTTTGACTGGATATTTGGTGAGATTTGACCTTCATCAGGCTTATGAAGACCATTTTGACTGGATATTTGGTGAGATTTGACCTTCATCAGGCTTATGAAGACCATTTCGACTGGATATTTGGTGAGATTTGACCTTCATCGGGGTTATGAAGACCATTTCGACTGGATTTTTGGTGTGATTTGACCTTCATCGGGGTTTATGAATACGATATTCACACGGATTTCATTAGATTTTTGTATTCATGGGGTTTATGAATACGAATTTCCCACAAATTTTATTAGATTTTTGTATTCATCGGGGTTATGAATACGATTTTCCCACGAAATTCATTAGATTTTTGTATTCATCGGGTTATGAATACGATATTCACTTGAATTCCATTAGATTTTTGTATTCATAGGGTTTATGAATACGAATTTCCCACGAATTCCATTAGATTTTTGTATTCATGGGGTTTATGAATACGATATTCACACGGATTTTATTAGATTTTTGTATTCATTGGACTGATGAATCCAATTCCTACTCCAGTTTCATCTTTCTCATGCAAACATTAGGAGAATATTTTTCCAAAGATTTATCTTTCACTACCTTCTAGAAAAACTAACACAACATGATAGAAATAATCTTTAAAAACTCTATCAAATTTCAAAATTTTCAATTTATATTTTCTTCCATTTATGGTAAATTAAATACTAGCTAGTAAGTACATCTCATGCAAAGGCACCCATGGATAAAGCAAAACACTTTAAATTGGGGGAGAAAAGATGAGTCAGGCAAGTTTGTACAAAAAATCTTATTTCGATCTTTTAGGGGAATTTGGTGAATTGGCGCCGGATGCGTTTAAAGCATTTGTGACTTTTGACAAGAAGGCGTTAGCTGCAGGGGAATTAACAGTTAAACTAAAGGAGTTAATTGCCGTCGCTGTGGCACATACAACAGGCTGTCCATATTGCATTGATGTTCATACGAAAGCGGTTAAAAAAGCAGAAGCCACAAAGGAAGAAGTCGCAGAGGCTGTTATGGTTGCAACTGCTTTAAAAGCAGGTTCAGCTTTAGCACATGGGGTCAATGCACTAAACACGTATGATGAAAGCGCTGACGACGAATTGTATAAAGCAGAATATTTTAAGAGATTAGGAGAATTTTCTAAGCTAAACGGGGATTGCTTTGAAGCGTTTATCAACTTTGACCAGCAAGCACTAAAAGCAGGATTGTTAAGCGTGAAGGAGAAAGAGTTGATTGCGGTGGCAGTGGCGCATACAACAGGTTGCCCGTACTGCATCGACCTACACACGAAGAACGCCAAAAAAGCGGACGCGTCAAAGGAAGAAATTGCAGAAGCTATTCTAGTAGCAACGGCGTTAAAAGCAGGATCAGCCCTGGCGCATGGGGTGAATGCTTTATTAGCATATGATAAATAATTAAATAATCTTATAGTCTAGCACCTTCTTTTTTTCAGAAGGTGCTATTTTTTTGCATCTACAAATATTGCCATATGGTAAAATATATAATTATATTTCAATAACTTTATGAGGAAGGAAAATTAAATGATTGATATAAAACAAATGACGATTCATGAGTTACGTAATCTATTTAACAATGAAGAAAGCGAAGAGTCAGAAAAATTATTGATGGGTCTAGTTAAAGTGGCAAAAAAAACTAACAATAAATCTGCGTTTTTCGGATTATTAATGGTACTTATCGGCAATCAAAACCCGAGTCGGAAATTTTGTGAGTTTGGCTTCATAGAAGGATTAACTAGTTCAGGTGTTGGCTCATTAAAAAGTAACTTCACCCAAAATGGAAATAAGCTTTGGAATTATAAAGGTGAAGATGGCTACTATAATATTTTATTTGGTGACATTATCATCGGTGCAAAAGATGATCGCAAAATGTCTTCTAGAATGAAGGCTTTTATCGAGAACGGCATACCACTTGATAACACGGTTGAGGAAGTTATTCGAGTGTTAATCGAAAAAATTGAAAATAGTATTCACTCTACTAGAGAAGAACGACAAAGCTTAATCCAAAAAATAAATACATGCTACGAGGAACTAGATCTTTCAAGTGTTTCATTCGAAGCAGAAGAAAGTGGGCAATCTACTGTGAATAAAACAAATGTGTTACAAGTAAAGCTAGAAAAACTCATTAACAACGGTGTTCAGCAAATAGTATTAACTGGTGCGCCAGGGACAGGAAAAACGTATTTTGCTAAAAAATTTGCTAAAAACTTACCCGATGTTGGCGAAATTAATGGGGAAAAGTTTGCTTTTGTTCAATTTCATTCCTCCTATGATTATACGGACTTCGTTGAAGGGTTACGTCCAGTACAAATAGAAGATGGGCAGACACAGTTTGTAAAATTAGACGGAAGTTTCAAAGACTTTTGCCGAGCGGTTGTCAAAGAAAATGAACCAAATAAAAAATACTTTTTTATAATCGATGAGATCAATCGTGCTGATTTATCAAGAGTTTTTGGGGAACTTATGTATGGACTTGAGGAACAATATCGAGAAACGATTTTTCAAACGCAATATAGTAATTTACCAACTTATGAAATGAAGAATAAAAGAGCTGTTCCAATGGTGTCGGATGTCTTTGAAAATGGATTTTTCATACCGAAAAATGTGTATATTATTGCGACTATGAATGATATTGACAGATCTGTAGAGGCCTTTGATTTTGCGTTACGAAGAAGATTTCAGTGGATTGAAGTAAAAGCTAATGATGTTATGAAAGATGCGTTAGAAGGGATGCAACAAAACAACGAGATTCATCAAGACATCAATTTACACGAATTAATAGAAAGTGTGAAAGCATTAAATTCGTTGATTAGCGGCGAAGAAGGAAGAAAAATGGGGTTAACGGAAGCGCATCATATTGGGCCAGCCTATTTAAAAAGTAAAGCTTCTGACATTATTGATGCGAAAGGTGAAATTTGGGAGTACCGTATTGAACCAATTTTAAAGGAATATTGTAGAGGTTATCATAATACGCAGCAATTTTTAGCAGCCTGTGAATCTGCTTTTCTAGGATTGAGTAAGGATGAATAACAGACAGCTAGAGTTTTATTTTAAGGACTATACTTCCTACGATGAGTTAATTGAAAGACAAGATTCAATTATCGATAGACAAAGCCCAGAGTTCCGTGCATTTGAAATAGCTGTGAAGGAAAGGATCAAACCTTCAAAATTAATGGCGAATATTACTGAAACAGGTTTTAAGGATCAGGATAAATTAACGCTTATTGAATTCGACACGTTCTCTTCAAAAAGTCTTTTTGAAACAAAAGGGTTGGTTGGGGTTTTGAAAGTGAAGGACGTAAAAGTGGATATGGAGGACGGGGAATCCCAAGTCTTTGATGTAAAAATAACAATTACCTCTCGCTTTGATCAAATAAAGCCATATTTTCTTTCTTACATGTTATCCTATGAAAATCCAAATTTTAGTGAGGATTTTTTCACCGAATCGAGTGATGAGGATTTGTTAGCCGTACTACTTTTATATCTTTTTAAAAAGCAGTTAAAAGAAGCTTTTCGACAAGGATTGTTTAGAACCTATCAACGAAAGGAATACAATGATGGTCGGATAAAAGGGGCGATTAATGTTCCAAGACATATTCAAGAAAATTTGATTTTCAATGGGAAAGTAGCCTACACTTCTAAAGAAAATACAGTGGATAATACAATCAATCACCTTATCCTTCATACCTATGACTACTTGAAAAGCAGTTTTCCCGAAGTGACTGTAAAGCATATTGATCAGGATAATGAAATGAGAACCATCATAAACTCATTGAAGGAAGCTGCACCACAATATTTTACGAGCAATCGACATAAAGTGCTTTTAAATAGCATGACACCACTTTCTCATCCTTATTTCACTAAATATGAAGTCTTGAGAAAAACGTGTATTAAAATATTTAGAAACTTAGGGATTTCTGTTTTTGATGGGAAAGATGAATCAGTAAACGGTTTATTATACTATATCCCTGACCTATGGGAGAGCTTCTTACTACATAATTATAAGAATTATTTCTTAGGTGAAGAGTTTTTCGTTGATGCAGCAAATAACCTTTATATCTTTAAAGGTAATGATGGGAAAGATTATAGAAAACTGATTCGTCCGGATTTTGTATTCTATCGAAATGTTGATACTCCTTTCTTTATCCTTGATGCGAAATTTAAACCGAAGTGGTATGACGTTACAGCGAGGGGAAAATCCCTGAACCCAGTGTATGATGATTATTTACAAGTCATCAATTATATGGTTTCTTATGATACCAAAGCTGCAGGAGTCATCTTCCCAACGAATCATGGTGAAATTTTGAATAATGAATTCCAAATAAGTCCTTTTAATGAGAAAACAAAATTCTATTCCTTTGAAGTCGTTGTGCCAGTAGGAGATTGCACATATAAGGTATGGACAGATACGTTTAAACAAAATATTGAAAAATCCATGTCTAAAATCTTAAAAGTAATTAAAAGCAAACTATAGTCCAGAGCCTAATTTCTCAATGAGAAGTTGGGCTTTTAATATTGTGGTAAACTTATAAAGGAGTTAAGGAAAGGAAGTAAAAAATGAAATCTAGTATATTAAAATTTCTTGGGGATTATTCCAGTACGCTAAAAGAGTTGGTATTACGTTTTGAGGACCTTTTATGGGACCAACCACAAGCTGCCATGATGAATGCGCGTTTGTTTGGCGAAACATTAGTAAACATGATTTTTGAGCAAGAAAATATGAATGAAGTGTATCCGCTGAAACAGTGGGAAAAGACGAATCGCTTGTATAATCATGATATTATTCCAGATGATATTTATAAAAAATTCGAATACATAAGAAAAAACGGCAATACCGCAGTGCATCAACCGACAGAGATGGATATCGAAGTGGCAAAACAAGCCCATCAGTTTATTTTTGATTTGGGTGTTTGGTATGTGGAAGTATATGGGAGTTATAAATTCAATGCGCCAGATTATGAATTGCCCGCTAAACAAATTCAAGAGCCTCATTTTATACAGGAATGGATGAAAGAACATCAAAAGAAGATAGCTGAGATAGAAAAACAACTGGAAGAACTAAAACAAGAAAAACAACAAAATACAGTAAAAGAAGTGAAAAAAATAAACACTCAAAAAGTCCCTAAGCGTGAACGTATTGTCCCGTTAGATCAATATAAAGAAACCTTTAAAAAAGCAAATTTCGATTTGAAGAAAACAACGAAAAAGACTGCAGAATTCAAACATATGGAGTTTGGGGAAAAAGACGATGAAGCATATGTCTACTTGTTAGATAACGTAACGCCTACAATTGTTGTTCATCCTACGTTGATTGCAAAGGCACCACAGCTAGAGGAAATGGCTTCAGAACCTCTTAAACACACAGGATTAACAAAATTTCCGAGAAAGATAGAAGATAACACAAAAAAATCGAATTATGGACATCCATTTACATTCCAAACAAATGGCGAACTAGAAGCAATATTACTACGAATTGGTGAAGTACTCAATTCTAGATATCAGTAATTGTGCAGCGTTTCTACTATATGTAGAGACGCTTTTTTGGGCGATGATGTAGGAATATTTTACATATTAATTAATAAGCTGCACTTATATAAGAGTATAGGGGAACGATTGTTTTCAAATGGAAAAATATATCTTTTCTATTATTTTTGTGCAATAATTTTAGGAAAGGTGGGATGAGAATGAAGAAAAATCTCCTATTAATAATTACATATATAATTACAGTCATTTCATTGACGCTGACAATGTTTGATCCAGAGGAAAATATCATGCAGGATGTCTTTATGGCAGCTTTAACGGCTCTTATATATATTGTCTTTACCATTGGATGGATAAAGCTCGTGCAGCAAATAAAGTATGAAACACTTCATAAATGGATACTTGTTGCGATCACTTGGTTTGCATTATTAACAATTGGAGAGATTCTATTTGTCCAATCAACGAAGATTATTTTAATAGAATTAGGAATGCTAGTTTGTGTACTTGTATGCATCTATATTTACCGCGCAAATAAAATGGTAGTGGATGCGTTAACAGCGGCTCTATTATTCGTAATAGCATACATTGCGATGCGTTTTGAACATACGATTTTTCCAGGAGGAGTTATTGGTGGCATCGTCATTTCAATGCCATTTTTAATCCTTGGGGCAAAGAAATCCCTACGTGTTACACAAATGGTAGCACGACTTGTGTTCTTCTTAATGGCATTAACTATTTTATTTTTTGTCCCTGCAACGCCGATCATCGCTGAAGGTGGTTATATGTTGTATGGACTCATCACACTCATCATAGTGGCATTTCTAATTAGACGCAAAATCGAACTGCTTTTGCCAAACGAGGCGATGCCGGTATTGTTGGTTGTTACGGTTGTTATGTATGTTGTGAAACTAATTTAAAAAACACAAAAAGCGAGGTTAAACCAACCACGCTTTTTTTTGAATCGAATTAGCTACTTTTACCGACAAACGATCACTATTAGTAACAATTATTCTTATTATAAAAAATAGGTAAATCTTTTTAACAAGTAAAAAAATTCAATTGCGGACAGTCATCTCATTATTACATTTAGTTTTGTTTACAAGATGTGCTAGCTATATAAAATATCTGCGTAAAAAACTTATCCTTATGTTACTATTTGTTCATTTAGTAATAGATTAAAGATATATTAAGCTGCTTGTTTCTTCTTACCTGCATCGAAGCCTTCTTTGTACCAACGAATATGATTTGCGTTATCAAAGTCTGGTTTTATATATTTCTCCATATTAAATGAGTCATTATATCCCATTTGATAATACTTCTGTTTTTCAACATCTATAACAAAACGTTCAAAGCCTTGTAAGTAGGAATCTGATAGTGCTTTATTAGTTTGATAAATAGAAGGTACTACCGAAGATTTACCATTTTGTGCTGCTGAATATCCTGCGCGGTATGCTTTGTTTTTTTCATTAGTTAACTTAAGCTTCCCTTTAGCAAAACCTTCTTTATAGCCTTTATTGTAAGCACCTTGATATTTACTTATGCCAATATTAGAAATTCCATTATAACCATCTTTTAAACCGTCTGCATAGCCATCTTTTTCAGCTTGTTTAATTTGTTTTGCTTTCTTTACAGCTGCTTCTTTTTCTTGTTGAGCTTTCTTAGCTTTTTGTGTTGCAATTTCTTTTGCAGATTGACCACTTTTCTTTACAGAGCTAGAACTATTTGAAGATTTACTTGTTGATGAGCTATTAGACGAAGAACTGCCACCGTTGTGGTAGTGGTACTCACCATACTCTAATCCCCATCTCTCAGTACAATTCGTTCTACAAGTATGACCACCGTTACTGTCTGTTCTTCCTGGATGTGCATACACACTACTTGCAGATAGTACCATGATTAATGCTGTTGATAATAAGATTCTTGATTTTTTCATAAAAATTCCTCCCAAAAAACACTAAATCTATAATTTGATACAAAAGTTTCATGTAGAATTTACCACATCACCTAATATTTGTCATCATATAATTTGATAAATATATAGATTTTAGGAAGGCGATATATGTTAAATTGGACAAGGTATTAAAATTAAAAGCTGAAAAATTAAAACATTCACATTCATTTGCATAATAAGTTTAATAAAACGCAAAAAAGCGCGGTTAAACCAACCACGCTTTTTTCCATTAGTTTTGTTTTGCAGGAACTTTTCTCTTCTTCCAAGGCTTTAAATATGAAATAATAAAGATAAAAATTGTAACGATGATTTGGAAATAGACCGCATTATCTCGTAACACGTGATTTCGAGCAAAGATTGGGTTGATTAAAGCCATTTCTTTTTGAGTTTCCAACAATTCCATATTCGCTAGCATGAGCTTGTCTACCACAAAAATTCCAACGATTGTTTGAATGATATAAAGCACAAATTTTACACCAACCCATCGATGCTTGAAAAAGCCCCAGTTGGTAAAAAATCCGTAAATGAGACCCACTATTAAAGTTCCAATCGCACCCCAGCGCACAATGTTATCACTAATCACAACAATGCTTTTATATCCAAGGTAGGACTCATCATAATTTGAGAAATCAATATGAAAAGTTAAAGCTACCGAACTTAAAATGCCTCCGAAAAATAATACCACAAGAAACACGTGGATAATCTTCAGCCACTTCATGCCTTTTGGACCAATTTTTTTCATTACGCAAACCCCCAAGTTGTTCTACTAATTATTGCCACAAATAGCATTATTAATAAGTGCAATTCCGATAACTGCTACTAAATGCACTATTCATTTTAATAGAAAGGGGATAAGCATATAATGAGCCACAGCCTTATATTTCTCTACATCTGAGGTCTTATTTTAAAGCTTGTTCCAAGGTATATCAATAAATCCCCACTAATTAATTGTTTGATACCATCTTCCTCTCATTCTTAAAGTTGATGGATGATGCCCTCTTAAAAGTAGTGGGGGATTTGAAGAAAGTGTATTTTGAAGCCAAGTATGTAAAATAGGTTGTAATTGGCTAGTACAGCAATTGATTAAAATATCGTTTGTACTAAAGATGTTTAATATCGAATGAAATTCATTTTTTATACTTTGCATATTCCAATTACATTTCCAAATGTTATTCCTTAACGTAACATATGGGCCTTTTAAAGCTTTTTGATGAACATGGAATAATGAAGTTTGATAAGGAATGGGATTTAAAATGACGATATCAATCATTTCCCCGTTAGAAAAATGAGTGGGGTATAGAGTAGACAGACTAATTAGTACATGATTAATCTCATTATGTATTACTCCGCCAGTTGCAGCAAGGTTCTGTGCTGGGGCAATTGGAATCATTGAACTGAAATTATGTTGGTATTCATCTTCATGTGGTGATTCTAAAATGAAACCAATTAATTTGTTGTTATTATTCTTTTGTTTGAAAATCATATCAGGATAGTTAGAATTACCAATAAGGTTATTATTTAAACTGTTTTGTATTCTTTGAAATTGATTATTCCCAAGATATTGGAACGTATAGCGAATGACATTTGGTACAGGTTTCCAAAAGGATTTATCAATTACTATATTATTATTTGCTTGAATAACAAAAGGAGAATTGGAATTAATAATATCAGTTAAAACTCTAGAATTTGGTGATTGATTTTTAGAGTTAACTATGCGAATTGAACCATGAAGAGGAATATCTAAGTATAAATTCATTTGAACAAGCTCCTTATCAAATGTGATTGAAGTATCTTAATAATAAATGAATCTTTCGAAGTTTAAAACGCAAAAACAGAGGATAGCTCTTATGCTAATCCTCTGTTATTTTAATTTCCATATCATTTGAAATCAAACCTCAAACTTCCTTACGCCTTTTTCCAGTTCTTTCGCAATATCATCTAATTGCTGAGAGGTAGAGGAGACAGATTCCATTGCCTGAAGTTGATCTTTCGCAAAGGCGAATAATTCGGTCGTTTTTTCGTTTGATTGCATGGTTGTTTGCTGCATTTCCGATACTTTTTCTGTAATTACCGTTGAAGCGGAGGAGAGTTGATCCACAGCCTGTGCAATGTTTTTTGTTTGATTGGATACATTATTAGCACTTTGTAATATTTCCTCGAAAGCTTGGCTTACTAATTGAACGATGGCCATCCCTTGTTCTACTTCCTTCGTACCCATTTCCATCGCTTGCACAGCAGAAGATGTTTCACCTAGTACTTCATGAATGAGTATGCGAATTTGATTGGCACTTTCGTTTGACTGCTCAGCTAGCTTGCGTACTTCTTCTGCAACAACAGCAAAGCCTTTTCCATGTTCGCCTGCACGAGCCGCTTCAATGGATGCATTGAGGGCAAGTAAATTTGTCTGTTGACTAATATTCTCCATTGTTGCGGTAATTTCATTGATATGATTTGACCGTTCACCAAGAAGGGTAATCATTTTCGCAGCTTGATGGAATGTTGTTTGTATCGCCTCAATTTGACCCGTCATTTGTTGAAGGAGCTCATTTCCTTTCATCGAAGTTTTCGTATTTTCATGGGAGGCATCTGATACTAAGTATGTTGCTTGTGTAATCGAATCGATGTGTTCCACAATATCTTCAACCGCCTGTATGCTATCATTCGTTGCTTGAAGCTGTTGTTGCATATTATTTGAAAATGCTTGAAAATTATCCGTAACCGCATGGGTGATTTGACTTGTTTCACTAGCACGGGATAGCAGATGCTTTGAATTGGTAGATAGCTGACCGATTGTTTGAAGATTGGATTCAATGATTGTTCGAAATGACGTGATGATATTGTTAAATGATTGAGCAACCATTGCAAACTCGTCCTTTGAATCTAAATACGCCTCGGCTTTTAGTTCTCCATCTTCTACACGTTTGGCTAAAACTTGAATTTGGTTTACAGCGTGACGAATCGAAATGTAAAAACCAATGACAAAATAAAACGCGATTGAACCCAATACCGCCAGTGCTGCAAGGCTTAAATATTTCGTTTGTTTATAGTTGTCTACTCGTATGTTAATTAAAAAATCGAGTAATTTTGCATGTTCAAGATGATAGTCATCAAATTTATCAAATTGTGAAATCATCGTTGATTCGAATTGCTTCATCATGTTTTCATCAATCACACTATCCTGTAGCGATAAACGTTGCTCAATTGTATTTAAAAGTAAATTTGACTCATTCGAAATATTGTCTAACATATTCTTCATTTCGTTAAAAATCGAAACATCTGCGGTATGACGAGTGGAAGTTTCAAAATTAGACTGCAATTGATTAATTGTTGAATGAAGGACTGAATATAAGCTGATTACCTCAACTTTTTGTTCCATCGTTAATACTTCATCCGTGTATTGCTCGATCGTTAAATATAAATTATTTAGACTTTGTACATAGTTCGGGATTAAAAATAAAAAAGAGTTCATTAAATAATACGTATCTAAATCCGGATCTAAAATTAAATTGGAGTTGTTCGCTACTTCATTTTGATAAATAGAAATAATGGATGATACCCAATTTTCATAGTTTGTTAAGCTTTTGGATTGCTTTAACGTTGACCAATTTGCTTCAATTTGCTGTATTTTCTCAGAAACACTGCTCTCTGGGGTATTTAAAAGAGGGCCAAGCTTTTCATCGACTTGGTGGATGGCCACAAAGTGTTCCTCGATTTGTTTTTCTAATGCCGAATCACCTGTTTCTAGTACCGGTCGATAGGCAAGGGCATCTTGCAACAATAATTGCATGGGCTCTAAATAATCCACACCATAAGCTTCAAAGGAATTGAATTCAATTTGTGCATTGAGCTGACGAATGAGTGCGAAAACTAAAACAAAACAAGCAACAGCGGTAATGGACATAATCGTTAAAAATTTCAGCGAGAAACGAAATTTGTTAAGAACAAAAACGGCAGGTTGAAAAATTTTCACAGGAAAACACCTCTCTAATGTAAGAAAAAATAACATAAAATAATATTTTTATAGATTTTATACCATATTTTGGTGAATTTATCTAATTTTATGTTATAAAAGTTTACACGTTTTATTTATATTTTAAAAAAGTATGAAAATTATGTGAAATGATTGAAACTTTCGAGGTGTGGGGAAGGGGTAATCAAAATAAAAAGACGAGGATTCGAATGAATACTGAACGACAATCGAAACTTAGTAGAAAACATTGTGTGTAAGTGGAGATGTAGTGAATACTAACCATATTTAATTGCAAAAAAAAATTTTTACAAGTAAAGGATTTTGCAAAAGTCAATAGAAAATTTAAAAATATCGAAGGAAATGTCTGAACTCTAGGGATAATTACTCTCAAGGGAAATATAATGTATAAAACAAGTAATATTCCGCATACTGTAAAATTTTTGAAAATAAAAAATGTGGATTGGATTATAGGGTTTTATTAAGCGGACGAGTTGCAAGAAAATGGTTTATTTCTATAGATTGGTTTGACTATGAATTGAACGGTGGGGGGATGAAAGATGAGCGACACAGATAAAAGAAGTTACCATACGTTAGCTAACGACGAGTGGGACTTATTCTTAGAAGCATACCGTTCGTATGAAATTCAACAATGTCACCAAGAAATATATTTAAGTGGTTTCAAAAGAAATGGAGATCGAATTAGAAGAGCGGCAGAACGTCGTATCGATATGTTGGAAAATGCAGACTATCAAAAACTGTTTGCAGATTTTGGAGCAAACTTTTCAGAAAGTATTGAAATTGAGTTAGAAACAACAGGGGATTATAACTTTTTCAGATTGTTTGATCTGATGTTTACGAAAAAATCATAAGTACAATTTATGGTGAGGAAAACTGCTCACCTTTTTGTATTGGTTATATTTCAAAAATACATAAACGTATTGTTTTTTTGTTTTTTCTTTAGTAGTTTACTTGAGATTTATTAACATTTACTTGTTGATACCTTATTAGTCTTGATATATCGGTCTATATAGAAGCTATTTGAGTAAAAAAATAAAATAACATAGACAAACTATAAAAGTAAAGCTAGAGTTTTGGGTTTCTGTACGCGGGTTCGACTCCCGCCGTCTCCATACACATGATTTCTATTAAATATTTGAAGGTCAATACCCCTGATATATAATTGGGTGTTGGCCATTTATATTGTTATTGAATTTCATCTAATGCATTTAAGTGCAGATAAAATTGTAGTAAATAATATGAAATAAAGTCTCAATATTTATTAAAATAAAAAATATATAAAAATATGCATATTTGTATAATTAGGTTAGATTTGTTTAGGAGGAGAAATATGACAGCGCTCACTGAATCGAATATAGGAAAAGTTTTAGATTGGGCTTATTCCAAAGCGATTTATGGTATTCCAGGTACAGATACAGCATACGAACTAGCTGAAAGTTATTTAAATGACGGATTGTAATATTAAGTGCAACACCTGTAAGTCAAAATAGAAGAAGCCCACAACGACCTCGTATAAAATGTTAGTTACCACACAAACATCAGAGGAGGAATCGTTATGAGCTATACT
>NZ_RBZN01000016.1 GCF_003628435.1 Ureibacillus endophyticus | reverse complement strand
GAGGTAGATAGGTTCGAGGTGGAAGTGTGGCGACACATGGAGCTGACGAATACTAATCGATCGAGGACTTAACCACTAACTTGAATGGTCGTTAGTCAATGTCTTTATCCAGTTTTGAGAGAACAAGCTTCTTTCAACTAAATATGTGGTCTAGTGATGATGGCAAAGAGGTCACACCCGTTCCCATACCGAACACGGAAGTTAAGCTCTTTAGCGCCGATGGTAGTTGGGGGCTTCCCCCTGTGAGAGTAGGACGTTGCTAGGCAAATAAAAACCACCACTAAATTATAGTGGTGGTTTTTTATGATTTAATGAGTTCATTTAGTCAAAAGTAAAATCACATGGAAAGGAAAACGCATATTATTAGGGATAGTAATGTCTTTTTCCTAGAGGTGGTTTTATGAATCGGCAACGCTATCGTAGAAATTTATATACATTACTTTTTATTGTAATTGCTGCAGTAGTAGTATTGATTATGAATTATCTATAAATTCATTACGCTAAACGTCATTAAACTACTGAATAAAGAGCACATCACATTCACTACAATGGCTTGTGATGTGCTTTATTCATTTATTTTAGGTATTACATTTTGAACATTTGTGATACTTTAGGTAAACTAATGGTAATGTGATTGTGAGAGGAAAATAGTTTATGGAATTTCAAATAGAAATTAATTCATTGGAAGAGACTCAAAACTTGGCAAATAATTTAGCGCAATTAGTTGGTGCTCAAGATACAATTACACTTGAGGGAGATCTTGGTGCAGGAAAAACAACTTTTACTCAATCATTTGCAAAAGGGCTCGGAATAACGAGAACTGTAAATAGTCCAACCTTTACTATTATGAAACAATATGAAGGAAGACTACCGTTTAATCATTTAGATGTTTATCGTTTAGAAGATAGTGACGAAGATCTTGGTTGGGATGAAATCTTTTTTGGTGATGCGGTCACGATAGTTGAATGGGCACATTTAATAGAAGATGTTTTACCTGATGAACGGTTAGCAATTGAGATTTTTCGGAAAGATGGGGATAGAAGGCTATTTGTTTTAAAACCTTTTGGAGCCCATTACGAAAGAATGTGTGAGGAGTTATTAGGAAAATGATTTGGTTAGGAATTGAAACCTCAAATGCACCGTTATCAATTGCGGTTGTAAAAGATGGTCAAGTATTAATAGAAATCGTACAAAATTTAAAATTAACCCATTCAGTAACAGTAATGCCAACGATTCAAGAATTATTAGAAAAGGTTAATTTAAAACCTTCAGATATAGATGGAATTGCAGTTTCGGAAGGACCAGGTTCTTATACTGGACTTCGAATTGGAGTGACAGTTGCTAAAACAATTGCGTGGTCATTAAAAAAACCTGTTGTTGGTGTATCTAGCTTAAAAGTGTTAGCTGCAAATGCTCAATTATTTAATGGAATTATTTGCTCATTATTTGATGCAAGAAGACAAAACGTATATGCAGCTTCTTATACAGAGAATTTATCAGAAACTGTCATCGAAGAACAACATATTTCCATCGATGAATTATTAGAGAAACTCAAGGAAATGAGTAAACCAGTAATGTTTGTTGGATTGGATGTAGCAATTTTTAAAGAAAAAATCGTTGAGTGCTTAGGAGAACTAGCTTACTTTGCTCCAACAAGTTTACAATTACCAAGAGCCTCAAAATTAATTGAACTTGTACAAAATGAGCCGTTACCAAGTGTAGAAGAAATACATTCTTTTGTCCCAAAATATCATCGTATTGCCCAAGCAGAAGCGGAATGGATCAAGGAACAAAAGAGAGGAAATCAGTAATATGGTACATTATCGAAAAATGACACCAGAAGATGTGGAGGCAGTTCATCAAATAGAGCTAGCTTCTTTTCCTACACCTTGGACACTTGATTCTTTTCACTATGAGATGAGAGAGAATCCTTATGCTTACTATATAGTAGCAGAAGCTAATGATGGTAATATTATTGGATTTTGTGGTATGTGGGTAATTATTGATTCAGCTCAAATTACAAATGTTGCGGTAATCGAATCTGCTCGTGGTCAAAAGATTGGTGAAGGATTAATGCGTGAGGCAATAAAAGTTGCAAAAGAACGCGGTGTGGAAGTATTAAGTTTGGAAGTGCGTGTTTCAAACATAATTGCGCAAAACCTTTATCGTAAATTAGGATTTCAAGATGGCGGTATACGAAAAGGTTATTATACAGATAATCAAGAGGATGCTCTTGTCATGTGGGTGAATTTACAATGAAAGATACAATAATATTAGCAATAGAGACAAGTTGTGATGAGACAGCAGCAGCAATTATTCGTAATGGAACAGAAATCATCTCAAACGTTGTTGCGTCACAAATTGAGAGTCAGAAACGATTTGGTGGTGTCGTTCCTGAAATCGCATCACGACATCATGTAGAACAAATTACCATAGTAATTGAAGAAGCTTTAGAAAAGGCGAATATGCAGCCTTCAGATTTAACAGCGGTTGCAGTAACAGAAGGGCCAGGATTAGTAGGTGCTTTATTAATCGGTATTAATGCTGCAAAGGCGTTTGCATTTGTTCATAACTTACCGATTATTGGGGTACACCATATTGCAGGTCATATCTATGCAAATGCTTTGGTACAACCAATGCAATTTCCACTCTTAGCCCTTGTAGTTTCTGGTGGTCATACAGAATTAGTATTAATGAAAGAACACGGTAGTTTTGAAGTAATTGGGGAAACACGTGATGATGCAGCTGGCGAGGCATATGACAAGGTAGCAAGAGTACTTAATATGCCATATCCAGGTGGACCACATATTGATCGCTTAGCACATGAAGCGGATGAAGCAGTTGAGTTTCCTCGTGCTTGGTTAGAGGATAGTTACGATTTTAGTTTTAGTGGATTAAAATCAGCTGTTATTAATTATAAACATAATATGGATCAACGTGGCGAGGAAATTAACCCTGCACATGTTGCACGAGGTTTCCAAGAGAGTGTTGTAGAAGTATTAACAACAAAAACGTTGAGAGCAGCGAAAGAATATAATGTAAAACAAGTCATTGCAGCAGGTGGAGTTTCTGCTAATAAAGGTTTACGGACAAGTTTGGAACAAGTCTTTGAGCAAGAAGGAATTGCATTTACAGTTCCTCCGCTAAAGTTATGCACAGATAATGCAGCAATGATTGGCGCTGCCGCTTCGTATATGTATGAAGCAGGTGTGCGTGGGGAATTATCGATGAATGGTGTGCCAGGAAAAGAGTTAAAAAGTTGGTAATAAGGTAGTAAAGATAAAGTGCTAGGTAATTAAAGGGGGGTCCTAAATTTTTTTGGACATCCCTTTGCTTTTTAATAAATATTTCATAGCAATTATTGCTCCTGCGGTGGTCACATTAAAATGCCACCATCCTCGTCGCAAAAGAGTGTCTCAAAACAAGTTTTCAGACACTCTTTTTTTGTCGAAATTTTTTACCTATGCTCACTTATCCACAAAAAAGCTAAGTTATTAAAAGTTCTAAGTTTTGTGGGATTTTTCTGAAAACTTATCCACAGATTATTAATATTTTTATCAAAATGTCAAGACGAACATTCGTACTTATGCACATTCTGGGGATAAGTTGTGGGTAACTTGTGATAAACCTATATATAGTGTTGATTTTTACACACATAGATGTGAATAATTAAAAATTCAAATGTGGATAATGTGGAAAAGTCTGTTGATATGTTGATATTACTAGTTTTGTAATGTGAATAATTTTGTGGAGGAATTTTATCGAAATTTGTCTATTGACCAAGATATATGTAAATTATTTTTCGATAATAAATGGTAGATGTCTAAAAAATGATTTTAAGTCTTCTATTTAATGAGTATAGAAAAGGCTGTGTAGAAAATTAAGGATTTTCAACACAGCCTAATTAATATTACCTTATTTAAGAATTTATATTCTCGAGTTCTTCATTTAACTCAAGCCATTGCATTTCTTTTTCGTCATGTTCAGATTTGGCATTGTCTAATTTGTTTTGAAGTTCCAATACTTTTTCGTGGTCACGGAAAATTTCAGGATCACACAATTGTTCTTCAATCTGAGCTATTTCCTCTGAGAGTTTATTCATCCCATTTTCAAGCTCTTCAATCGTACGACGAATTTGACGTTCTCGTTTTTTTGCATCTTTATCAATTTGTGATGTTGATTTTACAGTAGGAGCTTGCTTAATTTCTTTCGCATCAGCCGCTGCTTTCATTTCAGCTAACTCTTGTAATTCTTGTTTTTTCTCAAGGTAATAATCATAATCACCTAAATATTCAAAGGAGCCATCACTAGACATTTCAATAACCTTTGTAGCAATTCGATTAATAAAATAGCGGTCATGGGATACAAATAGTAATGTGCCTGGATAATCGATTAGTGCATTTTCCAACACTTCTTTACTATCTAAATCTAAATGGTTTGTTGGCTCGTCGAGAATAAGTAAATTCGCTTTTTGCATCATAAGTTTCGCTAAAGCAAGTCGAGCTTTTTCACCACCAGATAATGAATGAACAGGTTTCAGTACATCTTCACCACTAAATAGGAAGCGTCCTAAAATTGTACGAATATCTTTTTCATTCATTAAAGGCCATTCATCCCATAGTTCAAGAAGTACGCTTTTGTTGCCTGTTAATTTTGCTTGCTCTTGATCATAATAACCGATTTGAACATTTGCACCATACCGAATATCTCCATGCATTAACGGTAAATCTTTTACAATTGTTTTTAGTAATGTTGATTTCCCTACACCATTTGGACCTACAAGTGCAACTCGGTCTTCACGGAATAGACGCATCGAAATATTTTTTGATATTGTATTTCCTTCATAACCAATAGCTAATTCATCTATGGAAAGAACGTCATTTCCACTTTGACGATCAATGGTGAATCCAAAATTTGCTGATTTTTCATCCCCATCAGGAGAGTCCATCCATTGTGTTTTTTCTAATACTTTTCGTCGACTTTGAGCCATTTTGGTAGTAGAGGCACGGGCAATATTTTTTTGGATAAATGCTTCTAATTTCGCTTTTTCATCTTGTTCTTTTTCATACAATTTTAAATCTCGTTCATAGTTTTTTGCCTTTTGATCTAAGTAAGCACTATAGTTCCCAACATATTTAGATACATGGTGGCGACTAACTTCATATACAATTGAAACAACTTGGTCTAAGAAGTAGCGGTCATGGGAAACGATTAGAATTGCTCCATCATACCCCTTTAAATAACTTTCTAACCAACTTAATGTCTCAATATCTAAATGGTTGGTCGGTTCGTCTAGAATAAGCAAATCTGGTTTGCTTAATAAGAGTTTCGCAAGAGCAAGTCTTGTTCGTTGCCCACCAGATAATGAAGAAATTAGTTTATTATAGTCTTCAGGGAAAAATTGCATCCCATGTAATACAGAACGTGTATCTGCTTCGTACTGATATCCACCAGCATCTTTAAAATCATGTTGAAGTTGATCGTATTCAGCCATAATACGGTTATAAACTTCTGTGTTTTCGTATACAGCAGGGTCCGCCATCTTCTGCTCCAATTCACGTAACTTTTGTTCTTGATTACGAAGGGGAGCAAAGATTGTCATCATTTCATCCCAAATAGATAATGTTGATTCGAGCCCTGTATGTTGTTCTAAGTAACCTAGTTTTACATCTTTCGGTATGATAATCTCACCAGAATCATAAGACATTTGGCCAGCGATGATTTTTAGTAGCGTTGATTTTCCAGCACCATTACGTCCTACTAAAGCAACACGATCTTTATGTTGAACTTCTAATTTTACACCACTTAATATTTCATCTGTCGCAAAAGATTTATATAATTGATTTACTTGTAATACAATCATTCTTTACACCTCTGTTTCGCTAACATTAGTGTAATGGATGGGGGTGTTGTACGCAACGAGGAGACTTTACTTATTTCAACATGTTTAGTAATATGATAACGATTTCTATAAAATTTTCTTTATTAATATAATAAGGTTCAGCCTTTTAATCATGATAAAATTGCTATTGTATTGGTTATATTGTTAGGGGGATATGGTTTGAAACAGGAAATGAAAATACCGCAAGCTACAACTAAAAGACTACCTCTGTACTATCGGTTTTTGCAAAATTTCGCAAATGAAGGTAAAAGAAGAATCTCATCACAGGAACTTAGTGAGGCAATGAAAATAGATTCTGCTACGATTCGTAGAGATTTTTCCTATTTCGGGGCACTTGGCAAAAAAGGGTACGGTTATGATGTTCTTTATTTACTTGAGTTTTTTAGACAAACACTTGACCAAGACGAGGGTGCAAACGTAGCTTTAATCGGGGTAGGGAACTTAGGTAATGCATTTTTAAAATACAATTTTCAAAAAAACCATAATACAAGAATTGTAGTGGCTTTTGATTCAAAGGCACCACATGAGGGAACAGAAGTGAATGGAATTCCTGTGTATCATCCAGATCGGTTAGAGGAAATGTACCATGAATATAATGCAGAACTTGCAATTTTAACTGTATCTTCACGGTCTGCTCAAGTGATGACAGATCGACTTGCAGCAATCAACGCGAAAGGTATACTGAACTTTACGCCAGTACGTTTAAATGTACCTGAATCCATGAAGTTAATGAATATCGATTTGTCTGTTGAATTAGAAGCATTGATTTATTTAATTCGAAATAGTGACTGACGAAAAGTGTTCACATTATATATTAGCAAATTACGACAAGATGCGTTAAAATGTACATATAATAGAGGAGGTGGCTATCATGGTTGTGCATTTAAATGCAATCGGACCAGTGAGCCTAGTTATTATCGGTATTGTAGCTTTATTAATCTTCGGCCCTAAAAAGTTGCCAGAGCTTGGAAAGGCATTTGGCTCTACGCTACGTGAGTTTAAAAAAGGTACAAAAGGGTTAATCGATGATGATGATCATGACACAAAGAAAGTCATTGAACACAAGGAACAAAACAAGTAAGTTAAGGATGTCACATTAGTATGAATCCAAAAGAACTCACTGTTATTGAGCATATTGAAGAACTAAGAAAGCGTCTCTTTATATGTGCTGCCTTTTTTGTAATAGCATTAATTGGGGGATTTTATTTAGCAGAACCAATCATTAAATATATCCAACATGAAGATGCTGAAAAATTGACGCTAAACGCGTTTAACGTAGGTGACCCGCTTACTGTTTATTTAGAAGTTACATTTGTTGTAGCATTAGTGATTACGTCCCCAATCATTTTATATCAACTATGGGCATTTATTACGCCCGGTTTACATGAGACGGAACGTAAAGCAACATTAAAATATATACCTTATTCATTTATACTGTTTATTGGTGGACTAGCATTTGGTTACTTTATTTTGTTTCCAAATGTTATGAATTTTATGATGAAATTATCGAATGATCTCGATATTCAGCAAACAATCGGTATTAATGAATATTTTTCATTCCTATTTAAATTAGTTGTTCCTTTCGGGTTAATTTTCCAATTGCCTGTTGTAACACTATTTTTAGCTAGGATTGGGTTATTAAATCCAAAACTTATGGTTAAGTTCCGTAAATACTCATACTTCGTTTTGTTTGTACTGGCTGTGCTTTTGGCACCTCCAGACTTGATTTCAAATCTACTTATTGCAATTCCACTCTTTATTCTTTACGAAATTAGTATTGTTATCGCACGTATAGGATACAAGAAATACGAAGAGGCGGAAGCGTTGAGAGTAAAAGAGGAAAAAGAAGCAGAACAAAGATTGCAGGTTGAACAAGCCTTAGCAGAACAACGCCGTCAAATTGAGGAAATGCGGAATATAAAGGGATAAACAACATTAAATTAATTGTAAGGCACTTATGGGATTCTTAACGTCTCATAGGTGTTTTTTTATTCGTGATAAATGGGGCTCATTTGTAAGTGACCTACCGCTAATGGGAGCCCCGTAATTATCTGAAGGGAATTATAATGTAACAATATCTTTCTCCATGTCCGCTGTTGTTGCATTGTTAAACATACTAATAAAATTACGAGCGTTTTTGGATAAATAGCGGTTTTTGGGCCAAATAATAGTAGCCTGAGATTGAATATTACAATCTACAAATTCAAGAATTTTAATTCCGTTAGTACTAAGCTTATCCAAACTGTTGCGCGGTAAAATGGTTACTCCCAAACCTTCTTTGATGAGGGTTACAATCATAGCTAAATCAATACAATCGCAAATAATATTAGGTGTAAAACCATGTCTTCTAAATTCATCAATGATGATTTTATACGTGTTACATTTTCGATGTCGGTAAAAAGATAAGAATGGTATATCTTTTAAGCTTTTCATTTCAATTGGGCCATCTAATTGCCACTTTTCGGGTGTTACTAAAACGTATTGTTCAGCAGGTAATATCAATGAATCGAAGCGCTCATCTTCTATAGGATGCTGAATAATAGCAACATCAATTTCTTTTCGATCTAAGCTTTCTGTTAAAGCAAAGGTATCTCCTTCATTTAATTTGAAGCGTAAGTCGGGATATTCATTATTCATACTTACAATTTTATCAGTTATATAGTTTTGGCAAGTTTGATCAACGCCGATTGACAGAAGTCCTTTTATCCCTTTGCCAACTTCTTTCACTTCAAATATTGTTTCTTCAAAATTAGCCAACAATGATTTGGCTTTTTTGTAGAGGATACTTCCGGATTCAGTGAGTATCATATTACGTCCATTTCGATCGAATAACTGACACCCAAGCTCTGATTCTATTAATTTTAACTGATAACTTAGGGGAGGTTGTGCCATATGTAACTTCTTAGCAGCCTTTGTAATTTGACCTTCCTCAACAATTGTGACAAAGTACTTCAATTGTCTTAAATCCATTGGGCTCCTCCTTAATCTATACCTTTTTCATTCAGTATTCTGAAAATTACATATTTAATCTGTATGATATCATATTTTATTACATTTTAATATATAACATTTTATTGTTTGTAGTTTATTTTTTGTAATTAATAAGAGTTAGTTTAATTTGTTAAAGTGTTAGAAAAATAAAGAATCCTTTTAAACGTTGATTTTATTGGTCTTATAGGATTTTAATTAGTTAATCTGACAGTGCTTAAAATATAATAATCTGCAATTATATAACTGTATTTATTTATAACGATTAGAAATGTCTTATACTTTTTTTGTATATAATCTATACAAAATGAATTTTTTAAGTATTTAAAATATTTAGTAAAACATGTTAATCTTCTAAATAAGCTAGCAATATTTATGGAATATCTACAATTTAACTGAAAAATTCTTACTAATGTATGATATTTCTATTTTAGTGCTAGTTTGTTGCTCAGTACAAAAAGAAAAGGCTGTTTTTGTTTTTGTATTGGGGAGCAAATTTCCGTAAGCGATTATTTAGAAAAGGGGCTAATAATTGCTTACAAAAAAATTAGAGAAATAAGGGGTGTTTTGTAGTGAAAAAAGTATTCTTATCTCTGTTTGTACTGATGACTATGCTATTTTTAGCAGCATGTAATTCAGACAATGCATCAGAAACAAAAGAAACTTCAACAGAACCTGCAAAAGAAGATTCAGCTACAACTGAACCTAGTGGTGACGGTGAACCTATTAAAATCGTAGGTATCTTCTCATCATCTGGTGGAGCTGCGGCACTTGGGGAACCAGAACTAGAAACAATTAAAATGTTAGTAGAAGAGAAGAATGCTGCAGGTGGTATTAATGGTCAACAAATCGAGTTAATTACTTACGATGATAAGTCAGACCAAAACCAAGCAATCTTAGCAATGAAAAAAGCGCTTACACAAGATGAAGCAACAGTTGTAATCGGTGGAACAATAAGTGGAAATGCTCTTGCAATGTTACCACTTGCAGAACAATATGAAACTCCATATATTTCACTTGCTGCAAGTAAGCAAGTTTATGTCGATGAAAGTGGAAATGCTCGTAAATGGGTATTTAAAATGCCACAAGATGATCAATTAGCAGTTGAGCGTATTTTACAATACTTAAAAGATAAAAACTTAACGAAAGTTGCATGGTTAAATGTTGCAAACTCATACGGTACAGGTGGACATGATGAGTTTAAAAAGTATGCACCTGAATACGGAATCGAAGCAGTTATTGAAGATGAGTTCGAAGCAACAGTAAATGATGCAAAACCATTATTAACTCGTGTTAAAAAAGAAAATCCTGATGCGATTATCGTATGGGGTACAGTACAAGAATCTGCTGTAGTTATTAAAAATATCCGTGAGTTAGCATTAGAAGCACCAATTTTAGCGAGTCACGGTATTGCAACAGAACAATTTATTGAAGTAGCAGGTGATGCTGCTAATGATGTAATCTTACCAACTGGTAAATTACTTGTTGCAAATAGTTTAGAAGATTCAAATCCACAAAAAGATGTGCTAGTAAGTTATAGCAAACAATATACAGACAAATATAATAAACCAGCTAGTACATTCGGTACGTATGCAGCAGATGGATTCAATATCGCTGTTAAGGCAATTGAGTCTAAAGGTACTGACCGTGCAGCGATTCGTGACTTTATTGAAAATGAATTAGGTGAGTACATTGGTGTTACAGGTATCTTTAACATTACACCTGATAATCACATGGGTCTTGCTCCAGATAGTTTTGAAATGGTACGTATTCAAAATGGTGAATGGGTACTTGAAAAATAATATGTAAGTGACTAATGAGCATTGAAGTAACATCCAATGCTCATTATTTTTCAAATTTTTTTGATGGAGGGGGATCCTAATGGAATTACTATCTCAAATGATGCAACTGCTATTTTCAGGGCTAACACTTGGAGCAATTTACGCACTAATAGCAGTTGGCTTCGTTGTGATTTATAACGTTACCGGTATATTAAATTTTGCCCAGGGTGAATTTGCAATGCTAGGGGCACTGACTTGTATTTCGCTGGTTAATAACAATGTACCTTTATGGTTAGCGATTATCCTTAGTATTGTCATTGTTGCGGCGATCGGAGGGATATTCGAAAGAACGGCTCTTCATACAGCGAGGAAGTCATCGGTAACCACTTTAATTATTATTACAATTGGTGTTTCCATTGTGCTACGTGGGGCAGCCATTCTTATTTGGGGTACACAGGTACAAACATTACCTCCATTTACAGATAACACGCCAATTACAATTTTAGATGCAGTGTTGTTGCCACAAAATATTTGGGCTGTAGGTATATCGATTGTCATATTAATTTTAATGATGTATTTCTTCAATTACACATTTGTAGGGAAATCTCTTACTGCTTGTGTAGTAAATCCATTTGCGGCACGTTTAATGGGGATTAACCCTGAAAAGATGTCTTTATTTGCGGTTATCGTAAGTGCTGGTGTCGGTGCATTAGCAGGAACAGTTATCGCGCCAATTTCAGGTGCAACTTATGATATGGGGATGATGCTAGGGATTAAGGCATTCGTAGCAGCGGTAATTGGTGGTTTAACGAACGCACCAGCAGCAATAGCAGGAGCATTTTTAATTGGAATTCTTGAAGCGTTTACTGAAGGGTTATGGTCTTCAGGATTAAAAGATGTTGTCACATTCACATTCTTATTGCTTATTCTGTTCGTTAAGCCAGAGGGACTATTTGCAAAGGCTTCTGGAAAACGTGTATAGGGGGATTCATAATGAATAGTAAAAGTTTGAAGTTAATTTATAACAATAGTATTTTGGGTCCCATTATCTTATTTGCTGTGTTGTTTTGTATTCCCTTAGTTTCTTCATCCAATTATTTATTTTCTATTTTAACGATGATTGGTTTTTATGCGCTTGTTTGTATTGGTCTTACAACTTTAACAGGATATGCAGGACAAATATCTTTAGGGCATGCAGCATTTTATGGGATTGGGGCGTATTCCTCAGCGGTATTAACAAGTACTTATGGGTTAAATCCATGGATTGCAATTATTATAGGTGCCTTAATCTCAGCAGTAGTAGCTTTAATTGTAGGTATTCCAACATTTAAATTAAAGGGTTACTATCTAGCGCTTGCTACTCTTGGGTTTGGTATCATCGTTTATACATTATTTAAAGAGTTTAGTTCTATTACAGGAGGCTCTAATGGTTTCTTTGGAATTCCACCAATTAGTCTCTTTGGCTATGAGTTTATTACGGATAAAAGTTATTTTTATTTAATTTGGGTCTTTGTTTTCTTTGCAATATTATTTACACGTAATATTATTCATTCTCGAATCGGACGTGGATTAAGATCAATCGAAGGTAGCGAAATAGCAGCAGATGCTGTAGGTGTTAATTTAATGAATTATAAACTACAAATCTTTGTATTAAGTGCTATTTTTGCATCCGTTTCTGGTTCACTGCTTGCTCATTACGTATCATTTATTAATCCAGATTTATTTGTAGCGAATACATCTATTTTCTTCTTAATCATGGTTATCATGGGTGGAAAAGGAAATATATGGGGTTCCATTGTAGGAGCAGCTATGTATGTATTACTTGATGAAATTTTAAAACATTATGTACCTTTGCTTTTACCGAATGTAGGTGGACAATTTGAAATTGTATTCTTTGGTATTTTGTTAGTGTTGACATTAATCTATATGCCTGATGGTTTAGTACCGAGATTTGAAAAACTGATGTCTAAATTTAAGAAAAAGACGCCAACAAATGGCGCATTACAATCTACTATTTCAGTAAATGCGACTGGAGGCGACAACAAATGAGTAACAAAAGACCAATTCTAAGTGTAGAAAATTTAACAAAGGTTTTTGGTGGTGTTGTTGCCGTAGATAATGTCTCCTTTACAGTAGAAGAAGGAGAAATTTTTGCAGTTATCGGGCCGAATGGTGCAGGGAAGTCAACCCTGTTTAATATGATTACTGGGGTGTTGCCAAGTTCTTCAGGCAATATTTACTTCCAGGAGAAGCGTTTAAATCGAAAAAAGCCTTATCAAATAGCTCAAATGGGAATTACACGTACTTTTCAAAACTTAGAAGTATTTGACAACATGACGGTGATTGAAAACGTTATGACAGGCGCTCATATAACAATGAAAACAAATATTTTGACCGCGGGATTAAGGTTACCAAGTGTTAGAAATGAAGAGGTTAAAACAATGGAACGTGCAATGGAGGCATTAGAAGCTGTTGGGATAAGTGATTTAGCTTATGAAATAGCAGATCGTTTACCTTATGGTAGTCAACGCCTTCTTGAAATTGCACGTGCAGCAATCTCAAATCCAAAGTTAATACTACTTGATGAACCAATGGCAGGTTTAAACTCGGAAGAATCTAGACAATTAGTTGAAGTTATTTTAAAAATGAGAGAGCAAGGAATGACCTTCTTATTTGTTGAGCACGATATGGAAACTGTTATGTCTATTTCTGACTCTATCGTTGTTATTGATAATGGGGTAAAGATTGGTGAAGGAACACCAGAAGAAATCTACCAAAATCCACAAGTTGTTGCTGCCTACCTAGGGGATGAAGAGGAAGAAGGTGTAGAAGCATATGCTTAAAGTTACTGATTTACACACACATCATGGCTATTTACACGTGTTAAATGGTATCAATTTTGAGCTTTCTGAAGGGGAGTTATTAGCAATTGTCGGTTCGAATGGAGCCGGAAAAAGTACACTGCTTGGAACGTTAGCAGGTGTATATCGACCAAGTAGTGGATCAATAGAGTATAAGGGGAAAGACATTACGAAGCAGAACGTTCAAAAAATGGTATCTTCCGGTATATGCTTGGTACCAGAACGTAGACAAATTTTCTCTTCACTTTCCGTAAAAGATAATTTAATGCTTGGAGCATATCATCGTTATCGTCGTGACCATAAGAAAGTTCACGATGAATACGAAGAAGTATTAGAACTATTTCCACGTTTGAAAACGATGTTAAATCGACCGGGTGGATTATTATCAGGTGGAGAGCAGCAAATGTTAGCAATTGGTCGTGGATTAATGGCGAATCCAAAAGTACTTATGTTAGATGAGCCTTCCCTAGGATTAGCACCACTAATTGTGAAAGATATTATGCAGATTTTGAGAAAACTTTGCGATGAACGTGGAGCGACAATTATTCTAGTAGAACAAAATGTAAAGGCTGCTCTAAAAGTAGCAGATCGAGGCTGTGTATTAGCTCATGGTCAAATTGTGATTTCTGGAACTTCTCAGGAGTTATTAAACGACCCGAAAGTACAAGAAGCATACTTTGGTAAAATGGAAGCTGCAAAAGTATAAATATAAAAATGAACTTAGTCGACGCTAAGTTCATTTTTTATTTTTAATGAGTGTAATAAAAAAGATGACTTTCCAATGGGGAAAGCCATCATATGAATTTAATTATAATTATTTGTAATTTTATCCCCTTTGTATTCCATACCATCCTAAAGCAATTATTCTTTCACAAAATACTCGCTTTTAACGTAAACCATTGCCTCCATTGTAGCGACTAACTCATCTTCACTAAACACTTTAATCGAATACCATGCCAACTTTCTTGTACGTCTAACTTCCTTTGCCTCGGCTCGTAACAGTTTATTTGGGAATGCAGCTGAGAGATAGTTAATATTATTATTAACGCCAACAGCAATTTGACCGTAAGAGTTACTTGCAGCAGCAAATACGAAGTCTGCTATTGAAAAAATAACCCCTCCATGTACAGTGCCGTGCGAATTTAACATATTCTCCGTAGGCATAACCTCTGCAACAGCACAACCATCTTCAGCTGAAATTAATTTGAATCCTAAAAAATTTGCATACGGCTCAGCTTGAAGTGTTTTAAAGATTATTTCTTTACGCGTACTCAAGTTATTTGCCATCAAAATCCCCCTTTGTAAAAGTATATAAAAAATAATACGGTGGTGGATAAATATGAAATACATTTTAAATGTATCATTGATCATATCTAGGCGCAAAGAAAAATAAAAGAATAGTAAGGTTTCTTTGTTTTGAGTTAGAGAGTATAGGATATATATAAATTACATAAAGAATCTATACATTATTAGTATTATGCCTGTACTAAGATGTATTGTATAATAATTGATTTTGCATAAAATTATGAAAATATCTAAAAAAATAACTTATAAGAGAAAATTTTCGTAATTTTGAAGAAAAATATTCAAAATTTATTGACAACTCTATGTAAATATTTTATTCTTTGAGAACAGAACGAAAAAAATACGTTCCGCAATAAAAGTGTTATATAAAGGGGTAAACACTTTAAAAATCAAAGGGGGGGCAATGATGTATTCACCTGAAATCGAAACATTGTCTAGGGAGAAAATGCAAGAACTTCAACTTTCTCGTCTTAAAGGTACTGTTGAAAGGGTTTACAATAACGTGCCATTTTACAAGGAAAAGTTAGATGAACTGGGGATAAAACCTTCAGACATTAAAACAATTGAAGATGTCAGAAAATTGCCGTTTACAGTGAAAAAAGATTTAAGGGATCAATATCCATTTGGATTATTTGCAGTGCCACAAAAGGATATTGTACGAATACATGGTTCGTCCGGAACAAGTGGCAAACCAACAGTTGTAGGTTATACAAAAAATGATATTGAGAATTGGTCAGATCTAATTGCACGTGCTGTTGTAACGGCTGGCGGTTCTCCAGAAGATATATTCCATAATGCATATGGATATGGATTATTTACAGGAGGTATAGGATTCCATCATGGAGTTGAAAAGTTAGGTGCTGCGGTTGTACCGATTTCCGGTGGGAACACAGACCGTCAAGTTACATTAATAAATGACTTTAAACCTAGGGGTATTGGTGGAACACCTTCTTACATTTTAAACATCGCAGAAAAACTAGAAGAACTAGGAATTGCGCCAGAAGATAATGGTTTAGAATACGGTATTTTTGGTGCAGAACCATGGTCAGAAGAAATGCGTAAAAATATAGAGAAAAAACTTGGCATTAAAGCGATGGATGTTTACGGATTAAGTGAAGTGATGGGTCCAGGTGTTGGAATTGAGTGTTACGAAGCACAGGATGGTCTGCACCTAGCTGAGGATCATTTCATCTTTGAAGTAATCAATCCGGATACTTTACAACCTGTAGCTGATGGGGAAGATGGAGAATTAGTAATTACATGTATAACAAAAGAAGCATTGCCATTACTTCGTTATCGTACAGGTGATATTACTTCAATTACTAGAGAAAAATGTAAATGTGGTCGTACTACAGCAAGAATGGCGCGAGTAAAGGGACGTACAGACGATATGATCATTATTCGTGGGGTAAACGTATTCCCTTCTGAAATTGAGCGTGAGCTACTAAAAGTGAATGAATTTGCACCATATTACCAAATTCACCTATGGAAAAAAGGAAATATGGATGCTCTTGAAGTAAGAGTAGAGCTTACACCAAGCATCTATCAATCTATTGAAGGAAATTTAGAAAGCGATGCAGTTAAGAAACTGAAAAAACAAGTTCAGCATGATTTGAAAAATGCTTGTTTAGTTTCGGTAGAAGTAACAATTCAACAACCATTAAGTGTACCTAGATCAGAAGGGAAAGCTGTTCGTGTTGTTGATCATCGTAAGGAACTTGTTGAGGAGGCGGTAAGATGACAAATCTACCAATAATAGACGTTACAATTATTGGTGGTGGACCTGTCGGGATGTTTTCGGCATTCTATGGTGGAATGCGCGGAATGAGCGTTAAGATTATTGAAAGCTTACCGCAATTGGGTGGACAGTTGTCTGCCCTCTATCCTGAAAAATATATTTATGATATTGCTGGTTTCCCAGAAGTAAAAGCTCAACAGTTAATTGATAACTTAGAAAAACAAATGAAGACGTTTCCAGTAGACGTTTGTTTAGGTGAAAGTGTTCAAACAGTAGAAAAAAATGAAGAGGGCATTTTTGTTATAAAAACGAACGTAAATACACATTATTCAAAAACTATTTTAATTACTGCAGGAAATGGTGCTTTTAATCCACGTCCTCTTGGAATAGAGCGTGAAGATGAATTCAAAAATAAGAATTTACATTATTTCGTAAATGATTTAGAAAAATTCCGTAATAAAAATGTCATGATCCTAGGTGGAGGAGACTCAGCAGTGGATTGGGCCTTAATGCTAGAACCAGTCGCAAGTAAAGTAACATTAGTTCATCGCCGTGATAAGTTCCGTGCCCATGAACATAGTGTGGAAAAATTACTTGCTTCAAAAGTTGAAGTGTTAACGCCTTACGTTCCAAGCAAATTGATTGGTACAGATAAAATTGACCAAGTGGTTTTAAACCATGCGAAAGATGAAAGCCAAACATTATTAAAAGATGTTGATGATGTAATTGTTAATTTTGGTTTTGTTTCAACATTAGGACCAATTAAGGATTGGGGTCTAAAAATTGAGAAAAATTCTATTGTTGTTAATTCACGGATGGAAACGAATATAGCAGGTATATTTGCAGCAGGAGATATTTGTACGTATGAAGGAAAAATTAAATTAATTGCAACTGGATTTGGTGAAGCACCAGCAGCAATAAGTAATGCAAAAGTATACATTGACCCATCCTCAAAAGTGCAGCCTTTACACAGCACTAGCATAATGGAAAATAAAAAACAATTCGTGTAATTGATTCATATATTAGGAGGGGATCAAATGGCAAAATACACTCGAATTAATCAAGAGACATGTATCGCATGTGGTTCTTGTGGTGCCTGTGCGCCAGAAATCTTTGACTATAATGATGAAGGTATTGCGTTCGTACTGCTAGATGATAATCAAGGAATCGAAGAAGTACCAGAAGACCTTTATGATGACTTAGAGGATGCAGTGAGCGGTTGCCCAACAGATTCTATTAAAGTATCTAGTCAACCGATTGAATTACAAGAAATTTAGTTAAATATTTTTTTGGTCATTAATATAACTGAAATTAAGTGTTTGTTGATAAATATGTTATATAGGAGGGTGTAAAAATGACAGCTGATGTATTGTTGGAAAAAGATTTACAAGCTCAATTTGAAGAGCGAATTGCTAGAGGTGACAAAATCGAGGCAGATGATTGGATGCCAGAAGAGTACCGTTTAGCATTGATTAAATTAATTTCAATGCACGGTATTAGTGAGATTATGGGTGCATTACCTGAAAAAGAATGGGTACCAAAAGCACCAACGCTTTATCGTAAGCTAGGAATCATGGCGAAAGTGCAAGATGAAATGGGTCACGGTCAGCTATTACTTCGTGTAGCAGAAGATTTAATTAAGCCTTTAGGTAAAAATCGTGAGGACTTAATGCAAGACCTATTTGCTGGACGTTTAAAATTCCATAACGTATTCCATATGGCAACAAAATCATGGGGTGATGCAGGACTAATTGGTTGGTTAGTAGATGGTGCAGCAATCATCACACAAACAAATATGTTAAATGCATCCTATGCTCCTTATGCACGTGCACTTCAACGTATTTGTGCAGAAGAAGTATTCCATGCTCAACATGGTGAAGCGATTATTTTAGCTCTTGCAGAAGGTACACCGGAGCAAAAAGAGATGGTTCAAGATGCCTTAAATCGTTGGTGGGAAGCATTATTATTCTTCTTCGGACCACCATCAAGCGATACAACTGGTTCTACAAAGCAAGATATTACAATCAAATATAAAATCCGAATTAATACAAACGAAGAATTACGTCAAGGGTTCTTATCAAAATATGTTCCACGTATTAAATCAATCGGTTTAACAATTCCAGATCCAACATTACGTTTTGATGAAGAAACTGAAAAATGGATTTATCAACAACCAAATTGGGAGAACTTCAAGAAAATTCAACGTAATGAAGGACCAAAATCACAAGAACGCTTAAAACTTCGCCGTACTTCTTATGATGATAATGCATGGGTAAGAGAAGCATTAAGTGCTCGAATCGGATAAGGGGGAAATAAAGATGGGTAACGAATCATTCTATCAAGAATTTGAAGTGTTTAGTCGTCGTACAAAAACATCACCGTTCCAACATCAATTTAGCTTGTTAGCACCAAATGAAGACATTGCGATTGTAATGGCACAAGAGAACTTTATGCGCCGTGAACCGGTTGCTGATATATGGGTAGTTAAACGTGATAACATCCGCGGATTAAACCAAGAAGAACGTCAAATGGTTGAGCGTTTAGATAACAAAGACTATCGATTAACAAAAGGTTATGGTTATTTACGTAAAAAGTGGCGCCAATATGAACAAGGTATGTTTGACGAAAAAGAAATTTTATCTTGGGCTGGGGGTCAGAAAAAATGACACAAAAATATGAGAATCCAGTAGTGGAACTATTATTCCAATTAGCAGATGATGATTATCTATTTTCATATCGTGGTTCAGAATGGTTAGGATTAGCGCCACATATTGAAGAAGACGTAGCATTTTCTTCTATTACACAAGATACAATGGGTCACGCAACAGTATACTATCGTTTACTTGAAGGTTTAGGTTTAGGTGTAGCTGATACACTTGCACATATGCGTCCTGCAACTGAACGTAAAAATAGTATTTTAGTAGAGCGTCCAAATGGTGAAGGGGTTTATATGGAAACTCCACGCTATGATTGGGCATACGCAGTGGCGAGAAGCTATATTTATACAACAGCTAAAAAGATTAAGATAGATTCTCTAAAATCAAGTTCTGACCAATCTTTAGCAGAAGCAGCAGTGAAAATTAGTATGGAATTATACTATCACTTACTTCACTGGAAAACTTGGTTTGTACAATTATTTAATTCAACAGAAGATGCTCGCAATCGTATGACAAAAGCTCTAGAAAAAGTAATTGCTGATTGCGGCGATTTATTCTCATATGGTGATGCAGCTACGGAAATTACAAATGCTAGTTTAATTGAATCAGAACAAGTTCTATTAAATCGTTGGACTGAATATGTTAAACCAGTGTTTGAAACTATTAAAGTTGCTGTTCCAACATTCGGTAAGCCAGAACGTAATGGGCGTAACGGAGAACATACAAAAGAACTACAAGATGCTATTAACACAATGTCCGAGGTATATCGAACAGACTTAACAGCAGCTTGGTAAGGAGGAGGGGAAAGAATGACAGCTGTAGATACTAAAGATCGAATCTATCAAGTGCTTGACACGATAAAAGATCCCGAAATTGATACGGTGAGTGTTCTTGATTTAGGGATGGTAGAGCAAGTAGAAATAGATGGTCAGCATGTCACGATAAAAATGCTACCAACGTTTTCTGGCTGTCCTGCACTAAACATAATCCAAGGAAATATCGAACGTGCTGTCAAAACGGTTGAGAATGTAGATTCTGTGGAAGTTCAATTTATTTTCAACCCTCCTTGGACTTCCGACAGAATCACTGAAAAGGGAAAAGAAGGACTGAAGCAATTTGGTATTGCTCCACCACCAAAATACTTAGAAGAAGACGGCTCATGGCACGTAAACTGTCCATATTGTAATTCCGAATATGTAACGATGGAAAACTTATTCGGACCTACTGCATGTCGTAGTATTTTATATTGCAAAAGTTGTAAGAACCCATTTGAAGCTATGAAGCCTATATCAACATTAATGTAAAAAAAGGAGAGTTAATTATGGCTAAATTAATCGCACTTTATAGACAGCCACAAGACCCGGCGGCATTTGATCAACACTATTTCGAGGTACATGCACCAATTACTAAAAAAATTCCTGGGCTACGTGAAATGAAAGTAACAAAGTTTTCAGGAACACCTATGGGAAAAGAATCCCCTTATTATCTAATGTGTGAAATGATTTATGACAGCATGGAAGATCTAAAAAATGGTATGCGCTCGGAAGAAGGGAAAGCTTCTGGTAAAGATTTAATGAGCTTTGCTGGGGATATCGTTACATTAATGATTGGTGAAGATGCTTAATGGCATTTGAATTCATTGAAACTTCCAAGCAATCTACTATTGGTTTAATAGAGTTAAATCGACCAAAACAATATAATGCATTGAATCGTACAATGGTGCGCGAAATTGTTGAAGCATTAGAAAGTTTTGATCGTGATGAAGATATCCGTGTCATCGTATTGTCAGGTCGTGGGAATGCTTTTTCAGCTGGAGCCGATATTGATGAGATGGCGTATGATGACACGGTTAAACTTGAACTATTAAATCAATTTGCAGATTGGGATCGAATTTCTTTAATCAAAAAACCAATTATTGGAGCAGTTCAAGGTTTTGTATTTGGCGGTGGTTTTGAACTTGCATTAAGTTGTGACATGCTAATCGCTGCAGAGGGAACTGAGTTTAGTTTTCCTGAAGTGACTCTTGGTGTTATGCCGGGTGCAGGGGGAACTCAGAGACTTACAAAACTTGTTGGACGTACAAAAGCTTTAGAATGGATTTGGACTGGAAATCGAATTAAAGCAAAAGAAGCGCTTCAATATGGTGTCATCAATAAAATCGTACAACGAGAAGTATTGATGGAAGAAACGTTGAAAATTGCAAGCTCAATTAGTAATCAACCACCACTTTCTATACGTTTAATTAAAGAATCGGTAAGTAAAGCGGTTGATTATTCATTATATGAAGGTATGCAGTACGAACGGAAAAACTTCTATTTACTATTCTCATCAGAAGATCAAAAAGAAGGTATGCAAGCCTTTGTAGAAAAGCGCAAACCACAGTTTAAGGGGCGATAACATGTACGAAACAATCGAATATGTGGTAGCTAACAATGTCTGTACGATTCTATTAAATCGTCCAGATTCTCTAAACGCTTTTACAGCGGACATGAATCGAGAAATTACAAAGGCTATAAAGCAAGCTGAAAAAGATTCAAATGTACGTTGTATCGTTATAAAAGGAGCAGGGAAAGGTTTTTGTTCTGGACAAGATTTATCCGTTGTAGATGAATCCATGGATCACGGAGAAGTGTTAACTACTTTATATGGTCCAATGATGAAACAAATCTACAATTGCGAAAAACCTATTGTAGCTGGTGTACATGGGGCAGCAGCAGGAGCAGGTTTTAGTTTAGCCCTTGCATGTGATTTTAGAATTATGGCAGAGAAATCCTTTTTCTTAAATGCCTTTGTTCATGTGGGACTGATACCGGACTCTGGAAATCTATACTTCTTAAAACAACTTGTTGGTAACGCAAAAGCATTAGAAATCTCAGTTTTGGGAGAGCGCATTTTACCACATGATGCTTTAGCTTTAGGTTTAGCTACAAAAGTTGTTGCAAATGACAAGTTTGATGAAGAGGTTGCTTTATTTGCTGAGAATATTGCCAATCTTCCAACGAAGGCTATTTCATTAATGAAACGCACATTACGTGCGGCAGAAGAGTTACCTTTTGAAGAATTTTTAGCATATGAAGCACAAGGACAACGAATTGCAGGTTTAACAAGAGACCATCGAGAAGGTGTTCAAGCGTTCACAGAAAAAAGAAAACCTATTTTTGTAGGCGAATAAAGGAGAGATAGTATGTCAACTGTAGAAGAGAAGGTTACATTAAAACGTGAATATTACCATCTAATTATTAATGGAGAAAAAGTAGAAAGTAGTAATGGTGGAACAATTGAAACTTTTAATCCTGCAACAGGTGAATTAATTGCAAAAGTTGCTAAAGCGACGAAAGAAGATGCGGAACGTGCAGTACAAGCGGCACGCGAGGCTTTTGATAATGGGAAGTGGAGAAAGTATCCAGTATCTCGTCGTGCACAAGTATTAAATAAAATTGCTGCAATTATGCGTTCTCGTTTTAATGAGCTTGTAGAACTTGAAGTTTTAGATACTGGGAAATCTTTAAGTGCAGCACAAGGTCAAGTACATCAAGCGATTGAAGACTTTGAGTTTTATGCAGCAGCTGCAGTTGGACATAGAGGTGTAGTAAACAACTTACCTGGCCAATTCAGTAACTATACTGAAAAAGAAGCGGTTGGTGTATGTGCTCAAATTATTCCTTGGAACTATCCTTTAATGATGGCAGCTTGGAAAATTGCTCCAGCGATTGCAGTAGGTTGTTCTGTAGTCGTAAAACCTGCATCATTAACACCATTAACAGCAATCATCCTAGGTGAAATTTGCCTTGAAGCAGGTGTTCCAGCTGGGGTTGTAAATATTGTACCTGGTTCAGGTTCAGAAGTTGGTAACTACTTAGTAGAACATAAACTAGTAGATAAAGTGGCATTCACAGGATCTACGCCTATTGGTAAAGATATTATGAGAAAAGCTTCTGATACATTAAAACGCGTTACATTAGAGCTAGGTGGTAAATCTCCAAATCTAGTATTTGAAGATGCTGATATTGATGCTGCAGTAGATGGTTCATTATATGGAATTTTCTATAATTCAGGTCAATCATGTGAAGCTCGTTCACGCTTATATATTCAAGAAAGCATTTATGATGAGTTCATGGAGAAATTTGTTGCAAAAGCAAAGCAAATTAAACTTGGTGATCCATTTAGTAAAGAAACACATATGGGTGCAATCATCGACCAAGCTCAAGTTGATGTAATTGATGGATATGTGCAATCTGCTAAAGAAGAAGGAGCAACAATTCTACTTGGTGGTAAAGTAGCAAATGTTGAAGGTTACGAAAATGGTTTCTGGTACGAGCCTACAATCATTACAGATGTAACACAAGAAATGAAAGTAGTTCAAGAAGAGATTTTTGGACCAGTTGTTGTCGTAAGTAAATTTAAAGATGAAAAAGAAGCTATTCATCTAGCAAATGATACAGAATTCGGACTAGGTTCTGCTGTTTGGTCTAAAGACGGCGCACGTGCGACACGAGTAGCAAACGCAATCGAAGCAGGTATTGTAATGGTAAACTGTCCATTCTCTGCAATGCCAGGTACACCATTTGGTGGTTACAAACAATCAGGATTTGGACGTGAACTTTGTATTGAAACTCTAGATCTATATACAGAAACAAAGAGTATTATCTCTTATTACGGTAATCGTCCATTAAATCCACTTGGCCTATAAAAAATGAAAAAGAATAGGGGATTGTTCTCCTATTCTTCTATTTTTTCATTTGCTAAGTGTATCAAAGACTTATCTCCAAAACATTTACTATAAGTTTTCCAACTAGTGGGAGGATTATTATGAAAGTAAAACATATATCAATAATTGGTTCTGGTGTTATGGGTCGAGGAATTGCGTATGTTTCCGCAATGGGTGGATTTACAACTACGTTAATTGATGTAAATGGTCAAGCATTGCAAAGTGCAGAAAAAGAGATTAACAGTATTTTTGAAAAAGGACTTAAACGCGGAAAATTGACTGAGCAAGAAGCTGCTTTAGGACAAGCGAAACTATCTTATACTACGAACCTTGCTGAAGGGGTAAGTAACGCAGATTTAATTATCGAAGCGGTGCCTGAAAAAAGGGACATAAAGAAGTCTGTTTTTGAGCAGATGGAAAAGTATGCTCCATCTACTTGCTATTTTGCAACGAATACATCTACTATGAGCCCTACTGAAATCGCTTCTTATGCAGGGCGTCCGGAACGTACGATTGCAATGCATTTCTTTAACCCTGTTCATCGAATGAAGCTAGTTGAAATTGTGCGCGGATTAGAAACAAACGATGAAACTGCACAACTTATTCGAGAAGTTGCTGAACAAATGGGGAAAGAAACTGTGGTTATTAATGAATTCCCTGGTTTTGTAACAAGTCGTATTAGCGCACTTGTTGGAAATGAAGCATTTTATATGCTACAAGAAGGCCTAGGAACACCTGAGGAAATCGATAAAGCGATTAAATTAGGATTAAATTATCCAATGGGTCCATTTGAATTAGTAGATTTAGTAGGGTTAGATGTTCGCTTAAATAACTTACGTTACTTACACGAAAAATTAGGAGAAAAATATAGACCAGCACCGCTTTTAGAGCAGTATGTACAAGCAGGTCGACTTGGCCGTAAAAGTGGACGTGGTGTTTATGACTATACAGACGATAAAGAGTTGGTGAAAAAATGAATGAAGTAGTTATTGTTGATGCAGTTAGAACTCCAATAGGTCGATATAAAGGTGCGTTAAAATCTGTAAGACCAGATGATTTAGGTGCAATTGTTATTAAGGCGTTAATTGAACGTAATCCGAATGTTCCAGTGGATCAAATAGAAGATGTTGTGTTAGGAAATGCCAACCAAGCCGGTGAAGATAACCGTGACGTAGCGAGGATGTCTGCTTTACTTGCAGGGTTACCTATTGAAGTGGGTGGTACAACGATAAATCGACTTTGTGGTTCTGGTATGGATGCTGTTCATTATGCAGCACGTGCCATTATGGCTGGTGAAGGGGAAATTTTCATTGCGGGTGGTACGGAAAGTATGACTCGTGCACCTTTTGTAATGGCAAAGGCGGAAAGTGATTTTCCACGAGGCGATTTAAAAATGTTTGATACAACAATTGGCTGGCGCTTTACAAATCCAAAATTGCATGAGATGTATGGTTCTGACTCAATGCCACAAACAGCTGAAAATGTAGCACAAAGATATCAAATTAGTCGTGAAGAACAGGATCAATTCGCCTTTGAAAGCCAACAACGTGCAAAAAGGGCGATTGAAGAAAATCGTTTCAAAGAGGAAATCGTACCTGTTGAAATTAAAGATAGAAAAGGCAATGTAACAATTGTGGATAAAGATGAACATCCACGTCCTGACACAACCCTTGAAAAATTGGCGCAATTACGTCCAATTTTTGATGGTGGCACGGTTACAGCAGGGAATGCATCAGGTGTAAACGATGGTGCCTCTGCATTATTACTCATGAGTGCATCCAAAGCGAAAGAGTTAGGGCTTAAACCATTAGCGAAATATGTAACGGGTGCAATTGCTGGTTTGGAACCTGCAGTAATGGGATTAGGTCCAATTGACGCTTCACGTAAAGCATTAAAACGTGCAGGACTTTCCGTAGCAGATATTGGATTAGTTGAAATTAATGAAGCTTTTGCATCTCAATCAATCGAATGTGTTAAACAACTAGAATTAGATAGTTCTAAGGTTAACGTAAATGGTGGGGCAATTGCTTTTGGCCATCCATTAGGTGCAAGTGGGGCTCGTATTTTGACGACATTAATCTATGAAATGCAAAAACGTGACGTACAATACGGATTAGCGACAATGTGTATCGGTGTTGGACAAGGCATTGCAACAATTATCGAAAAGGTTGAACAATAATTGTAAGAGTTGTCCCAAAAGGTAAATTTTTGAGACAGCTCTTTTCCGCATAAGTCAGTATTAGTAGGGAGGATTTTAATGTCAGTTGTCTTATTCGAAGTTAAAAATCATATTGCTTACGTGACGGTCAATCGTCCCGAAGTATTAAACTGTTTTAATTACGAAACGTTATCAAGTTTACAAGAAACAGTGGATGAAATTGCGAAAAATAATGATGTTCGAGTAGTTATCTTCACAGGTGCTGGGTCGAAAGCATTTAGTGCAGGTGCAGATTTAAAGGAACGAAAAACGTTAAATGATGAACAAGTAAGACGTAACGTAAAAGCGATTCGTGATGTGTTTAATAGCATTGCTGAATTACCTCAACCAACGATTGCTGCAGTAAATGGGCATGCGCTTGGTGGTGGTTTTGAATGGTTATTGGCATGTGATTTTGCGATTGCTGCTGAGCATGCGAAACTGGGCCTTACTGAAACAAGTTGGGCGATTATTCCAGGCGCAGGTGGAACACAGCGTTTGCCACGCTTAATTGGTGAAATGAAAGCAAAAGAAATGATATTTACAGCGAAAAAATTAACTGCTGAAGAAGCACTAGCAGAGGGCATTGTGTTAAAAGTAGTGCCAGCGGAAGAAGTAATTTCAGCAAGTGAAGAATTGGCAAAGGCAATTATGAAAAATGGTCCTATTGCTGTGCGACAAGCAAAATATGCGATTACAAAGGGTATGAATACGGATTTAGCTACAGGTTTAAAAATTGAAACGGAAGCTTATGAAGTGGTAATACCGACAAAAGATCGAATAGAAGCTTTACAGGCGTTTAATGAAAAAAGAGAGCCGAAATTTTTAGGTGAATAAAACACGCTATTATAATAGTAGAAACTAATATAAAAATAATAGAATCAGAAACTAAATAGCGTGTTTCTGATTCTAACCTGATACATATTTACTTATTAAATACTTGTTTATATTGAATTCCTTTTTGTACATATGTATCAATTGAAAGTTGAATAAGCTCTAAATCTTTTTCATTTATTTGACGCACGACTTTACCTGGAGATCCAACAACGAGGGAACTAGGTGGTATTTTAGTTCCTTGTGTAAGTAATGTATTTGCCCCAATGATGCATTCTTCACCAATTTCAACATGATCTAAAATAACAGAACCCATTCCAATGATAGAGCGATTTCCAATTTTACAACCATGTAATACGACTTGGTGACCAACTGTTACTTCATCCCCAATGATGACAGGTGCACCTTCAAAATGGTGGATTGTTGAATTATCTTGTATACTGCATCTTTCGCCTATTTGAATGAGATCTTCATCACCGCGAAGGACGGCATTGAACCAAATTGTAGATTGAGCGCCTATTTTTACATCCCCAATAATATAGGCTCCAGGTGCAACAAATACTGTTTCATCCACAATTGGTTTTTTGTCTAGATAAGGTACAAGCATTTCAACATCCCCTTTTTTAATATTTTAATTATTCCAAAAATAGTATATCATAATTTTAAGTGAGGTGCATTCTATGAAACGTTTATGTAGATTACTAAATATCGAGTATCCTATTATTCAAGGCGGTATGGGTAATATAAGTAATGCAACAATTACATCCGCTGTTAGTAACGCTGGTGGTCTTGGAACAATTGGTAGTGGCGTAATGACACCAGAAGAAGTAGAAAAATTAATCGTTGAGACTAAAAGTAAAACATCAAAACCATTTGCTATTAATATTCCAATAAACGTGAATCCACATTCGAAAGAATTAGTAGATTTAGCAATCAAACAACAGGTACCAGTTGTTTCACTATCAGCAGGCAATCCAGCAGCATTTATTGATAAACTACATGATGCTGGGATTAAAGTGATTGTAGTAGTGGCTGCAGTTAAGCATGCACAAAAAGCGGAGGCAGCAGGTGCAGATGTACTTGTGGCAGAAGGATTTGAAGCTGCAGGTATCAATTCAAATTTAGAACTTACAACGATGACACTTATTCCTCAAATTACAAAAGCGGTCTCTATCCCTGTTGTTGCCGCTGGGGGAGTGGGAGATGGTCGTGGTTTGGCAGCTGCATTGATGTTAGGTGCTTCAGGTGTACAAATGGGCACACGGTTTATCGCAACTCAAGAAATGCCAGTACATGCTTATTATAAAGAAAGACTATTAAAAGCAAGTGATCAGGAGACGATGGTTCTAGGTCGTTCAGTAAACCAGGTGCGTAGAGTGTTACGAGATACTTATGCTAAAAATATTTTGGAACAAGAAAAAGCTGGTATCACCTTAGAAGAGTATAATGAAAAAACAAGTGAACCTTATCACATTAAAGGGGCAATTGAAGGAAATGGTGAAGAAGGTTATATGAATAGTGGTCAAATAGCCGGTTTAATTAACCATTTGCCAACAGTTGAAGAATTAATACAAGATATAATGAAAGAAATGCGCGAACAGTTAGCAGTTGTGTATAATGAATATAATGTAGAAGAGGCTTCCATTTAAAGAAGCCTCTTTTTTTCGTTAACTTTTTAAGTCTGTCATATATGGATGATGTTGAACATCATATAAAGAATCTTTTTTCTGTAAATCATTATCTTTTTCGAAAATCTGTTCGAAAAAGCGACTAGCTGGTTCCGCTAAAATTTTGTAATACTGTTTGAATAATAAAGCAGCGTGGTTACCACTCCACATTTGAGGGAGTAATTCATTTGGGAGGCCAGGGTCAATAAAGAGGAATTTACGGTATTCATGAACAAGTTTAGAACGTTCTACAAAACATTCTGCATCTGTCATTTCACCTTGAGCAATAATACTCTGATGAATAATAAATTTTTTACTGTATTCATCAATAAATTCTTCGTAACGCTTTTCAATACTTTCTAAATCCCAACTTTTCCTAACTAGTAATTGCTCATCTTTAGGTCCAAAATAATCAGCGACAAAAAATTCAACATAATCTTCAATGCCGTATTTTTGAATAAGGATTTTTACTTCATTTACAAGATTATTTGGTGTTATCCAACAACCGTTAGAAAATGAACCAAAACCACTCCAATGTAATTCGCGTCGTAGTTCATCACGAATATGACGATCCTCTTCTGGAATTGTATACATTAAGATAAGCCATTTGCCATCCCATTTAGTCGATTTCAATTTAAAAATACGATTACCTGCTTCTTGAATCCGTTGTTCTCCGCGTTTTGTTAAGAAGTAATAGCTTTTATTACTTTTCTTTTCAGAACTTAGCCATCCTTGTTTCACCATACGTGAAACAGCTACGCGAACAGTTTGTTCATTATGTCCAAATTCCTTTAATAATCGAATTAAGCTGCCGATCCATATTTTTGAACCGTAGTGACAAATATAATCACCAAAGAGTGTAAATATCATTGATTGTGCTTTCAAATAAAAGTACTCCTTTCTTTGGAAAGTCGTTATTATAATGAATCTATATAAAAGGGGCTAGTTTATTAGTAAAAGTAGTAAAGAATATACTTATTACTAGGATACCATTTTCTGAAAAATGAATCAAAATGTATATTTTTTATCATTAAGCTAGGATTTCTTGTAAAAAAGAAGTACAAACCATTTAGTTTGTACTATTAAATAGGTGTATATGATTTCGTTGTTTTCGCAGCTGAACGAGCGTTCTCCATTTTTCTAATGTCTAGCTGCGGCGGCTAGGCTCTTGCGACGCTTCAACTCTTCCTGCGAAGGCAAAAAGCGCCTTCGCAGGAAGAGTTTCCAGCGCATGTCGAGCCTGAACGAGCCGCCTCCGCTTTTCGAATGTCCAGCTTCGCGCGTTAGCTCCTCGGCAACTTCAGAATCGTCTTCAAGGGCAAAAAGCGCCCTTTTGTCGATTCTTCCAGTTGCTGTCGGAGCTGAACGAACGCGCTCCGCTTTTCTTTATTGTCCAGCTGCGGCGGCTAGGCTCTCGCGACGCTTCGACTTCTTCTTCGTAGGCAAAAAGCGCCTTCTTGTCTAAGTCTCCGAAGTACACGGATGTACAAGTGCCGACAATGCCACACGATGTGGCGTTTTTGTCGGCCAGCGCGTGTCGAGCCTGGGAGAGCCGCCTTCGCTTTTCTACTTATTTAGTTGATCTGATATTTGTTGGATTTTGTCTGCGTTTAGTTGAATGAATGTGACGAATCCATTTAACATCATATGTGAAATAATCGATGTTAGAATGCGTTTTGTTTTGTAGTATAAGAATGCAAAAACGAAACCGCTAATTGTATATAAGATAATATGGGTAAAGTCTATATGGATTGCAGCAAAGATGATTGAACTAACAATACCAGCTACCCAAAAATTTTGGGTTTGAATGATTGACCCAAACACAACACGACGAAAAACCAATTCCTCTAATATTGGACCAAATAATACAGTCGTAATAATCATGATTGGAGCAATTTCAGTAACTAACATAATTGTTTCAGTGTTTTCTGATCCAAATTCTATTCCGAGCGCCAATTCAATATACGCACCTATTGTCTGCCCTAAATACACTAAGAAGAAACCCATTATCCCCCAACCGATTGATACGGGAATAGATGCTTTCTCTCCATTAAATACATTCCAGAAGTTTTTATTTTTACTCATTAAAATGATACAAACAACAAAAGCAATCGCTGCAGTGACTGATGACCACCAAGCTGCTAATGTAATCCCAGCATTTACTCCATCTTTACTAATAAATTGAAGGAAAAACTCCCTTATTGGTGGAATTAATAATATAAAACTAGATAGTTGAAAGAGAATGTAGGTCAGTAAAACGTAAAAGGCCGTTTTTTGCGTTTGAAATTTTTTAGGAGTACTCAATAGAAAAAATCCCTCTTTCTAAAAATAGAGTTTAAAACATAGGTTATGTAGACAAACTTAATCAGGTGTCTAAAGATATCCAACTATATTCTATTGTAGTTGAAATTGGTAAGAAAACAAAATTTTTTAATGCATGATACTTGCAAAACTAAAACTAATTCTTTATTATTATAGATGTGTTAGCACTCAGGTTAAGGGAGTGCTAATAAAGATATTTAAACTAAAATTCGTAGGAGGTTGTTTCACTTGTTAAGACCATTAGGTGATCGTATCATTATCGAACTAGTTGAGGTGGAAGAAAAAACACAATTCGGAATTGTACTTCCAGATTCAGCAAAAGAAAAACCACAAGAAGGAAAAGTTGTTGCTGTGGGAACTGGTCGTGTACTAGATAACGGCACACGTGTCGAACTTGAAGTAAAAGAAGGCGATACTATCATCTTCTCTAAATACTCAGGTACAGAAGTGAAATATGAAGGTAAAGAATATTTAATCTTACGTGAATCTGACGTATTAGCTATCCTTGGCTAATCTTTAAAATTTAAATTATTCATCAAAAAGAGCGCCTCTACATATATATGAATTGTTTGGCGCTTGCATGCTACTTTTGATTTTTCAATAGAATAAAACTGGAGGTAAGCAACAATGGCAAAAGATATTAAATTCTCTGAAGAAGCACGTACATTAATGCTTCAAGGTGTTGATAAATTAGCAAATGCTGTAAAAGTTACATTAGGGCCAAAAGGTCGTAACGTAGTTTTAGAGAAAAAATTTGGTTCACCTTTAATTACAAATGACGGTGTAACAATTGCGAAAGAAATCGAACTTGAAAACCCATACGAAAACATGGGTGCAAAATTAGTTGCTGAAGTTGCATCTAAAACAAACGAAATCGCTGGTGACGGTACAACAACTGCAACTGTTTTAGCTCAAGCGATGATTCGTGAAGGTCTTAAAAACGTAACTGCTGGTGCAAACCCAGTTGGTATCCGTAAAGGTATGGACAAGGCTGTTGCAGCTGCTATTGAAGAATTACAAGCTATCTCTCGTCCAGTAGAAAACAAAGAAGCAATTGCACAAGTTGCTGCAATTTCTGCTGCTGATGAAGAAGTAGGTGCTTTTATCGCGGATGCAATGGAACGTGTTGGTACTGATGGAGTTATTACAATTGAAGAATCTAAAGGTTTCACAACTGAATTAGATGTAGTAGAAGGTATGCAATTTGACCGTGGTTATGCATCTCACTACATGGTAACTGATACAGATAAAATGGAAGCTGTATTAGACAACCCTTACATTCTAATTACAGATAAAAAGATTTCTTCAATTCAAGAAATTCTTCCATTATTAGAGCAAGTTGTTCAACAAAGCCGTCCATTATTAATTATTGCGGAAGACGTTGAAGGTGAAGCTCTTGCTACATTAGTATTAAACAAATTACGTGGTACATTCAACGTAGTAGCTGTTAAAGCTCCAGGATTCGGTGATCGTCGTAAAGCAATGCTTGAAGATATTGCAATCTTAACTGGTGGTCAAGTAATCACTGCTGACCTTGGTTTAGATTTAAAAACAGCTGACGTAACTTCTTTAGGACGTGCTGGTAAAGTTGTAGTATCTAAAGACAATACAACAATTGTTGAAGGTACAGGAAACAGCGATGCAATTGAAAATCGCGTAAACCAAATCCGTGCTCAAATCGCAGAAACTACTTCTGAATTTGATAAAGAAAAATTACAAGAACGCCTTGCTAAATTAGCTGGTGGTGTAGCAGTAATCAAAGTTGGTGCTGCAACAGAAACTGAATTAAAAGAACGTAAATTACGTATCGAAGACGCATTAAACTCAACTCGTGCTGCAGTAGAAGAAGGTATTGTATCAGGTGGTGGTACTGCACTTCTAAACGTTTATGGTGCAGTTGAAAAAGTACTTGATACTGTAGAAGGCGATGTTGCGACTGGTGTGAAAATCGTATTACGTGCCCTTGAAGAACCAGTTCGTCAAATCGCTAACAACGCAGGTCTTGAAGGTTCAATTATCGTTGACCGCTTAAAACGCGAAGAAGCAGGTGTTGGTTTCAACGCTGCTAACGGTGAATGGGTAAGCATGATTGAAGCTGGTATTGTTGACCCAGCGAAAGTTACTCGTTCAGCTCTTCAAAACGCTGCATCTGTAGCTGCTCTATTCTTAACAACTGAAGCAGTAGTAGCAGACATTCCAGAACCAGCTCCAGCAATGCCAGATATGAGTGGCATGGGCGGTATGGGCGGCATGATGTAATAAGCGCTCTGAACCTTTGATATAATACGGGTTACTGAGCAAACTGAAGCGTAATGTTATCATTTGCTCACATAGAGAATTTAAAAAGAGGCTTCTCAAAAGTTAACTTTTGAGAAGCCTTATGTTTTTCCCATTGGAATTTATAGTAAATTAATAGCTTCAGGTCAACTCAAATTTAGTTATGCTGACCTTTGATTCTCCGTTCTGCGCCAAGGATTTGATCTTGTATAAACATATTAATCATTTCGATAATCTCCTCAGGGGATTGATCCATTTCTTCCAGTAACCAACTCTCCACTAATCCTGCCAGGGACAATGTATAAAAGTGTGTTAGGAAAGCCATATATTCTTCCGCTGCATTCGTTTTTTCTCCAAATTCATTAATGACTCTGCCAAAAATCCGATGAATATCTGAATAAAAGAAACGTTTTAAATGTCCTCGTCCTAAAGAACGCAATGCACATATACAAAATTCCCTGTTCTCATCTAAATAATTGAAAAGTTGTAGTAATCCTTCTTTCCAAACAGATGTACTTTCAGGAAGGTCTAAAAATTGAAGAGCTTCTTGTTGGAATGTCCATTTTAGTAAATCGTAAATATCTTCAAAATGGTAATAAAAAGTTTGCCGATTCATATTCGCATGGTCTGTTAATTCACGAATTGATATTTTTTCGAGGGGTTTATTTTTCATTAACGTCTTTAAGGATGTAGCGAGTAGTCGTTTTGTTTCATCACCATGTTTCATTTTTTCCACTCCAGATTAAGTTATATTTTTAAACAGAGCAACCCTAATTGTCTATATTTTAACCTCTTTTATCGTGCTAAAGTAAAGTTAAAATTGTAATTTTAGAAGAAAGGTGATCCATTTTGAAGAATTGGCTAAATATACGTACTGCGTCATTCGTGTTCTGGGTAGTTATTTCGCTTATTATGATTCTTACAATGCCAAACCTAGATACATTGGTACGTGAAAAAGGTCAAACAGAAATCCCGGACTATACTCAAAGTCAAATAGCATCGGATTTATTAATAGAAATGGCAAATGAGGAAACTGAAAATTATCAGTTTATCGCTGTGTTCACAAGTGGTAATGACGAGGCTTTAAATGAAAATCAGTTAACTGATATCGACACAGCCATTCAAACACTAAAAGATGATAGTGAAGAACTTGGAATTACTGATATGCTTACTTACTCTGATAGTGAAGAAGCTGAAAAACAACTTGTATCTGAAGATGGAACAACGATTTTGACGCAAATTTCTGTTGACCATAATCAAGGGACAGTTGAAGAAGTAGCACAAAGCTTGCGCGAGAAAACGAAAGTAGCATCTGTTGATTCATATTATACGGGGACAGATATCGTATTAGATGACTTTGCAAAATCCTCACAAGAAGGAATTAAGAAAACAGAAGTTATTGCGATTATCTTTATACTATTGGTGTTAGTATTAGTATTCCGTTCACCAATCGTTCCTTTAATTTCACTTATTACAGTAGGTGTATCATATATTGTTTCACTTGGTATTGTGACACATCTGGTTGATAAGTTTGACTTCCCATTCTCTAACTTTACTCAGATCTTCTTGATTGTAATTTTGTTTGGGATTGGAACAGATTATAATATTTTACTTTATAATCGCTTTAAAGAGGAACTTGGTAAGGGCGGACATATTTTAAAAGCTATTACTGAAACCTATCGAACAGCAGGTAGAACCGTTATCTATAGCGGTATTGCCGTATTTATCGGATTTATGGCGCTTTATTTAGCTGAATTTAAATTGTATCAAGCAACATCAGCGGTTGCGATTGGGGTAGCTGTATTATTACTAGTATTGATTACGCTAAACCCATTCTTTATGGCAGTGCTTGGGATCAAGATGTTCTGGCCAATTAAGTCTATTAATGGGCATAGTGAAAATAAAACTTGGTTATTTTTATCAAAGCATTCTTTCTTTAGACCAATTGCAGCATTAGCTATTGTATTGGTTATAGCAATTCCATTTATCTTAAAATATACAGGTGACCTAAACTATAACGATTTAGTTGAAATTAGTGATGAATATGAATCGAAACAAGCCATTACAGTAATTGAAGAGCATTTCCCAGCAGGATTTTCTTCACCTGCTTCTCTAGTCATTAAGGCTGATGAATCGTTAGCAACTCAAAAAGCATTACAAGATATCGACAAGTTAGCTGATGTCATTTCAAAAGTAGATGGAGTTTCACAAGTTCTTTCTGTTACTCGTCCTTCCGGGGAGAAAATTCAAGAATTATATATACAAGATCAAACGGAAACGTTAAATAACGGACTTGATTCTGCTCAAGAAGGTTTAGGAACTATTAATGACGGACTTTCAGATGCTGAAAAACAACTAGGAAAAGTCGATCAAAGTCGCTTTGACGGTATACAACAATTAATCGATGGTACATCTTCCATGGAGCAAGGTGTTGGCCAACTAGATGACGCTTTAAATCAAGTCGCTAAAGGATTTAAAGATGGAGCAAATGGTGTATCTCAATTATCGACTAGCTTAAGTACTTTAAAACAAAGCGTGGGTGCCCTAAGTGATGGAGCATCACAATTACAACAAGGCTACAAAGAAATTGAAAATGGATTTAGCGCATTTAGTGAATTGTTCATTACCATGGAAAATGCAATCATGAGTGCAAATCAAGGATATATCGCAATTGAACAATCGATGAATGCCTTAGTCCAATCAAATCCAGAGTTAGCTTCCGATAGTAATGTACAAACCGTACTTGCTACTGCTCAAGGTGCTCAGCAGCAACTTTCACAATTAGCGGCAAAATTACAAGAGCTTACACCACAATATGAAGTTGCAGTTACTTCTTTAAAAGAAGCAAATAAAGCATTTTTGCAAATTAATAGCGGCTTACAACAGGTAGAATCGGGAGTAGGGCAATTACAAACTGGTGCTAGTACATTAGCTACTGGGCTTGAATCAGGTGAAGCCGGTGTTAATCAAATTATTTCAAAAACAGGAGAACTTGAAACAGGATTATCGACTGTTAATGACGGACAAAAACAATTACAAAATGGCTTAGCCGAGCTTCAAGATAAAATTAAACTATTGCAAGATGGTTTAGGTAAAAGTACAGATGGTTTAACTGAAATTAGTGATGGTTTATTAGAGGCACAAAAATATCTTGGTGAAGTTAGTAGTTCAGATTCAAATAATATTTTCTACATACCTCAAGAAGTATTGGATGGAGAAGAATTTGAAAAAAGCTTAAATATGTACATGTCTGAAGATCGGACAATAACTAAGATGACGATTATTTTAGATGTGAATCCATATTCAAAAGAAGCAATGTCTATTATTGAAGATATCGATGAACAAATTAAAGCAACTGCAAAAAGTTCAAGTCTTGCTGATGCAGAAATCGCATTAGGTGGTAAATCTTCAGCAAATGTTGACTTACAAGAGATTTCTACTGGTGACTTTACACGTACAATTGTCATTATGATGATTGGTATTGCGATTGTGTTAGTGATTATCACACGTTCAATTTGGCAAACTATGATTATTATCGCTTCATTAATTTTAGCCTACTATACATCCCTTGGTATTACGGAGTTACTAAGTGATGTACTTCTAGATCAAAATATATTGAGTTGGAATGTACCATTCTTTAGCTTCATTATGATTATTACGCTAGGGGTGGATTACAGTATCTTCTTAATGATGCGATATGCTGAAGTAAAAGATCAGGGAAGTGTGGGAATTATTGATGCTGCAAAACATATTGGTGGCGTCGTATTATCAGCGGCCTTAATTTTAGGTGGTACTTTTGCAGCCTTAATCCCATCTGGTATCGTAACATTAATGCAAATGGCGATATTAGTTTTAATAGGGCTAGTATTGTTGAGCTTTATCATGCTACCGGTTTTCTTACCAGCAATATTAGGATTAACGAATAAATTAAAAAATTTATTTATAAAGAAAAAAGATAAATAGAATGAGAATGGCTCCTATTTTTAGGAGTCATTTTTATTTCGGTTAGGAGAGAAATAAATTGGATAAGTATAGTAATCTATGTGGAGAGATTATACAATTAGCCTTTAAGGTTCATGATTACTTCCGGTAAAATAACAACAAAGAGGTGGCAACATGCAAGGTCGAACGCATTTAGCAATTGGGTTAGGAATAGGAGTAGTGGCGTCAGTTAGCCAGTCACCTGAAGTGATGCCTGTCATCTTAGTTGCAACAGGCATAGCTTCCCTTGCTCCTGATTTAGATGGTAATAATCTGTTAAATAAACATGTAACGAAGACAGCTAAACTAATAAAGAAGCGCGGGATTTTTATTGGTGTGGCATTAATGGCTCTGGCTTTGTATACATTCTTTTTCGATGTGAATTTCTTGTCTTTCCTAGATGGAAAATGGTTTACACAACAAAGTAAACTTCTACTATTTGGTTTGGGAGCAATCATAATCGGTCTTTCAGTGAAAAACTTGGAAACTTTAAAGAATATTTTAATGACCATAATGAGTTTATTCCTGCTATATTATGCATTTACGGATGAGTTGTGGTGGTTGGTAATGTTAGCTATATACTTAGGGGGAGCAGGATGGTTTTCACATAGAGGCACAACACATACAATTTGGGCATTAGCTTATTGGTGGTATATGTCCTACCTGTTACAAGTTAGTACTGGGGTAAGTAGTTTAGCATTTATTTCAACGTTAGCTTATCTTTCACATATTGTAGGAGATATGTTAACGAAAAAAGGAGTAAAATTTCTATATCCTCTTACTAAGAAAGTATTCAGAATACGTTTTTAAAACAAACTAGATTAAAGTATCAAATATAGTCTAGTTTTATAGAAGTTTGGTTATATTCTTCTTTAAATATAAATTTCAATTTGACAGAATGTTTGATTAATAGTAAAATCGGTAACAATTATTAATTGAATTTACTTCTCTAAAAAATAGGTTGCTTTAGCATAGAGTAAATAGTTTTTTATTGACTATATGAAAAAGCTAAATCTATCACAAAGAGGATAACGTTGATCTTCCTTTATTGGAAGAAAAATTACATATTCAGGTAGACGATTAAAAGGCCAAGATGGCTAGTTAAAAGTAAACCGACAATTTTCAAAGTTTAATGGACACAACCATTATGCTTAAAAATTGTCGGTTTTTTTATTTGATAAAAAAACGAAAGGAATGTAGCGAAATGAATAGAATCGTTCAAAGTCAACTATTCACAATGGTCCATATACGGGGGGAAGCAAAATGGTAATATCGTTGCCAGTAATATTTTTAGCGTTACTTTGCCTATCTGTGCTTAGCGGTCTACTTTTGTTATATCCAAAAGTTCCCCTATCTTTTGTTCAGTTTCACGTTGGTGTTACATTGCTGTCCCCGCTAGTTGCATTAATAGCGCTTGTTACGAGTACGGAGACGGTAATCTATGGACCATGGCGTTTTGATTCCTTATCATGGCTACTTGCGTTGTTTGTTCTAACGATTGGATTTATCGTACAGCGCTATTCTGTTCGTTACTTACTTGGCGAACATTCTTATCGAAAATATTTTGCTCTATTAACAATTACGACTTCTGCTGATGCAGCTGTTTGGTTAAGTAATGACCTTCGTCTGCTTCTTGTTTGCTGGGGAATCACACTATTGGGATTGACCTTACTTATCGCTTTAAACAAAGAGTGGGTGGTTGCTAGAAACGCTTCAAAGCAATCTGGTCTTCATTTTGCCCTTGGTTGGCTTTTCCTGTTAGGGGCTTTTATCTGGGTAACCCAAGCGACAGGTCAATGGCAGTTATCAACTGTTTTAAGTGAAAGTAGCCTTTCGCAGCTAGATTCCTGGGAAAAGACTGGTATTAATCTTCTACTAATTTTAGCTGTAATAATTCCGGCAGCACAATGGCCATTCCAACGTTGGCTATTAGATTCAGTAGTAGCTCCAACTCCAGTTTCTGCGGTAATGCATGCGGGATTAGTCAATGCAGGTGGGATTATTTTAACTCGTTTTTCACCAATTTTTAGTGGTGATATAGCTCAAATAATTTTACTTCTATTGTCTAGTGTTTCAGTCATCATCGGAACAGGTATTATGCTAGTCCATGTTGATTATAAGCGACAGCTTGTTGGATCTACAATTGCACAAATGGGGTTCATGTTAATTCAATGTGCATTAGGTGCTTATTTGGCAGCTATCATTCATGCTGTCTTACATGGTCTATTTAAATCAACTCTTTTCTTACAGTCCGGTTCTGTTTTACATCACTCCGCGGAGAAACCTTCACGGAAGAATAAACCAACATCAATCTTATGGTCTATTACGGGTGGAATTTTTGGTCTCCTAGTAGCTATAGGTCTTTGGATGTCTTCAACTCAAGAAGACTATCAATTGATAAGCGCTCTTATCTTAGGGTGGTCCGTTTCAATTGCCTGGACACAACTCGTAGTTTTTGGCTCAGGACGTATCGGTCGCATAGCAGGATTTGTATTGTTTATAGGAGCTGCAATTATATACAGCTTCGTACATGATGCTTTTTACAGTGTGTTACAAGAAATCATCCCAAAAGGAATTCAAACACCAGGACCAGTAGCCACATTATTACTAGCTATTATATTAGTTGGAAGTATTGTAGGGGTATGGCTAGCCCGTCATCGTTCTTCAACTATGTATGTTCGCATCTATCTTTGGCTTGTACGACTAGGCGAGCCTCAACATGATTTGATTGAAAGTCATCCTAAGTATTTAATACAACGATTCGTTAGAGGAGGTCATTTACGATGAAAATGCTACAAGAAAGTACGTTATATATAGAAAAGAATACGGATATCCTCGAAGTTGATATAAATGCCTTAGTGAAATGTGCTAGTCATGTCATTGTACCGCTTGGACCACTTGACACATTTGCAGCACGCAACCCATGGGTAGGCTTAGAGGGACAATCATTCGAACAAACGGCACGCAGACTTAAAGATACTTGTGAAGTAGATATGTATCCTAATCATTCCATGTTTCAGTCAGCCATAGATCATGGTGAGATTCGTCAGGATTTTATAGAAAAGGGAATTCAAGAATGGTTAAATTCACAAGCTTTTGAGTTACCACGTGAAAGAGCCGAACAATTTTGCCGAGCTGCTATTTTACAAGATGATCAATATCCAAGTGATATAGAAAATCTAGAGTTGAAAAGTGTTGCAAAAAAACTTACTAACTTTACAAACTATATAATTAAATCTCTATCAATAAAAACGTATAGTCAAAGTTTGGAACAACTGGGAAAAGCAAATGCAGCCCAAGTATTAAACTCTCATATGATTAAGTGGTGTAAATTATTTTTAGATAAGTCCCAAGCGGTTTGGTTAATGCCTCATCGGGAAGAAGGGTTTTATCATGCTTGGCGTAAACTAGTACAGCATGACTCGTCACTTAGTCGTAAAGTACGTACACAATTAAGTGAGTTGCCAATTGATGCGGAGGGTGCTTTAAAGAAAGTTTTGATTGAATTAGGGGTTTCTAACTCTGACATTCAAGAATATTTAGAAGCACATTTCCTTGCATTGCCGGGTTGGGCAGGAATGATGCTATGGCGTTCACAACAATCAGAAGAAGAAGCATCATTACTGTTAGATTATTTAGCTGTGAGAGTTTCAATGGAATGGGCTTTCGTTAAACCTTATCTTCCATTGCCTGAAAATAGAAATGAAAAAGTGAATCTGGAACCTTTAATTGCAGCTTGGACAGAATGGGGGAACATGCCAATCGATGGTTGGTTAAAGCTATCTTCTGCTGAGATCAAGAAACATCTAATCCTTGCATATCGTTTTGATAAAATTGTACGCAATCGAATATTGCTTGAAGCGTGGGAAAAGACCTACGAAGAACATCTGAAAAAGATGATTACATCTCAACAGAATAATATTGTTATTCCAGATGTAAAGCCAGCCCTTGCACAATTTGTTTTTTGTATTGATGTTCGTTCAGAGCCTTTTCGCCGTAAGCTCGAAAAGGCAGGAGATTTTGAAACCCATGGAACAGCAGGATTTTTTGGTCTTCCGATTGAAACTTGCGAGCTTGGTAGTAATCACACGCATAACTCGTTACCAGTAATGTTTAATCCACAATATAAAGTGAAAGAGATTGCAAAAGAGTCTAAACCCTTTGAACAACGAAATCAGGTAGTCAGTTCGCTTGGGAATACATTTAAAACGATGAAACATAATTTATTTTCCAGCTTAGTGCTTCCGGAAATTAGTGGTCCATGGCTTAGTCTACAAACATTAGCACGAAGCTTTATGCCTAGAAGTACTGGCCGAACTATAAGTAAAATGCTTAATACTTGGGTACAAAAACCATCTACGGAACTTTCTCTTGATAAACAACAACTATCAGATAGTGAGTTACCAATTGGTTTTTCAAATAATGAAAAAGTACACTTTGTACGTCAGGCGCTAAAAATGATGGGACTCACGAATCAATTTGCACCGCTAGTTGTTATTTGTGGACATGGAAGTCATAGCACGAACAATCCATACAATTCAGCTCTAGATTGCGGTGCATGTGGGGGGAAATCAAGTGGATTCAATGCGCGGGTACTTGCAGCATTGTGTAATCTTCCGAATGTAAGAGAGAGTCTTGCATCTGAAGGTATTATAATCCCAAAGGATACTGTTTTTGTAGCAGCTGAACATATTACCACGCTGAATGAATTACAATGGCTTTATGTTCCGGAACTATCAGATAAAGCAAAGGAATCATTTAAACAGGTTCAAGATGTGTTACCAATGGTGAGTGAGGAAGTGAATGCTGAACGAATTCCGCAGTTACCAAATCTCAAAAGCCATTTAAAGAATGCAAAAGGTGAAGCACAGCGTCTTTCAGAAGACTGGAGTGAGGTTCGTCCTGAATGGGGGTTAGCACGTAATGCTGCGTTTATCATCGGGGGACGTCATTTAACTCAAGATTGTAATTTGGATGGAAGAGTTTTTCTTAATAATTATAACTGGAAAAAAGATAAGGATGGTGCTATTCTTGCTAATATTATTGCTGGGCCGGCAATAGTAACTCAATGGATTAACCTACAATATTATGCATCCACAGTTGCTCCACATTATTACGGCAGTGGCAATAAAACAACCCAAACTATTACAGCAGGTCATGGGGTCATGCAAGGTAACGCCAGTGACTTGTTGTCTGGACTTCCGTTTCAATCTGTTATGAAATCAGATGAAGAGGCATATCATGAGCCGCTCCGTTTGTTGGTAGTCATTCAAGCGCCAACGAGTTATGTAAAACGGGTGCTAGAGCAAAACCATGTATTCCATCAAAAAGTGAAAAATGGTTGGATTCGGTTAGCATCGATTGATACTGAAGGCAGTTGGGTGAGTTGGTATTAACGATAGGGTGTCGTTTTCAGGAAAAGATTGAATACTTCAGGCTAAATTTGGCCAACTCTGAATGTAATATAAAAAAGGAAAAGGAATCGGTATGGATAAAACAAAAGGAACAGTCGAAGCTGAAATAAGCAAAGCTTTAACACATTGGGAGAAAAGTTATCTTGGACGAGGTTCTGTATCTGTTAAATCGGATATTTTACGAGATATGATCATTGTCAATCTTCAAGGGATACTAACTGCTGCAGAATATACAGTATGTCAGGATAAAGATGGATTGTTATCTGTAAAAGAACATCGTAACAGTTTAGTTGAATCCGGTTTGGATGAGTTAAAAGAAATTATCCTAACGATAACAGGGGAAGAAGTATTAAGTTTTCACACGGATCTTAGTACACAAACGGGAGAACGAGTAATCATTTTTAAACTAGCCAGTGATCTACAAAGCAAATTGTAACGAATAAAAAGTCTTAATTCTTCCGACCCGGGAGATTAAGACTTTTTTTATTATCTGCCATGAGCTTTTTCGATGAAATTGGCAAACTGTTTGGTGAATGGGAGTACCATTAATGAACTTACTACATTAAAAATCACACTTATGTGTGCTAGTTGTACGTCAGGGTATCGAGATAAATTGGAACCAATCGACGCCAATACTCCTATGAACGGATAGAAAAGCGCAACGCCTATAACATTTAGCCATATATGTGAATATGCCGTAAGTTTACCCTCTCTACCAGAACCTAATGAAGCAAGCCATGAATCAAAACAAGTACCGATATTTGCGCCAAGAACAATGGCAACACCTGTATCTAAATTCAAAGTTCCAGCAGCAAGAAACCCCATCATTATGCCAGTTGTTGCTGTACTTGATTGAATTAAGGCAGTAAGTATTGCTCCTGCTAATACCGCATAAAAGAGGTTTCCATCAAGCATGAGGAAGATTTTATCGATATATTCCAATTCTCTTAAAGGTGTGGCTAGTTTTTCAAATCCCCACATAGCTCCAAAAATGGCAGCTATTCCGATTAACGCTAAACCGGAGTTACGTAGTTTCTTAAATAGCAAGAGATGTATGCCGAATATTGCTAATGGGATGATTAATGAATCGATATTTAATGTAATTAGTTCAGCCGTTACCGTAGTGCCAATATTCGCTCCTAATATAACGCCGATAGATTGTGAGAAACTAATAACCTTTGCAGCAACTAATCCAATTGTGATGATCGAAACAGCAGAACTGCTTTGTAGAATAGCTGTTACAAAGATTCCAAGTAAAAGTCCCTTCCATGGTTTATTCGTTAAAGTGACGAGCGCCTTTTCTAGTCTTTTGGATGATAGATTAAAAAGCCCCTTTCTTAATAAAAACATCCCAAATAAAAACAAGCCTACTAGGAGGGTAAATAACGATAATTGAAACATTTAATAATTCCTTTCTTTTTTTTAACTTGAAGAATGCTAATTATCGAGGTAACTCCCAACTTTTTAGAGTAGTTTGTTTGAAATTAGTTAAATGGGATAATGGTGTATTTGCGTGGGGGTTGTCCTTAAATACTAATAGATTGTCCAAATAGATAGTTCAGTGTATGCCTATTACGGCAGTTTAATGTGGACTAGCACATTGATTGGGGAAGTTTTCTTAGGTGATAGATAATAAAAAGGTAGGTATAAATTCCTCCCTAAGTTACGTATTGGATTAAGTTTTATTACAATGCCTTTGAACACAGCAGGATTAAATGCATTGCCAAAGGAACTTGTTACGCATGGGACTGCTGTAAACAATACGGTACGTCAAATTGCTGGGGCTATTGGGACGGCAGTTGTTGTAACTATTTATACAGCACAAGCCACTGATTATGCTGGGAATTTAGTTAATCAAGGTGTAACAGAAAATTTGAAGGCACTTGCTTCAATCTTTGCTTCGGGGAAATCCTATTATTTTATGATGATATTAGCGATTGTTGCGTTGGTTATTACTTTGTTTACACCATTAAAAAAGCCAGTGCCATATGAAAAAATGTAAAATGAACCCCCCAAGAATTTTTCACATTCTTGGGGGGTTACTTCTGCGATGAAAGTGATAGCGAAAAGTAGTCGTCTCAAAAGACTTTTTCAGTCGACTCCTTTAATGATGACCTTCTACATGAACTCTTTTAATAAAGATACTAACAATTAAACCAACAATTGCAACGATAATTGCGAAGATAAAGGCATCTTGAACACCTGAAGTAAAGGCAAGTAGTTGATTTAGTGGGTTTGTTGCATCTGTAACAGATTTTAAATATCTTTCAGTACCAGAAGATAAAATCGAAATGGCTACAGCTGTACCAATCGCTCCTGAAACTTGTTGAAGTGTGTTCATGATTGCAGTTCCATCTGGATATAGCTCACGAGGTAATTGGTTTAAGCCATTTGTTTGAGCTGGCATCATAATCATTGAAACACCCACCATCATTAAGATATGCATAGCAATCAAAAATCCAGAAGATGTATCTAAATCAATTGTTGAAAAACCAACTAATGAACCTGTAACAATGATAATACCAGGAATAACAAGCCATTTTGGTCCAAACTTATCAAATAGATTTCCCATTACAGGAGATAGCAATCCGTTTACAATTCCACCAGGTAATAATAATAAACCTGCTGCAAAGGTACTTAGTGCCAGTGAGTTTTGTAAGTATAATGGTAAAACAATCATGGAAGAAAGAATAACCATCATACAAATTAAAACGAGAATTAAACCAATCACAAACATTGGGTACTTGAATGCACCTAAATTTAACATTGGCTGTTTCATTTTTGTTTGTCGAATGCCAAAAAGAAGTAGTCCAATTACTCCCACGATAATAGAAGTAATTACAATTGAATCTCCCCAACCACCTTCACCAGCAATACTGAAGCCGTAAACTACACCACCAAAACCAATTGTAGATAAAATAATCGATAAAATATCAATTTTAGGTTTTGTAGGTGTTGAGACATTTTGCATGTAGATAATGCCAAATACAAGAGCAATCACAAGCACCGGTAAAGAGAACCAGAAAATATAATGCCAAGTTAGTGTTTTAAGGATTAGACCAGAAAATGTTGGTCCGACAGCTGGAGAAAAGGAAATGACAAGACCCATTAATCCCATAATTTTTCCTCTTTTATATGGAGGAACAATTAATAGAATGGTGTTAAACATAAGCGGTAACATTAATGCAGTTCCCATTGCTTGAACGACACGTGCAATCATTAAGAATGCGAAGGAAGGAGCAATCGCAGCGATAAAAGTACCTACAATGGATAAACTAATGGAAACAATAAACAATTGCCTCGTTGTGAACCACTGCAAAATTAAACCAGATACAGGAACAAGAATTCCCAGTGTTAATAAAAAGCCGGTTGTAAGCCATTGTACGGTCGTTTCATGGATATTAAAATCCACTATTAGAGTACCTAAAGCCATATTCAAAGCAGTTTCGCTAAATAATCCGATAAATCCGGCAATCAAAAAAGAGACGATAATAGGAAACACTTTATATTGCTCCGTTGCTTCGTCCTTAGTTCGACTCATTTGAGCTTCAATATTCATTTTTTGCCTCCTATTTTTTTAAAATCCAGAAGAAACAATCATATGATTCTTCTATAAATTACCTTTTCTATTAAATAACAAAAACAGCATCACTTCAATTATTTTGCAAAGACTTCGAGCAAATAATTCACCAAAAATAGATTATTGTGATGAAACCGAAAAAATGCGCTGACAAATGGTTATTATACAGAAATAAATTGCTAATATGAAGCAAAAGTTTACTAGTTCTATATAGGAATGTTATTATTGATTTTAGAGTGTTTTTGAATGCGCTTACAATAGAGCGGTGGTTCTAAATTAATTTTTTCTTCAATATAAAGGTAACAGAAGGGAGGGAAAATGATGGATAGTATTGACATACAATTATTAGAGATTCTCCAAAATGACGGTAGAATAACAGTGAGTGAGCTATCGAAGGCATTATCCTTAAGCCGTCCGAGTGTGACCGAGCGACTAACAAGATTAATGGAAAAAGGCATTATTTCTAAAATCAGTGCCATTGTTCCTCCACCTAAAGTAGGGCGTGAATTGCTGTTATTTATTCAAGTAAGTCAAGTGAAGGTGCCATATTCTGAATTTGAGAGTTTTATAGTCGACCACCCTGATATCATTGAATGTCACAGAATTACAGGAGTAGTGGATTATTTATTAAAAGTTGCAGTTAATGATATGGAGCACCTACGTAAGGTAAGTGACGAACTATTAAAATATGGAAATATTAATTCATCTATCGTTCTTAAATCACCGATAACTGGAAAGAATATTCTCCCTTCTGTTGATAACAAATTTGAATAACATAAAAGAGTCGACTTTCGCATATGTTGAAAGTCGTTTTTTTATGAAAATAAACAAAAAACAAAATGTATAAAATATTTGTAAAAATTCTACATCATGTAAAATATTGCTCTTAAAATCGTTCTTTTTGTTATATAGAAGATTCCACTAAAGATTTATAATTATCTAAAAATTGACTTAAATCTCAAATTAATGAGGTGATCTTATATGGGATATGAAAAAGATTTTCCAATGCAACAGATTGTTGATAAGGATGGCTTTTTAATTTTAGAAGACTATAAAGATAAAATAACTCGTGATTTAGTTTTAACTTTTTATCGTCATTTAATTAGAGTGAGAACGTTTGACCGCAAAGCAAAAAACTTACAGCGACAAGGTCGAATTGGAACGTATGCAATGTTTGAAGGGCAAGAAGGGGCTCAAGTAGGAAGTGCAATGGCATTAAAAGAAAATGATTGGATGTATCCAACTTACCGTGATCACGCGGCAAGTATAACGTTTGGTCATTCTTTACCAACAATTTTAGCTTACTGGAAAGGAAGAGTTGAAGGTGGGGTTCCTCCGAAAGGGAAACATATTGTTCCTCCATCGGTTCCAATTGCAACTCAACTTCCATTAGCTGCAGGAACTGCCATGGCAGAGAAATATAAAGGTACTAATAATGCAGTCATTTGTTATTTCGGGGATGGTGCGACATCTGAGGGGGATTTCCATGAAGGGATGAACTTTGCTAGTGTGTTTAAAGCGCCAGTTGTATTTTTTAACCAAAACAATAGCTATGCCATCTCAGTTCCGATTGAAAAGCAAATGAACTCCAAAACAATCGCACAAAAATCCGCTGCATATGCTATTCCAGGTGTAAGAATTGATGGAAATGATATTTTTGTCGTTTATTTTGAAACGTTAAAGGCGTTAGAACGAGCTCGAAATGGTCATGGTCCAACATTAATTGAAGCTGTGACGTGGAGATATGGTGCACATACAACAGCAGATGACCCTACAAAATATCGAAATCAAGAAGAAAGTGAAAAGCGCCGTGAATTTGATCCAGTTACTCGAGTTGAAAAGTTTATGAAAAATTACGGGTACTGGGACGATGAATGGGTTGAAAATCAAAAGCAATTAGTAGAGGAAGAAATAAATCAAGCAGTTATCGAAATGGAAGCTATGCCAAGTCCAAATGTAAGCGATTTATTTGATCATATCTTTGCTGAACCTACATGGACTATTCAAGAACAAAAAAATGCCTATCTGACACATTTGCGAGGTGAAGCATCATGCAATCATTAACATTAATTCAAGCAATCACAGATGGTATGCGTACAATGCTAAGAGAACGAGATGAAGTACTTGTTCTCGGTGAAGATGTTGGAAAAAATGGTGGAGTATTCCGTGCAACAGACGGTTTACAAGAAGAGTTTGGAGAAAGCCGAGTGATTGATACACCATTAAGTGAAGCGGGTATTATTGGCTCTTCAGTAGGGATGGCGATGAATGGTTTATTGCCAATTGCAGAAATTCAATTTATGGGATTCATTTATCCTGCCTATGAACAAATCATGACGCATGCTACTCGTATGCGATATCGAACAATGGGAGCATACTCAGTTCCGTTAGTGATTCGTGCGCCATATGGAGCGGGTGTTCGTGCTCCGGAAATTCATTCAGACAGTACAGAGGCATTATTTACACATATGCCAGGGATAAAAGTAGTTTGTCCTTCAACTCCATATGATGCAAAGGGATTGTTAATTTCAGCAATTGAAGATCCAGATCCGGTGTTGTTTATGGAATCTTTAAGACTATATCGTTCTGTGCGCGGTGAAGTGCCGGAAGGAAAATATTCAGTGGAGATTGGAAAGGGCGTTAAACGTAAAGAAGGAGAAGACATCACATTAATTGGTTGGGGTGCAATGATGCCGGTACTTGAAAAGGCAGCAATGGAAGCCGAAAAGAAACTAATTAGTTGTGAAATTATCGATTTACGTACACTATATCCAATTGATAAAGACATTATTGCAGAGTCTGTTCAAAAAACAGGTCGTTGTGTTATTGTCCATGAAGCACATGCGACAGGTGGTTTAGGCAACGATATTATTTCAATTATTAACGATACTTCATTCTTATATATGAAAGCACCAATTCAGCGTGTAACTGGTGCGGATGTACACGTCCCATTCTTTGCTTTAGAAGATCATTATTTACCAACGCCTGATCGTGTAATGGAAGCGATTGAAAAGGCAATTTATTTCTAGGGGGTGTAAAGATGGTTGAAATGAAATTTCACGATGTAGGTGAAGGGATTCATGAAGGGGAAATTCTCACCTTTTTTGTAAAAAAGGGTGACCAAGTTGCAGTAGATCAACCTTTGTTGGAAGTACAAACAGAGAAGATGGTTACGGAATTACCATCACCTTCAGCCGGTATAGTAAAGGATATTCTAGTTGAGGAAGGATCAACAATTACAGTAGGGACAACGATATTAATCATCGAAGAAGTGGGAGCAAAGAAGGTAGAAACAAAAGAAATTCAACCTATTAAAATACCACTGGAAAAAGAAAGTACTGTAACTCAAAGTGAACCCAAAAGTAGAATTGGCGTTATCATTGCTACTCCATATACACGGAAAATTGCAAGAGAAAACGATGTAGATATCACTCTAGTAAAGGGAACAGGTCCAGCTGGTCGAGTACTAGAAGAAGACATCTATCAATATCTAAAAGCGCAAAAAGAACCGAATATAGTTCCTGTAGTAGAAGAAAAAATTGTTAAAGTGGTTGAAGAAGAAGCGGATGTTATTCCGTTTAAGGGTATCCGAAAACAAATCGCAAAAAAAATGACAAAGTCTTTATTTACAATTCCACATGTCACACATTTTGAAGAAATCGATATGACGAATTTATTAGCTTTCCGCGAAGAATTAAAGCGAACAAATACGAATGTTTCTGTTGTTGCATTTTTCATTAAGGCATTGGCAATTGCATTAAAAGACTTCCCGATATTCAATGCGAAAGTAGATGAAGATAATGAAGTCATTCGTTTAGAAAAAGCGATTCATATGGGGCTTGCTACTGATACAGAGCAGGGACTAATTGTACCGGTATTAAAGGATGTAACTCAAAAATCATTAAAGCAAATTCATGAAGAAATGAAAACGTTAACAAAGAAGGCACAAGAAGGGAAGTTATCTGTATCTGAAATGACAGGTAGCACATTTACGATAAGTAATGTTGGTCCATTAGGTAGTGTTGGGGCAACACCTATAATCAATTATCCAGAAACGGGATTGATGGCATTTCATAAAACAAAGAAAATGCCAGTAGTAAATGATAAGGATGAAATTGTCATCCGTTCGATGATGAATATCTCCATGTCTTTTGACCATCGTGTAGCTGATGGCGGTACAGCTGTGGCATTTACTAATAAATTTAAAGAATTAATTGAAACACCAAGTTTATTATTCTTGGAATTAACATAATGAAAAGCTCAATTTCTCAAAGGTTTTCATTTGAGGAATTGAGCTTATTTTCGTTTTTATTAAGATAGAATGATCACTGAGGATACAACACTAGATACTTTTTTGCCATTTTGGAATAGTTCAGCAACAAGGTAGGCTGTTTTAGTTCCCATTCGCTCAACTTTCGCTTCTATCGTGACTTCACCAGGTAAAACAGGTCGATGAAACGTTGTATGAAGGTCAATCGAAGCGAAGGATTGATTAGAGTTGAGCTTCGATGAAACAGCGTAAGCCATGATAATATCTGCAGCAGAAGCGACGAAACCTCCCATTGTGACACCAATGCCATTTAAAAATTTTTCATCAACTTTCCATACGCCTCGTGCAACACCATCTGATGCATAGGTTGCTTCGATTTGTAAAGTTATATCACAGTTAGGTGGTTTTTTCCCCAATGTAACAACCTCTAATAAATCTGCCCCTTTAAACAAGTTTCCCATAAGATGTTCCCCCTTAAAACTTCCTATTACTGAAAATTCTAACACTTATTCTTATAGAATGGCATAGGAAACTATATTTTTTTCAATTAAAAATGCTCCTTTTTTCTAGAATATTCTTATGTATGAACCATAACGAACTGGAAAGATTAAAACGTAAGATGGAAGGAAAGGAGAATTCATTCATGCAATATACAAAAGCATTTTTTATTAAGTATGGTGTAACGTTAGCTGCATTAATTCTCGTATTAGGATTGTTCTTTAATGCTCAATTAGTGGACATTCTTATTATCGGAACAGTGCTAACAATTATTGCATTCCTCGGGGATATGTTTATATTACCGAATATCGGAAACATTTGGGCTGCCTTTGCAGACTTTGTCATAGCGTTTTTAGGAATATGGGCGATGGGTTCACTTTTATTTGAACAAGACCAAAATGTTTCAATCATGTCCGCGTCATTTCTAGCAGCGCTTTTTGTATTTGGTGTAGAGTTATATTACCACAGATACTTAAGAGACCATGTATTTGTGAATGTGGATCAGCCAAATAATATTACGAGAGCAAGGAAAATACAAACTGAATATGTAAAAGAGTTTATTGATCCTGAATTACAAAAAAGTAAAAATAATATGAGTTAAATATAAGGAAAACCATTTTCAAGTGAGTATCTTGAAAATGGTTTTTTTACTGTATATCAGCAATCTCTTCTACTTCACTGAAGCCTAATGTCTTACGAAACTTCATATGGTGCATAAAATTATTTAAAGCATCAGATGGATCGATATATTGAAAGTTCAGTGTTTCAAGAATAGCTCGATCGAACTTTATCGATAGAATACAAAATCTTTCTACATGACCATTCTCAGTATTAAGCTGCTCATCATAAGCATGAACATATGCGGTTTCAATTGGCAAAAGTGCAAATAGGTCGCGAGCAATTCGAATCGTACAACTACACACATAATCCTGTTGCAAATCAAAATACTTAGTTTTTGTTAGCTTTTTAACAGACAAATTTCCAGCCTTTGTTAAGGTTTTCTCCATTGTAGGAATAATACTTTTTGAATGGACATCAAAGGTAACAACTAGAGTGGTCGGATCGTTACAACCGATTTCGAAACCACTTCCATATTCGCTTAAATCATTTAATGGCTCCATCTCTTCAATGACTTGCATATATGTATCCAAGTCACCAGCAAGAATTCGTTCAACCAATCCTTTTAGTTTTTGCCAATCTTCATATGCTTCTTCATCTTCTTTTCTTGCAAGTAAAACGGCTTTCTCCAATAATTTTCTTTTATCGTTTTTTAATAGCCTTCCAAAGAAACTCGGTTTATAGCTGTGAAGGGCTTCAAGGGCTACCTGTTCATTTGGCCCAACTTCATTTTTTTGAAATGGTGGAGGACAAGTAGCTAACTCATTCCAATTTACTTGATCATCTGCTTCAATATGGATAGATTTTAATATTTCACAAGTATTTAAATACGTCTCCACTTCAAATCGTGCAAGCTCTTTCTTTTCTTGCATTTGTTGCTGCTTTAAAGTTTGTCTTTTTTGGTAGGCGGGAGATTTATATGTTTTCCCACCACTTGTTGTGGAATAAGAAATACCTGAGCCCGGTATTCCAACCGTAGCACGACGTTTACCACTTGTGTTAATTGAATAGCGGAGTCCTTTTCCGCCAAAGCTAAGGCTGGAACTTTTCTTTCCGACATTGAGTCGCACACCGGGAGCAATCTTTATGCTCTTTCTAAAATTAAATCCCATCTATCCACCTCCAAAAAGGAATCTCTTATCATTAAGTATCCTCAAAAGAAAGGGAGAAAATTAATTTTTGCGTTGTCTTTTTCCTTGTAAATATCTCCATAGGGAAGCTGCAATTTCATGAGCTTCAGCTTCATGGGGTGTATTGGCGAATGATTTCGTAAATGCTTGGCTGATGGATTCTAATACAAAAAACTTATCATCATCAATATTGAGCTCTTTAATTAGGAAGTTTGTATATTCAATTCCATCTACCCGGTCATGTTGTGTTAATTTTTCTTTAAATCCATGCAGTTGCTCAAGTAATATTTCTTTCGTTATGATTTTTTCATCAACTTTTTGTAAAAATGATTGATAAATATCTCTGGTAAAAATGATATTTCTTGATTCCAACTGTCGTTCAATTATCGCATCAATATGCTCCATGATGACCTGTACAACGATTTCGGGAGACGCTAATTGGGTTGTCGCCATTGCAAAAATTCGTAAAGATTGTTGCATCATTCCCATTGCTTGAACTGCACATTCAAAAGAGAACTCCTTAATTTTCTCACCATAAATATCAACGAACCGGCTAGATAGCCAGGTTAGCTCTGATATTAAATATTTTTGGATAACCTCTTTTAATTCCTTGTCTGTATTCCCTGAAAGTGACTCAAAGATTTGTGCTAGGTTTCTTTTGCGATGTATATAGGCAAGTAGCGCAATTTGTTTTATTAGTACCTCTTTATTTGAGGGATCTTCATTTAAAGCCACTTCAGAACGCTGATTAATTATTTCTTCTCTTGTCTCTTCTAATATTGAAATCAAACATTCAATTTTAGAACTGAAATGGTTATAAAAAGTACCTTTTGATACGTTAGCTGCAGTAATAATGTCAATAATAGAAGTATCATTAAACCCTTTTTCAATGAAAAGGTGACGTGCTGCATGGATAATTTGTCTTTTTCTTTTATTCATAGTTCCACCTTTTTTTATAATTATTAATTTAATTATACCACTAGTCTAAATTGTAAACACTTTCATATCAATGATTTTAAATAATTTATAATTTTTATTGAAAAAATTAGACCATGAGTATAAAATTAGCTACGTGAATAAAATGGGAGAGAGTGAACGTTAAAATATGAACAATGAGCAAACAACGAAAAAGCCTCCGTATTTAATGATAGCAATATTATTTGTCGGAGCTTTTGTGTCATTTTTAAATAACACATTATTAAATGTGGCACTTCCAACAATGATGGAAGATTTTAAAGTGACGTACGCAACAGTACAATGGCTTGTAACTGGATACATGCTTGTGAGTGGTGTATTAATTCCAGCGTCAGCCTTTTTAATTACACGATTTAATACTAGACCGTTATTTATTGTAGCAACTGTTATTTTTACAGTGGGTACAGCATTAGCAGCATATTCTCCAACATTTAGTATCCTATTAATAGGAAGAATGCTTCAAGCTGTTGGTTCATCGGTAATGGGTCCATTATTAATGAACGTAATGTTAATTAGTTTTCCAATTGAAAAACGTGGTGCAGCTATGGGTGTGTTTGGTTTAGTTATGATTTCAGCCCCAGCAATTGGACCAACGTTATCAGGATATATTGTAGAGCATTATGATTGGCGCGTATTATTTGGTATGATTTTACCATTTGCGTTAATAAGTTTGCTTTTAAGTATTTGGAAGTTAAAAAATATTTTACCTACTAAAAAAGTAACATTAGATTATTTTTCATTAGTACTTTCAACAATCGGTTTTGGTGGAATTCTTTATGGTTTCAGTACTGCAGGTAATGATGGTTGGTCAGATCCAATCGTTATTACAACCATTGTAATTGGTGTAATAGGAGTCGTTCTTTTTGTATTACGTCAGTTAAGATTAGAAACGCCATTACTAAGTATGGAAATTTTCAAAGCAAGACCATTTGCATATGCTGCAATAATTAACACAGTCATTGCAATGGCATTAATGGGTGGTATGATTTTAACACCAGCCTATGTACAAAATGTTCGTGGTATTGATCCGTTAGAATCTGGTTTAATGATGTTACCAGGTGCCATCGTTATGGGACTCATGTCACCAATTACAGGGAAATTGTTTGATAAAATGGGTCCTCGAATTTTAGCAGTTGTTGGTCTTACAATCACTACTGTTTCTACTTACTTATTGTCACAGTTGGATTTAGAATCAACAAAATTATACATTATTATGGTTTACTCATTACGAATGTTTGGTATGTCTCTTGTAATGATGCCAATTACAACAAATGGGTTAAACTCACTACCAAGACGTTTAAATCCACATGGAACTGCGACAAACAATACGATTCAACAAATTGCAGGTTCAATTGGTACTGCTATCTTAATCGCAGTGATGAATGCTCGTACAACTTCTGTTGGGGAGGATTTGGCAAAAGATGCTGCTGCAAATGCAACTGGACAAATGACAGAAGCACAGATGTTAGAGTTAAAAACTCAAATTACACAACAAGCACTTTTAGAAGGAATCGAATTCGCATTCTTTGTGGCAACAATTATTTCATTAGTTGCCCTAATACTATCGTTCTTCCTAAAACGCGCCGTTAATCCAGAACAACCACAAATGAAATAAAGCTTTATAAAATCATAAAAAACGAGTTTTATACTCGTTTTTTATTTAACTTTAAATTTAATAATGTAATATTTCCACTTCAACAAGAATACACTTATTAACGGTGTGTTCTTTTTATTTTTATTATATTAAAAGTATTCTTTTCGTTGTGTTATCTTTTCTAACATGAAAAATAGTGTATAATCATTATGGTAGTAATTATTGTTTTATAAGATTTTGGTGGGGGGTTAGACAAATGGATGTTCTGAATATTTTAGACAAAGTAGATGATATGAACGTCTCTTTTGAACCAATTTACAGTGCCGATGAGCATGTAATCGTAGCATATGAAGTAATTGGACAATTTACAATTGAAGGGAAAACGGTAAACGTTACTGAACTTACATATGATGAAACGATTCCAGAAGATTTACGATCTGAAATGGAGTTAAATCTTATAAAGAAAGCGATTACATTTTCAAAGGAAGAAGTTTTACAAAAACAGATTGCCCTCTATTTACCTTGTAATCCTAATTTACTTATGATTGATTTTGGTGATAGATATTTCGAAATGTTAAAAGAATTGGTTGAAGAAAGTCAATTTCCATACATTTATTTAGTAATTCCAGAACATAAGTATGTTGGAGATCTTGAACAGTTACAACATCCAATTCGATATATAAAAACATATGGTGTAAAAATTGCATTAGATCAAATTGGTTCTGAAAGTAATTTGGATCAAATATTGATGTTTGAACCAGCAGTCTTAAAAATTAATGTTAGCCAATTAAATTACAATGCGTGGGGAGCACAAAACCACGTGTTTACGACAATTCAAGCATTAGCAGTGAAAATTGGTGCTACTTTAATGTTTGATAATATATCAACAGATTATCAATTACACCATGCATGGAAAAATGGTGCACGCTATTTTAAAGGTGGGTATTTGCAAAAACCATCGAATCAGTTTATTCCGAAAGATACATTAAAAGAACGTTTCCGTAATGAATGCCAACAGTTTATTTCAACTGAAAAGCGGTTATTGGAAGTGAAATACGGTGAAATGCTTCAATTAAAAAAGAAGATTGCCACAATTGTTGAGAATACAAAACCTGAACGAAATAATGATGAGAAATTATTGCAGCTTGCAAAACAATTGGAGAATATTGCATTCCGTTTTTATATTTGTAATGAGGAAGGGTTCCAAATCTCGCCGAATATCGTTCGTCAAAACGGAAATTGGATAGTGGATCAAGAGGCTGTAGGGAAAAACTGGAGTTGGCGTCCGTATTTCTTATTCAATATTATTAAATTGAGAAATGATGGAAAAGGTGAACTTTCTAGTATCTATAGTGACATTGTGACAGGCGAATTAACGCGTACGTACTCGATGGCACTTAATGACCATGAATATTTATTTGTGGACGTTACGTATGATTACCTTTACGAACATAATATTGTGAATTAACAAATGGGCTACTAATGGAACAATTGAACATTAGTAGCCCATTTTATTTATTGTTGTGATTTTCTCCTCAGTAAAAACATAAAATTTATTGGTGTATTGTTTCGAACAACGTAAAGGGGAGGAAATACAATTCAAATACATGTTGTTCAACCGGGTCAATCGTTATATGGGATAGCACAAGCCTACGGAAGTACGGTAGAAAATATCGCCCGTGCTAACCAGATAGAGGGTGCTGAAACTTTAGTAATCGGTCAAGCTTTGGTCATTCCAATTTACGGAAGCTTTTATTGGGTTCAACCAGGGGACACGTTATTTTCAATAGCACAACGTTTTGGAATAAATTATACGACGTTAGCACAAATCAACGGCATCAATCCAAATGCACCATTAGCTGTTGGAACACGTCTCTATATTCCACCTATGCCAAAACGAGATGCAGAAGTGAATATTTATATCGAACCAATGGGGGATACAGTTAGTGAAGAATTATTAACTGAAGCGAGAGAGATAGGAAGATACTTAACATACTTAGCACCTTTTAGTTATGAAGCTAGACGGGATGGTAGCCTAGATCCAATCCCAACTGTAGGAATTCCAGAGGTGGCACAATCCACAGGTGCAACTTTAATGCTAGTTGTTACCAATTTAGAAAATGGTCAATTTAGTGGTGAACTAGGCAGAGCTATCTTACAAAGTTCAGCAGTTCAAGATGTATTGCTTGAAAACATTGTAGACGAAGCACGTAGAATTGGTGGAGTATCCGATATTCATTTTGATTTTGAGTTTTTACCAGGCGATCAACGAGAAGCATACAATAACTTTTTAAGAAAAGCAGCTAATTATTTACACAATGAAGGGTTCTTAATCTCAAGCGCTCTTGCTCCTAAAACAAGTGCGGATCAAGCAGGTCAATGGTATGAAGCGCATGATTACCGGGCACATGGAGAGATAGTTGACTTTGTTGTATTAATGACCTATGAATGGGGGTATTCTGGAGGACCTCCGATGGCAGTTTCACCAATTCAAGAAGTAGAAAAAGTATTACGTTATGCCTTAACAGAAATGCCTGCTAGTAAAATCATGATGGGTCAAAATTTATATGGTTATGATTGGACACTACCATTTGTTCCAGGTGGCCAATATGCACGAGCAGTAAGTCCACAAAGAGCGATTGAAATTGCTAGGGATAATAATGTTGCCATTCAATATGACTACACAGCACAAGCACCACACTTTAATTATGTAGATAGCGCGGGAAAAGCTCACAAAGTTTGGTTTGAAGATGCAAGATCCATTCAGGCAAAGTTTAATCTGATGAAGAGACTCAATTTAAGAGGAATTAGTTATTGGAAGCTAGGGTTCCCATTCCCACAAAACTGGTTATTAATAGGTGAGAATTTCAATGTAACAAAACGTTAACTATATTCTGTGCCTCGAAACTACGAATTACTAGTAGATTTGAGGCTATTTTTTTGTAAACCACTTTGTGACATAAATGTAAGGTTAATAGAGACAAAAGTCTATTTTTTAATTTCCTATTATGTAATAAAATGGTATGTATAAAGTGAGGAGGGGTATTTTGGTTAAGTTTAAAAAAATTGGAATTCCTGTTACAACAGCCGCGCTATCTCTAGGTCTATTGGCTTCTGTTGCAAGTGCTCAAACTCCTGTGGGTGGACAAGCTGAAAAAATACTAATTCAGGTTGCATCAACAGAAGCTCAAGTTGCAAAAGAAGATTTAATAAAAAAATTAAAAGAGCTTTTCCCAAATAAGTTTGATTTTTTATCAAACAACGATTTTTACATGAGTTCTGGGCAGGAATACCCTTGGGACGATACAATTCGTTACAATTTAAATTTTAATAAAAATATTAAAGGGAAATATGTTTACGGTAGTATTACATTTGCTGGAGATAATTTGGAAGTTGAAAATTTCTATTTCCAACCTATTAATCAATCCGATGCGTTGTTCCCTGCAAAAGTAACTGAGGATGAGGCGAAACAAATTGCCTTAAACTTTATAAAAAAATTCCCAAACAGCAATGAATACAAATTAATTACAAATGATAGTAACTATTACTACTTATATGGGAACCAACTATTAACAGAGCCGATTCGCTATGCGTTTACGTTTGCGAAAACACACTCAGATGTAAAAGTTGCAGATCAACAAATTAATGTTACAGTGCTAGGAAATGGTGAGATAACAGATTTCTATCGTAATACGACAGCACAAAAATCAACATTTGATGAGAAAGGTCAGTTAAAATTACAAGCTGATGTTTTGAAAAAAATTAAGGACAACCTATCTGTTCAATTACAATACCAAATCAATTATGATTACCTAAGTGGTGAACGTACTGTACAGCTAGTTTATAATCCAACTTCTCAATTCAGTGGAGTACATGCTCTAAGTGGTAATTGGTTTACAGCGGATGGTATTTCTCAATCACTACCTGCTAGAAAAACAGTAGAACCAATAGTTAATCAAAAACTATCACCTAGACAACCTGGAATTACTACTGAACAAGCAAAAACAATTGCAAACGATCTTTTAAAGATTGATTCAGAAGATGTTAAGTTAACAATTCACAGTGTTGAAGAAACGACAAATTACAATGGCAAAGAAGTCATTATGATTAACTATTCATATGAATATAAAAATGGTGGATATGGTACTAGTATCGAAATTGATAAGGCAACAGGAGAACTTATTCAGTATCATAATTTAAAAAATGAAGTGTTAACTGAAACGAAAAAAGAAGAAGATACAAAGGCTACACTATCAAAAGCTGAAGCTCTATCAAAAGCTACTGCTTTCTTAAGAGAGTGGGTACCATCTTATTTAAATCAATATGCAAAACCAATTAACGAGCCATATTATGATAAGCAACGAGGAGTATATAACTTCACATTCCCTAGAATTGTAAATGGTATCGCTGTTACTGGTGATGATATAAACGTTAGTATTACAGACAAAGGCGAAGTAACGAATTTATATGTGAACGATCAAAATATTGATGAGTGGCCTTCAACGGAAGGAATATTATCTGTAAATGAAGCAACTGATCGTTTCAAAGAATCAATGAATCTAGAATTACTTTACACGAAACAAAATGAAGAAGAGAAACATTATTCATTAGTTTATGTACCAACTTATAACGAACAACAAATTAGTTCACTTGATGCAACAACAGGTGAATGGGCGAGCTTGTTTGGAAAGAAAGAAACGTCTACAGTAACACATCCAACTGCTGAAAAAGAGTTAAATTACTTAATTGAAAAAAATATTTTAGAAGTAAAAGATTCTAGTACTTTCAATGCAAATAGTGCAATTACTAAAGGTGAGGCAATCAAAGTTTTAGTAAAATCACTTACTTACTTCTATGAGGGTATGTATCCTCAACAAGAAGAAACAACACAAACCTTCGAAAATATTGGACCAGATCACCCATACTTTGGTGTGATTGAAAGAGCGGTTGCAATCGGAATTCTAGATGCATCAAACGATACTTTTAATCCAGAAGCAAAGCTAACTCGTGAAGAATTAGCTGTTTGGTATATTCGTGCTCTAGGTTTAGAACAGGCAGCAAAACATAAAGACATTTATAAAGTAAATGTGAAAGATGCTGCAGATGTTACAAATACTGGACATGTTGCATTAGCTGTTGCATTAGAACTTCTACCAACAGAAAATGACCTATTTAGTCCTAAAAAAGAAGTATCTTATGCAGACATTGCGGTATCAACAATCCGTTTAGCACATAAAGTTAACGAGTCTGGAAGAGAATTACAATATTATTAAAAGAAGAAGGGCAGTTCCCGTTTTTCGGGTACTGCCTTTTTCTGTCCGAAAATTCTGTACAAAAAGTAATCGTCAGCATATAATATTCATATATGATTATATATTCATATTTAAGATTTTAGGGGGATGTATATGGATCAAGAAATGAAAGTAGCATACCAGGACGATTTAGATGAGGAGACGCTTTTTTTAGTGTCCCAAACTTTCAAAGCATTAAGTGACCCAACACGTATTCGAATTTTGAATTTACTTTTTAAGAAGGAATATTCCGTTAATGAAATAGCTGAAACATTAGAACTTAAACAATCTACGGTTTCTCACCAATTACGGTTTTTAAAAAATCTTCGTTTAGTAAAATATCGTCGAGAAGGAACAACATTATTTTACTCTCAAGATGATGAACACGTAATGAACATGTTAAAGCAAACGATTGAACATGCTAATCATAGTTAAGTTGTAGTTACAATATTTCTATATGAACATATACTAATATAAAGGGAAGGGTGATTAATTATGGGACACGGACATGATCATGCGCATCATAACCATACACATGGTGCGAATAAAAAAACATTAACCATTGCATTCTTTATAATAAGTGCATTTATGATAATAGAAGTTATTGGGGGATTTCTTACAAATAGTCTTGCCCTTCTTTCGGATGCAGGACATATGTTAAGTGATGCAGTCTCTCTAGGTGTCGGTGTTTTAGCTTTTAAACTAGGGGAACAAGTTGCGAGTTACAGTAAAACATATGGGTATAAACGTTTTGAAATATTAGCAGCCGTTTTTAATGGTGTTACATTAGTGATTATTGCTCTGTTTATTTTTTATGAAGCAATTGAACGATTTGCAAATCCACCAGAAGTAGCTTCAACAGGTATGTTAATGATTGCGATTATTGGATTGCTCGTAAATATCTTAGTTGCATGGATAATCATGCACGGTGGCGATACAAAGGAAAACTTGAACTTACGTGCTGCATTTTTACATGTAATTGGTGATATGCTAGGATCTGTCGGTGCAGTTGTAGCAGCTTTACTAATAATGTTTTTTGGTTGGGGTTGGGCAGATCCGCTTGCAAGTGTAATTGTTGCTTTACTTGTTCTAGTAAGTGGATACCGAGTTACGAAGGATTCAATTCACGTATTAATGGAAGGGACACCAAGTAATATAAAAATAGAAGAGATTATTGATTTATTAAAATCTACTCAAGGCGTTATCGATATTCATGATCTACATTTATGGTCCATTACAAGTGGTCAAAATGCTTTTTCTTGTCATGTTGTAGTAGATGAACACATAACACTTCGGGAAAGTCAACAAATACTGAAACACATCGAACATGAACTAGCTCACTTTGGTATTAATCATGTAACCTTGCAAATAGAAGACAATCAACATAAACATGAGGACTCAATTTTATGTAAACTAAAACATGAGCACCACCATCATCATGCGCATAGTCATTAATATAAAGTAGTGGAACAGGTATCTCAAATATTAGGAGATACCTGTTTTTAGTTAGGTTTAAACAAACTTATAGAATTTACAATTGTTGGATAAAATGGGGTGGTAAATACAAACTTATTTGAGGGTGAAATATGAATCATAATAAATATAATATTTGGTCTGGGATTTTTTTCGGAATCGGGTTAGTTGCGTTCTTCGATGAAGCAGTATTCCATCAATTGCTTCATTGGCATCACTTTTACGATAAGGCTACATTAAGTGTTGGTCTAATTTCAGATGGATTGTTCCATGCGTTTAGTTGGTTTTCAACAGTAGCTGGATTATTTATGTTAGCTGATATGCGAAAGCGGAAAATTTGGAAAAAAAAGAAGTGGGTAGGCGGTATCTTTGTTGGGGCAGGTGTATTTCAACTATATGATGGGACGATTCAACATAAATTAATGAAAATCCATCAAATCCGTTATAATGTTGAGATTTTCTATTATGACCTTTCTTGGAATGTAATAGCTGTTATTTTGATTATCATCGGGGTAATCTTACTTAGAAAATCCTCAAGTACAGGTGAGTTAAATGCATCATCATCATGAACCTGTTCACTGGTTTGGGACAATATTCGGTAGTATTGTGTTTTTATTACTAATTGCAATTTATATAGTCGGCGTCATGATATCAAATAAAAAATACTCCCAGTGGCCATTGTACCGAATTGTATTATGGAGTCTTGGAATAATCTGTATTGCGATAAGTTTAGTCGGACCTATTGCTGAAAAGGCCCATAACAGTTTCCAATCTCATATGATGACTCATTTGCTTTTAGGGATGCTTGGACCATTATTACTCGTATTTTCGGCACCAATCACCCTTTTATTAAGATGTTTAAAGGTTCAGCATGCAAGAATAGTGAGTCGAATATTAAAAAGTAAGTATGTTGAAATTGTCTCTCACCCAATAATAGCAACGGTTTTAAATATGGGTGGACTTTGGGTGTTATATGTAACTCCACTTTATAACGCAATGCATTCGTCCATCTTGCTTTATAGTTTAATTCATTTCCATGTGTTTTTAGCAGGATATGTGTTTACGGCTTCGATGATATCTTTTGATCCTTCACCCCACCGATATAGTTTTATCTACCGCTCGATTGTATTAGTTTTGGCAATGGCATCCCACAGTATTTTATCAAAATGGATTTATGCAAATCCTCCACAAGGAATTGATAAATTTGATGCGGAAATGGGTGGAATTATCATGTATTATGGTGGAGATTTTATTGATTTGATTATCGTGATTGTATTATGTGCTCAATATTTTAGAAGAACTCAAATGGGTATAAGAAAAAAGGAGTTGTCTGAAAAGTCATTTTGAGACAGCTCCTTTGTAACTGACGCTACCGCTTTCGTCACAGATAAATTGCGACGAGGATAGTGACAACCACCGCAGGAACAATAATTCATAAGAGATATTTATCAAGAAAGAAAAGAGGTGTCCAAAAAATTATTACTTTTTGGACACCTCCAGGTTATTTTTTAAGCTTATTTAAAGTTGATAATACTGCTCGAAATTCTTCTTCTTGTTGTGTTTTAAAATAGTTTTGAAATGGATCGCCAATTGTAGTGATTCTCTCAAGAACAGCAGGAATCGGAAAAAGTTTTGGGGTTAGTTTACTATTGACTTCATTCCAATTCAGTGGGGTTGCAACATAGCCGAACTCATTGCCCCTTGCAGAATACGGGGCGATAATCGTTTTTCCTTCCGCATGTTGTACATAATCTAAGTACAGTTTATTGTTGCGATTTTTTTTGAGACGTTCGGTTGTAAACCATTTCGGTTCTTGTTCACATAAAAAGCGACAAACAAATTCAGTAAAGACCCTACATTCATCATAAGAGAAAGTATCTTTTGGTAAAGGGATATAGAGTTGAAGCCCTTTTCCTCCAGATGTTTTTACAAAGCAAGTTAAGTTAAGATTATCAAAAATTGCTTTCATTCGAGTTGCTGCCTCTATGGCGAGGGAAAACTCGTCTACTGAAGGTGGGTCTAAATCGAAAACAATTTCTGTAGGATAAGTTGTTGAAACCGTTTGAAAAGGTATATGAAATTCAATGGCCAGTTGATTTCCGAGCCATAATAAGGACTCGATATCCTGACAAATTATATATTCAATATCTTCATGTACCTTTGTTTTGATAAATTCCGGTGTATATTCTGGAGCATTCTTTTGGTAAAAACTTTCTCCAGGTACTCCATGGGGAAAACGAATTGCTGTTAAAAGACGCTCCTTTAAAAAGGGAAGCATGTATGGAGCGATTTGTTGTAAATAATAAATATAATCATCTTTTACCAATCCCAATGCAGGCCAAATTGGTTTATCTGGATGAGTGATTGTAATGGTTTCTGGTAACGGATTTAATTGACGAAGCATTCCTTCCCAAGTAACATCACCTGGCACAGTGTGGAATCGAAAAGCTTCAAATCTTGGTTCTCTTAATTTTTTTCCATCGTAATCAATACACGCTACATCTACACAAATGGAGGGTGGTAATTCCCAAGTGGTTGCAGATGTTTGTTTTCCTTTTGAAAGAAAAAATGTAGATAGGGTCCCCATCTCTTCATCGGAAAACCCATGACGGAAATTTGTAATAACTTCTAATTGGTCATCTTTAAAGACTGCACCATTGAAATAGCCGTTTTCTTGATCATATTGAGTAAGGATAACCGTAACAATTCGCCAGTTTTTAATTTTTAACCATTGATTTGAACGCTTTCCTCTTTCCCATTGGCTTGTTGTTTTCTTTGCAATAATTCCTTCCCCATGATATTTCTTTACTTTTTTCCATAGCTTATCAGAATCGTGAAACTCTTTAATCATTTGGATTGTACCTTTATTTTGGTACTCTACTTGTTCAAACAATTTAAGTTTATGTAGTAGTGATTTTCTTTCGTTTAAAGGCAACCCTTCTAATAAGTTTCCTTTATACAGTATCAAATCAAAAACAATAATGTTACATGGAAATTGTTTTGCGAGTTCTTGTATCGTTTTTTCAGTTTTTGTCTTTCCGCGTTTTTGAACAATTGAAAATTCACTTTTAAAGTTATTTGTCAAATATACAATTTCACCATCAAAAATTAATGGTAAATGAGAGACGATATCTTCGTATATATCCTCACAATATTGAATCAACTCAGGGAAGTAGGTATTGAGCTCTTTTCCGTTTCTGCTAATGAGTTTCGGTGTTTTTTGTTCCCAAATAACAAGACATCGAAAGCCATCATATTTCGTTTCGTAAATCCAGTCCTTGCCGGTCGGTGTGCTTTCGGTTGAAGTAAGGAGCATTGGTTTCATTGATATAAACCTTCTTTTTCCCTTTATTTTTTCAATAAAACAACACGTTATACATAGAAAGAATGTAAATAAGCATAATAACGAAAAGAGAGGTGAAGTCATAATGCATACAGTTTGGAAAGGTAGCATTAGTTTTGGTCTTGTTAATATTCCAGTAAAGCTTCACGCCGCAACAGAAAATAAGGATATCAAGTTAAGACAATTACATAAGGAATGTAATAGTCCGATTAATTATCAAAAGGTTTGTCCTGTTTGCGATAGAGAAGTGAAAAATGAAGACATTGTAAAAGCTTATGAATACTCGAAAAATAAATTTGTGGTATTAGATGATGAGGAACTTGAAAGAATTAAAAAAGAGAATGAAGATAAATCAGTTGAAATCCTTGAGTTTGTAAAACTTGAAGAGATTGATCCAATTTATTTTGAACGAAGCTATTTCCTTGCTCCTGATAGTGGAGGTGGAAAGGCGTATGCATTATTACGTGAAGCGTTAAGTAGCTCAGGGAAAATTGGCGTAGCTAAAATTACGATTCGTTCGAAAGAGCAGTTAGCAATTGTTCGAGTTTATAATGATACATTATTGATGGAAACAATCCATTTTCCAGATGAAGTTCGAAATGCTGCAGAAGTTCCAAATATTCCAGATACCGAAAAAGTCACGCAAAAAGAATTGGACACGGCTCTTATGTTAATCGAACAATTAACAACAAAATTTGAGCCTGAAAAATATACAGATGAATACAGAACAGCATTAATGGAACTGATTGAACAGAAGAAATCTGGAGAAGCAACCGTTACTGCAACGGATAAACCAACATCTGCAATTCCTTCCGATATGACAGACTTAATGGCTGCATTACAAGCATCGTTGGATAAAACGTCCACTACGACTAAGAAACCGGTAACTCGGAAACGAAAAGTAAAAGAGAAAAAAGAAGCTTAAAAATAAGCGTAGTTGAAGTATTCAACTGCGCTTTTTCAATTTAGGAAAACTTTAAATTGAATGGATAAATAATAGTTATATGGGAAAAATATGAGAGTGAAAATTCAACTAAGGAGAGAAACGACATGAATGCGATAAAATCATTTCTGATTATACCTTTATTAGTAGGCGTATTGTATGGATGCAATGACAATAATGATATCGATCAAGATGAAGTTGTAACGGGTAATAATGAAGCTGGGCAAACAGAAAATACTGATAATGATACAGTTGAACAAACAACAGACAATCAAAATACTGGGAATAGTGAATATAACTTTACACACTTTGATTTAGACGTAGATTATCCGAACGATATTTCTTTTGATGTTGAATATACAAAAAACCAAGATGTAGTTGGTGTTGAAGTTGATGATGAAATTAACAATGTCGAATTAAAAGGCGATGCTGCAAATGAACAAATAGCTCCACAATTAGCAAAACTAACATTTGATGAAAATACAAGTGATGATGAAGTATTAAACGAAGTGTTATCTGCTTTTAATTTAGAAAAGGATTACCAAAACATTGAACTTGAAGTGAAATTTAATAATGGCGATGTAAAACGTTATAAGTTTAAAAATTAAATCTAACAGGGAACTGTATAATTAAGAAATTACTTAATTATACAGTTTTTATTTTGTATAAGTAAATTGTTATCCTAAAATAGATGAGAAAACTAAGTTTACATTTAGGGAGTGATATATTTTGAATACATTAATCTTTTTAGGGGCATTGCTTTCATTTTTAGGAGTTGCGCTGGGTGCCTTTGGAGCTCATGCATTAAAAGATAAATTCGCAGAGCCGCGTTATGCACAAAATTGGAACACAGCAGTGCAATATCAAATGTATCATGCTTTAGGGCTAATTATTCTAGGTACTTTATCAAATGATGTTTTGTTAGGGGAAACAAGTCTTTTAATGTGGGCTGGATATTTAATGTTGGCAGGAGTAATCTTCTTTTCTGGAAGTCTATATGTATTATCTGTCACAGGTATAAAGAAATTAGGTGCAATTACACCGATTGGAGGAGTTTTATTTTTAGTAGCGTGGATTTTAGTCATGATTGAAGTGATGAGCTAATCAAGGGATATTTTATGAAATGTAATCCATTCTATATGAGAAGAAGGGATGTGATTTTCAAATGTTGCAAAGTTATTTTTCGGACTTACATATACATATAGGCCGAACACAAAGCGGTAGAGCTGTAAAAATTACTGGAAGCAAAAATTTAACGCTACAAAATATTTTGGATGTAGCAAGTAGTAAAAAAGGGTTAGATTTAATCGGAATTATTGATTGCCATTCTCCAGAAGTTATTGGGGAGATAGAGCAACTGATTATGGAGGAGAAAGCGCAGGAACTACCACTTGGTGGAGTACGATATGAAGGAACGACTTTGATATTAGGCTCTGAAATTGAAATATATGATGAGCATTGTCATGGCCCAATTCATGTCCTCGCCTTCTTTCCAACAATTGAAATAATGAAGGAATTTTCGAAATGGATGAGTCATCATCTGAAAAACATTCATTTAAGCTCTCAACGAATATATTGTGATGGACTTACATTGCAGAATAAAGTTCGTGAGTTAGGCGGACTCTTTATCCCTGCTCATGTGTTTACACCTTTTAAAAGTCTTTATGGAAAAGGTGTAGTAAAAAGTTTAAAGGAAGTATTTGATCCCCAACTTATTGATGGTATTGAACTTGGACTTAGTTCTGATACGTATATGGTCAAAGATATTAGTGAATTAAATCCATATACTTTCGTGACGAATTCAGATGCTCATTCTCTTGGTAAGTTAGCGAGAGAATATCAAAAGTTACAGCTGGGTGATGTCAATTTTCAAGAGTTAAAACTCGCACTTCATGAACAAGAGGGAAGGGGAGTTCTCTCAAATTATGGGTTAAATCCGTTACTTGGAAAATATCATGAAACAGTATGTGCAAATTGTGGTGAATCTGTTGAAGAAGAAGGGTTAATTCATTGCCCGTACTGTGGGCAATCCCAATTAATAAAAGGCGTTTCAAAGAGAATTAAAGAATTATCTGATACAGAATATCATACACGTCAGCGACCGCCGTACATTCATCAAATTCCCCTTGATTTTATTCCGGGAATTGGACCGAAAACAATTGAAAAATTATTAAATGTCTTTGGAACAGAAATGAATATTTTGCACCATGTAAGTGTGGAGGAACTAGCACAAGTGATACCACTAAAAATTGCTACTACGATAGATCTGGCAAGAAACGGAAAACTCGGTATTACAGTTGGTGGTGGCGGTGTTTACGGAAAAATAGAAAAACAGTAGATGTCGATTAATGCCGACATCTTTTTTAATTCTATTAAATTTTTAAATTGATACATATTAAGAGACTAATTTACTATATATATAGGGTGATGGAATTCTATAGGGTAGTGTCAAAACTTCTATGAAAAACTGAAAATCACAAGCGTTCAGGGCGGAAAGTACTCTCCGCACGAGGTGACAATCGCTCTTGACAAACATTCCGAAAAGGTTGCGCCTTGTTTTTG
>NZ_RBZN01000015.1 GCF_003628435.1 Ureibacillus endophyticus | reverse complement strand
GTTGTGTGGTGTGGTAACCTCAACTAACATCAAAATTCAGGGGGTGGCAAGTTTTTTTGCATAAAAGACTGTAAAACCAACGATTATTAGCGATTTATATATATAAGTTTTGACAATACGAGGGGATACAAAGGGGGCAGAATATGAAAAAAATAAATGTAGCAGAAGTGATTGCTGATAGTAAATTTAACCGTTTTCATTTCGGTTTATTAACTTGGTGTTTTTTAATTATTCTATTTGATGGGTATGATTTAGTAGTTTACGGTACAGCTGTGCCACTGTTGATGGAAGAATGGGGCTTAGATACTGTACAAGCTGGTGCAATAGGCAGTTATGGATTATTTGGGATGATGTTCGGTGCGATGATTTTTGGCGTTTTAGCTGATCGATTAGGACGTAAAAATGTAACCGCTATCTCTTTAATTTTATTTAGTTTATTTACATTACTTTGTGGATTTGCATCAAATGCTACGATGTTTTCAATCTTCCGTTTTATTGCCGGACTTGGTTTAGGAGGAATAATGCCAAATGTAATTGCATTATTAACCGACTATTCGCCGAAAAAAATGAGAAGTATGGTAGTTTCCATTGTGTTATGTGGTTATTCTGTAGGTGGAATGCTAGCACCAATATTAGGCATCGTTATCATGCCTAGTTTAGGTTGGGAGTCAATCTTCTGGTTTGCAGGTATCCCACTATTATTCTTACCTTTAATGTACAAGCAATTACCTGAATCGGCAGTTTTCCTAGCGAGAAAAGGTAGAAAAGAAGAGTTATTTAAAAATTTACAAAAAGTGAATCCGAAATTTACCTTTAATGGGAATGAGGAAATTGAAACGATACAAGAAGATGTATCGAAGGTTCCAGTTGTTGGGTTATTTAAAGAAAAGAGAGCACTTAGTACAATTATGTTCTGGGTTGCATTTTTCTCTTGCTTACTAATGGTTTATGGATTAAATACATGGTTACCAAAACTGATGATTGAAGCTGGTTATGGATTAAATTCGAGCTTAGGCTTCCTCGTTACACTTCAAGGTGGAGCTATAGTTGGTACAATTATTATCGGTCGACTATGTGATAAATATGGATCGAAGAAGATGCTTGTACCGATGTATGCATCAGGTGCCATTGCTCTAACTTTACTTGGTCTTGGTGGAAATACATTATATATCTATGTTTTAGTAGCTATTGCAGGTGCTGCAACGATTGGTGCTCAAAATATTGTACAAGCCTATGTTTCTCAATATTATCCACCTTTTATTCGTTCAACAGCATTAGGGATGGCATCGGGAATTGGACGTATGGGCGGTATGATGGGACCGATATTAGGAGGATTCCTACTGTCGATTTCATTACCCATTGAAATGAATTTTATCGTTTTTGCTATTCCTGGAATCCTTGCTTCCATTGCATTAGTTATTGTTCGTGAAAAACATTCTTACATTAAAACTTCAATTGAACAAGAAAAAATGAAAGAGGCAAAATTAAAAGAGGTAGTTGAATAAATTAGTAGAGGTCGTCATAATGTCATGGCGGCTTTTCATTTTATTTGAGATAATTAATACTTGAAGTTTTAGGAGGTATTATACTATGAATCATTTAAATGTCTTTAATTCTTATAAAAATAAGCCCCATCACCATGAAGATGAATTAACGAGAACCTTTTTAATTTTGTTAAAGAACATTCCATCCGTACAAATTATGTTTTTTGAATTAGTTCGTCAGGAATTTATGAAATATGATTTGAAGGAAGAAGAGAAAATTGATTCCATTGGATTAGGTGATTTAAAAATTGAATCTGTTAGTACGCAGCTTAGTCATATGAATGATGTCTTTAAGGGAAGTGAGATTGAAGGTCGTAAAGTTGTATCGATTATTATTTCTGATGATAAATTTGAACAAGAAACGAAAGTAGAAAATGATGACCGTGGTGCCCGTTATGATGGAGTTATTTTTGCAGATCCAGGTTGGGTTTTTATTGTAGAGAATAAACCGCTACGTGGACATATTTGGTCGCGTCAATTAAATCCTGCTTTTTCGGAAGAAATTGATATTCATATTATTGAACATCCTTGTGCACTGTCATGGCGTACTGTTATTGAAAAGTTAAATATACTTGTCATTAATGAAATGATTTCAGGTTTGGAAAAGCAGTTGATAGAAGATTTCATTGAGTATGTCGATCACGAATTTGCTTATTTGAACCCTTATACACAGTTTGCAGTTTGTAAAGGAAATCCGTTCTTATTAAACAAACGATGTGTGGCATTATTAGAAGATTTAATGATTGGCGGAGAACCTGCAAATGTGAAGTATCACCGTGGATGGAAATATTATGCGGAAAGTGGGAAGAATACGATTAAGCAAATTGCACTTGATTCAAGTGGTAAGGGGGATGATTGGCAAATCGATTTATGGCTATATGCAGGTGACACAATGCATGCAGCGAAGAAAACTTTTGAGAACACGGATTTAGAAAAGTTAATGAATTTAAAGGAAAAAGGATTTAACCTCGGTAGCAATTTCCATGTGTCTTATCGTTCTAGTAACCTTTTATGGTTTGACGGAAGTCTTTCCTTTGAACAATACATTCAGTACTGGAAGGAACACGCACCAAAATTGCATCAATGTAAAAGGGATGGTTTTATCGAATTATTCCAATCCTTTGAAAAGGATGGTCTGATTGTAGCGGAGGATCATCATCGAATCCAAGAAAAAATCTTAAGTAAAAACTATGACCGTTTAAATATTTGTCCAGGTTTTGTGATCAAATATACTTGGACAAGTGAGGAAGCAATCAAATTAGATCAACAAGGTCGATTTTTAGATGATTTAAAGGAAAAAATTATATTGGCCTATGAATCAATTGGGGATGAGATAGAGCTTTCATAATGAAAAGGGAGTGTGGATTTCAAATGGAAGATCAAATTATCTCGGTAACTTCTAGCTTCGGCGTTTCTACTGTACTGCTTTCATAAGCAATCCAAATGAAGCTTTGGTGAAGCAAATCAGGCACTATATGCTGCGAAAGAATCAATGTTCAAATGATTTATATTAATATAAAGCTTAATGGTTAAATTAATGTTATAGTTAGAAGAACTTTAAAAGTAAGTAGGTAGAGAAAACATGATAGAAGTAAAAACATCACCCCTTAGTGATGGAGAATTCAATAGAGGGGTATTTGCAACATGCGATATTAAAAAGGGAGAGTTACTACATAAAGCGCCAGTAATAGCTTACCCAAACGAGCAACATGAACATATTGAGAAGACATTACTTGCAGACTATGCTTTTGAATATGGTATCAATCATACTGCCATCCTTCTTGGCTATGGAATGTTGTTTAACCATTCCTATGAACCAAATGCAACCTATGAAATAAACTTTGATAACCACACATTTGATTTCTACGCTTATAAAGATATCAAAGCGGGAGAAGAAATTTTAATTAATTATAATGGTGATGTGGATGATAAAGAACAGCTGTGGTTTGATAAAGAGAAAGAACAATAAAAAAAGGACAATTTCAATTTTGAAATTGTCCTTTGATTATTTTAGGATTAAAGTTTTACTACGTTAGAAGCTTGTGGTCCACGGTTTCCTTCTTCTACTGAGAATTCAACTTTTTGACCTTCTTCTAAAGATTTGAAACCTTCGCCTTGGATAGCAGAGAAGTGTACGAATACGTCGTTTCCACCTTCAACTTCGATAAATCCAAAACCTTTTTCTGAGTTAAACCATTTTACTGTACCTTGTGTCATTTAAATAGACCTCCAAAAATTTATTCCATAATTAATTACTTCTAATGCTAAAAAAAATTCACACATTACAAAAAGTACCGAACGATCACGATTACTTTTTGTAACATGTGAATTCATTAGATAGAAGCGATATAATTACTTTCTATAATATACATGAAAAATTTAACCATGTCTAGTTTTTTCTTTCATCAATTTAAAGAATATTTTGGAATTTGAATAAAAGTGATAAATTTTATGGTAAAAAATGAAAAAAAGCAAAATATCCTACTTAATTTATAGAAAATATTGATTTTTTACATTATTTTAAAAGTTAATCGAGAAGTATTTTAATTCAATTAGGAAATTGGTATGATGTAAAAAGGAAAAAATGTAAGATTCTTGTTAGGTTATTAATACTAATTAAATACGGAGAGACACCTAATGACAAAAACATTTGATCGTAAATACATAAGAAATATTTCTCTTTACCTGATTTGTTCTATCCTATTAATTGCGCTTGTTGTCCTTTTTAGTGATGAATTGTATGGAATATTTGGAGAGGAAAATTATATTTCCGTTCATTTACTTATCGAATTATTAAGTGCAATTGGTACAATGTCAATTGCTGCTCAACTATGGTTAACAACACGTTTTAATTTATTTAATAAAGATATCTACTTAGGAGCTTTATTTTTATCAATTGCAATTTTAACAGTATGCCATATGATCTCCTATAAAGGGATGCCATTTTTTATTACGGAGAGTAGTCCATATCAAGCCACATGGTTTTATATGATTACTCGATTATTATTAGCTTTTGGTATTTTGGCAATTATGGTGACAAAAAATAAAAAAAGCACAATAACAGCTCGCAATATTGCCTTTGGTACTTCTATTTTACTTACCTTTGCATGTATTATTGTCATTTATCAACCGAATCGACTTTTACCAACATTAGTAGAAGAAGGTGTTGGTACTACAACATTAAAAAATATACTTCAATTTCTTGCTCTAGCTGGTCAAATTGTTTTAATCCTTTATTTAAATAAACAAGTTAAAAGAGCAATAAGAAGAAGTCTCCTATTTATCACAGCATCTATATACATAATTATTAGTGATATATTTTTTATTACATATAATGATGTTTATGATATTTCTAATTTCACAGGCCATGTGTTCCAATTCTTCGCATATGTTGCAATTTTTAGAGCGGTTTATTTTACAACAGTTGAATATCCATTTAAAAGTATGTCTGAAGCAAATAAACATCTCGAACAATCAAGAAAAGAAATGCATCAAATGGCTTACTATGATGAAATAACAACATTACCGAATGAACGTTTTTTAATAGAAAAGTTAAATAAATCCATTCATGGGTTAACTCAAAAAACTTTGATTGTGATGGAGTTTGACCGGATTACTGCGATTAAATCATCTTTAGGTTCGTTTTATTCTGAGCAAATGTTAAAAATGGCAGCAGAAAGAATTAGTAATGTAATTGGAGAAAAGTATTTCATTAGTAAATTAAGAATTGATCAATTTGTAATTTATATAAATGAATATAAAGAAGACGAAGAAATTACGAAGCTATGTAAAGATCTTCAAAATATAATGGCTGCACCGTTCCATATTCAACACTTTTCATTAACTGGCAATTTAAATATCGGTATTGCCCATTATCCTAAAGACTCGACTACAAGTGAAAATTTAATCAAATATGCTCAATTTGCAATGTATGAAGCTGATAAAGTACCTGAAAGAATTTTATTCTACCAATCTTCCATGTTAAATTTACGAACAAAACGTGTAGAATTAGAAAACGATTTATATAAAGCTCTTGAAAATGATGAGTTGTTTTTACAATATCAGCCTCAGTTAGACTTACAAACTGGGGAAATTAAATCTATGGAAGCGCTCGTTAGATGGAATCATCCTACAAAAGGGTGGATTTCTCCAATGGACTTTATACCGATAGCGGAAGAGTCGGGGCTTATTATTCCCTTTGGAAGATGGGTGCTAGAAACAGCTTGTCGTCAAACGATGGAGCTACAGAAAGTTTTGAATAAGCCTTTTAAGGTGTCGGTAAATTTATCTGTGGGACAACTATTCCAGGATAATTTTGTTGATATTATTAAAGAAGTTATAAAAGATACAAATATCTCTCCTCAATCATTGGAACTTGAAATAACAGAGAGTATGACGATGAACACAAACTATATTACGCCAATACTGAAAGATTTAAAGGAAATTGGTCTTACAATTGCAATTGACGATTTTGGTACGGGGTATTCATCATTGTCGTATTTAAAGGACCTTCCAATCGATTGCTTAAAGATAGACAGAAGTTTTGTTCAGAAAGTCACTAATATAGAAGATCGAGAACCGTTAGTCGATATGATTATTTCAATGGCACAGCACTTAAAGTTAAGTGTGGTGGCAGAAGGAATTGAAACTATTGAACAGTTACAATACCTACAAAGAAAAAATTGTGATTTTATTCAAGGATATTTAATTAGCAAGCCAATTAACTATGAAGAATTAGTTGAAAAATATGAAGAAATTCAGCAAGAGGCAAAAGAAAAAGTTTATCAACTGAATATGATTTAAGAAAGGGGGGGCCAAAAAGTAAAAAATTTTTTGGACACCCCCTTTTCTTTCTTGATAATTATCACTTATGAATTATTGCTCCTGCGGTGGTAGCCACCATCCTCGTCGCAGATAAATTGCTCCTGCGGTAGTCGAAATAAATTTCCACTATCCTCGTCGCAGATAAATTGCTCCTGCGGTGGTAGGCACCATCCTCGTCGCAGATAAATTGCTCCTGCGGTGGTAGGCACCATCCTCGTCGCAATTTATCTGTGACGAAAGCGGTAGCGTCAGTCGCAATTTATCTGTGACGAAAGCGGTAGCGTCAGTCGCAAAGGGGCTGTCTCAAATGACTTTCAGACAGCCCCTTGTTTGAAGAAAATATATTTGGGGAAATACAAATGTAACAATCCCAACATTTATTTGGATAAAATAAACAACCTTTAATAAATATGGTATAGTTTAGTATAAATAGTTGAGCATTTGTAAAAGAAGGGTAAAATAATATAAAGAATACATATTTCAAGGTTGCTTTTTCAAAAGTGCATTGTTAATGGGGTGTGTGTGGATGGAGAAAGTATTTGTAATTGGAGATATACATGGTAGTTTCGATTTGTTAGAGAAACTTTTAACGTATTGGAATCCCGAAGAGGAACAGCTCGTATTTTTAGGAGATTATATTGATCGTGGGCCTGATAGTTTAAAGGTTTTAAAAAAAGTTATTGAACTATCCGATCAGTACGATATCGTTACGTTATGTGGGAACCATGAACAGATTTTCCTTAACTGGTTAGATAAACCGGAAGAGGTATCCCAGTTTTACTTTAATCAAAAAGTTGGGGGTATTGCGACGGTTCAAAGTTTTTTTGATGTTCCAGACTTGAATATAGCATCGGATAACTTTTCTGTAAAAGAATTAACTGAAAGCATTCGTAAAAATAATAGTGATATTATTAGATTTATTAAGAAGTTAAGAAGTTTTTACTTGTGGGAACCGTATTTATTTGTTCATGCTGGAATTGATGCAAACGTAGAAAACTTTAGAGAAACAAAGTTTGATGACTATTTTTGGATTCGTGAAGAATTTTTCTCGAACCCCCATTTAGCAAAAGAAATCGTTGTATTTGGCCACACACCAACCCCACTATTAAATACAGATCAATCTAGCGACGTATGGGTCTCTCCAGACAAGAAAAAGATCGGCATTGATGGAGGCGGCGCGATTTATGAAAAAGGCCAACTGCACGGATTAGTTTTTTCAAATAATACAAAAGAAATCATTATATATTCAGCATCCAGAAGTGATGATGTAAAAACAACTTCAATGGTACTTTAGAATGAGGGCTCTTACTATATAGAGTCCTCATTTCTATATACGGGTAGGAAAGGAATGAGATCATGTTAAAGAATGGTCAGCACAGTTTTAAATATGAAACTACTTGGGATGGAGGACGAAATGAAGTTGGATATATTTCATGCGGTAATTTGAAAACGGAAGTATCCATTCCAAAAGAAATGAATGGCCCAGGCATTGGTACAAATCCAGATGAATTGTTATTAAGTGCAGCAGCTACGTGTTATCTCATTTCTTTAGCAACAATGTTGGATCTTTCAAAAGTGCCCGCTTATCTTACATTGAAATCTGAAGGAATTGTAGAAGTGGAAAACTCGAATCTCACTTATAAAGAAATCATTCATCATGTTGAAATTGCATTAAAGGAAAAAAGTGAGAAACATATTCGACTTGCAAATCGTTTAGCAATTAAAGCAGAACAAACTTGTATGATTAGTAAAGCAATTAGAGGGAATGTAAATGTTGTGGTGAATTGTACAATTATCTAACAAGAAAGTGAGTGAGGAGATTGAATATTATTCTACCAATCGTTCAAATATTTTTTGTATCCGTATTAATCTTTTTTATTAGTGGACGGTTAATCGGGTCGAATGTAAATATTTTTAAAAGAATTTTATCTGTCATTATTAGTGTCTCCTTCACAACTTTCATCTTTTGGTATACGTATTTAAGAGGAACAGATTATACTTTTTCTTTCTCTACGATGAATAACGTCGTGAATGTGGCAACCTTACTTTGGGTTGGAAGTATGCTTTTAATTTCCATGCTTATCTATTTATTTTTTGAGTTATTTGACCCAATTGCCCTTGATGAAAATAATGGACGAGTAGTAGGGAAGAAGTCTTTCATTAAGCGTTTAATTGGCTATTGGAGACATCAAAAAAGATTAAGAACAGTATTAAAAATTGCCGTGACTAATGGCATTACTCGTACTATGAAATATGCGAGAAATCGTGATTCAGACCGAGAATTGGCCGTTGCCTTTCGAGATACACTCGAGCAATGCGGTGGAATCTTCATTAAGTTTGGCCAAGTGTTGTCTACTCGAAAAGAGCTGTTTTCTCCTATTTTTATAGAAGAATTAGAAAAGCTTCAACAAAATGTTACACAACTTTCAGAACAACAGGTGAAGGATATTTTGAAACAAAACTTACCTGGTGAAATCCATGATGTTTTTTCTGATTTTAGTATGAAGCCAATTGCAGCAGCTTCCATTGGGCAAGTACATCGGGCAATATTAAAAAGTACAAACGAAAAAGTTGTCGTAAAGCTTTTACGTCCAGATGTTAAAGAAATTATGCGGGAAGATTTAAGTATTTTAATAGAATTTGCGAATTGGGTTTCTTCTAAATCTCAGTGGGCAGAAAATTTAGGTTTCCGAGATATTGCTGAAGGCTTTGCAGCATCGTTGAGAGAGGAAATTGACTTTAATATTGAAGCACGCAATATGATTCAAATAAAAAACGTTATGGAAAACAGTAATTTAAAAGTAAATATTCCTAAAGTATACGAAAAGTACAGTAACGAAAATATTTTAGTGATGGGACTTGCACAAGGTCAAAGTGTGGCAAATCGTTATCAATTTTATAATGCAAATTGTAATGAAGTAGCAGAAACACTATTGTTTTCATATTTAGAACAAGCCTTAGTTTCAGGTATTTTTCATGCAGATCCACACCCGGGAAATATTTATTATGATGAAGAAACAAAAATCATTACGCTTCTTGATTTTGGTGCTGTTTGCCGACTACCCTCTACTCAGCAGGAAGGGTTAAAATTATTCTTTATTGGTATTCAGCAACGGGATGCATCAATTTTATTTGATGGCATTTCCTTATTGGTAAAAAATAAAAACGATGTCGATCGCCATGAACTAGAGCAAGCGATTAGCCAAATCATTTTAAAAATCTCTTATGTTGATCGAATACAAACGGATGAATTAGTTTATTCAATTTTTACTGTGATTCGGGATTATGGTCTTCAATTTTACCCATCCGTTAGTGTTGCGTTACGTGTTGTCGTGACGTTGGATGGTACTCTCCGTATTATTGAGCCAACCTTTAATATTTTTGAAGAAGCGAAAAAATTCTCCAATCAATATTTAAAACAAGCATTTAAGAAGCCGTTTAAAGAACCAATTGCGACAAAGGATCGACTTGAGGAAGAACTTGCACTGATATTACCGAACTTAAGAAAGATTCCTAGACGAGTAGACCAGTTATTTAAACGGGTAGAAGATGGAAAAGTGATTTTACATCATGATATTTTCTCAGATAAAAATAACTCAAAATTTATAACTCAACTATTTTCGAAGTTTGTTTTATTAATGGTCGGGATTACTTTTGGGGTGATATCCGTTGCATTACTGGCGATTTCTCAATTTATCAATACGGCCTATGCGATTTACTTAAATACGGCTGCTTATTTAGGATTGTTCTTATGTGCGATTTTACTTGTCCGTTTATCTATACAAGCGATCCGCGATATGAAGCGCAATGAATAATAGATGATAAATTTGGTAGCTTCATAGGTACGTGTAATTTGCTATAATAATAGGACCTGAATTTAGAGAGGATTGTTATGATGACGAATAAACCACATCTTTTAGTAGTCGATGGCATGGCGCTCCTATTCCGTTCTTTTTTTGCTTCTAGTGCAATGGGGCAATATATAAGAATGGCAGATGGAACACCAACGAATGGAGTGCAAGGGTTTGCTCGCCACGTACTAACAGCCCAGTCCTTAATGAAACCAACACATTTAGCAGTTTGTTGGGATATGGGAGCACAAACATTTAGAAACGAATTATTTGATGGATATAAAGCAAACAGACCAGCGCCACCAGAGGAAATGCTGCCACAGTTTGATATGGCAAAGGAAGTATCAGAAATGATTGGCTGGAAAAACTTTGGGGAAGTTGGAATGGAAGCTGACGATACAATTGGGTCAATGGTAGAAAAGTGGAAAGACGATGCGGAAATTACCATTATCAGTGGAGATAAAGATTTACTCCAATTACTGAATCCTTCTACGAAAATTGCTTTTACGAAAAAAGGATATACTGAGTACGAACTTTATACAATTGAACGTTTCAAAGAAGAATACGCAATTGAACCGAATAAATTTGCGGATGTAAAAGCGTTTATGGGTGATTCTAGTGATGGCTATCCTGGAGTAAAAGGAATTGGTCCAAAAACGGCATTGCAATTAATTCAAAAATACGGTTCGATTGATGGGGTTTTAAGTAACTTACAAGAATTGAAACCTGGTCAGCGTTCAAAAATTAGTGAAAACGTTGAGATGTTGAAATTGTCACTGCAATTAGCAACGATTCATAGAGAAATGCCAATTCAGGCAAGTTTAGATGAATTACAATTAAAATACTATGCAAACGATATCTTTGAAAACCTTGAAAACAAAGGATTCAAATTGATTGCGAAACATGCGCGGTCTTTATATTCATTAGTATAATTTTAAGAGCCGAGGTGAGTTTATTCACTTCGGCTCTATTTTTACGAAACTTAATACTTTGTAATTATCAGCATATTTTACAACACGAATAAGGCTATCTCGATTTTTCCAGCCATTATCATGGACAATTAAATAAAGTGCATTGTCTTTTATTTCATAGCCAATTAAAGGTACCCAATGATATTTAAAAGTGTGTTTTTTATTCCATTGAAACGTAAAATATTGGTCAAATTTCATCGCAACAGGTCTTCCTGCATCAATTTCTTTCAAGGCTTCATAGATGGTGCAATTTTCTACATTCCAGTCGGGACCAAGTAGCTTTTGGAGATTTTTAATGATGCACCATTTAAAGAGGCCAATGGGAGTGCTCCCGAGAATCTTATAAAGCGAGTTTATGTCATAATTCGATTTTCCAAGTAAATAATTTAATATAACGTAAACGGTTGTTGGTCCACACGCGGAGTTTTGATATTTTGAGTTAACAATTTCGTTATATTGTGACGTCCCTTTTACATTAAGTTGTACTTTCATTTTTCCACATCTGCCCTTCTTGCTTCTATAATAGGGTATTTGCATCAAACTTTCCAAATGAATGGTATAATTTTTGTGGAATATCCCTGTATGGAGGAATGATTTTGAAGAAGTATAAAACTTTATTATTTGACTTGGATGATACGTTGCTTGATTTTGGAGCAACAGAAAACGCTGCATTACATAAGCTTTTTGCAGAACAACAAATCGAACTTACCCCAGAAATTAAAGCTTACTATAAAAAACTAAATGATCGTTTATGGCAAGAGTTTGAATTGGGAAAAATGGAGCGGGAAGAAGTTGTCAATTCACGCTTTACGCTTTTATTTGAACATTATGGTCTACATGTCGATGGTGCTGCATTAGAAGGAAGATATCGTACATTTCTATCAGAAGGGCATCATTTAATTGAAGGTGCTGTAGAATTGATGCAAGATATTTATGAGCAGTTTGATTTATACGTAGTAACGAACGGGGAATCTAAAACACAATATAAGCGTTTAAAAGATTCTGGCTTAGAACGTTATTTTAAAGATGTGTTTATTTCGGAAGAAGTGGGTCACCAAAAGCCGACAAAAGAGTTTTTTGATTATGTATTTTCTAAAATCGAGCCGTTTAATCGCGAAAGTACATTAATTGTAGGGGATTCTTTAACCGCCGATGTGACAGGTGGCTATAATGCAGGAATTGATACTTGCTGGATTAATATAAGAGGTAAGCAAAATAATTCAAAGGTAATCCCAACTTATGAAATTAAGAAATTGGATGAGCTTTATAGAATATTAAATATTGAAAAATGAGATAGCCCAGCCAAGTGAATTTGGCTGGTTTTTTTGTGATGAAAACTTAAAAAGCGATGGAAAACGTTAAATATGGTCTTCATGAGCCAAATGAACGACAAACCGAGGCGGAAAATCGTAAGAAATGGTCTTCATAAGATGGATGAAAGCAAAAATGCGGTGGGAAATCGCTAGAAATGGTATTCATAAGCCTGATGAAGGACAAAACGAGCAGGAAAATCGCTTGGAATGGTGTTCATAAGCTCGATGAAAGCAAAAATGCGATGGAAAATCGTAAGAAATGGTATTCATAAGCCTGATGAAAGCAAAAAAGGGAGAGAAAACCGTTAGAAATGGTATTCATAAGCACGATGAAAGCAAAAAAGGGAGAGAAAACCGTTAGAAATGGTATTCATAAGTTGGATGAAAGCAAAAAAGAGCATGAGAATCGTTAGAAATGGTCTTCATAAGCCGGATGAAAGCAAAAAAGGGAGAGAAAACCGTTAGAAATGGTTCTCATAAGCTGGATGAAAGCAAAAATGAGCATGAAAATCGTTAGAAATGGTATTCATAAGCCAGATGAAAGACAAGCCGAGCAGGATAATCATAAGAAATAGTATTCATAAACCGGATAAAAGCCAAACAAGCAAAAAATCGTCAGAACTAGCATTTATCACCGACCCAATCCAAAACAAATCCAATAAAAAAGCTATAAGCAAAGCACACATCAGGCTTTGCTTATAGCTACAGCTTTTAAGCTTGGGCATTTAAAAATTCAGTTACTTGTTCTGGAGATTTTGCGTTAGCGCTGTGTAGATGAGCTAATTTTTCTCCGTTTTTGAAAATTAATAAGCTTGGGATACCCATTACTTGATATTTTTCAGCAATCTCTGGGAAATCATCACGATTAATTTCGTACCATTCGTATTGACTATACTCTTGAATAATTGGATCGATGAACATGTTCATGCGAGTACAATCTGGGCACCAACCTGCATAGAATTTTACGATAACTGCTTGTTCGGATCCGATTACTTCATTAAATTGTTCTTGTGTAGTAATAGCTTTCATTTTGTTCACTCTCCTTACAGATTAGTGTACACATTAGAATAGAGATATCAAAGTATTTTGACTTAAATGAATGGTCACTCATAAACTAATTATATAAACCTACTAATTTTTTTGAAAATTGGGATAAAAAAGATTGCTAAAAATGACAAAATCAACTACACTAAGAACAGAAATGTAGTTTAACTAAGTTTATTTAAGGGATATTTATTTTTTTTACTTTTAAAATGAATGAGTATTCATTCAAGAGGATGGTTAAAGGGGGATGCTTATGACTTATAAAATTCAAAAAGCAGCCGTACTTGGCTCAGGGGTTATGGGGTCAGGTATTGCAGCACACTTGGTGAATATCGGAATTCCTACATTACTTTTAGACATAGTACCAAATCAATTAACAAAAGAAGAGGAAGCTAAAGGATTAACTTTAGAACATCCATCTGTACGAAATCGTTTTGTGCAAGGTGCAGTTCAAAAATTATTAAAACAAAAGCCTGCTCCTCTTACGTCAAAGGAAAACTTATCATTATTAACAGTCGGTAACTTAGAAGATGATTTCGAAAAATTAAAAGATGTTGATTGGATCATTGAAGTTGTCGTTGAAAATTTAGAAATAAAACAAAAGTTATTTGAACGAATTGATAGTGTTCGTACACCAGGCACTATCGTTACATCGAATACTTCTGGAATTAGCGTAAATGCGATGATTGAAGGTCGTTCTGAGGATTTCCAAAAGCATTTCTTAGGAACACACTTCTTCAATCCTCCAAGATATTTAAAATTGCTTGAAATTATTCCGACTGAGCATACATCGAATGAAGTTTTATCTTATATGAAAACTTTCGCAGAAGATGTGCTAGGTAAAGGTGTAGTAATCGGAAAAGATACACCGAACTTTGTAGCAAATCGAATCGGAACTTATGGATTACTGATTACGCTACGTGAAATGTTAGAAAGAGGATATTCGGTTGGTGAAGTGGATTCTGTAACGGGTCTATTAATTGGTCGACCTAAATCAGCCACTTTCAGAACGTTGGATGTTGTTGGATTAGACACATTCTTACATGTTGCAAAAACTGTATATGATCAAACAACTGGTGAAGAGCAAAAAGTATTCGAAGTACCTGAATTAATGAAAAAGTTAGTAGATGCAGGTAGTCTCGGTGCTAAATCTGGGCAAGGGTTCTTTGTGAAAAAAGGAAAAGACATTTTCGAAATCGATCCAGCCACAATGGAATATGTACCAGTTAAAAAGCTACAAACACCTTCTATTGAAATGGCAAAACAAACGAAAGGACTTTCAAATAAAGTAAAAACATTAGTTTATGCGAAAGACCGTACTGGTGAGCTATTGTGGAATATCTTTGCACCAACACTTATTTACTCTGCTGAACTAACTGGCATCATTGCTGATAACATTGTAGAAATCGATAATGCAATGAAATGGGGCTTTGGCTGGACACAAGGACCATTTGAAATGTGGGATGCAATCGGTGTTAAACAATCAGTAGAAAAAATGGAAGCTGAAGGAAGAGAAATTCCTGCTTTCGTTAAATCTTTATTAGAAAAAGGCTATGAATCTTTCTATAAAGAAGTAGATGGAGAAGTTGCATACTTTGATGGATCAGACTACTCAAAAGTTCCAGTTAACGAAAAGGAAATCCACTTAAAACGTTATAAGAAAAAGCATGGGGTCATTAAGTCGAACTCTGGAGCTAGTTTAATAGATTTAGGTGACGGAATTGCGTTGTTAGAGTTCCATTCAAAATCAAATGCAATTGGTTTGGACATTATCCAAATGATTAACTTTGCTATTGATGAAGTGGAAGCGAATTATAAGGGGCTTGTCATCGGTAACCAAGGTAAAAACTTCTGTGTAGGGGCAAACCTTGGAATGATTTTGATGGAAGCTCAGGACGATAACATTTTCGAGTTAGATTTCACGATTCGTGCCTTCCAAAAAGCAATGCGTCGTATTAAATATAGTAAAAAACCTGTAGTGGCAGCTCCGTTTGGCATGGCGCTAGGAGGAGGAGCAGAAGTTTGTTTACCAGCTGCTCATATCCAAGCGTCTAGTGAAACTTACATGGGATTAGTGGAAGTAGGGGTTGGACTAATTCCAGGCGGTGGCGGTAATCTTGCCCTTTATGAAAAATTCATTAAAGGCTTACCAAATGGTGTGGATGTGGATTATCAAGCAATCGCGAATAAAGTGTTCGAGACAATTGCTATGGCGAAAGTATCTACTTCAGCTGCTGAGGCTAGAGAAAATAACTTCTTGAACTTTGCAGATGGTATATCTGTAAATCCAGACCATTTAATTTATGATGCAAAACAAGCTGCAATAGCACTTTATGAAGCGGGTTATAAACCACCAGTTCCAAAGAAAATTAAAGTGGTAGGTGCACCAGGATATGCAACATTACTATTAGGTGCACAAGGCATGTACCAATCAGGCTACATTAGTGACCACGATTTGAAGATTGCCAAAAAGCTTGCCTACGTTATTGCAGGTGGTTTAGTACCTTATGGAACAGAAGTGACAGAAGATTATTTATTAAATCTTGAACGAGAAGCATTTATTCAGCTTGTTGCAGATCCGAAATCTCAAGCTAGAATGCAACACATGTTGATTAAAGGCAAACCATTACGAAATTAATCACGATCTAGCTTTTTAGAAGGGGGATACGATATATGCGTGAAGCCGTAATTGTGGCAGGTGCAAGAACACCAATTGGAAAGGCAGTAAAAGGTTCTCTTGCAACAGTACGTCCAGACGATCTAGGTGGACTTGTAGTAAAGGAAACATTAAATAGAGCGGGTTATGAAGGACCTATTGATGATTTAATTATAGGATGTGCATTACCGGAAGCTGAACAGGGTTTAAACGTTGCACGTAATATTGGTGCATTAGCAGGTTTACCTGATTCTACGCCAGCGATTACAATTAATCGATATTGTTCTTCAGGTTTGCAATCTATTGCCTATGCAGCAGAACGTATCATGCTAGGGCATTCCAAAGCGATTATTGCTGGTGGCGTTGAATCGATGAGTTTAGTTCCGATGCCGGGTAATACGGTTCGATTAAATCCGAAACTTGCAGAGGAAGCACCTCAATATTACATGAGTATGGGGCATACAGCGGAAGAGGTAGCGAGACGTTATGAAGTGTCAAGGGAAGATCAAGATGCCTTTGCGGTTCGTTCTCATCAATTAGCTGCCAAAGCGATTCAAGAAGGCAAGTTCAAAGATGAAATCGTTCCGGTTGAAGTTGTGAACTATTATGTAGATGAAAATAACAAATTACAAAAGAAGACGTTTATTTTTGATACAGATGAAGGGATTCGTCCTCAAACATCAATGGAAGTGTTAGCAAAACTTCGACCAGCCTTTAACATCAAGGGTTCTGTTACAGCAGGCAACTCATCACAAACTTCAGATGGTGCAGCAGCTGTGTTAGTGATGGATCGTGAGGAAGCTGAAGCACAAGGGTTAACACCTATGGCTAAATTTTTAGGCTTTGCAGTTGGAGGAGTTCCACCTGAAGTAATGGGAATTGGACCAGTTGAAGCCATTCCAAAAGCTTTAAAAATAGCTGGTTTATCTCAAGACGACATTGACTTGTGGGAGCTAAATGAAGCCTTCGCATCTCAATCGTTACAAGTTGTTCGTCATTTAGGACTTGATATGGATAAAGTCAATGTAAATGGTGGTGCCATTGCCTTTGGTCACCCACTTGGAGCAACAGGTACGATGCTTACGTTAAAACTAATTCACGAATTAAAACGCCAAGGTAAAAAATATGGAGTTGTCACAATGTGTATCGGTGGCGGTATGGGTGCAGCTGGCGTATTTGAACTGCTATAAATTGTAGTTTGGCGGATATCCCCGAGAAATTGGCGGAATTGCATATACGATGATAAATAATTGGGAGGAATTAATATGGTTCAAACAACGAACATTATTAAAGGTGGAAGTTTCTTAATTGAAGATGTGGACGTAAATCGCGTATTTACACCAGAAGATTTTACAGATGAGCACAAAATGATTGCTCAAACGACTGTAGACTATGTAGAAACTGAAGTAAAACCGGTAGTTGAGAACCTGGAAAATCATGAATTTGAACATTCCGTACGCCTATTAAAAAAGGCTGGTGAACTGGGGCTTCTTGCGGCAGATATTCCTGAAGAATATGAAGGTCTAGGTTTAGATAAAGTTTCATCAGCATTAATCGGTGAAAAAATGTCTCCAGCTGGTGGCTTCTCGATTACTCATGGTGCGCATGTTGGGATCGGTTCTTTACCAATCGTATTATTCGGTAACCATGAACAAAAATCAAAATACTTACCAAAACTTGCTTCAGGTGAGTTATTAGCAGCCTATGCATTAACAGAGCCAGGTTCAGGTTCAGATGCATTAGGTGCAAAAACGGTTGCGAGATTAAACGAAGCAGGTACGCATTATATTTTAAATGGTGAAAAACAATGGATTACAAATGCTGGATTTGCAGATGTGTTTGTTGTTTATGCAAAAATTGATGGTGACAAATTCTCTGCATTTATCGTTGAACGTAAATTCCCTGGTGTTTCAGTTGGAGCAGAAGAGAAGAAAATGGGGATTAAATCTTCTTCAACACGTACATTAATTTTACAAGATGCAGAAGTTCCAGTAGAAAACTTATTAGGTGAAGTTGGTCGTGGTCATGTCATCGCCTTCAACATTTTAAACATTGGTCGTTATAAATTAGGGGTTGGAACAGTTGGTGCTAGTAAGCGTGCATTTGAGCTAGCTGCTGCTTATACAAATCAACGTCAACAATTCAAAACGCCATTATCGAGCTTTAATTTAACAAAAGAAAAACTTGCAACGATGGCATCTTACCTATATGCTTCTGAATCGTTAAACTATCGTACTGTAGGATACTTTGAGGATCGTTTAAGTCAATTAACAGACGAGGAGCAAAAGGACGGAAGAGCAGTTGCCGCAGCGATTGCTGAATATGCAATTGAATGTTCGATTGCTAAAGTGTTCGGTTCTGAAACATTAGATTATATTGCAGATGAAGCTGTACAGTTACATGGTGGCTATGGCTTTATGGCGGAATATGAAGTAGAAAGAATTTACCGTGACTCTCGTATTAATCGTATTTTTGAAGGTACAAACGAGATTAACCGTTTAATCGTACCAGGTACATTTATGAAAAAAGCATTAAAAGGTGAATTACCACTTCTTCAAGCTGCACAAAAACTACAAGAAGAATTGTTAATGCTTATGCCAGAAGAAATTGGCGATGAGCCATTAGCACAAGAGAAATATCTAGTGAAAAATGCGAAGAAAATCGGCATTTTAGCAGCTGGTGTTGCAGCACAAAGATTTGGTACAAAATTAGAAGCAGAGCAAGAAGTACTTGTAAACATTGCGAATATCGCAAACCAATTATACGCAATGGAATCGGCAGTGCTTCGTACAGTAAAAGCGATTGAACGTGACGGTGTAGAAAAATCGAAACAAAAAATTCTATACACAGAGATTTTCTGTCAAGAAGCCTTTGCAGAAATTGAAAAAGAAGCAAAAGAAACAATTATTGCTTCTGTTGAAGGCGATGCAGGTAGAATGACACTATCAGCACTTCGCAAACTAACACGTCATAACCCTTATAATTTAATCTTGAAAAAACGTGAGGCTGCACAAAAGCTAATTGAAGCTGAAAAATATGTTGTTTAAATAATAGGGGAGGAGGTGTTTAATAAAAATGCCTCCTTCTTTTTATTATCAGAAGAGTGAAATATTTGTTAAAATAAGTTTAAATATTAACTTTTAAGGAGCACTCTTCATGACAATTCAATTATTCCAGTACCCTCGTTGTACAACTTGTAAAAAGGCAGCAAAATGGTTAGATGAACATCAAATTGAATACGAAAACATTCATATTGTGGAACAAACACCTACAAAAGAACAGTTAAAATCGTTTTGGGAATTAAGTGGTCTTCCATTAAAGAAATTTTTCAATACTTCTGGTATGAAGTATAAAACATTAGGGTTAAAGGACAAATTAAGTACGATGACAGAGGATGAACAGTTAGAACTTTTGGCTTCTGATGGTATGTTAATTAAACGCCCAATCGTTACAGATGGGGAAAAAATAACACTTGGCTTTAAAGAAGAAGATTTCACAAATACGTGGAAATAAAAATAGTTATTAACTTGTTTTTACTGTAGAAATATGTCAAACTTATAATCATATTACATATGTTTTGGAGGGGTTTTTGTGAGCACACCAAAAGAATTACGTTACTCAGAAGAACATGAGTGGGTAAAAGTAGAAGATGGAAAAGTACGCGTTGGAATTACACATTTCGCACAATCTGAATTAGGTGACATCGTATTCGTTGAGTTACCACAAGTTGGTGACGAAATCCAAACAAACGAACCATTCGGTAGTGTAGAATCTGTAAAAACAGTTTCTGAACTATATGCGCCAATCTCTGGTAAAGTAGTAGAAGTTAACGCTGACCTAGAAGATAGCCCAGAATTTGTAAATGAATCTCCATATGAAAAAGCTTGGATGATTGTTGTTGAACCAACAGATATCTCTGAAGTAGAAAGTTTACTAACAGCTGAGCAATATGAGGAATTAATTGAAGCTGAATAAGAATATAATATATTAAAAACGCCAGATTAGCACTGGCGTTTTTTTTTACAACAAAATATACTAATATAACCACCTTCTTTTTTGGATATGCTTTGCATATTTTTCACACATTTTTAGCAAGTTTACTTACAAATCGTGGGGTGAGCAAATGATTGTTGAAAAGTGTATAATTGTTGAGGGTAGATCGGATAAATTAAACATTGAGCCAATTTTTGCAGAACACGTACAAATTATATGTACGAATGGGACAATTAGTGAAGATGCGCTATTAGATTTACTTGAACCTTTTGAAGAATGTAGATTTTATACTTTGTTTGATGCAGATAAATCAGGAGAAAAGTTGAGAAAGCTTACAAAAAGAATTTATTCTGAAGCTGTTCATCTTTTCATTCCAAGAACATATATCGAGGTTGCGAATGCTCCGAAAAAAGTATTGGCACAGTTGTTAAATGAGGCGAGTTTTTCTGTTCATAAACAATATCTATCTTCTTAAAAATAAAGGAAATATTAATTTGCGACTTTTCCCATACTATGAGCAAAAGTCGCAATTTTATTTTGTCACAAATTATTTAGAAATTGAGTTGATTTTATGGATGAATGGACGATACAACAATGGGAACAAAAACTAACTGAAAACGAAATTGTAGCCTTTTATTTGTACACTCCTATGTGTGGGACATGTGCAGTCGCTTCAAAGATGTTATCGGTTGTTGAAGAAGTATTGCCTAACACCCCAATTGGTAAAGCGAACATTAACTTTATGGAGCAACTTGCAATGGATTATAAAATAGAAAGTGTCCCTTGTTTGCTTATACACCGCGATGGAAAACTTGTTGAAAAAATTTACGCTTTCCAATCCGTACCATTTCTATATGAAAAGTTGAAAATCTAGTTGACTTTATAAATCTATCATGATAAAGTTACTCAAGAAGTATTACATTAATTGAATATCGTACCTCTTATAAAGAGCGGCGGAGGGAAGTGCCCTATGAAGCCCGGCAACCATCACAAAAGTGAAAAGGTGCCAAGTCACGCGAAGTGGATACTTTGGAAGATGAGAGAACGGTTCGTATAAATATTAAATAAATTGCGAAACCCCTTCTACTTATCTTGTAGATGGGGTTTTATTAGTAATAATTACCTAATTACATATTGTCTATGGCAGCGAAATAAAGGAGAATTTTTATGATCGAATTAAAAGACATCTCGAAAATATACAAATCAAAAAATGGTGAGATCACTGCTGTCAAAAATGTAAATTTATCAATTAATAAAGGTGAAATTTTCGGAATTATCGGATATAGTGGCGCTGGAAAAAGTACAATGATTCGCTTACTTAATGGCCTTGAGAAACCATCGAACGGAACAGTTACAGTCAATGGTAAGCAAATTTCCTCTATATCAGGAAACGAACTGCGAAATGCTCGCCAAAAAATTAGTATGATATTCCAACATTTTAACTTACTTTGGTCTCGTACAGTCGCGGAGAATATCGCATTCCCGCTAGAAATTGCAGGTGTATCAAAAACTGAGCGAAGTAAACGTGTGAAGGAACTGATTGATCTAGTTGGTCTTTCAGGAAGAGAAAATGCGTATCCTTCTCAGTTATCTGGTGGTCAAAAGCAACGTGTAGGCATTGCCCGCGCATTAGCGAACAATCCTGAAGTATTACTTTGTGACGAAGCAACAAGTGCACTAGATCCTGAAACGACTGATTCCATTTTAGAACTATTGCTTGATATTAATAAACGTTTAGGTTTAACCATTGTTCTCATTACCCACGAAATGCACGTAATTCGGAAAATTTGTAACCGTGTTGCGGTAATGGAAGCTGGACAAGTAGTTGAACAAGGAGACGTTCTACGAGTGTTCCAAAACCCACAAGCAGAAATAACGAAGAACTTCGTAATGCAAGTTTCTGGAACAAAGGAATCGAAAGAATCAATTGAACAAATTTTAGCAAACTATCCTACAGGTAAGATTGTAAAATTAACGTTTATCGGAAATAAAACTGAACAGCCGATTATTTCACAGCTCATTAAAGAGTTTGGCGTAGAAGTAAATATTGTTCACGGAAACATTTCACAAACGACAGGTGGCCCATATGGAACATTAATAGTTCAAATCGATGGAGACTCTACCAAAGTGAAACAAGCATTAGAGCTATTAGATCAGCAAGAAGTACAAACGGAGGTGATTGATCATGCTTAGTGGATTCTTTCCGAATGTACGATGGGACAAATTGTGGGAAGCTACATATGACACATTGTACATGACAGTCATCTCTACAGGAGCTACGTTTGTTTTGGGTTTAGCTATTGGGATTCTTTTATTTTTAACGAGTCCTCACCAAATTTGGGCGAATAAAATAGCGAACTTTATTACGGGTTCTTTAGTAAATATTTTCCGTTCAATTCCATTTATTGTGTTGATTATTTTATTAATCCCGTTCACAAAATTTTTATTAGGGACAATTCGTGGAGTAAATGCGGCATTACCAGCATTAATTATCGGTGCTGCGCCATTCTATGCACGAATGGTTTTAATTGCTTTACGTGAAATTGATAAAGGTGTAATTGAAGCTGCTCGATCAATGGGAGCAAAAACTTCAACTATCATATGGAAAGTACTTATCCCAGAATCAATGCCTGCACTATTATCTGGTATTACTGTTACAGCTGTTACATTAGTAGGTTATACAGCGATGGCAGGTATTATCGGCGCTGGGGGATTAGGGAACTTAGCGTTTATCGACGGTTTCCAACGTAGCCGTGATGATGTAACTCTTATGGCTACAATTGTCATTCTTATTATTGTATTTGTAATTCAGTTTATTGGAGATTTGATTACTTCAATAACTGATAAGCGTTAATTAGGTGCTCACGGTGAATCCGTTGACATAAAGAAAAATAAAAAGGAGAAATACAAGATGAAGAAGTTATTATCGTTCTTATTCTTAGCAGTATTCGTATTAGCGTTAGCAGCTTGTGGCTCTAAAGAAGACGAAAAAGCTACAGAAAGTAAAGCAACAGATGAAGGTACAGAAGAAACAACTACAAATTCAGAAAAAGTTACGTTAAAAGTAGGGGCTTCTAACGGTTTACATGATATTATTCTAGAACAAGCTAAACCAATTTTAGCTGAAGAAGGTATCGAATTAGAAATCGAACCATACCAAGACTATGTAATGCCAAACCAAGATTTAGATTCTGGTGAATTAGATGCAAACTATTTCCAACACATTCCTTACTTAGAAACTGAAATTGCACAAAAAGGTTATGACTTTGTAAATGCTGGTGGAATTCATATTGAACCAATCGGTATCTATTCTCAAAAATATAAATCTTTAGATGAACTTCCAGATGGCGCAACAATCATTATTTCTAACTCTGTTTCTGACCAAGGTCGTATTTTATCACTTTTAGAAACTCAAGGATTAATTAAATTAAAAGACGGTATCGATAAAACAGCTGCAACTGTAGATGATATCGTTGAAAATCCTAAAAACTTAGAAATCGATGCTAACTCTGCTCCAGAAATGTTAGTAACTTATTATGAAGAAGGCGAAGGCGATGCAGTAGTTATTAACTCTAACTTCGCTATCGACGCTGGTATTAACCCAGTTGAAGATTCAATCGCTATCGAAGGATCTGAATCTCCATACGTAAACGTAATTGCTGTTCGTGCTGAAGATAAAGACAACGCAGCAATCAAACGTCTTGTAGAAGTATTACGCACTGACGAAATCCAAAACTTCATCCTTAACGAGTGGGGCGGCGCAGTAGTACCTGTAAATGAATAAAGGTGGCGTCTGAAAAGACATTTTGAGACGACACCTTTGCGACGAGGATGATGACATCTTGATGTGATCACCGCAGGAGCAATACTTTTCAGCAATACTGTAGAGGGCTGTACAGAAAATCTATCTGTACAGCCCTCTTTTTAATGGGTGTTATATTCTGAATTAACCCCAAATAAAAAACTACCCGGTTTAAACCGAGTAGCCATTAAATTGATTGATCCGAGAGAAGAAGGTGCTGACGAAATCTAAGAATACTTTTTCAGATGGTCCTAATTCTCGATTTGTTGGATAAATCACTCCGACTGTACGCGTGATAGACGGATTTTCAATTTTCATTTTCACTGTTAGACGTGGTGTAATATCAGATAAAGAACTTTCCGGAAGTAATGTAATCCCAATTCCGGCTGCAACTAGCCCTTTTAATGCATCCATATCTTCCCCTTCTGATGTAACGTTCGGAACAAAACCTGCAGATTTACATGCATCCACTGCTACTTTATTTAAAATATAACCTTCAGGGAATAACACGAAATTTTCCTTCCGTAAATCAGCTAAATTTAATACTTCTTTTTCAGTTAACGGATGAGATGCAGGAAGTAATGCATGAATCTTTTCGCTAAAGAGAATCATGGTATTAATGCTCTCGTCCTTATTCGGGACAGGCCCTAAAAATGCTAAATTTAAATCGCGATTTTTTACGGCATCAATTAAATATCGATAAGATCCTTGGCGTAAATGAAATGAAACGTCTGGATATTCTTTTTTAAAGGTTGAAATAACGGTTGGGAGTACGTAACTTGCTAAGCTTGTAGGGAAACCAACTTTAATTGTCCCTCTTGCAGGATCTAAATATTCTTCCACTTGTTTGGCTGCAAAATCAATTGCCTTCAGTGCGGTAACACAATGTTCCAAAAACAACTTACCTATAGGTGTTAATTTTACATTACGTCCAATCCTCTCAAAAAGTGGAGTACCAAGCTCTTCCTCTAGGTTTGCGATTTGTCGACTGACTGCTGACTGTGCTACATGGAGATGTTCGGCTGCTTCTGAAATATGTTCACGTTCTGCGACCTCAACAAAGTACCTCAATTGGCGTAGTTCCAACATTTTCACCCCGTTTATCTATTTATTAGATTAATTCCATCCAATCTATATATTGTTTATATTATTTCAAAAGACGTAGAATGTAAATAAGATAAATAAGAAGTTTTGGAGGGATTTACATGAGTTTTCACCAACTACCGGATGCACAAGGTCTTTATTCACCAAGTTTTGAACATGATGCTTGTGGAATTGGTTTTTACGCAAATATTAAGGGACGCCCTTCACATAACATTGTAAAAAATGGTTTAGAAATGTTATGTCGCCTGGAACACCGTGCTGGACGTGGTGGCGATGGTAAAACAGGTGATGGCGCCGGCTTGATGGTTCAAATTCCAGATGCATTTTTTAGATTAAAATGTCCGGAGCTAGAACTACCAGCAAAAGGGGACTATGGAGTAGGTCAATTCTTTTTCTCTGAAAATGTAGAAGAGAGAGAAGCCATTGAGCAAAGAATTAATGAATTGATTGAAAGTGAAGGTCAAGTTTTAATTGGCTGGAGAACAGCACCTACGAATAAAAAACTTCTAAGTGATATTGCAAAATCTACTGCACCAGTAGTTCGTCAAGTCTTTATTAAAAAGAATGAAAATATCGAAAATTCTTTAGACTTTGAACGAAAATTATACTTAATCCGCAAACAAGCAGAATTTTGGGCGAAACAAAATAATTATAAATTCTATTGTCCTAGTTTGTCTAGTCAAACAATGGTATTTAAAGGTTTATTAACTCCGGAAGAAGTTAGTGAATTTTACGTTGATTTACAAGATGACAGCTTCATTTCTGCCTTTTCAATTGTACACTCACGATATTCGACAAATACATTCCCAAGTTGGGAAAGAGCACATCCAAACCGTTACATTGTTCATAACGGAGAAATCAATACATTGCGCGGAAACATTAACTGGATGACTGCTCGTGAACAACAATTTGTTTCAGAAGCTTTCGGTGAAGATTTACAAAAATTATTGCCGATAATCGATCATTCAGGATCAGATTCATCTATGTTAGATAATGCTTTTGAATTTTTTGTTCTTGCAGGTAGAACACCAGCGCATACAGCAATGATGTTAATCCCAGAACCATGGACAGAGAATCCACACATTTCAAAAGAGAAAAAGGCATTTTACTCCTATCATGCAAGTTTAATGGAGCCTTGGGATGGTCCTACTGCAGTATGTTTCACAGATGGTAAACAAATTGGTTCTATCTTAGACCGAAACGGCTTACGACCAGCCCGTTACTATGTGACAAAAGATGATATGATCGTTTTTTCTTCTGAAGTGGGCGTTGTGGATATTGAAGAAGAAGAAGTACTTTATAAAGAACGATTAAGTCCAGGTCGAATGTTATTAATCGATTTAGAACAAGGGAAAATTATTTCCGATGAAGAGCTAAAAAGTACAATGGCAGCTGCAGAGCCTTATGCAGAATGGTTAGAAGAAAATTTAGTAACGTTAGAAGAAACTGAAGAAGCACCAAAAAAATTAGACCAACTGACTTTACGTCAAAAAACGTTTGGTTACACATATGAAGACCTTCATAAATATATTGTTCCAATTGCAAGTAGTGGGAAAGATCCAATTGGTTCGATGGGTACGGATACACCATTAGCTGTATTATCTGATCGACCACAATCATTATTTAATTACTTTAAGCAATTATTTGCCCAAGTAACAAACCCACCAATTGATTCAATTCGTGAACACATTGTTACCTCAACAATGACACTTTTAGGAGCTGAAGGTAATCTTCTACATCCAAATGCAGAAAATGCAAGACGAATTTTCTTAGAAACACCGATTTTAACAAACGATGAATTACAACAATTAGTTACTTTGAAAAATAATCATTTCAAATCTACTACTCTAACACTAGAGTTCAAACAGTCATTAAAAGATGAACTAGATCGCTTATTTAAAGAAGCAGAAGCGGCAATCGATCAAGGAGTATCATTACTTATTTTATCTGATGAATTACAAGATATTTCAACACCAACGATTCCAGTTCTACTTGCAGTAAGTGGTTTACATCAACATTTAATTCGTGTAGGTAAACGTACTAAAGTAAGTCTTATCGTAAATAGTGGTGAGGCTCGTGAGGTACATCATTTTGCTTCATTAATTGGATTTGGAGCAGATGCAATTAATCCTTACTTAGCGTATGCATCAGTGGAAGAAGCGATTGAGTCAGGACATATTACAATTAGCTATCAAGATGCTGTGAAGAAATATCGTAAAGGTATTGCTGAAGGCGTAGTAAAAGTAATGTCAAAAATGGGTATTTCAACGGTTCAATCTTATCGTGGTGCTCAAATCTTTGAAGCAGTGGGTATTAGTAAAGATGTGATTGATCAATATTTCACAGGTACTGCTTCACAAATTGATGGTATTAATTTAGAAACGATTGGCGAAGAGGCAAAACGTAGACATGAGGCAGCATTCACTCAAAATTCTCAATATTTAGAATCTGGTAGTGAACATCAATGGCGTGCAAATGGCGAGCATCATGCCTTTAACCCAAAAACAATCCATACATTACAAACAGCAACACGTAAAAATGATTATGGAATTTACCGTATGTATGCGGAAATGGCAAATGAAGAACGTATTGGTTTCTTACGTAATCTCTTTGAATTTAAAACAACGAATTCAATTCCTTTAGAAGAAGTTGAATCAGTGGATAGCATTGTGAAACGTTTCAAAACAGGTGCGATGTCATTTGGTTCAATTTCAAAAGAAGCTCATGAAACTTTAGCTATCGCAATGAATCGCTTAGGTGGACGCTCAAACTCTGGTGAAGGTGGAGAACATTCATCTCGTTATGAAGTTGATGCAAACGGTGATAACAGAAATAGTGCAATTAAACAAATTGCATCAGGTCGTTTCGGAGTAAAATCTCACTATCTAGTAAATGCACAAGAGCTTCAAATTAAAATGGCTCAAGGTGCTAAACCTGGTGAAGGTGGTCAGTTACCTGGAAATAAAGTATATCCATGGGTAGCAGAAGTTCGTGGTTCAACGCCAGGTGTTGGATTAATTTCACCACCACCACACCATGATATTTATTCAATTGAGGACTTAGCAGAGTTAATCTATGACTTAAAGAATGCGAACCGTCATGCAAGAATCTCTGTAAAACTAGTTGCAAAAGCTGGTGTAGGAACAATTGCAGCAGGTGTTGCAAAAGGTGGAGCAGATGTAATTGTTATCTCTGGTTATGATGGAGGTACTGGTGCATCACCAAAAACTTCTATTAAACATACAGGTTTACCATGGGAGCTAGGATTAGCAGAGGCGCATCAAACGTTAATGTTAAACGGCCTTCGTGAGCGCGTTACTTTAGAAACAGATGGAAAGCTTATGACAGGGAAAGATGTTGTGATGGCTGCATTACTAGGGGCAGAAGAATTTGGTTTTGCAACAGCGCCATTAATTGTTCTTGGCTGTATCATGATGCGTGCTTGTCACTTAGACACTTGTCCGGTCGGAGTAGCAACTCAAAATCCAGAATTACGTGCAAAATTCATGGGTAATGCTGATCATATCGTAAACTTCATGCGCTTTATTGCAGAAGAGATGCGTGAATATATGGCGAAATTAGGATTCCGAACTGTTGATGAAATGGTAGGTCGTACGGATGTACTTCAGGTGAGTGACCGAGCGAAATCTCACTGGAAAGCAAGTCAATTGAATCTTTCGTCATTACTTTATCAAGTAGAAGGGGTTCGTACAAAACAACGTCCTCAAGATCTACAAATTGAAGAAACGTTTGACTTAAGTGTACTACTACCAAAAGTGGAAAATAGTATTCGAGATAAAGAGCGAATCGAACTAGAATATGAAATTAAAAATACAGATCGTGTAATGGGTACAATTATCGGAAGTGAAATTTCGAAAAAGTACGGTGAAAAAGGTCTTAAAGATGAAACAATTACGTTGAAATTTACAGGTCATGCTGGCCAAAGTTTCGGTGCATTTGCTCCACGTGGTTTAACTCTATCTTGTGTGGGTGATGTGAATGACTACTTTGGTAAAGGCTTATCAGGTGGTAAGTTAGTTGCCATTGCACCAATTAAAGGTGAACAAGAGAAAAACGTAATTGCAGGGAACGTTTGTCTATATGGTGCGACAAGTGGTACTGCTTATATTAATGGTCGTGCAGGAGACCGATTTGCTGTAAGAAACAGTGGTGCAAACATTGTGGTTGAAGGTATCGGAGACCACGGTTGTGAATACATGACAGGCGGACGCGTAGTCATTCTTGGTGATGCGGGTAAAAACTTTGCAGCAGGTATGAGTGGCGGTATCGCGTATGTGTTACCAACAGATGAAAATGAATTTAAAGAAAACTGTAATACAGAAATGGTTGAATTCGAGCAATTAAGCGATAAATCAGAAATTGAAGCTGTTCGTTCTATGATTATCAAGCATTTAGAACATACAGAAAGCTCACTAGCATTAGACATTTTAGCGAAATGGGATTCATTTGTTCCGAAATTTATTAAAGTGGTTCCAACAGATTACAAAGTAATGTTAGAGAAGATTGAATATCATAAATTCCAAGGTCTAGAAGAAAGCGAAGCAGCAATGCAAGCATTTGTTGACCAAACGAGTGGTAAAGAACTTGCCATTACAAATAGATAGGGGGGAAAAGTAGTGGGAAAACCAACTGGATTTATGGAGTACAAAAGAGAAAAGGTTAAAGAATTACCGGCGAAAGACCGTATTTCATCTTGGAATGAATATGCAACAAGATTATCTGATGAATCATTGCAAACTCAAGGTGCTCGTTGTATGGATTGTGGCACACCATTCTGTCACATGGGTGTAGAAATCAGAGGAGCAGCAGCAGGTTGTCCAATCCAAAACGTAATCCCTGAGTGGAACGATTTAGTTTATAAAGGACATTGGAAGGAAGCGTTAGATCGTCTTCACATGACGAATAACTTCCCAGAATTCACAGGGCGCGTTTGTCCAGCGCCTTGTGAAGGTTCTTGTACTTTAGGTATTAATGAACCAGCTGTGGCAATCAAATCAATCGAACGTTCAATTATCGATAAAGGGTTTGAAAATGATTGGATTACGCCAAGAGTTCCTCAATCACGTACTGGGAAAAAAATTGCAGTTGTTGGTTCAGGTCCTGCTGGTTTAGCAGCTGCCGATCAATTAAACCAATTAGGTCACAGTGTAACAGTTTACGAACGTCATGATCGTCTTGGTGGATTATTAATGTATGGTATTCCAAATATGAAGCTTGAAAAAAGTGTAATTGATCGTCGTATTAATTTACTTCGTCAAGAAGGAATTGACTTTGTCGTAAATACGGAGATTGGTAAAGATATTACTGCAGAAGAATTGAAGGCACAATACGATGCAGTTATTTTATGTATCGGTGCTCAAAAACAACGCGTTCTTCATTTAGAAGGCAGTGAATCAAAGGGTATCCATTTAGCGATGGATTATTTAACTGGTGTTACACAAAGTTTACTAGATTCAAATTTCGAAGATAAAACAGCTATCGATGTTAAAGGGAAAGATGTAATCGTAATTGGTGGTGGTGACACTGGTGCTGACTGTGTAGCAACAGCTCTTCGTCAACAAGCACGCTCAGTTCATCAATTTGGTAAACACCCTGAATTACCAAAAGTGCGTGAAGATGACCGTCCTTGGCCACAAGATCCAAATATCTTTAAATTAGATTATGCATATGAAGAAGCAGCAGCGATTACAGGTAAGGACCCAAGAGAATATTGTATCCAAACGAAAAAAATTGTAGCAGACAAAGATGGTAATGTTAAAGAACTGCATACAATTCAAATGGAGAAAATATTAGGTGATGATGGTTTCCATTACTTTAAAGAACTACCTGGCACAGAAAAAGTTTGGCCAGCTCAAGCTGTTTTTGTGGCAATCGGGTTTGAAGGAGTGGAAAAATCACTTCCAGAACAATTTGGTGTGAAACTATCTAACAATAGAATTCAAGCATCAATTAAAGATTTTGAAACGAATGTTCCGGGTGTATTTGCTGCAGGCGATGCGCGTCGTGGCCAAAGTTTAGTTGTATGGGCTATTAAAGAAGGTCGTGCAGTTGCTGCAAGTGTTCATGAATTTTTATCAACAAACGTAACGGTTTAATAATAAACGGTTTTCAAGTTGAATTCTCAATTTGAAAACCGTTTTTGTTTTTATGTATAGGATTCTATTTAATAGAAGAAAATTAGTACAGGATTCTTGAGATACGGTATGAATTAACATCATAACCATAGTGAAATAGTTTCTCAATTAGATTTTATTTATTGAAAATGAATTTTACAAAACTATCGTAGCATTATTTTTCTTATATATAATAAAAATATACAAAATCTCAATATCTAAGCGCTTTCAACTGAAAAATATTGTTTGCGGGATAAATGTTTTGCATGGTATGATGTTTTCGGTTAAGATTAGAATGATAATAAATTAGAAATGGTTCCACCATTCAATGCACAATTACGGAGGTTATACAATGTCAACTTTAGTTATCAAAGATCTTCATGTTTCAATTGAAGATAAGGAGATTTTAAAAGGTCTGAACCTTACAATTAACACTAATGAAATCCATGCAATCATGGGTCCTAACGGTACGGGTAAATCAACGTTAGCTTCTGCGATCATGGGTCATCCTAAATATGAAGTTACTCAAGGTACAATTGAAATAGATGGTCAAAACGTGCTTGAAATGGAAGTTGATGAGCGTGCAAAAGCTGGTCTTTTCTTAGCGATGCAATATCCATCAGAAATTTCAGGTGTTACAAATGCAGATTTCATTCGCTCAGCAATTAATGCTCGTCGCGAAGAAGGTAATGAAATTTCTTTAATGAAATTCATCCGTGAATTAGACAAAACAATGGATTTCCTTGAAATGGACCAAGATATGGCTCAACGTTACTTAAACGAAGGTTTCTCTGGTGGGGAAAAGAAACGTAACGAAATCCTACAATTAATGATGATTAAACCAACATTTGCAATCCTAGATGAAATCGACTCTGGTTTAGATATCGATGCATTAAAAGTTGTTGCAAAAGGTATTAACGAAATGCGCGGTGAAGGATTCGGATGTATCGCAATCACTCACTATCAACGTTTATTAAACTACATCACTCCAGACCATGTACACGTTATGATGCAAGGTAAAGTAGTAAAATCTGGTGGTCCAGAACTTGCACAACGTTTAGAGGCTGAAGGTTACGACTGGATTAAAAAAGAGTTAGGTATCGAAGACGAAACAGTAGAACAAGCATAATCGAGGAGGACGAAACAGATGACGGTTGAAACAAAATTGGCGTTATCAGCGGAGGAAGTAAGCTCGTTCTCACAAAGCAATAATGAACCAACATGGTTTGCTAACTTACGTGCTACTGCAATTGAAAAAGCGGCTGAACTACCAATGCCAAAACCTGATAAAACAAATATTACAAAATGGAACTTCATTGAATTTCCAGCACACACTGTTGAAAGTGAAGCATTTAATTCATTAGATGAACTTCCAGCAGAAATTAAAGAAATTATTGATATTGAAGGTCAAGAAAACCTTTATATTCAACGTAATAACACACCTGCTTTCTTGAAAGTTTCAGAAGAATTACAATCACAAGGTGTTATTTTCACTGATATTTTAACAGCTGTTCGTGAACATGGTGATTTAGTTCAAAAATACTTTATGACAGAAGCAGTTAAAGTGGATGAACATAAATTATCTGCTTACCATGCAGCACTTGTTAATGGTGGGGTATTCGTTTACGTACCCAAAAATGTTGTAGTGGAAAAACCATTACAAGTTGTATTCATTAACGATAATGAAGAAGCTTCGTTATTTAACCACGTATTAGTTGTTGCTGACAGTAATTCTTCTGTTACATATGTAGAAACTTATGTATCAACTGTTGAGCAATCTAAAGGTCAAGCGAACTTAATCGAAGAAGTGGTTGCATTAGACAATGCCCAAGTAACATTTGGAGCAGTGGATGTATTAGCAAAAGGATTCACAACATATGTTAACCGCCGTGCTCACCTTAAACGTGATGCGAAAATTGAATGGGCATTAGGTTTAATGAATGATTCAGATACAATTTCAGAAAACATTACTCATTTAGTTGGAGATGGCTCTTTAGCTAATTCGAAAACTGTAGTAGTTGGTCGTGGAGAACAAAAACAAAACTTCACAACTGAAATTCGTCACTGGGGTAAAAACTCTGAAGGCTTTATCTTAAAGCATGGTGTTATGAAAGAATCTGCTCAAACGATTTTCAATGGAATTGGTAAAATCGAACATGGAGCAACAAAAGCAAATGCAGAACAAGAATCACGTGTATTAATGTTATCTGAAAATGCTCGTGGTGATGCAAACCCAATGCTATTAATCGATGAAGATGATGTAATGGCAGGACATGCAGCTTCAGTAGGACGCGTTGACCCAGTTCAACTTTACTATTTAATGAGCCGCGGTATCTCAAAAGCCGAAGCTGAGCGTTTAATTATTCATGGTTTCCTTGCGCCAGTTGTTAACAACATTCCAATTGAGAGTGTTCAAGCACAATTGACAAAGGTGATTGAAGGGAAAGTTCGCTAATGAATGAAATCCGAAAACAATTTCCAATTCTAGATCAAGAGGTAAACGGGCATCCACTCGTTTACCTTGATAGTGCTGCAACATCCCAAAAACCCAAACAAGTTTTAGATGTAGTTAGAAAATATTACGATTTAGATAATTCCAACGTACATCGTGGTGTACATACTTTAGGAAATCGCGCGACAGATTCTTATGAAGGTGCACGTGAAAAGATTCGTAAGTTTATTAATGCAACTTCAACAGAAGAAATTATCTATACACGAGGCACGACAACTTCACTAAATACAGTTGCTTCAGGTTACGGAAGACAAAATGTCCAAGAAGGCGATGAAATTGTTATTTCGTACATGGAACATCATTCGAATTTAATTCCATGGCAGCAACTTGCAAAAGAAAAAGGTGCCGTATTAAAATACTTCGATCTTGAAGAAGATGGTACGATTACGTTAGATACAGTTCGTGCAACAATTACGGATAAAACGAAAATCGTTGCAATTACAATGGCATCAAACGTACTTGGAACAATCAATCCAATTAAAGAAATTGCACAAATTGCCCACGAGCATGGTGCAATTATCGTAGTGGATGCTGCTCAAGCTGCACCACATATGCCAATTGATGTTCAAGATTTAGATGTAGATTTCTTAGGATTCTCAGGACATAAAATGTGCGGACCTACTGGAATTGGTGCTCTATATGGTAAAAAAGCACTTTTAGAAAATATGGAACCAATCGAATATGGCGGAGAAATGATTGACTTTGTAGACTTATATGATTCTACATGGAAAGAGTTACCGTGGAAATTCGAAGGTGGTACGCCAAACATTGCTGGAGCTATTGGGTTAGGTGCTGCAATTGACTTCTTAACTGAAATTGGATTAGAAAAAATTGCAGAGCATGAACACGAATTAGTAGCATATGCAATTACTGAGATGGAAAAGATCGAAGGACTAACAATATACGGTCCAAAAGATCCAATGAAACGTTGTGGTTTAATAACATTTAATTTAGAAGGTGTACATCCACACGACTTAGCAACAGTATTAGATATGAATGGGATTGCCATTCGTGCAGGTCATCATTGTGCTCAACCGCTTATGAAATGGCTAAAAGTTTCTGCAACAGCACGTGCAAGCTTCTATATGTACAATTCCAAAGAGGATATCGATGCGCTTGTGAAAGGATTACGCCAAGCGAAGGAGTATTTTAACGATGTCTACTAATAATCTAGATCAACTATATCGTTCTGTTATTATGGATCATTATAAAAAACCTCGTAACAAAGGTGCTTTAGAAGAAAATAGCGTAACGATTGATATGAATAACCCTACATGTGGTGACCGTATCCACTTAACTTTAAAAATAAATGATGGTATTGTAGAAGATGCGAAATTTGACGGTGAAGGTTGTTCAATTTCAATGTCTTCTGCGTCTATGATGACAGAGGTCATTAAAGGGAAAAAATTAGATGAAGCACTTGAACTAGCTGATATTTTTTCGAAAATGATGCTTGGTGAAGATTATTCCGATAAATATGATTTAGGGGATGTGGAAGCACTACAAGGTGTTTCAAAGTTCCCAGCTCGAATCAAATGTGCAACACTCGCTTGGAAAGCAATGGAAAAGGGCGTTAAAAACGAAGCAAAATAGTTCTGAACGGAGGAGAAAATAATGGCCAAACAAATGCCAGATATCGGCGATTACAAATACGGCTTCCATGACAAGGACGTTTCAGTTTTCCGTTCAAAACGTGGATTAACTGAAGAAATCGTTCGTGAAATTTCAAAAATGAAAAATGAACCTGAGTGGATGTTAGATTATCGTCTAAAAGCGTTAGAGATTTTCTATACGAAACCAATGCCACAATGGGGTGGAGATCTTTCTGCTTTAAACTTCGATGAAATTACTTATTATGTAAAACCATCTGAAGCAACTCAAAAATCTTGGGATGAAGTACCTGATGAAATTAAAGCAACATTTGATAAATTAGGTATTCCAGAAGCAGAACAAAAATATTTAGCTGGTGTATCAGCTCAATACGAATCTGAAGTTGTTTACCACAATATGAAAAAAGACTTAGAAGAACTAGGTATTGTGTTCAAAGATACAGATTCTGCTTTACGTGAAAATGAAGATATCTTTAAACAATATTGGGGTACAGTAATCCCATCTTCTGATAACAAATTCGCAGCTCTTAACTCAGCTGTATGGTCAGGTGGATCATTCATTTACGTACCACCAGGTGTAAAAGTTGAAACACCATTACAAGCATATTTCCGAATCAACTCAGAAAACATGGGTCAATTCGAACGTACTTTAATTATTGTTGATGAAGGGGCACACGTACACTATGTTGAAGGTTGTACAGCGCCTGTTTACACAACAAACTCTCTTCACTCAGCAGTAGTTGAAATCATTGTTAAGAAAAATGCATATTGCCGTTATACAACAATTCAAAACTGGGCAAATAACGTTTACAACCTAGTTACAAAACGTACAGTTGTTGAAGAAAACGGTACTATGGAATGGATTGATGGTAACATCGGTTCAAAATTAACAATGAAATACCCAGCATGTATCCTTAAAGGTGAAGGTGCACGAGGTATGACACTTTCAATTGCAATTGCAGGGAAAGGTCAACACCAAGATGCTGGTGCGAAAATGATTCACTTAGCACCAAATACATCTTCTACAATCGTGTCAAAATCCATCTCTAAACAAGGTGGTAAAGTAACTTACCGTGGTATTGTTCGCTTTGGTAAAAAAGCAACAGGTGCACGTTCAAACATTGAATGTGATACATTAATTTTAGATAACCAATCAACATCTGATACAATTCCATACAACGAAATCCTAAATGACAACGTTTCTTTAGAACACGAAGCAAAAGTTTCAAAAGTATCTGAAGAGCAATTATTCTACTTAATGTCACGTGGTATTTCTGAGCAAGAAGCAACAGAAATGATCGTAATGGGATTCATTGAACCATTCACTAAAGAATTACCAATGGAATACGCAGTAGAAATGAACCGCCTAATCAAGTTCGAAATGGAAGGTTCAATAGGATAAATAGGAAAGAGATCGAGTGCTTTTGTGCTCGGTCTTTTTTTATTGAGATTGGAACTTTTTGATAATATCCGTCGTAATAGAAGAAACGCATATTTATTGGAGGATATACGATGGTAGTTAAAGGTATTAACCACTTTTTATTCTCAGTATCCAATCTAGAGGAATCAATTGAGTTTTATCAAAATGTATTCGATGCAAAATTATTAGTGAAGGGAAAGCGAACTGCTTATTTTGATTTAAGTGGGTTATGGCTTGCGCTAAATGTAGAGGAAGATATACCACGTAATGAAATTAAACAATCTTATACTCATATCGCTTTTACCATAGACGATTCAGAATATGAGAATGTGTACGATAGGCTAAAGAAAATGGATGTAAATATTCTTCCAAGTCGTACCAGAGATGAAAGAGATAAAAAATCAATTTACTTTACAGATCCTGATGGCCATAAATTTGAGTTTCACACAGGTACGTTGCAAGATCGAATCGATTATTACAAAGAAGAAAAACCATATATGGAGTTTTATTGATAATAAAAAACAAACCAGATGAGGATCTGGTTTGTTTCATTTTAAAATTCAACTTTTACAGGATGATCCTCTGTGTAATCATAATCGTCCCATGAGAATACATGTAAAATCATTTCAAAGTTCTTTTCGAATGCAGGGAAGTCATATCCTTCAAATTCACTTATCGTTAATGTTGCCTTAGCTGATTTGCCTGGTGCAACTTCTTGACTCATCGATAATAAGGTTTCATCAACCATCACATCATCAACAGAAACACTATTTGCTTGCACTTCAATACTATCTTTACGTTTGTTTGTTACGTCAAAAACAACCTCAACTGTATTACCCCAAACGTCATCATTTTTCTTAACTATTTTCACTAAAGTTGCTTTTATATTATCATTATCTACTATTAATTGGTTTAATTCTTTTTCGTCATTTGTTGTAGCTTCTTCAGTTTCTTTCGTAGCATCGTTTTCTGTGTTCTCTGTATTATCTTTTACCTCACCACCAAGGTTTTCTTCCGTTGTATCACCACATGCTGCGAGCCCAAGTGAGAAAATAAATGCCGTTAGCAAAATAAATTTCTTCATATGAAGTACTCCTTTGTTTTTTGATTATTATGTGCAGCGAAAAGTGAATCATACTAGAAATAACCTTGGTGAAAACTGCATGATAATTGATAAATTGACCATCATAAGAAGAATGGATTTAATGATTAGGTGGTGAACTAGAATGTTGAAGAAATTTTTAGAATCCTTTAAACATGTTCCACATATGTATGAATCATTTTTTCATTTTTAAGTATGATAAAACAGTAATTTTGCAGCAAAACAAAATAAAATGCCATCCGCTTTTAAAAGGATGGCATTTTTAAAATTAATTCTTTAAGATATATTCTTTATCTACTAAAAATTCAATAATTTGGTTAGCACATTCTTCAATAGAGAATTTTTCACTATCTACGACTAATTCAGGGTTAGCTGGAGCTTCATATGGTGCACTAATGCCTGTGAAGTTTGGAATTTCACCTTTACGAGCTTTGTTATAAAGTCCTTTAGGGTCTCTGCGTTCACATTCTTCAACGGAACATTGTACGTACACTTCAATGAACTCGTTGTCTTCAACAAGTGCTCTTACAACATTTCGGTCTTCTCTGTATGGAGAAATGAAAGCTGTTAAAACGATTTGACCACTCTCAACGAAAAGTTTAGATACTTCACCGATTCGGCGGATGTTTTCTTTACGAGATTCTTCATCAAACCCAAGATTTTTATTCAAACCGTGACGGATATTATCGCCATCTAAAACGAAAGATTGGTTACCTTGTTCAAATAATTTTTGGGCAACAGCATTCGCAATGGATGATTTACCTGATGCAGATAAACCAGTAAACCATAAGATAAAACTATGATGTTTATTTTTTTCTCTTCTTTGTTCTTTGCTTATTGATGCTTCATGCCAGACGATATTTGTACTCAAAATCCTACACCTCTTTATTATGAATGAACTTCTTGACGTAAACCTTTGATTAATACTTCCACTACTTCTTTACGGCTAAATGTGCTTGGTGGAATTTGTCCGCTTCTTAACATTTCACGTACTTTTGTACCTGATAGAATTACACGTGAAGATGCATCGTGTGGACAAGTTTTTGTTGTTGCCATACCTTCACAAGCTGTGCAGTAGAAGCTATGTTCAAATTTTAATGGTGTGATGCCGATTTCTTCAGGAGCAAATTGTTCGAAAATCTTTTGAGCATCATACGTACCGTAATAATCGCCAACACCAGCGTGATCGCGACCTACGATGAAGTGTGTACATCCATAGTTTTTACGAACAAGTGCATGGAAAATTGCTTCTCTTGGACCTGCATAACGCATAGCAGCTAGGAAAACACCTAATTGTACACGTTCTTTTGGATAGTATTTGTCTAGTAATACTTGATAGCTTTCCATACGAATTTCAGCAGAAATATCATCTGATTTTGTTTCACCAACAAGTGGGTTTAAGAAAAGACCATCAACGATTTCTAAAGCGATTTTTTGAATATATTCATGAGCACGGTGAACCGGGTTTCTTGTTTGGAACCCAACAATTGTGTTCCATCCTTTTTCTTCAAAGATTGCTCTAGTTTCTTTTGGTTCGAAAGTGAAAGCAGGGAATTGCTTTGGTGCTTTTTTAATTAATGTTGTTTTACCACCAACATACGTATTTGGACGATCAAATAATTTTTTAACACCAGGGTGGTTGATGTCATTTGTTCCATAAACTAATAAAGCTTCTACATTTTTATCAGGTGAATAGATGTCACTGATTTCGATTAATCCATATACTTCACCATCGAATACTAATTTTGCTTTTTCTCCGATTGTTAATGTAGCTGCTACATCTTCTGTAACTGGTAATGCAATTGGAATACTCCAAACAATACCTGAAGCAAGACGCATTTTTTCGACTACACTTTCGTAATCTTCTTTAGAGAAAAAGCCTTCGATTGGGCTATATGCGCCAATACCGATTAATTCAAGATCACTTAATGCAATCGCATCAAGCTGAATTTCTTTTTCTAAATTTTCTAAAGATGCATCCGGATTGTAAGAATAAACTAATTTGCCTCCATGGGGTTGAATACTCATTGTAAATTTCCTCCTAAGTTGTGTTGTTAATTTATAGTGTTAAACGAGTTTAGGCGAGCCTAAGCCGCTTTCGCTTTTCTAATTGTCTAGCTGCGAACGCTAGCTCTTCGACAACTTCGGTGCTGCCAGCAAGGACAAAAAGCGTCCTTTTGTCAGCCCCTCCAGTTGTTGTCAGAGCTGGGCGAGCGTTCTCCGCTTTTCTAATTGTCTAGCTACAGCGGCTAGCTGCTCGAAAACTTCAACTTCCTTCTACGCATGCAAGCATGCTTGGCGGAAGTCTCCAGTTTCTTTCACGGCTGATCGAGCCCACGCCGCTTTACTTATTGTCTAGCTGCGAACGCTAGCTCTTCGACAACTTCGGTGCTGCCAGCAAGGACAAAAAGCGTCCTTTTGTCAGCCCCTCCAGTTGTTGTCAGAGCTGGGCGAGCGTTCTCCGCTTTTCTAATTGTCTAGCTACAGCGGCTAGCTGCTCGAAAACTTCAACTTCCTTCTACGCATGCAAGCATGCTTGGCAGAAGTCTCCAGTTTTTTTCGCAGCTAAGCGAGCCGCTTTCGCATTTCTAATCATGTAAACCACATTCTGTTTTATTAGAACCTGACCATCTTCCTGAACGTAAGTCATCCATTGTAAAGGCAGGTTTTGTACAGTGTAGACAACCGATACTTGGATAACCTGTGTCATGTAATGGGTTATACGTTAAGTTGTGTTTACTTACGTAGCGCCACACGTCTTTCCATGTCCAGTGAATAAGAGGACAAATTTTAACAGATTCGAATTTATTATCTTTGTTTATAAAGTTTACATGTGCTCTTGTTTCGGATTGATCACGGCGCAATCCGGAAATCCATGCTTTTGCACCAGTAAGTGTTTCTCTTAATGGAACTAATTTGCGGATATCGCAACATTTGTTTGGATTTGTTTTCCATAACTCATCACCGTATTGTGCAGCTTGCTCTTCAAGAGTAATGGCAGGCTTTTTAAGCACGATATTTAGTGAAGGATAGTTTTCTTTTACACGTTCAATTGTTTCATAGGTTTCTTTAAAATGAACGTCCGTGTCTAGGAATACAATTTTTGCGTCAGGTTTTACTTTTGAAATTAAATCAATAAGTACAATCCCTTCGATTCCAAAACTGCATGCATAAACTACTTCTTCGCCATAGTGGTTGTAAGCCCAGTTTAATACATTCAAAGCGCCTTTATAGGTATCATCCACTTCAAAATCGACTTGTGAATCATTCCAAGTGCTATAAGTAAGCATAAAATTCCCCCTTTTAATAGAAAAAGGCGCTTTAATGCCATAATAAGTACAATAATATCGCATTAAAACACCTCTAGTTGTCTAGTCAGCATTTAAAATATTAAAATGAAAAATTCTTATAATTCACTTTATTATTATTTTGTATTTAAAGTATACTATATAACTAGAAATAGTCAAATATAATTTTAAACAGCCATTTATATAAGAAACAATTAGAATTTTATAAAAAAACAGATTATTTTTCAATTCCTTGTTGACTTATCGGATATATTTGTTTAATGTGTTTTTAAGAAATAATATTCCGAACATGAAATATTAAAAACTACATATCTAACTGATCAGACAAACTGAAGGTTACAAGTTTTTTTCTTACATACATAGGGAGAAGCATGTAATCTTTTATTTTTTTTTAAGGGAGTTAGACAAAGGAATCAGACAAAAATTTAATGGCATCCACTTAATTAAAAGGGTGAATGGTTGAGTTACCTATTTCAGTAAAGGTCAGAATTTTTTGAACTATTTACTGTTGTCCGCGCAATGGAGAAAGGAAAGAGCAGTTAAGATTATTTTGGAGGGTGGCACAAGTCTATAAAACCAACCAAACAGATGAGATTAAGAGAAAATGTGCTGATATGAAATGCATCATTACTGTAAAGTGATTTTTAGGGGAGGTACTTATGGAACTAACATTAAAAAAACGTAATAAAAAGACAATAATACCTGGGTTTTCATTAACCCTTGGGTATACGATGCTTTATTTGAGTATTATCGTAATCTTGCCATTATCAATGATATTTTTTAATACTTTCTCAATGAGCTGGAGCGAATTTTATGAAACAATTTCACATCCACGGGCAGTTGCTTCTTATAAGTTAACACTAGGCACAAGTCTAGGAGCAGGTTTAATAAATGTAGTATTTGGAACAATTATCGCCTGGGTATTAATTCGATACGAGTTTCCAGGAAAAAAAATTGTTGATGGTCTTGTTGATCTGCCATTTGCTTTGCCGACTGCAGTTGCAGGTATCGCTTTAGCAACACTATATTCCCCAAATGGTTGGGTTGGCCAATTTTTTGATTTTAAAATTGCTTATTCGCCACTAGGAATTATTATTGCACTAACATTTATTGGTCTGCCTTTTGTTGTTCGAACAGTGCAACCAGTTTTGCAAAATTTAAGCAGTGAGGTTGAGGAAGCATCGGCGAGTCTTGGTGCAAATCGTATTCAAACGTTTACGAAAGTTATTTTTCCAGAATTATTGCCAGCCATGATTACAGGGTTTTCTTTAGCTTTCGCCCGCTCTCTAGGTGAATATGGTTCTATCGTATTCATTGCAGGGAATATTCCAATGAAAACAGAGATTACACCATTAATAATAATGACGAAATTGGAACAGTACGATTATGTTGGAGCGACTGCTATTGCTACAGTAATGCTTATTGGATCTTTCCTGTTTCTATTTATTATTAACATCATCCAATGGGTTACGAATAGAAAATTCAATCAGCATTAAGGAGGAGAAGATGATATGACGAAACCAATAGAGGTAAAACAAGATGCCCCTATAGTTATAAATCGTACAGCTACAAAGTCTTATGCTTTGCAGGAATCTGCCATTGTTAAATGGTCTCTAATAACAATATCATTATTATTTTTAGCTTTATTTTTAATTTTACCTCTTATCACCATCTTTGTAACAGCTCTAGAAAAAGGTTGGGATACCTATGTTGCATCGATTACTCATCCAGATGCTTTAGCGGCAATAAAATTAACTCTTACAGTTGTATTAATCGTTGTTCCGCTAAATACCATTTTTGGTGTGGCAGCAGCATGGGTAATAACAAAATTTAATTTTAAGGGGAAAAATTTATTAATTACCTTAATTGATTTACCATTTGCGGTTTCTCCAGTTATTGCTGGTTTAATATTTATTTTGTTATTTGGTGCACAAGGATTATTTGGAGATTGGTTATTCGCAAATGATATTAAGATTGTCTTTGCTTTACCGGGTATTCTTTTAGCGACAATCTTTGTAACGTTTCCATTTGTTGCACGTGAATTAATTCCGTTAATGCAAATGCAAGGAGTAACAGAAGAAGAAGCATCTATTTCATTAGGTGCTAGCGGTTTTAAAACGTTTTGGTTAGTCACATTACCCAATATCAAATGGGGATTATTGTACGGAATCATTTTATGTAATGCACGGACAATTGGAGAATTCGGTGCCGTTTCAGTTGTTTCCGGACATATTCGAGGCTTAACTAATACGATGCCTTTGCATATTGAAATTTTATATAACGAATATCAATTTACTGCGGCATTTGCAGTAGCATCCTTAATGTCAATTTTAGCGATTATTACAATCATCATTAAAAATATTATCGAGTGGAAAGCAAAAGAAGTGTAGGGGGTAAATAAATGAGCATTCAAGTTCAAAATGTTTCAAAAAGATTTGGTTCGTTTCAAGCATTAAGTGATATTTCTATTGATATCGAATCAGGTGAATTAATCGCATTATTAGGTCCATCAGGTTCAGGAAAAACTACCCTTTTACGCATCTTAGCAGGTTTAGAAGGATTAGACGAAGGCGCTATTTTATTTGATGGTGAAAATATTACAGGTGTAAGTCCGAAAGAACGTAAAATAGGATTTGTATTCCAACATTATGCTTTATTCCGTCATATGACAGTATTTGATAATGTTGCATATGGTTTAAAAGTACGCCCTCGAAAAGAACGTCCATCGAAAGCAGAGATAGCAAAAAAGGTAAATGAATTATTATCACTTGTAAAATTAGATAATTTAGCGGATCGTTACCCATCACAACTTTCAGGGGGGCAACGTCAGCGTGTTGCTTTAGCTAGAGCCCTTGCAGTAGAACCAAAAGTGTTATTGCTTGATGAACCTTTTGGTGCGTTAGATGCGAAGGTACGTAAAGAATTACGTCGCTGGTTACGTAAGCTCCACAATGAGTTCCATGTAACAAGTATCTTTGTTACTCATGACCAAGAGGAAGCATTGGATGTAGCGAATCGTATCATTGTGATGAATAACGGAAAAATTGAACAAATTGGAACACCAGATGAAGTATATGAAAATCCAAAAAGTCCATTTGTATATGACTTTTTAGGGAATGTGAATCTATTTAGAGGAAGATTACACAACGGAAAATTAACACAAGGTCAATTTGAAATTGATGTACCTACTTATTTGGATTCTCATGAGGAGGCAGTGGGCTACGTTCGTCCTCATGATATTCATATTGAAAAAGTGCAAACGAGCAATGATACAGTTGCAGCTACCATTGTTCATATCCATCTTTTAGGTCCTGTTGTTCAAATTGAGTTAAAACGCGATGATATTGATGAATATTTAGAAGCAGAAGTAACAAAAGAGCACTTCAATCAGTTAGGGATTAAAAAAGGGGATATAGTATATATCCGTCCAAAACAATTGAAAGTGTTTATACCAGAGGATTTTTCAATTTAATATTTTAAGATAAAAAATTTTTCAGAAAATTATTGACATCCATCCTTTTTATGGTATAGTAATCTTACCAACTTAATAGGAATTAAATTTTGCATTACAAGACTGATTAGAAAAACTAAAGGTCGCTATATTCATACATTTGATATAGTGACCTTTTGTGTTTTCGTATCACACAAATCAAAATGTAATTTCTGCTTTACCAAAGGAAAAGAAAACAATGTCATCCATTGTTTCTTAAAACCTACTAAATTAATAAGTCAAATGAGAATTAAGGGAGAGAAGACAAATGAAGAAATCTAAGAAATTATTATTACCATTTTTAATCGCTACATCATTATCGGTATTAGCAGCTTGTGGAGGAAGCGAAGAGAAAGCTGAAACATCTGGAGATGCGAAAGATTCAAAAGAGTCTGTTGAATTATTAAACGTATCCTATGATCCTACACGTGAGTTATACGAAGAATATAACAAAGCGTTTGTAAGTCATTGGAAAGAAGAAACTGGTCAAGATGTAACATTCCAACAATCACACGGTGGTTCAGGTAAACAAGGACGTGCAGTAATCGATGGTTTAGAGGCAGATGTTGTTACTCTAGCTCTAGCTTACGATATTGATGAAATTGCATTATCTCGTCAATTATTAAACGAAGATTGGCAAACAGAATTCGAAAATAATTCTTCACCTTACACGTCTACTATTGTATTTCTAGTTCGTAAAGGCAATCCAAAAGGCATTAAAGATTGGGACGATTTAGTGAAAGATGGGGTATCTGTTATTACACCAAACCCTAAAACAAGTGGTGGTGCACGTTGGAACTACTTAGCTGCTTGGGCATATGCTGGTGAAAAGTTCAACGGTGATGAAGCAAAAATTAAACAATTTATGAAAGATTTATATGGCAATGTTGAAGTATTAGACTCTGGTGCACGTGGCTCTACAACAACATTTGTTGAACGTGAAATCGGTGATGTATTAATCGCTTGGGAAAATGAAGCTTACCTTTCTTTAAATGAATTAGGAGAAGACAAATTTGAAATTGTAACTCCTTCATTAAGTATTTTAGCAGAACCACCTGTAGCAATTGTTGACAAAGTGGTAGATAAAAAAGGTACTCGCGAAGTGGCCGAGGCTTACTTAGAATATTTATACTCTGATGAAGGTCAAGAAATTGCAGCGAAAAATTACTACAGACCTCGCAATGAAGAAATTTTAGCGAAATATAAAGATCAATTCCAAGATTTAAACTTAATTACAATTGATGAGTTTGGTGGCTGGCAAGAAGCACAAAAAAAACACTTTGCTGATGGTGGAACATTTGATGAAATCTATCAATAAAATATAAGATTAAAAACCTGATAATTGAGGTTCTAAAGGTCGCTATTTCAATAAAATGAGATAGCGTCCATTTATTAAAAGTTAAGGGAATAATCTGAAAATTAAATTTAAAAAATGAATTCACTAGAAAACTAGAGATTCAGCCATTATACTCATGCATCATACTGTATATAGGTTGAATCTTCTTTTTTATTCATAAATCATACTAATTTTATGTGAATAATGGAGATGGGTGTTTTCGTCGTGGAGCTGAAAAGGACTTAACCAAAATAACTTATAGAAAGGAAAATGTACAATGAGTAAGAAACAAGAAAATATTGAATTAGCTTTAAAAAATATTGAAAAAATGATTTCTACTTTAAGTTATGGATCCATTACGGTGGTTATTCAGGATCAACATGTTGTGCAAATTGATAAAAATGAAAAAATCAGGCTTAAATAAGAAGTGAAAAAGAGTTAATTGAGGGGCTGTGTTAAAAGTCAAAGTACTTTTTAACACAGCCTTTCTGTCTGCGGTGATCATAGAGAAAGCGGTAGCGTCAGTCACAGGTTGCTGTCATAAAAGAACATTTCAGACGGCTCCTTTCACCCTCCTATATGGGTTCGCATATACTAATATGATTCTATTTTGGATGGTGAAAAGATGCTGACAATTAGTTTGTGTATGATTGTTAAAAATGAAGAAGAAGTGCTGGAACAATGTTTAAGTAGTGTGAAGGATATTTGTGATGAAATTATAATTGTAGACACTGGTTCGACGGATAAAACGAAAGAAATTGCTTACCAGTTTACAGATAAGGTCTTCGATTTCGAATGGATTGATGATTTTTCAGCAGCAAGAAATTTTGCATTTAGTAAAGCTTCAATGGATTATATTTTTTGGATGGATGCAGACGATATTGTATCAGAAGGGGATCAGGAAAAGTTTAAAAAGTTAAAAGCAGAATTGCCAGATAATGCTGATGCAGTGTCTATGCTTTATCATATTGCTTTTGATGAATATCAAAATCCAACATTTAGCTTTAGACGAAACCGACTAGTCCGTAGAGAGAAAAATTTTAAATGGCATGGTGCGGTTCATGAATACTTAGAAGTTGCTGGCAATATTGTGGCATCTGATGTTGCGATTACCCACCGTAAAAAGGATAAACGTAAAGGGCAAGTACCGAGTGATCGAAATTTAAAAATCTACGAGAAACGTTTAGAACGAGGAGACACGTTTACTCCAAGAGATTTATTTTACTATAGTAATGAGTTAAAAGATCACGGCCAATATGAAAAGGCAATTGAATACTATAATAAGTTTCTTGATACGAAAAAAGGTTGGGTAGAGGATCAAATCCGTGCTTGTATTAATATGGCAACTTGTTATCGCATGTTAGGAAATACGGAAAATGAAATTGAAGCACTGATTAAATCCATTATGTATGACGTACCTAGACCTGAGGTTTCATGTCGAATGGGTGATTTATATAAAGAGCGAAGACTATATGAAAAAGCAATCATTTGGTATCAGCTCGCTTGCCAGGTAAATCCTGAAGATATTCCAGGATTCAGACAAGAAAGCTATTCTACATGGTACCCATATTTGCAACTTTGTGTTTGTCACTGGCATATTGGAAATCATGAGTTAGCAGTTGAATATAATAAAAAAGCAAAAGAATATCGACCAAATGATCCAAGTGTACTGAAAAATGAAGAATTCTTTAAAGAATACTTTGCAGAAAAGTAGTCTTCCAAATGAAAAAGAAGCGCTAACCATAAAGGTTGCGCTTCTTTTTTTATTCTAGAAACAGGTTATTCTTAAAAGGTTCAATTATACGAGCGTAATAAGTCTCTCTCACGTCATTCATCTTATTTTTAAGGGTAGAAGAATTGACTGATATGTCTTGTTCTAAACGTAAAATTTGTTCATCAATATCAACATCATCTGTCGCGATAATATATTTTTCAAGGTCAATGGATTTAATAAAATCAAATACTTTGAAGCGGTATCCTAAGGCGATGAATGGAACATTGGCTGCTAATGAGAGGTAGTTGGGATGAAGTTTGAAATTAATTGTAAAAGTAAAGTTCTTTAATATTCCTAACAACTCATTGTGGGAATAAAGGGTTTTATCGAGGATTACATTTTCTGTTTTATTCAGTTTTGAATAAAGTCGATCCATTGCTTCATAGTCACTTTGCCAAACCGTATATAAATAGATTGTATAGTCTTTTTCAATAAGCTGATTTAGCGCATTGGCTAGCTGATCTTCTACTTTTAGCTCATCTTGACCATATATATTATTGAAACTTGTTCCCCAATTCACTCCTATAGTTTTTTTGCCCTGGATTTCAGGAAGTATTTTTTGGGGGACTTGATGATTTAACAAGAATGCGGAGTCTCCACTGATGTGTAATTTATCCGTTACACCGTATTGCCCCAATATCTTAAATGTCAGCGGGCCCCTTACACCAGCCCAAACACTTTCGTGAAATACCTTTTGTACTTTTGATTTCCAGAAATCCGTACTATCAAGTGGAATTTTTTCATTGTTTTCTAATTGTTGAATATAAGACTTGGGAAGCCAATCGATTCCAGTGCCCCACATCATAATTTTTTTATTTAATAGTAGACATTGATGTAAATACTCAATGATATACGGGTGAACGATATTATTCTTTCCATTTAATATAGAGCCCCCACCTAATACGATCAGGTCAAAATCATCTATCCGTACATTTTTTAAATATTTATGCTCGATATTAACACAATCTAGTTTAAAGGAATCTCCCAATGTAGCGAATTGTTCTTTAAACAAATCGTACATTAATTCATCCCCTAGATTTTTATAGCCGATCCAACCGATATAAAGTACATTTTTCACAAACATTGCTCCTTGAAGACATCCAACTACAAATCACTTTCTGGAACTTTCATTGCTATATAACATAATTGTTTATAATGTTTTGCTTTAAAGCTACCTGCACCCTTTGTAATAAGGTAGTCTTTATGATGTTCCCCAAGCTCCAGACATTTATCAAATGAAGCTATTGCAGCTGGATAATTTTTTATTTGAAATAAAAAAAGCCCCTTTAAAAAATGAAGATCTACATAATCTGGGTAAAGAAGAAGAGCTTTTTCAATACTAGAACTAGCAACTTCAAAGCTACCCGTCTCAAATAAAATATCATATTTCAAACGGTATAAAAGTGCAGGAGGTGTATACCCTTGCCGTAAAAATCCTAAAATTGATTTATTTAAATAGTTAAAAGCTGTTTGATATTCTTTTAACCGATAAAATTCACTTGCTAAATGATATTCAATCCATGGACTATGAGAACTGTCTTGATATTCTTTAAAAAGGGCCTGTAAATTCCTTTGAGATTTATTTCGTTGGTCTGTAATTTTTTTGATATAACCATAATGATAAATTTCAGTATCAATGCTTACTATATCATTTGATGGTTCGAGTGGTTGCGGTAGTTGAGGTGTTTCGTGAATTCGATTAGTAAATTGTATACCTGCATGATTACGAAATAGTCGTGGCTGGTAATAGATAAAAGCATCTTCTTCTTGTATGGGTAGAGAATCACCGTAATAATTGACAATAGGCATAAAAATCATTAACTCATTTGTTTGTTGTATTGCCTCTTGTATTAATTTCGTTTTTTTATCTTCCAATTTTTCATCAGCATCTAACCATAATATCCAATCACCATTAGCCTTTGATAATCCATAGTTTCGGGCATCTGCAAAATGATCATTCCATTCATAAGAAAAGACAGAAGCATTATATTTCTTACAAATGTTAATCGTTTGATCCGTTGAGCCCGTATCCACAATAATAATCTCATTAACTAACTTCTGAACACTTTGTAAACATTGTTCAATTAAGTCTTCCTCGTTTTTAACAATCATACAGAGTGAGATTGTTTGCGTTGTCATTCAATCATCCCATCCGTTAAAATTAATAATTCGGTGGTTTCCAAGGAGGAGAAGGTTTTTTCAAAATAATGATTTTAACAGAGGAAGCAGGGTAATAGTTCAGAATCTGAGAGATAATATTGTTGCATAACAGTTGATTATCTAAATGGACAAAATGATGTTGCTGGATAAGGCGCTGTAACTTTTTTATTAATAAATAAGTATTATTGCTTTCAATTGAATCGTAAGTAAAAATATCATCTGATAAAGATATTACCTGATTATAGAGATAATGCCGATAAAACAAATACATATGCAGTTTTTCAATTAAGAGTAAAGATTGTATAATCTGTTTTTCAGTTAAATTTCTTTTTTTTTCTGAGGGAATTGCATAAGAATAGACAAAAAAGTATTTTGTTATAAATTGGATAAATGACTGTATAAAATGGTAATGATTTTCCACCGTTTTCATGACTTTCTTTTCATCGAAACTATGATTTGTGTGCAATGATTCAACTCCTCTCCTAAACATTTCCTCACGATTCATACAATGTTAATCTGCAAAAGCGGTACAGGCGCTTACTTCTAACACTTATTATTCTTTTCTTTATTTTTATCTTTCTCTTTCTCTTTTTCTTTGTCTTTCTCTTTCTCTTTACTTTGACACTTCGAACAAGTACAAGGGATTACATTTGTGTCCTTACAGTTATTATTTTTTTGATTATCACATTTTTTCTCGCATTTTTGAGAGCATTTGTCTTTATCTTTTGAATCGCTCTTTTCATGACAAGCCTCATCATCAATCGAAATAACTTCTTCTAACTTAAATTGAAGTAATGTTTGAGAACTGACAATTGATCGCAGCATCTTATTGACGCTTGCATTTATCTTTATATAATCTTCAACGTTACAAGGGTCCTTTTTTAAGAAATGTTGTATTTTTTCCCCTTCTGCATTCAAAATATGGGATAAACCAATCTCCTCTAATGCGATCGATGCAAGTAATAAATTGATCGTTTCACAACGGGTTAGTGAGATTTTTGGAGTTATGTTAGGAATAGTAGGTAATGACATATAGATCCTCCAATCCATTTTGGCCTTTGCCATGATAAATGACTAAGACGTTCTTTATAATATATGAGTTATGGAGTAATTGGTGCCTAGTTATTTGAAATTGGAGTGGATATAAAATCAGTTTTTGAAAACTCTTTTTTATCGGAAAACTAGAGCTGCTTGAACAAATTTGTGTTATGTAATGCAAAAGTTTTCTATGAAATCTGAGCACACTGCTGCGATTTCCCTTTTTAAAAGATTTTGTTTCACTAAAGGATCTATAAGTGAAAGTAAGCTCCAATTAAATAAATTTTATTGCACTAATTTTTTAGGAAAATAAAATGCGTGTAGACAAAGTATAAATGCAACTTTATCTACACGCTTGGAAGTGAAGGTTAGTGCAAACAGGTCAATTTAGGATTATTCTGTAATTTGGTAAATTGACCAGTGGATAGGAGTTGATGGTCCACCTAAGTCAATGTTAACTGTTAATCCATCTGCTACATAGAATAATCCAATTTCGTCATTTTGATCTAACTCTACAACTCCGGATAATGTGACAGTTCCATTTCCAAGAATACCTCTGACATTGATTAAACCGATACCAAGAAGGTCTAATGATAGATTTAATACTGGGAATAATCCAAAAATTAAATCATCTGTCGTTGGCGTAGTTCTTCGAACAACGAATGCAGGTGTTGCCGCATTGATACCGATAGTTAATGCAACTAAAGTCTCGTAGGAGATTGTTGCAGATATTGCATATCTTCCTGTAGCTGGAACCGTATATACTCCAGTTGCAGGGTTAAAGTTTCCGCTGTTAAAGTATGGTGATGCAATAGACCAGCTACTAATTTGTGCATTGGCACTTACAGAAACAGCATTAGCAATTGCAGAGAAACCTTCTTCCATTAAATTCGGTCCAGTAGGTCCAGTAGGTCCAGTAGGCCCCGTAGGTCCAGTAGGCCCCGTAGGTCCAGTAGGCCCCGTAGGTCCAGTCGGTCCAGTAGGCCCTGTAGGTCCAGTCGGTCCAGTAGGTCCAGTCGGTCCAGTAGGTCCAGTAGGTCCAGTCGGCCCAGTAGGTCCAGTCGGCCCAGTCGGTCCAGTTGGCCCTGTTGGTCCAGTCGGCCCAGTAGGTCCAGTAGGTCCAGTCGGCCCAGTAGGTCCAGTCAGTCCAGTAGGTCCAGTCGGCCCAGTAGGTCCAGTCGGTCCAGTCGGCCCCGTAGGTCCAGTCGGTCCAGTAGGTCCAGTAGGTCCAGTAGGCCCAGTCGGTCCAGTAGGTCCAGTAGGTCCAGTCGGCCCCGTAGGTCCAGTAGGTCCAGTAGGTCCAGTAGGTCCAGTCGGTCCAGTAGGCCCAGTCGGTCCAGTAGGTCCAGTAGGCCCCGTAGGTCCAGTAGGTCCAGTAGGTCCAGTAGGTCCAGTAGGTCCAGTCGGTCCAGTAGGTCCAGTAGGCCCAGTCGGTCCAGTAGGTCCAGTAGGTCCAGTAGGTCCAGTAGGTCCAGTCGGTCCAGTCGGTCCAGTCGGTCCAGTAGGTCCAGTAGGCCCAGTAGGTCCAGTCGGTCCAGTAGGTCCAGTAGGTCCAGTAGGTCCAGTAGGCCCAGTAGGTCCAGTCGGTCCAGTCGGTCCAGTCGGCCCCGTAGGTCCAGTAGGTCCAGTTACTCCAGTAGGTCCAGTCGGCCCTGTAGGTCCAGTCGGCCCAGTAGGTCCAGTAGGTCCAGTTACTCCAGTAGGTCCAGTAGGTCCAGTAGGCCCTGTAGGTCCAGTAGGTCCAGTAGGTCCAGTAGGCCCAGTCGGTCCAGTCGGTCCAGTAGGTCCAGTAGGCCCAGTCGGTCCAGTCGGTCCAGTAGGTCCAGTAGGTCCAGTCGGTCCAGTAGGCCCCGTAGGTCCAGTAGGCCCTGTAGGTCCAGTAGGTCCCGTAGGTCCAGTCGGCCCCGTAGGTCCAGTAGGTCCAGTCGGCCCAGTAGGTCCAGTCAGTCCAGTAGGTCCAGTCGGTCCAGTCGGTCCAGTCGGTCCAGTAGGTCCAGTAGGTCCCGTAGGTCCAGTAGGCCCTGTAGGTCCAGTCGGTCCAGTCGGTCCAGTAGGTCCAGTCGGTCCAGTAGGCCCTGTAGGTCCAGTAGGCCCTGTAGGTCCAGTAGGTCCAGTCGGCCCAGTAGGTCCAGTAGGTCCAGTAGGCCCTGTAGGTCCAGTCGGTCCAGTAGGTCCAGTCGGCCCAGTAGGTCCAGTAGGTCCAGTAGGCCCTGTTGGTCCAGTCAGTCCAGTAGGTCCAGTAGGCCCAGTAGGTCCAGTAGGTCCAGTCGGCCCAGTAGGTCCAGTCGGTCCAGTCGGTCCAGTTACTCCAGTCGGTCCAGTCGGCCCAGTAGGTCCAGTCGGCCCAGTCGGTCCAGTAGGTCCAGTTACTCCAGTCGGTCCAGTAGGCCCTGTCGGTCCAGTAGGCCCTGTCGGTCCAGTAGGCCCTGTTGGTCCAGTAGGTCCAGTCGGTCCAGTCGGTCCAGTAGGTCCAGTCGGCCCAGTAGGTCCAGTCGGCCCAGTCGGTCCAGTAGGTCCAGTCGGCCCTGTCGGTCCAGTAGGCCCTGTCGGTCCAGTCGGCCCTGTTGGTCCAGTCGGTCCAGTCGGTCCAGTAGGTCCAGTAGGCCCAGTCGGTCCAGTAGGTCCAGTCGGTCCAGTAGGTCCAGTCGGTCCAGTAGGCCCCGTAGGTCCAGTAGGCCCTGTAGGTCCAGTAGGTCCCGTAGGTCCAGTCGGCCCAGTAGGTCCAGTAGGTCCAGTCGGCCCAGTAGGTCCAGTCAGTCCAGTAGGTCCAGTCGGCCCAGTAGGTCCCGTAGGTCCAGTCGGCCCAGTAGGTCCAGTAGGTCCAGTTACTCCAGTCGGTCCAGTAGGTCCAGTAGGCCCAGTCGGTCCAGTCGGTCCAGTAGGCCCAGTAGGTCCAGTAGGTCCAGTTACTCCAGTAGGTCCAGTAGGCCCTGTCGGTCCAGTAGGCCCTGTCGGTCCAGTCGGCCCCGTAGGTCCAGTAGGTCCAGTAGGTCCAGTAGGTCCAGTAGGCCCTGTAGGTCCAGTAGGTCCAGTAGGTCCAGTAGGCCCTGTAGGTCCAGTAGGTCCAGTCGGCCCCGTAGGTCCAGTAGGTCCAGTAGGTCCAGTAGGTCCAGTCGGCCCAGTCGGTCCAGTAGGTCCAGTAGGTCCAGTCGGTCCAGTAGGTCCAGTAGGCCCTGTAGGTCCAGTAGGTCCAGTAGGCCCAGTCGGTCCAGTCGGTCCAGTAGGTCCAGTCGGTCCAGTCGGTCCAGTAGGTCCAGTAGGCCCAGTAGGTCCCGTAGGTCCAGTCGGCCCAGTAGGTCCAGTAGGTCCAGTAGGTCCAGTAGGTCCAGTTACTCCAGTCGGTCCAGTAGGCCCTGTCGGTCCAGTCGGCCCTGTTGGTCCAGTAGGTCCAGTAGGTCCAGTAGGTCCAGTAGGTCCAGTAGGCCCTGTAGGTCCAGTAGGTCCAGTAGGTCCAGTAGGCCCAGTCGGTCCAGTCGGTCCAGTCGGTCCAGTAGGCCCAGTAGGCCCTGTCGGTCCAGTAGGCCCTGTTGGTCCAGTAGGCCCTGTAGGTCCAGTAGGTCCAGTAGGCCCAGTAGGTCCAGTCGGAACGTTAGTTAATTCAATATCTACAATTGCAGAGCCATCTGTAACTGTAATGTCTAAAGTTGTGGAATTAAATGTCAGAGTATCGCCTAAGCGCATCTCTGCAACGTCACCAGCGGGACCACTAACGAAGAATAATAATTGATTTGGATCAAATACTCCAGTAGGTCCAGTCGGTCCAGTCGGTCCTCTTGCTCCAGTCGGCCCAGTAGGTCCAGTCGGTCCAGTCGGTCCAGTAGGCCCAGTAGGTCCAGTAGGTCCAGTCGGTCCTCTTGCTCCAGTCGGTCCAGTCGGCCCAGTCGGTCCAGTAGGTCCAGTCGGTCCAGTCGGCCCAGTCGGCCCAGTAGGTCCAGTCGGCCCAGTCGGTCCAGTAGGTCCAGTAGGTCCAGTAGGTCCAGTAGGTCCAGTAGGTCCAGTCGGCCCAGTAGGTCCAGTCGGTCCAGTAGGTCCAGTAGGTCCAGTCGGTCCAGTAGGCCCTGTTGGTCCAGTAGGCCCTGTTGGTCCAGTCGGTCCAGTAGGCCCAGTCGGCCCAGTAGGTCCAGTCGGTCCAGTAGGTCCAGTCGGTCCAGTAACCCCATTATCAGTCAGTTGAACAACTTGCTTTAATTTATTATCTAGGAGTAATTCCTTTTTAATTGCCATTGCTAATGTATCCTGAACACTATCATTAACAGCTAAAATTTCTTCAAGTGTTGCTGGATTAGGCAGACCAGGAATTGTACCTAGCGAATACTGAATTTTTTCCCCCTCAGCATTAATAATGTGAGCAAGCCCTAACTCCTCCATAGCAATTGATGCTAAGAGTAGATTGATGACACTACTTCTACTGAGAGTAATGTTCGGGGTTATATTGGGTAAATTGGGTTGAGACATTCCATTACTCCTTTCTTAAAAATAAGAAACGCGTACCTCTATTTAACTCGTAACTAAACACTCATGTAGTAGAGTGAATTAGTTATAGAACTAAACAGCCGCTACGTGTTCTTTAGTAAGTTATTCAGATTAAAAAAAAGAGTATATATAGTAGCCTATTAATTTAATATTTTCTTTTAAAAAATAATGTAGGTACCAAAATTCAACGAATGTTGAAAATTTTCGGTACCTATAAGGTTTAGAGAAACCATAAAATGATCGAAAACATTGATGAAAACAAAGGATTTTAAGGAAAAAGGATCGTTATAGACATACGGAGGTTACAAAATTATTGGGTGTAAAATCTAGCCATAATAAACTGTGGAGATAATCAACATTATCTTTCAACTATAAAACTTGTATTAGTTCAAGGGTTTTGGATGCTTAATTGAGGTAAATAAGAAGGTTGGTCTATAAATCATTAATAGAGTTATAAAGTCATACATTATCTAAAACGTAGCCCTTCAATAAAGAATAGGTTTTTTTATAACTTAAATTTAACAAAGTGAAAATTAAGAGCCTGTAATTAAATCAATAACCTGTTTTAATTTATTGTCTAAAAGTAGTTCTTTTTTGATGACCATCGCAAGCATATCCTGAACACTGTCATTGACATCTAAAATTTGATCCAGTGTCGCTTCCGGTGATAGTCCTGGAATTGTTCCAATCGCGTATTGAATTTTTTCCCCTTCGGCATTAATAATATGAGCCAGCCCGATTTCCTCCATGGCAATGGATGCAAGTAATAAATTAATCGCATCGTCTCGATTAATGGAAATTTGCGGTGTAATATTCGGTACATTCGGTTGAGACAAACAATATCACCCTTTGAACATTATTGAACTCGTATGGCTAATTGATTAAACAAGAAAATACCAAATGGAAAAATGTGTAATCGATAGCAAACGCGCTCACTTGTAATGTATTCAAAAATAAAAAAAATGCCCTACATTCAGTTCATTTTTCAAAAATTAAATTGAATAAATTTCATTGATGTTATGAAAATAATAAAAAAGTTCGATTTATGTTACATGCATAAACGAACTTTTTAATTTTTTCGTTTATACTATTAATAAATGAAGATGAAGAATAATGAAATATTGTAAAATAGGTGAAATAATATGATAAAAATTGGACTTACCGGATGGGGAGATCATCCTTTGATTTATCGTCCAAATGCCGCCAAACAGGATCGATTATTTGATTATAGTGGTCATTTTCCGATAGTTGAGGTGGATACGTCCTTTTATGCGATACCTTCTGTTAAAAGTATAGAAAAATGGATAAATGAAACACCGAGTACATTTCAATTTATTGTAAAGGCTTATCAAGGAATGACAGGACATTTACGCGATGAGAATCCATATGAGACACGAAATGATATGTTCGAAGCATTTCGACAATGTGCACAAACGTTTCAGAAGGCAAACAAGTTAGCCATGGTCTTAGTTCAGTTTCCACCTTGGTTTGAATGTTCAGTGAAAAATGTTCAATATTTGCGATATATTAAACAACAATTACATGATTTTCCCATTGCGATCGAGTTTCGAAATCAGACATGGTATAGCAAGGATAGAAGACAAGCAACCTTGATTTTTTTAGAAGAACTTGGTTTTATTCATTCTGTATGTGATGAACCACAAGCAGGTGTTGGGTCAATTCCTTTTGTTCCTGTTGCTACCTCCAATAAGACGCTTGTACGAATTCATGGTAGAAATGTATTTGGATGGAGAAATTCAGGATCGACTGAAAATTGGAGAGAAGTTCGTTTTTTATACGATTATAACAATGAAGAACTTTATGAATTAGCTGCAAATATTAAAGAATTGGAAACACAGTGTGAGGAAGTGTATGTTCTTTTTAATAACAACTCAGGACATCACGCAGCCAAAAACGCTAAACGATTACAAGAAATTTTGGATTTAGATTTTGAAGGCCTTTCTCCAAAGCAATTAGATTTTTTTGAAGGGGAATTTTAATGGAACTACTATTATTAGCAATTATTGCATTATGTTCAGGGATCGTTGGGGCTTTGGTTGGCCTTGGAGGCGGCGTAATATTAATACCAGCAACATTATTTTTTGGTTTAGAAATAGGATTATTTCCGGATATTACACCTCAAAGAGTTGTGGGATTATCTGTGGTGATGATGATTTTTACAGGATTAGCATCAACGCTTTCTTATGTAAAAACTAAACAAATTGATTTTAAAAGTGGATTTATCTTTTTTATAGGTAGTATCCCAGGAGCAATGTTAGGTGCATATTTAAATAAAAACTTGGATTTACCTTCTTTTAATTTATACTTTGGTATTTTATTAATTGTTTTATCAACGTTATTACTTGTACGAGATCGATTAAAACCGATTCATTGGTTTGTGAATCATGGGATGAAAAGACATTTTATCGATAAAAATGGTATTGAGCATGAATATGGTTATCCAATTTGGTTTGGAATTATCTTCACCTTCTTTGTTGGGATAATTTCAGGGGTATTTGGCATTGGGGGAGGATCATTAATAGTTCCAGCAATGGTATTATTATTTTTATTCCCACCTCACGTAGCGGTGGCAACATCGATGTTCCTAGTATTTTTAACATCCCTCGTTAACTCTGCAAGTCATATCTATTTAGGGAATGTACCATGGGGTTATACAATACCAGTGATCATTGGTGCTTATGTGGGTGCAAAATTAGGTGCTGCATTAAATAAACGATTGAATTCAAAAACAGTTGTTATTTTATTACAAGTTGTTATGTTTTTAATGGGTGTAAGATCTATTTTAGAAGGATTATTTAATAAGTGAGAGATGGTGTGAAAATGCTTGAGAACATCCATATTTTTCATACAAATGATATACATAGCCATTTTGAGTACTGGGTTCGTATGCAACACTTTATTAAAGAACAACGGGTACAGTATGCAAAATTAGGTGAACCAAGTTTCCTTTTTGATATTGGTGATCACCTAGATCGATCAAATATTTATACAGAAGCTACAGTTGGAAAAGGCAATGTAAAATTATTAAATGAAGCACAATATGATGTGGTAACAATCGGTAATAATGAAGGGATTACCTTGTCTTTTGATGATTTATATAACCTATACAATGATGCTGACTTTGATGTAGTCGTGGCCAATTTAAAACCAATTGAGGGAGAACAACCGAAATGGTTAAAGCCATATACGATTTTACAAACAAAGTATGGTACAAAAATTGGGGTTGTTGGGGCAACTGCTATTTTTGAAGCATTTTATAAAGCATTGAATTGGCATGTGGTTGATCCGAAAGAGAAAATTATTGAAGTAGTAAATGAAATAAAAGATGAAGTAGATATAATCCTTTGTTTGTCCCATTTAGGCATCACAGAAGATGAACTATTAGCAAATCTTTGCCCTTCTATCGATGTTATCTTTGGAGCGCATACCCATCATTTATTCGAGCAAGGGAAAGTCATTAATAATGTATTATTAACAGGTTGTGGAAAATTTGGTTTATATACAGGGCATTTATCATTACAATTTGATCATACCACTCGGAAAGTGATTCAAAAAAAAGAAATTGCTATAGAAAATGCGATGCTTCCTGAAGTCAATGGAGAAGGAGACCTTATCACGAAGCTTGCTGAGCAAGGTAAGCAATTATTAAAAACACCTGTTTTTGAAACGACGAAATTTTATAATAAAGAATGGTTCCACTATTCAGCACTATCGAAGCTTTTTGCAGAGGCGATGTTAGATTTTACACAAGCAGATTGTACAATGTTTAATGCGGGAATCTTTTTAGACCATTTGAAAAAAGGGACCATTACGAACTATGATATCCATAGAATTTTACCTCACCCAATTAATGTGTGTGTGATTGAGCTGTCGGGAAATGAACTAAAAGAAGTCTACTTACAAGCACAAAATGAGGAATGGCCACTATTAGAGTTAAAGGGGCTTGGCTTTAGAGGGACAATTTTTGGAAAAATGCTCACATATCAATTTAAAATGAATGAAAATCGTGAATTGATGATAAATGGTAAAATAGCCGATTTAAATCAGCAATATAAACTTGCAACTTTAGATATGTTTACATTTGGTTACTTTTTCCCGAACTTTAAATATGCAAAAAAACATTACTATTTACCAATGTTTTTACGGGATATACTGGTAGGATTTGTTAAAAATAAGATGTAATCGTCATGAATTGATGAAATTAATAATAAATTTTAACGTTGCTTTAATTTTACTCTTAATAGAGATAGAAACGAGGGAAAAAGCCAATGCGTCTTATATCCATCAATGTGCTTACAACAGGTATGGTTATTGGTAGAACAATTTGGAATGAAGCAGGGCATCCTCTATTACAGAAAAATGTCGTTGTGTCAGATAGTATTATTGAACGACTAAAACAACTTGGTATTCAATATTTATACATTGAGGATGAAATTTCAAATGGAATAGAGATTGAGGAAACTGTCTCACATGCAAAGAGAATGAAAGCTGTAAAACAAATTACAGAATCATTCGATAAAGTAAAAGGACTCAATAGTTATTCAGCATCAATAATTTTAGATCAGCAATCCAAAGTTATTGGAAACCTTGTAGATGATTTATTAAATAGTGTAACAAAAGATGAAGACTTATTAACAATCTTAACAGATACACTTATTTACGATGAATATATTTATCAACATTCTTTTCAAGTAACGCTATATTCTTTAGCGATTGCCAAGGAACTAGGCTATACTTATGGGGATTTAAAAACAATCGGGATGGGCGCATTGTTACATGATGTTGGCAAAATGGCTATCCCAACTGAAATTTTATTAAAGCCTAGTAAACTAACTGATGAAGAATATGAAACAATGAAAAAGCACGCACGATTCGGTTTTGATATTTTACGAAATTTACATACAGTATCTTTACTCGTTGCCCATTGCGCGTTTCAGCATCATGAGCGACTAGACGGAAGTGGATACCCTAGAGGACTAGTAAATGATGAAATACATCCATATGCTAAAATTATCGCTGTTGCGGATGTATTCGATGCAGTCACATCAAATCGAGTATATCGAAAGAAAATGTTACCACACCAAGGGATTAAAATAATTGATTCAGCAAATGGAACATTGTTTGATTCGCGGGTGGTAGAAGCATTAAAACGGTGTATTGTTCATTACCCAAATGGTACGATTGTATTACTGTCTGATGGTAGACGAGGCGTTGTGGCAAAACAAAACTCTGAAAACTCTGCATTACCACATGTGCGGATTTTTGAAGAGAATAATAAGTTATTAAAATCAACGTATTTAATTAGTTTAGCTGTAGAGACTAATGTTTTCATAGAAAAAGTAGAGACAGATTATATTGTGAATATCGAATAGAAATCTCCCCCTGTTCATAAAGTGGAGCAGGGGGAGATGTTTTGTTTTCTCGTCAACCAAGAAGAAGGATGAAGTTTTATTACACAAAACGGCGAAGAAAGGCCAACCGGTTTGCACTTTTTATCATTAGTTTCGTCGTGGCGGTCATTATATTTTTATATACATTAAATGCCCGTTTAATGCCGACATATTTACAATATGCAGAAGTACAGACATTTAAAATTGCATCACACGTAGTAAGTAAAGCAATTAATGCTAGAACGTCTACTGTTTTAGACGTCAATGAAATTATTGAAGATTTACCGTCTGAGTCTGATTATATGCTTACAACCCGTTTCAATACGGAAATTATTAATAAAGTTCGGGCAGAAACTGTTACTCTTGTGAAAGAGCATTTACAACTTGCTGAACAAGGGGATTTAACGCAATTACCAGATTTAGAAAATGTAGAATATGATATAAGTGAAATTCAAAAAGGTGATGGGATTGTATTTTTCGTACCCATTGCCCAAGCTTTGAATTTACCTTTATTGGGTAATTTAGGTCCTAGAGTGCCCATACGTTTTCATATTATTGGAAATGTAGCAAGTGATGTAGCAACATCCTTTAAAGAGTTTGGAATTAATAATGCATTAGTAGAAGTAAATATCCATATTAAAGTGAATGTCCAAATAATAATTCCTTTTGCTAGTAAGCAATCGTCTGTTGAACAAACGATTCCTGTAGCAATCGGATTAGTTCGAGGTCAAGTACCGCATATTTATACAAACGGTGGAGATGGAGCCCAGCCATCGATAGAGGTACCAGTTCCACTAGAATAAGTAATCAAATAAAGAAAGTTAGTTGTTTTCATTTGTAGGAATATGTTACATTGACATCAGTAAAGTTATATTTTTGTACTACTTATGAAAATATTAATCACGAGTTTTTCGAATAAATGATTGGGGCTGAATGAGTATGACTAGTAAACCTACAAATGAAAAAGAAATCTTACGAAAACCCGAATGGTTAAAAATAAAATTAAATACAAACGATGAATATAAAGGTTTAAAAAAATTAATGCGTGAAAAAAACTTGCATACAGTATGTGAGGAAGCAAGATGTCCAAATATTCATGAATGTTGGGGCGAAAGAAGAACTGCTACAATGATGATTCTTGGTGCAGTTTGTACACGCGCATGTCGTTTTTGTGCAGTAAAAACAGGCTTGCCAAATGAATTAGATTTAGCTGAACCAGAACGAGTAGCAGAATCTGTTGAGATCATGAATTTAAAACACGTTGTTATTACAATGGTAGCACGTGATGATTTAAAAGACGGTGGAGCTGGAGTATTAGCAGAAACGGTTAAAGCGATTCGTCGTCGATCTCCTCAAACATCTATTGAAGTACTACCATCGGATTTAGGTGGAGTAGAGGAAAATTTAAAAATGTTAATGGATGCAAAACCAGATATTTTAAACCATAATATCGAAACGGTTCGTCGCTTAACACCAAGAGTTCGAGCTCGAGCAAAATATGACCGTTCATTAGAATTTTTAAGACGTGCAAAAGAAATGCAACCAGAAATCCCTACAAAATCTTCATTAATGATTGGATTAGGTGAGGAATGGGATGAAATCTTAGAAGTAATGGACGATTTGCGTGCAAACAACGTAGATATTATGACAATAGGCCAATATTTACAGCCAACAAAGAAACATTTACCAGTAAAAAAATATTACTCTCCTTTAGAATTTGGCAAACTACGTAAGATTGCAATGAGTAAAGGGTTTAAACATTGTGAAGCTGGCCCACTTGTACGTAGTAGTTATCATGCGGATGAACAAGTAAATGAAGCAACAAAAACAAGACAGCTTGAAGCAGAGATGAAATAATGGAATAGGTTTGATGTAGATTGGGGGAATTTTTCCATGATAATTGCGGAGGGGTATGCATACGAAATTGTTGAAAACGTCCGAGATGGTTTTCAAGAGGAAGCATTTATCGCACGATTCTCCGATATTTTAACGAAATATGACTATATCGTTGGGGATTGGGGTTATGGTCAGCTCCGTTTAAAAGGGTTTTTCGACGATAGAAATCAAAAAGCAACGTTTGATACGAAAATAAGTACTTTTGAAGACTATTTGTTTGAATACTGTAATTTTGGCTGTGCTTATTTTATCGTTAAGAAAATCGGGAAGGCTCCAAAACAAGTGGAAGCGACAGCAAGTGTTGAGGAAAGTACAATAGAAGTAGAGCAGAATTAAAGTAAAATGAGCTTGGGACAAAAGTGGTTTTCAAAAGATATAGTAAATTATTAGTGTTGAAAATCTACTTTTCAGAAAAAAGTTGATTGGAATGTAGTGTGGCAGAGTGTAGCTGGGGGCATTCGCCTTTCGCTACAGAGCACAGCTTCCTGCGGGAATAGCAAATTTATTTGCGACGAAAGCGTAAGCGACAGGAGCACTGAGCCGAAAATCCATTTTTGCCGGCCAAAGTCGGCAAAAATTAGTTGAGGCCATGCCCGCGGAAAGCGTCCACACGGAATGGAAATCAACGTCCTTCGTATCAAAAAACCACCATTCAATTATGGAAATGGTGGTTTTTTGGTTTGTAACAGCTCGTTTTTTTTCTTATCTATAATTCGGTGAACTTACCCCAACAACTCAGTTAAATACTCTCTTAGATCTGTTGCTTCTTCTTCTGTTTTATTAAATACATATTCTAAATAACCAGGTTCTTCTAAATCATCTGGTCCAATAATCGCAAAGCGACCAAATTGCATATCTAAGACTAGTACTTTACCAAAAAAACGTGTTGATTGCATAATTGCTAAATCATAGCGCAAGTGATTACCAGTAAAACTTACGAATCTCGTTTTTGTATCTTCTATATCATCGTATAAGAAAAAACGTTCCATTTTGTTTTGTTCTCCTTCCAATTCCTCATAATATGTTACTATAGATAGGAAACGACTATCAACCTTTTTAGATTTGAATGGAGGATCTTAAGCATGTACTTTGTAGATCGAAATAAAATTACGGTTACATTAAAACACTTAGAAGAACTACTAACAATTTTTGAAGGTGATCATAATTGGTTAGCAGATGAAATTTCAAATTTAGCTTTACAACGCATTGGACATAATGTAATTGAAGCAATGATGGATGTAGGGAATTTAATTATTGACGGTTTCATCATGCGTGATCCAGGTAGTTATGATGATATTATAGATATCTTAATCGATGAAAAAGTAATCGAAGCAGAAATGGAAAAACCAATGAAAGATGTAGTTGGTTTACGTAAAATGCTAGTTCGAGAATTTGTGCAAGTAAACAATGAAGAAGTGTTACAAGTACTTACAAATAGTCTTCCTACGATTAAAAAGTTCCCAGACCTTGTAAGAAATTATTTAGAAAATGAGTTAGGACCAGTATCTGCCTTTTTACCGGAGAATGACTAATGAATCAATATAGGGCATACTGTTTTGATTTAGATGGAACGGTATATCGAGGAACTGAAGGAATCGAGTCAGCCATTCGATTCATCCAGGAACTACAACATAACAATATAGACTATTTTTTAGTAACAAATAACTCTTCTAAAACACCTAGCCAGTTGCAAAAGGCATTGGATAAATTTGGTCTTGATGTGCCAGAAGAAAGAATTTATTCAAGCGCATTAGCTACAGCTAAGTATGTCAAACAACATTATCATGATGCGAAAATTCATGTGATTGGTTCCGATGGGTTATTTCATGCAATGAAAGAAGAGGGATTTGAAATCAATGTAGAAGAATTAAATCCTGAAGTAGTTGTCATGGGAATCGATCGCACAATTGACTATATGAAATTATCGAAAGCTGCTGTTGCTGTACAAAATGGAGCCCAATTAATTGGGACTAATGAGGATATGAAATTTCCTTCTGAGATGGGATTCTTACCGGGAAATGGTTCTTTTGTTCGTCTAGTTGCAAATGTTGCTTCAGTAGAACCAGTGTTTATCGGGAAACCATCACCTGTTATGTTGCAAGTTATTCAGGACGAGTATGGTTATCGTAAAGATGAAATGGTGATGATTGGTGACAATTATGACACAGATATTCTTTGTGGTATTCGCTTTGGATGCGACACCATTCATGTAAATACTGGAGTAACGAGTACTGACCAGGTTTTAAAAAAGGAACTTCAACCTACATATTGTGTTGAAAATTTAGATGATTTAATATTAAAAATCCGCGCACAAAATTGATTGTGCACGGATTTTTTTTAGAAAAGTGGGTTATCCTCAATATATTGATAAATCTTTTTTGTAAGCTCTTCTGGCGTGTCAGCTTCGACAACATCACCATTTACAAGAGCGTATAAAGAGCGATCACATGTTGTACAGTAACTTAAGCAACCATATTCTAAAACATCAATGTTTGGATCTTTTTCTAAGATTTCATAAGTTTCTTGTGCACCATTCGCTAGACTACTAATGCAAAATTCAACTAATGGATTCACGCTTGGTCACCTCACTAAATGACATGCTACTAGCTTTTTGTTAATTCGTCAACGAATAGAATATTTTTGTGAAATTATTCACAAAAAAATAAGAAAAGATATTGTGAAAAGTATCACAATAAGATATACTCTTTATGTATAAATTGTGAACGATTTTGCGACAGGCAAAGTTGATTAGAATGTAGGGGAGTATTTTATGAGAAAACTAGTATTACTAGGTGGCGGTTATGGGAATATGCGAGTATTACTTCGTTTATTGCCTAATAACTTTCCAGAAGACACTGTTATCACATTAGTGGATCGAACGCCTTTCCACAGTTTAAAAACAGAATTTTATGCATTAGCAGCGGGCACATCTACTGATAAAGAAATTAGAGTAAGTTTCCCAGAACATCCAAGATTAAAAACAGTTTATGGTGAAATTACAAAAGTTGATTTAAAAGAAAAAACTGTTATTTTAGAGGACGGGCAAGTTGTACCTTATGATGATTTAGTAATTGGTTTAGGCTGTGAAGATAATTATCATGGTGTTCCAGGTGCTGAAGAGAATACTTATAGCATTCAAACAATTGCAAAATCACGTACAACATTTGAAAAGTTATGTGGTTTACCACCAGGATCAACAGTTGGGATTGTTGGAGCTGGATTAAGTGGTATCGAACTTGCAAGTGAATTACGTGAAAGTCGTAAAGATTTAAAAATTAAATTGTTTGACCGCTCTAATCGTATTTTACGTGATTTCCCTGAGAAACTAAGTAATTATGTTAAAGAATGGTTTATTAAACATGATGTTGAAGTAATTGCAAACTCAAATATTACAAAAGTTGAAGCAACTCAACTTTATAATCATGATGAAGTAATTGATGTAGATGCAATTGTTTGGACAGCAGGTGTTCAACCTGTAAAAATTGTTCGTGAAATGGATGCAGAAAAAGATAGAAGAGGACGTCCTCTTGTGAATCAATATTTCCAACTAACTGCTGATGAACATGTTTATGTGATTGGGGATTGTGCATCTTCTGACTTACCAGCAAGTGCACAATTAGCCGAGGAACAAGCAGAACGTGTAGTAAAAGTATTAAGACATCGTTGGAATAATGAACCACTACCAGAAAAAATGCCTGAAATTAAATTAAAAGGCTTTATGGGTTCATTAGGTAAAAAACAAGGCTTTGTTTACTTAGCAGATACAACAGTTACAGGGCGTATTGCACGTTTAATGAAATCAGGATTACTTTGGATGTATAAACGCCAAAATGAACACTAATTGGCTGTAATAAAGAACGTTTTTTGCAACAAAATATAAAAAGCAGCATCTAAAAAATGATGCTGCTTTTTCAATGATTAACTATTATTCACTTGGTTGAAAACCTAATTTTTCTAATGTGGAGAAGATCGGTTGAATTTGAATATACCCTTCACCAACCACTTCATCATTAATTAGTACAAGAGGATAGAAAAATTCATCGTTTTGAATTCGTTCTGCCCATTCTTTGTCTCGTTCGTTTTCGGATGGTTGCTCGATATCCACGTAACGAATTGTGAATGGTTGGTTTGGATATTTACGGCTAATAGCTGCTTGTAACCATTCGTATGTATCTTTTGATGATGGTGCATTGACACAGCTTGCACAAATGATATCCGCTCCAAAAACTTCTATTATGGTATTATTTTCATTCATAGATTAACAACCTTTCATAACGGAATGATGGATTTTTTCGTTTCTTCACATTATAATAATTTTAATGAAAGGAGTCGAGAGAAATGACAGAATTAGAACAAAAACAACAAGTGCAAGAAGTTTTAGATAAATTACGCCCATTCCTACTTCGCGATGGTGGGGACTGTGAGTTAGTGGATGTTGAAGACGGTATCGTTCGCTTACGTCTATTAGGTGCATGTGGAAGCTGCCCAAGTTCTACAATTACATTAAAAGCTGGTATCGAGCGTGCATTATTAGAAGAAGTACCAGGTATTATTGAAGTTGAACAAGTATTCTAATTTATAGAATAATAAGGAGGCTGTGCAGAAATTTTTCTGCACAGCCTTTTCAATACAATCATTTTACTTCGATGCAATTTCACGTGATATTTCACGATCTTTTTTCACAATTTGCCATTGTTCTTTGGCCATATCAACAAGTTTTGCTTCTCCACCAGTACGTTGGCTTTCGATTACTTTTGAGAAGAAACGGGTAGAAGTATCCAAATCATTAATTCTTCGAGAAAGTTCTGCAATCATATACATAACACGAACTCCGGACATCTGGGTACTCGCATAATCTTCCGTAGAAAAAGAAGTTAAATATTGATCTCTTGCCATTTTCATAAATCGTTGTTCTTGTCCTTCATTTTTCAAGGAACGATATAACCAAGCGATACGCAGTGCAAGTCCAGCTACTGTAACGGATTTTTCTTTCTTATATACTCCGCAAATGTAAGCCAATTTATAAGCTTCGAGGGCTTGAAAGATTGTTCGTTCAGCGCCGAAGTTACGTGATATCCACTTATTTGTAATTTCTTCTTGGATTGTTTCACGTACGCCAGGTGCAAAATATTTTGTAAAGTCTTCGGTAAATGAAAAGCCGCAATGTTCACAGACAAAAACATTATAATATAATGCGTTAACAGCAGACTCAGCATACGTTGGGCAAAAATCAGTATCCGTATGTTCAACTTTTATGGCTTTTGTACGAATTTTTAACGTTGGAAATGTCTTTTTACAATAAATACAATCAATTTTCTTTTCATAAAATGGGGATACTTCCATAGTATCATACCTCTCTAGGTAATTTGGTTTACTCCGATTATAACAGTATTTTGTGAAAAAATGTAATTTAAGTTATCATTACCGTAAAAAGTTAAATGACTCGATACAAGCCGAAAACTTTACCTTTAGAAATCTGCTTGATATCATATAATAAGAAGAAGGAAGGTGAATGGGATGACAAGTGAGAAAAAGGTAATTGAATTAACAGAAGCTGCTGCTTTTCGTGTAAAAGAAATGCAACAACACAATGAAGAAGATGGTGCTTTTTTACGTGTTGCAGTGCATGGTGGTGGCTGTAGTGGGCTTTCTTATGGTATGAATTTTGATCGTAACCAAAACGAAGATGATTTTTCTGATGAACAGCATGGAATTAAAATTCTTGTTTCCCGTGAAGATGCACCAATTTTAATGGGAACAAAAATTGACTATAAGCAATCACTAATGGGCGGAGGTTTCACCATCGACAATCCAAACGCCATCGCATCATGTGGTTGTGGAACGTCCTTTAGAACGGCTAAAGTAGAAGGTACGCCTGAAGTTTGTGAGTAGGGTAGATTTTTATCAAAATATAAAAAACGCATTGAGAATATCAAGCACTCAATGCGTTTTCTTGTTCACTTTTTTACGATTTCTTGTTTCGTACCACCAAACACAAAGCATAAACCAGCTATAGCCAAGCATCCATCCTGCTAAAACATCCGATGCATAATGTCGTCCTTCTGTAATACGTGATGTACCAATTAAAAGTAATAAAATAATAGCAATGCCCCAGATGAATTGGGAAGCTTTTTTCGAGATAACCATTTTAGAAATGACATAAGCTATTGTTAATAAATACAACAATCCATGTACTGCATGGCCAGAGGGAAAGCTATAGGTTGAAAATTGATCTGGAATCTCCGGACGAGGTCGTTCGATTAAATGTTTTAAAAATTGATATAATCCATAGCCTAAACCAACCGTTAGAAAAACAAAAAGCATTAATTTTAAATCTTTTAATCGGACCCCAATGAAAATTAATAAAATCAAAGAAATAAAGAATATTACTTTTGTTTCGCCTAAATAATGAAACAGTGTTATAAAGTCAAGTCCGTATAATAAATTCGAAGCGTTTTTATCGAATGCTTCTATCACGGATGTATCATAGGTAAGCCATAATATACAAAATCCAATGAATGTGATGATTGCGATTATATAGGGCCATTTGTCCATGTTTACTCCTCAAGATTAATTCTATTGTAGAACGTTTCTTCAAAATTATTATTAGAATAGCGTGATAAGATTATGTATTAATAAATTAGAGTAGCGGCCTACATTCGTAGACCGCAAAGAACTTCAATATTTTTTCACAGCATGAAGAAAGTGAATCGTTTCAAATGCACTCAAATAATCTAAACGGTTTTTAAAGTATTGTTCATGAATAAGGGATGGCGATAAATGTTCGTAAATAAGTAGTCCGCAGCCTTCAAGAAATTGTTCTATTTCTTTATAAGTAAAGCAGGATTTCATTGGTTCTCCATTAATAGCTGCGATTTGGACCATACTCTGGACACGATTATATAATCCATTTATCTTAAACATTTCATTATCTCCATAATCCATTACAATTGAGCTACCTGGTGGAACGATGCTAAATAATTCTTTCAACATTTCGGCTAGTTCATCTTTCGTTAAATAATAGGATACACCTAGTAAACTAAAGAATGTTTTTTCCCTGTTAAAAATCCACAGTCTAGTAAACTTTGCGTATCGAAGCGTTTTGTGAAATCCATCGAAACAAAATGTAGGTTGTCTGGGACTGTGTAATTAGCATTTTCTATTCGAGTCTGTTTAAATTGTTGCGTTGCCGGATGATCGATCTCAAATATTTGTAGATGCTTATTTAATTCTGGGTGTCTTAAACCAAAAGTGTCTAAGCCTGCACCTAAAATAACATATTGTTCTACACCAAGTGTCAGTTCGTGTAAAAGTACATTATCACAATAGGCAGAGCGTGATAGGGTCGTTGGTGATAGTTGAACTTGGGTAAACCATTTTATTAATTCGGCTGGTTGTCTCTCGTACTTAGATGCGATATCTGGATTTAGTAAATGGACAGCCTTTATCAGGTTGTCACTAATTTCTCTAAATTCCTTGTCTGTAATTAAATCTATCGCTACTGAATCTTCATATATTTTCGGTGTATCATTTAGAAAGTGGTATGCTCGACCAAAAGCAGTCATTAAAGAAGTGATGCTAGATTGGTTGTGATCCAATGTATAAGTCCTCCAAAACAAAAAAAAGATTCCCTGGCCAGGAGAATCTTATTATATACTCTGATTTTAATATTGTAAAATATAGCATAAATAACTTTTTTTGTCAATTATTTTCACTCGTAATCTAAAAGGAATACGGATGGAGGATAATTTCCTGTAAAATAATCCATATGTAATTAATTTTTGAAATGGAAGAATAAGACATAGACTAGGAGGTATGAAATGAATAAAGATAGAGGAAAAGTGTGGCTTGGGGTTGCAGGCGTAGTTGTTAATCGTGAAGGAAAATGGCTTGTAGTAAACAAGACATATGGCGGATTAAAAGGAGTTTGGTCATTGCCAGCGGGTTTTGTCAATGTAGGAGAGACTGCAGATGAAGCAGTTGTTCGTGAAATCAAAGAAGAAACAGGGATTGATGTTGAAGTAACTGGATTAATTGGTTTACGGACAGGTGTTATTCGCAATGAAATCAGTGATAATATGGCAATTTTTTGTTGTAAGCAACAAGATGAACATCAACCGATTATTATACAAGAAGAGGAATTGTTTGATGCAAAGTGGATTACACTGGAAGAGATTGTGAATGAGATGAATGTTTCCGTCATGCTAAAAGAAATGGCTAGCCAAGAATTAATTTCTCATCAACTAAGTAAGGTGGAGGGAATAAATCCAGGAGATGTTTTTGAATATTCATCCTATAAACTTTTCTTCCATCGATAAGTGTCGAGAATTCCTAAATCCGTCATTTGAAACCTCCTACTATATCATGTAAACTAATGAGAGATAAATGGAGGTTATACATAAAATGGGTGGATCAGTTTCATTAGTGCAATTAATCATATCAATCGTTCTTTTCTTTGTTATGTTTTTTGGAATCGGTTTCTTACTAAACATGTTACTTCGAATGACATGGTTAATGGCAATAATTTATCCGGTTGTTGTGGTATTTATTATTGATGAAGTTAGCTTTTTAGATTATTTTTTTAAGGCTGGAACAGCATTTCCTGCATTACTAGATAAATTAGCTGCTCTAAAAGTAGTTGATATATCAATCTTAACAGGTGGTTTTGCAGGAGCGATTGTAGCTGGTATTGTCATGATCTACTTAAGAAAAGCTGGCTATCGAATGTTTTAATAAAGGAGGCGTCTGAAAAGTCATTTTGATATTATCCCCTTTAAGTAGACAATGTAAAAAAGGCTACGGTAATCTGTAGCTAACAGTCTATTTAGAGGGGATTTTTCTATGTCCAGAAAAAACAATACTTATTCAAATGATTTCAAA
>NZ_RBZN01000014.1 GCF_003628435.1 Ureibacillus endophyticus | reverse complement strand
TCTTATACGGGACAGAGCTTCCGTTTAGCCAATGCGTTGTCGAGAAAACAGTAAAAATATTGGGTGGCAACACTCTGTATTTTTCATTGCAATTCTCTGCATTTTTATCTTGCAAAATACAACACTTAAAAGACCTGCGAAAAAGATAATTTTAACTCCAATATGCTTCCCTTTCATTTTAGAAATCATCCCGTTAATAAATAAACGCAGCATCGCTAATTCAGCACCAACGAAAAAGAACGTAACTAAATAGCCTTTCACTGCTTCATCCAAAATAAACGCTTTCCCTATCATTACAAAAACAACTGCCGCTGCAATTGACATCATTATTTTTGCTATTTTATTCATTATTTATCCCCTCCTCAAAATTGAACACCTTGTTCATCACACTTAATATTTTAAAATGAGCTCACATTTTATGCAATGAACAAAATTAAACACAACGTTCAATTTTGGGTGATTAAAAATAATTCGATAAAGAGCGTCATACAAATTTGTATATATTAATCTGCGAGTATCAATATAGCACATTTTTGCACAAAAAAACTCTTTCCACCGAAGTGAAAAGAGTCTTGAAACGCCAAATTAACGTTTTGAGAATTGAGGCGCACGACGAGCACCTTTAAGACCGTATTTTTTACGTTCTTACATGTTCATATTAAATAGGAAGAAACTATAAATAAAATAATTTGCGAAAAGCCTTGATTTATAAGGCTTTTTTGCATTTAACATAAAATAGAGGAAATACCCTCATATATGTTTCGTGGTCATAATGTGGTCAAAGAATTATCCCTAAAGTTATTTTCATTATTCAAGGTCAACGCTCTAATAATTACATTTAGAACGTTGATCTTTTTGATTTCCTTCAAATTGTTACTAAATTTAAATTGATTAAGAATGTTCTAATTGAAGCATGTTCTTTCTTATTTCCGATACATCATAGTAATAACTTAGTGCCTGAATAACCTCTTGCTTCAATGAATCAATATCTAATAATGGTGACATAATAACTGGATAATTTTTATTTAATTCAAAAATGACACGTCTACCGTAACGTTCATCTGTACCTAAATCTGGCCTATCTTTAATTTTAGCTTTCATAATACCTGAAATATCTAGTTCATCAATTATAGTCAATATTTTAATTAGAAACTCCGCATTTCGAAAAATAGAATATTTAATTATATAATTATATAAATCTAGATTTTCTAAAACTAGATTATAATACCTATCCTTCTCTTCAGCATTATTAAAATAATCTTCAATATATTCAACTGCAAGGACACATTTATAAATATAATTTTGCCAATCAAATGACTTTACCACAATATTTTTAAAATCTCCAAAACTTGTAGTGACATCAGGATAATTTTCGAGAATGTATTCACGTTTTTTCGTAACTAATAAAGAGTGCCAAAATAACTCATCTAAATGTAAATCACGGTCTGTATTTATATAGAAAGATGCCATAACCTGAAATGCTTGACGGAAGGATTGTTTCTTTTCTTCACCTGTTCCTTCAGCGATATAAATCGGAAAATCTGGTGCATTTGCAATTGTTACAATTTCATTGGAAAAATAGTCATCATTGCTAATAATTTTATCTTCTAAGAAGTCCCTGTAAAATTGCTCATTATTTTTATATCCTGGTTTTAATAGTTTAATTTCCATTATTAATAAGCTCCTTTACAGCACTTGCATATTTTTCAATAATCTTATCAGATATTAAAGAAATTACCTCATCTATCGTATCAATGGATACTTCTTCAATCATTTTTTTAGTCATTAGCTGATATAACTTAAAATCTAATAAATTTTCAGGTTGTGGAATTTGTGATAAATCAACATAGTCTTCACCCTTACCATACTCATTTATAAAACGTTGTAATGCAGTACGAAGCCCTGTATAAATATATGGATTATTAAATGCTTTACTAGATCCCACTCCATTAAATTGATAATCTGCTTTTCTATAATGAATAATGATTGTTTCAGATCCAAGCTCCACTTTAATATCAGATGATAAATTTTCATCCAATTTTTTCTCGAATAACACAAATGGATTTTGAATACTACCCTCAAAGACAACAATATTTGAGAAACCTAATAAAGAATTTCTAGATACTAAAATTTCATCTTTAAACGTATTATAAAATGCAGTTAAGTCTTTATTTTTACTAAAATTAATTTCTTTAGTAGACTGAATATGAAGTTGAATTGAAGTACGCTTATTTAAAGAAATTCGGTTCTTTGGTATTTCAACAGTTAGTTGATCAGACTCTAGCATAAAAAATCTAGTATCCTTTGATTGAATAATAAAAACTAGTACAGCATCTCCAGACTTAATAAGGTCATTAATAAATGAAGAACTAATTTCATAATCAATTACCAATCTATAATCATTAGTGTTTTCTTCTAGCCTTACATCTAATAAAAATGAACTATTTTTGTAGCTTGTTGACGTATTTGTCAAAATAGGATATGGAAAGTTCGCATCTTTTTTATAAATCATATTACACCTCTACGTAATAAATAAATTTTAAAGCTCGATTATAAATTGGTTTTAACTCCAATTTTAATTTCACAATTCCATCTTTTATAGAAACATTTTTAATAGTATGATTATCAAACTTACAGCTCGAACCTTTATTCTGATCGATAATAGCCACATAATTATCTTTTAAATTAAACTCATTGTGGTATTCTGTTCCCATTCCATCTATTACGTTAAATGAAATATTACAAGAATTTGAATTTTTTAATTCTGAGTTATTTTTAAAATTTAAAAGGATGATTTCAGAATCCTGTATAATTAATCTTTCTACTAAATTTGGACTTACACTAAATGTTTCAGAATTTTTATCCTGCAACTCATTTCCTGAACCTACTGTTGTTTTCCGAATACGTTTTATACCTGAATTAGTAGACTTTACTGATCCCTTTTTTGTACCCTTTTGTTTAACTTTTTTAGTGACTTCCGTTGCTTTCACAACGTGTTTTCCTTTACTAATTTTGACCGCTCCATAAGCTTTTGATAAGTCTTGCTTAAATTGAGATTCCATAATATATATAAGATCTTTAGTATCCATCACATCATCAGTAGGATTATTCTTTTTCATTTCCTCATCAATAATGGATGCAATTACCTTCGAAAGATTGTTTATAAATCGCTTTGCCTGAGACTTTAATTTTGGATCTCGAATATGGTCTGATGAAATTTTTGTATGTGATTCATTTTCTAGTGTTTTTAAATAATGATCTTCTTTTAATTCACCAATTAAAACAGCATTATAAGGTTTAGTAGCGTTCAAGTGTACAGAAAAATCTTCAATTTTCATACCAATTGTACGAACAATTGCTACACGCCCTTTTTTGATCTCTTCATCATATTTAAAATAAAGTTTAAAATGGAAATCTTCCTCACCATTTGAAACTACAATATCTTTTGGAGTTTCATTTTTATATGTATTTACATATAGTGGTGTGAAAACTTTTTTAATTTCTGAAGTCTCTTGCGTATAATAATCGCTATCACAGACGAATTTCTCAATTGTATCTGCTTTAATTATTTGATCATTTACATGAACTTCTAATTTTCCTTCTAAAATAGATAAAAAATAGCTATCACAGACCGTTTTAATTATCTCATCCTCATTATCAAACTCTTTACGTAAATAAGGGATAATTATTTTTAAACCTCTAGTTTTCTTTTCAAAAACAGAATGAAATTTATTTTCATATGGAATAAACTTCGGTTTACCATTTTCTATCTTTTCATCTGTAAAATAGCCTGTTGAACGGTAGCATTGATCATTATACAAATGCTCAATTAATTGAACTGTACCACCTAAATGTTGGTTTCCATATTCATCACAGTTTGCAAAATACATTGCATGAAGATCAGATGCAGCATTTGATGAAATCTTTCCTACTCCATGAGAGCCACCACGTACTTTTTCAATCGTTTCATCACTTTCTTCAAAGTGTATACCTTTGCTATATGCATATATTCCCCATGTATCTTTTTTGGAATTACTCTGTCCATTTACCGCGCCAGTAAGACCTCTAGTATTAATATCCTCAAAAGAGATATAGCGTACTTCCTCTTGATCAATTCTTTTTAACATATGGTTAACTGTTTCTTTAGTATAACTATTTCTCCCTTCAAGGCATTTAATTCTATCAATAACATCATTGACCCCAGGTATTTCATCACGTTGAATTGTACCGATTTCTATTTTTACAATAACGGGTTCAGAACTATTAATTAAACGTCCATCGAGGGAATTTTGTATATTTTCTTTAGTTAATCCTGCAACTCCTAAACTATAAAAACGTTCTAGAATTTTATTAAAATTTAATTCTTCAATCTGTGAAATCTCCGAAAATTTCCACGAACATGTTTTTGTAGCAGAATGATTCATATAAACACCTCAATTATTTTTTCTTATTATTGAATGTAAAATTAATTTCAGGAATTTGCTCTTGTTTAAATTTACTTTTTAACAGTTGAATTTCCATTTCTAACGTATTAATAATGGCTTTTACATGTTCATCTGTATAATCATAGTTGTTTTTGTTCGATAAATTTCCAATTAGTCGTATTTTCTTTATCGCTTCATTCATACGTTTTTCACCAAGCTCTTCAAATTTTTCACGTTTACTCATTAATAAACACCTCCATTTATCAATTATATTTTATAAGTTACATTTTATTAAATTAATAATATAATATTATATTAATTGATACAATTCAATATTTAATTATACATTTTCATTATTTAGTATTACATATTAAAAATAATATTAAATAACATGCTTAATTTTTACTTTTAAAAATTATATATCATAAATTATTGCGTTTTATTGTTAACATGTCAAAATATTAGTCAAATAAAAAGAGTGCTTTAAGCACTCTTTTAAGATATTTACTTAATCTATTAACTTACTTCTTCTATCAACCAACTAAAACTAGTGATTTAATACTTTTTAATTGTTTACTTTATTGGTTTAACGAATCTCAAGTATTCATTTTGTTTTACATCATGACAATTTGAAAAAATTGAATAATGCGGTGAATATTTTATATTAAATTTAATCTAGATACACTTAGTCATTTTTTGGACCGATTTTAGTAACATTATGGTTTCCAAGTTATTGTATTAGCGGCTTCCTCTAGTAAATCCTCTAAGCTATTCCCCTTCCCTCTAAATGTTACTTGAACTTCTTCCTGTTTTAACTGATTTACCGTTTTATTCAAATTATCAAACAATTTATCTGTTGGAATATCTGACAAGTTGCGTTTCTCTATTTCTTTTCTAAACCTTTCTACAATTTCACCAAGTAACTTTATTCTTTCAGTTTTAGTTAAATAAAATTGTTCCTGTAATGCTTCCATTTCTATCGCTTTTAGATTTTCTATTTCGGTTAAATACGTTTTTGACCATTCAATAAGAGTTGATTTTGCAACTTTTAACTCCTTAGCAATTTTATCAAAACTAATTCCCTTAGCTCTCATTTCAATAAACTTTTGCCTCGTTTCATTGTTCTTCATTGCTATAACCTCCTATAAAACTAGTTAACTCGTAATTTTTTTCGATAATCGTCTGTAAACAAATCAATAAATTTTGTATTATTATTTAAACGGCTAAAGACTCGTTCTCCAACGGCAATTGGTAAGTCAATATCCGTTAAGTTACTAGTGTAGATTGTCGGTTTACCACTCCGACTTTCTACTACTTCAAAAATAATTGCTTTTCTCCAATCATCTTTACTACTTATCACCTCGGATCCAAGATCATCTAATATTAGGAGATCCAAATTTTTTATATCGTTGAATATATCTCTTTCTGTTTTAATTGCACCTTTATGATAAGTTTCTTTTATTAATGTCATTAATTGTCCAGTTGTCAAAAATCCAACTATAAACCCTGCTTCTTTGATGGTCCGCGCGGTAGCAACACTTAGATGCGTTTTACCCGTTCCTGGACTTCCCATTGCAAGGACATTATACGTATTTCCTTTTGTCTCTAAAAAAGCTTTTGTAAAACTAATCATCGCCTCTTTTGCCTTCGCATTAATTTTGGTTGTTTCAAAGTAATTTTTAAATCCCGCGCTCTTTAAGTCTGTTGGGATATGATAATATTCTTTTGCAATCCTTTGACCTTCTAACTTCAATAATTTCATTACCTAAATTAACTTTTTTATCTTCATGGTTAACCATCATTAATATATCTAACCAAGCCTCATACTTTGAGAATTTCCTGTCAATTTGGTATAGCCAATGTTCTTGAATTTTACGGTGAAGTTTAATCCAGCCTTGCAATAACAATCACCTACTTTTTAATCAATCCTAAATATCTGATTGGTTTCGCATCCATTCAGTAATATCATAACGGCTTAATCTTATAACTTGTCCTTTTTGAAAGTAGGGAATCTCTCTATTCGCTATCATTTTTCGTATTGTAGGCACACTAACTTTTAAGTAATCCGCACATTCTCGTATGGTCATAACATCATTTACATTCTTTTCAGCTTGTAAATCCAGTAACACTTCATGCAATACTCTTTTCAATTCCTTCTTATTAATCAATACTATGTCTTCTGGGAGTTCCAACTTAAAATTCATCTTCTCATCCCCTTGTAATTTTTCTAATTCTCCTTGTAAAAGTATTCAAGCGGTTTCTCTAAAGTTAATGCAAGTTGATCAATAGTGGATGAACGTATTATTTTTTTGTATCCCTTTTCTATTTCTCCGATTGTTTTACGGCTTACTCCAGATTCACTTGCTAACCTTGTTAAAGTCCATCCTTTTTCCGCTCTTGCAATCTTTACTTTTCTTCCATCAATTGTGTGCTTAGAATATCTAGTACAATTCAAACCATATCACCTCCTTAATTACTCATTTTGTGTACAGTTAAATATTAACATCCCAAAATGAGTAATTTCAAGTTGATTTTTGTATTCAAAGTGTGTAATATTTAATTGAAACTACTCAAAAGGAGGATTGTTTATGATTATTGGTCAAAGAATTCGCGAACTTCGAAAAAGGCGAAATATGACATTAAGGGATTTAGCAACTGAATTAGATATTGCATTCACTACCTTAGGGAATTATGAGCGCGGTGATAGACAACCCGATTTAGATTTACTTATTTCTATTGCTGATTTTTTTGGAGTTACGATGGATTATTTAACAAGAGGGGATAAATTTACGAATCTTGATGAGTTAAATTCTATCGAATATACAAAGGATTTAGATAAACTTTTAAGTCTAGTAAGACCGGAAATAAGAGGCCAATATTTAAAAATTTATGAGGAGTTATTTTCTATTATTATTGAAAATGCAGTTAATAACCGGGATTCAAAAGAACTTATATTGTTGGAACAAATATTAAATTTTATTTACCGTATGAAGTTTAGTTTTAAAGAAGATGAAATTGAAAAATACTCGGTCTCCACAAAATACGAAGTTACAAAAGTGTATTTAAAGGAAAAAAGAGAGTTGGATAAATTGATAGATGAATTATTTGAAATTTATCTTGAAAGAAATTAAAACTACAATAGTAAATTAGAGGTGAAATAAATTGGCTTCATTCCAGAAGTACACAACAAAACAAGGTCAACTGTGGATGTTTAAATTAGACACTGGTATTAATCCTGAGACAGGAAAAAGGCAAACTACTACACGTAGAGGATTTAAAACAAAAAAAGAGGCACAACTAGCTGCTTCAAAGCTTGAACAAGAGATTGCGAGTGGTATTTCAATTAATGTTGCAAATCTAACCTATAAAGAAGTATTTGATGAGTGGTTCAAAGATCATTCTAAAGCAATTAAGTTAAGCACCAGGAAAAGTATGTATATCGCAACCGAATATTGAACCACTTGTTAATTGAGCCAGTGAGCCACTTAATACACTCTGTCTTTTCCAGAAGAACACCTCGGCTTTATTTGGAGTGGCGGGCATGATACCCTTGTGCGGGCGTTAAATCCTTGCTACTACGCCCTTTAAGCGCGAATCATGCCCGCAGAGGCTCCATGTAAAGCCTACTGATAAACTTGCTACTAACTTTATCTTGTCCATGAAAATGGCTCATTTTTTTAGTTGCGAAGTGGCTCACAATTCAATTGCGAAATACAAAAGTATCGAATCTAAATTTAATAAACATATCTTACCGCGCTTTGGTCAACTAAAGATAAGAGATATTACCAAAACCTACTGCCAAAAAGTAATTAATGAAATCGCTGAATCGATCAAATCGGTAAATGATATTAAAATACAAGCTAACCAAGTTTTTAAGTACGCCTTGAAAATGGATATCATTCAAAAGAACCCTTTAGAACATATAAGCATCCCTAGACAACAAAATGAACTTATCAATGATGATAATGAAGCGGATGCGCGGAATTACTGGAGAAAAGATGAAATTAAAAAATTCCTTGAAATAACTAAACTTGAATTATCATATCGTGATTATGTTTTATTCCATCTTTTAATATATACAGGTGCACGTAAAGGTGAAATTTTAGCTCTTACATGGGACGATATTGATTTTAAATCTAAATCGATTCGATTTTCTAAAACACTATTCCATAACAAAGGCGAATTTATCTTTCAAACGTCAAAAACAAAGGAATCTAGACGTTTAATAAGTTTAGATGATAAAACCCTTTCTATACTAAAAAAATGGCGTGTAAGGCAAAAGAACTTGGTTTTACTTAGTACAGAAGATGATGCTTTAAAAAAACAAGAGTTAATTGAAAATAATCAAACTTTTGAGAGTAAGGAAGTACAAGAGGATACGGAAATCCCTCGAAACCTAAATTTAATTTTTAGTCGTGAAGACGGAACCCCTATTCGTTTAGCTTATCCAAATGAAAAGTTAGACATTGTGATTAAGAAGCATAACCTTCACAGAATAACTATTCATGGTTTGCGTCATACACACGCTTCACTTTTATTTGAAGCAGGAGCAAGTATTAAAGAAGTCCAGGAACGTTTAGGACACTCAGATATACAAATGACAATGAACATTTATACGCACGTTACAGATACACTTAAAGAACAAACCGCGCACAAATTTCAAAGGTATATCGAGTTATAAATATGTGGTCACAGGTGGTCATAAAAATTCCGTGGTCAAAATGTGGTCAAAAGCATTTTTAAGTATAAAAAAGACCCTTTCCACCGGAGTGAAAAGAGCCTTGAAACGTAGATATATTAACGTTTTGAGAACTGAGGCGCACGACGAGCACCTTTAAGACCGTATTTTTTACGTTCTTTCATACGTGGGTCACGAGTTAGTAAACCTGCAGATTTAAGTGCTGGACGGAAATCTGGGTCAACTTGTAGTAACGCACGAGCGATACCATGACGGATTGCACCAGCTTGACCAGTGAATCCACCACCGTTTACGTTTACAAATACATCATAGCTACCTTTAGTTTGAGTTGCTTCTAATGGTTGGTTGATGATTAAGTGTAAAGTTTCGAATGGTAAGTAGTCTTCGATATTACGACCGTTAATAACGATTTTGCCTTCGCCTGGTACTAAACGTACGCGAGCTACTGAGCTTTTACGGCGACCTGTGCCGATATATTGAACTTGTGCCAAGTGAATATCCTCCTCTAATTAATTATCCGCGAAGCGTATAGCTTTCTGGTTTTTGTGCTGCATGTGGATGTTCTGCTCCAGCGTATACGTGAAGTTTTCCGAACATTTTACGTCCTAAAGAGTTTTTAGGAAGCATGCCTTTTACTGCTAATTCGATCATTCTTGTTGGGTATTTTTCTAACATTTCGCCAGCAGTACGAGTTTTTAAACCACCTGCGAACATAGTGTGGTGACGATATAATTTATCCTCTAATTTGTTACCAGTTAAGTGAATTTTGTCAGCGTTGATTACAATTACAAAATCACCAGTGTCAACGTTTGGTGTGAATGTTGGTTTATGTTTTCCGCGTAAGATTGAAGCTACTTCAGAAGCTAAACGTCCAAGAGTTTGTCCTTCTGCGTCAACTACTAACCATTTACGCTCTACTTCTTGACCTTTAGCCAGGAATGTTGTACGCATTTATTTGTCCTCCTAATCGATTCTAATACCGTTATTTTTCATTATATAATCACTTATAAGTTTCGGGGCTTATTTGTGGTTGGTAATGAAAATACCATATGTCATATTATAATATATTCTGTAATTAGTCAAGAAAAAAGTTGCACACCAGGGAAAGTTGTTTTTTTCGACTATGCATAAATATTCCTGTTTTAATAAAACACCTTTTCTAAATATAGACCGTGTGCTGGCGCTGTTTTGCCAGCTTTTCCACGATCTTTGGAAGCAACAATTTCCTTTAAACTAACTGCTTCTCGTTTCCCAATACCAACTTCCCATAAAGTACCTGCAATTATTCGTACCATATTGTACAAAAAGCCATTGCCTTCTATAACCATGTGTAACTCGTCAGAATGCCTCTCAAAGGTTAGAGAGTAAACAGTACGTACTTTATCAACAACACTTGTATTCGCAGCACAAAAGCACGAAAAATCGTGTGTACCGACGATATACTGTGCTGCTTCATTCATTTTCTCCACATCTGGTTGTATACCTTTTGTTTCAACTGAGAAATGTCGACGAAAAGGGCTTTGTTCTTCCTCGCAATTCCATATATAGCGATATCGTTTTCCCGACACGCTAAATCTTGCATGAAAATCATTTGGTACTTCTTCTATTTCTAAAACGCGAATATCACGGGGAAGTTGGACATTCAACGCTTTTTTATAACGATCTGGCTCAATGGTTAATGGTGTATCAAAGTGAATAACTTGTCCAGTTGCATGCACTCGGGCATCTGTCCGGCCACTTGCTGTGATTCTTACTTTTTCACCTTTATGCATTTTCTCTAATACCGATTCAATTTCAAGCTGAACCGTGCGTTCACCTGGTTGTACTTGATATCCTGCGAAGTGTGTCCCATCATAGCTTATCGTTGCTTTTAAACGTCTCATAAACTTCACCTCGCTTAGTTACGCAAACCTACTAAAAGAATTGTAACAGCGGCTAATAATACTAAGCCCGTTGTATCTCTCCAATCCCATTTTAATTGGCGGTAACGCGTTCTGCCTTCTCCACCACGATAACCTCGTACTTCCATTGCTGTCGCTAAATCTTCAGCACGTTTAAAAGCACTAACAAAGAGTGGTACAAGTAAAGGAACAACCGCTTTAATTCTGTCTTTTAATGGCCCTGCACTTAAATCAGATCCACGCGCCATTTGAGCCTTCATAATTTTATCTGTTTCATCCATTAACGTTGGGATAAAGCGTAATGCGATGGACATCATAAGCGCTAATTCATGCACTGGTAATTTCATTTTCTTTAATGGATTTAACAATGTCTCTAGTCCATCTGTAATTGAAATTGGTGACGTTGTTAGCGTTAAAATAGACGTCATAAAGACAAGTACTAAGAAACGTATAGAAATAAAGATCCCTTGTCTTAAACCTTCCTCATAGACTTTTAAGAAGCCTAGCTGGAATATAATATCCCCTTCACGAGTAAATAAAATATGAATCATAAAGGTAAATACTAATAATATAATTACGGGCTTTAACCCATTAATTAAAAAGTATAATCGAATTTTTGACATCAAAATTACGAATAGGGTAAATGCCAATAATAGGGCATATGTCACTACATTATTTGCTAAAAACACAACAACAATAAAGGCAAAAACAAAAAGTAATTTTGATCGCGGATCCATTTTATGAACAAATGAATCACTTGGAATGAATCGCCCAAATATCATTTTTTCCATCATTGTTGACCACGCCCCTTTCTTAAGACACGTGATACTTCCTCTGCAAGTTCCTCTTCTGTTAAACAGATTTTAGATAAATGTTGATTCATCATATTCTCAATCTTTTGTTGGAACCTTACGATATGCGGTAATTCTAAACGATAGTTTTCTAAAGTTTTGGCATCAGAAAAAATTTCATGTGGCGTACCATTCAACACACATTTTCCTTCATGCATAATAGCAATTCGATCTGCATATTTGGCCGCGTCTTCCATGCTGTGGGTTACAAGTATTGTTGTAAGTCCTCTTTCTTTATGCAAAGTATAAAACATATCCATAATTTCACGCTGTCCACGAGGGTCAAGACCAGCAGTAGGCTCGTCCAATACAATTACTTCAGGATCCATTGCTAAAACGCCTGCAATGGCTACACGACGCATTTGTCCCCCTGATAAATCAAAAGGAGACTTATTTAACGTTTCTTCAGGTAAGCCTACAAGTTTAATAAGCTCTCTTGCACGTTTTTCTGCTTCTGCTTCAGAAACACCAAAATTCATCGGTCCAAACATAATATCTTTTAAAACGGTCTCTTCAAATAACTGATGCTCTGGGAACTGAAAAACAATCCCAACTTTTTGACGAATTGGTTTTAATTCTTTCGCTTTCTTCCCTGCTTCAATAACACGTTCTCCAATATGTACTTGTCCTTTTGAAGGCTTGAGTAAGCCGTTAAAATGTTGCAATATTGTGGATTTTCCTGACCCAGTATGTCCGATAATTGCCTGATAAGTCTGTGATGGAATCGCTAAATCTACATCAAATAAAGCGTACTTTTCAAAGGGTGTCCCCATTGAATAGGCGTAGCTTACTTGTTGAAGTTTGATGTCCATAAATCATTCACCAACTCTTCTTCTGTCATATGTTCTCCTACTAACTGTACACCTTTCGATTGTAGAAGTTTTGTCATTCGCATTGCAAAAGGTAATTCTAAACCAAATTCTACAAGCTTATCGCCTAAAGCAAATATTTCAGTTGGAGTTCCTTCTGCATATTTTTTTCCGTCATTCATAAATAAAATTCGGTCTGCATAAAGCGCTTCCTCAACATCGTGGGTAATGGATAAAACGGTTAAACCAATCTCTTCACGCAATGCACGAACTGTTTTTAATACTTCATCACGACCTTGAGGATCAAGCATTGATGTAGATTCATCAAGAATTAATATTTTCGGACGCATTGCGAGTGCTCCTGCAATGGCTACCCGCTGCTTTTGCCCACCTGATAAGTGATGAGGTTCATGATTTAAAAATTTCTCCATTTTAACTTGAGCAAGGGATTTGTGTACACGCTCAACCATATCTTCATATGGAACACCACTATTTTCAAGAGCAAATGCAACATCATCTTGTACAGTTGCTCCAACAAACTGATTATCTGGATTTTGAAAAACCATTCCGATTTGCGAACGAATTTCCCAAAGGTTATCTTCTGTTAATACCTCTCTCATCACACGCACTTCTCCCTCTTGCGGGAAAAGTAATCCACTAACAAGTTTCACCATTGTGGATTTACCAGAACCATTATGTCCAACAATTGCAATCCATTCACCTTGTTGTATCGAGAAGGAAACATTTTGAACGGCTTTACGAGCATCTGGATTATCTGGTGTGTATGAATAACTTACGTTGTTAAACGATAAAATTTCCGTCACTACTCTAATCTCCTCTCGTTCTAACTCTACTAACTAAATTACACTGTATTGTAGTGTAATGCTATACTTTTGCAGGTTTTTTCTTTTACATATATAAAAATAAAGTACGTTAACAAATCTATAAGATAAGGTTAGATTGTAACGTACACTATTTTTGTATATGTATAAAACTTAAATTTGTCAGTAAATGCATTTTAAAAATAATAAAAAAGCGCGCACCTCATTCAGAGAAATGCGCATTTTACATTTAATACGAGAACACGGCTGCTCAATTCCGTGTTCCTTTGAATGAGGTGCGGAGAGCTAGACGAGACGCCGCAATCGAAATTGCTCGCTCATTATAACGCTCATGCCATTTTATTGTCGTATAAATCATTATTAAAAAGGGGTGTCCGGGTTCAACCGGTGAACCGGACACCCTCTAGTCGCAAGTAGGTTAACTAAATTATACTAATTCAATTACTACTACAGGCGCACCGTCACCACGGCGAGGACCAACTTTAAGAATTCGAGTGTAACCACCTTGACGGTCAGTATAACGTGGTGCAACATCATTAAATAACTTTTGAAGTGCAAATGAAGTTGTTTCGTTACCTTCTTCGTCAGTAGTTGTTACTACTTCACGACGGATGAATGCAGCCGCTTGGCGACGAGCATGTAAGTCTCCACGCTTACCTAAAGTAATCATTTTTTCAACAACTGAACGTAATTCTTTCGCACGTGCTTCTGTTGTTTCGATGCGTTCGTTAATGATTAAGTCAGTAGCTAAATCACGTAATAACGCTTTACGTTGAGAACTTGTACGACCAAGTTTTCTGTAACCCATGGATGTTCCCTCCTTTATTTCAAAACTATCTATATAGATATAAATACTTGATTAGTCTTCTTTACGTAGTCCTAATCCAAGCTCTTCTAATTTCGCTTTAACTTCTTCTAGTGATTTACGACCAAGATTACGAACTTTCATCATGTCGTCTTCTGACTTATTCGCAAGTTCTAATACCGTATTGATACCAGCGCGTTTTAAGCAGTTGTAAGAACGTACAGAAAGATCTAGTTCTTCAATCGTCATCTCTAAAACTTTCTCTTTTTGATCCTCTTCTTTTTCGACCATGATTTCAGCAGTTTGTGCCTCATTAGTTAAGCCTACGAAGATGTTAAGATGCTCAGTTAAGATTTTAGCTCCAAGCGAAATCGCCTCTTTTGGACCGATGCTACCATCTGTCCACACATCAAGAGATAACTTGTCGAAATCAGAATTTTGTCCGACACGAGTGTTCTCCACTTGAAAATTAACGCGTGAAACTGGAGTGTAAATAGAGTCGATCGGGATCACGCCGATACTTAGATCCTCACGTTTGTTTTGATCAGCAGGAGTATAGCCACGGCCACGACGAGCATACATGCGCATACGTAGATGACCATTTTTAGCGATTTGTGCAATGTGTAGGTCTGGATTTAAAATTTCTACGTCACTGTCATGTGTTATATCTGCAGCTGTAACAGTCGCCTCACCTTTCACGTCAATCTCAATAACTTTCTCTTCGTCAGAGTAAATTTTCAGTGCCAGTTTTTTAATATTAAGAATGATTGAAGCAACGTCCTCTACAACACCTTCTACAGTAGAGAATTCGTGTAACACGCCATCAATTTGGATTGATGTAACAGCAGCTCCTGGTAAAGAAGACAGAAGGATACGACGTAAAGAATTACCCAAAGTGTTTCCATAGCCGCGTTCAAGCGGTTCTACAACAAACTTACCATATTTGGAATCTTCGCTGATCTCAACAGTTTCAATCTTTGGTTTTTCAATTTCGATCATTCAATTTACCCTCCTTCAAAACATCGAATGTATAGGTTCATAACATCATAATAGTCAAAAATTGTTGACTTTATAAAATTTGCACAAGATTTTTGTTTTGTACAAGCAATGATGAACTCAAATTAAATTTGAGATGCACCCATTACACACGACGACGTTTTGGCGGACGGCAACCATTATGTGGAACTGGAGTAACATCTTTAATTGCAGTTACTTCTAGTCCTGCAGCTTGAAGTGCACGAATTGCAGCTTCACGACCTGCACCAGGACCTTTAACAGTTACTTCCAACGTCTTCAGACCATGTTCAAGGGATGCTTTTGCAGCAGCCTCTGCAGCCATTTGAGCAGCAAATGGAGTAGATTTACGAGAACCTTTGAAACCAAGCGCACCAGCACTTGACCAAGATACTGCGTTACCTTGCATATCTGTAATCGTTACGATTGTATTGTTAAATGTAGAACGAATGTGTGCAATACCAGATTCGATATTCTTTTTCACACGACGTTTACGAGTTTGTTGTTTACGAGCCATGTTAAGAAGGAACCCCCTTTACTTATTATTTTTTCTTGTTCGCTACAGTTTTACGAGGACCTTTACGCGTACGCGCATTGTTTTTCGTATTTTGACCACGAACAGGTAAACCACGACGGTGACGGATACCACGGAATGAACCGATTTCCATCAGGCGTTTAATGTTAAGTGAAATTTCGCGACGTAAGTCACCTTCCACTTTGTATTTATCTAATTGTTCACGGATTTTGTTTAACTCATCTTCAGTAAGATCGCGAACACGTGTGTTTTCGTTAACACCAGCGTCAGCTAATACTTTTTGAGATGTTGTTTTACCAATTCCGTAGATGTAAGTTAATGAAATTACCACGCGTTTGTCACGAGGAATATCAACACCAGCAATACGTGCCATACTTTAAGTGCACCTCCTTCTAATTAACCTTGTTTTTGTTTGTGTTTAGGATTTTCACAGATTACCATTACTTTACCGCGTCGGCGAATTACTTTACATTTTTCGCAGATCGGTTTCACAGATGGTCTCACTTTCATCTAACCCAACCTCCTTAATAGTCCGGAGTGCAAAAGATTATTTAAAACGGTATGTGATACGACCGCGAGTTAAATCATATGGAGATAACTCGATAGTAACCTTATCTCCTGGTAAAATTCTAATAAAGTGCATACGAATCTTTCCAGATACGTGTGCCAGCACTGTGTGCCCATTTTCTAATTCTACCTTAAACATCGCGTTTGGCAAAGTCTCAACAACTGTTCCTTCGACTTCAATTACATCGTCTTTCGCCATCAATCCTGTCTCCCTTCTATATGCAATTCCCAATTCTCTAACTTACACGACATAGAGAACTATTGCAACTGTTTTCTTCCAGTAAGAAGCAACTACATTATAAACTTGGATTGTGAGAGATGTTCGAAAGACGCTCGTCTGGTTTCGCTTCACACAATCCAGGAACGACTAACCGCATTCGGAAAAGTCTTGGATGAGAGATTCATACCCTTTATACAGATGCTTCCACGAAACCCTAACACTTATTCAAAAGTTGATAAAAATTCCACTTTCGTTTCAGTGTATACCGGGCACAATATGCTTTTGCAACTCTCAAAATAATGTTTTAATGTTGCCCTCCGCACGTCTCCCAAGTAAAGCAGTTTGACTTTCGCCTAATGCCGGGTATCAGCTGCGGCTGCCCTGTAATAAAAGAGCGTCAAGATCAGCAAACACTTTATTAATGTCTTGCTGTCCATCTATATTTGTTAACACACCTTTAGCTTGGTAAAAATCAAGTAAAGGCTGAGCCTGATTCATATTTACTTCCAGACGGTTTGCAACAGTTTCAGGATTATCGTCCGCACGTGTATATAATTCGCCACCATCTTTATCACATTTACCTTCAACCGCTGGAGGGTTAAATAATACATGATATGATGCACCGCAAACTTTACAAATACGACGACCACTTAGACGTGCAACCAGTTCATCTTTTTCAACTTGGATATTAATTGTATGTTCAATTTTTTTCCCTAGTTCTTCTAAGATGTTATCCAGAGCTTCCGCTTGAGGAACTGTGCGTGGGAACCCGTCTAATAAGAACCCTTTTTCGCAATCTTTTTGTGAAAGTCGCTCACGAACGATGCCAATCGTAACTTCATCAGGAACTAATGCTCCTTGGTCCATATACGATTTTGCTTTTAAACCAAGTTCTGTGCCATCTTTAATTGCAGCACGGAACATGTCGCCTGTAGAAATATGAGGGATGTCGTACTTCTCAACAATTTTGTCTGCTTGAGTACCTTTACCAGCACCAGGCAAACCCATTAAAACGATATTCATACGTTTTGTCTCCCCCTAATACTGCGGGTTAAGGAAACATATCGTTTCCTAAAACCTGCATATTATTTCATAAAGCCTTTGTAATGACGTTTAACTAATTGTGATTCTAACTGCTTCATTGTTTCTAAAGCAACCCCGACTACGATAATAACACTAGTACCACCGATTTGCGCAGTAGCAGGTAGGTTCATGAAATTAATAAATAGTATCGGTAACACAGAAATTACAACTAAGAAGATAGCACCAACAAATGTTAAACGGTATAAAACTTTAGTTAAGTATTCTTGTGTATCATTTCCTGGGCGGATACCAGGAATATATGCACCTTGTTTTTTCAAGTTGTCAGTCAAGTTTTCAGGATTCACTTGAATAAATGCATAGAAGTATGTGAATAAAACAATCAATGCAATATAGATAATCATTCCAACAGGTTTAGTATAATCAAACGTGTTTTGAATGAATGTAGTGACATCATTTTGACCGAAGAATGTAGCTAAAGTTCGAGGTGTAACAATGAAGGCAACAGCAAAGATTACCGGAATAACACCAGCCGCATTTACTTTTAACGGCAAGTGAGTTTGTTGTCCACCGACTTGAGCAGTACGTCCCGCAACTCGTTTTGCATATTGAATCGGTATTTTACGCAACGCTTGTTGGAAGTAAATAACACCGACTACAACAGCTAGCATAATCAAAGCAAGTATTACTAGGATTGCAATTTTAATAAATAGCTGATCACCAGCATCCTCGATTTGTTGTGCATAAATTTGGTTCACAGAAGTTGGAAGTGCAGCAACAATACCCGCGAAGATAATGATTGAAATACCATTTCCAACACCATGAGAAGTTATTTGTTCTCCTAACCACAGTAGGAAAGCCGTACCACCAGTTAAAACAACAGCAATTGTTAAATATGATAAAACACTTGTGTCTTTAATTAACGAACCACCATACATTTGATTAAAACCAAACGACATAGCGAAAGCTTGTATGAATGCTAAAACAACAGTTAAATATCGTGTAAACTGTGCAAGCTTACGGCGACCAACATCACCTTGTTTTGCCCATTCAGCAAACTTTGGTACTACATCCATTTGTAGAAGTTGAACAATAATTGAAGCAGTAATGTAAGGCATAATTCCCAATGCAAAGATCGAGAAGTTTGACAGTGCACCACCGCCGAATGTATTAAGGAAGCCAATCAAATTAAATTCATCGGCTACCTTTAATACTTCTGAGTCAACGTTTGGTACCGGAATAAATGTTCCGATACGAAAAACGATTAACATTAAAAGAGTGAAAATGATTTTATTTCGTATATCTCGAACGCGCATGAAGTTTGAGATTGTTTGAAACATTAAATCACCTCAGTTGTTCCGCCAGCGTTCTCGATTGCTTCTTTAGCTGAAGCAGAGAACTTATGAGCTTTCACAGTAAGCTTTTTATTAAGAGTTCCGTTACCTAGAATCTTAATGCCAGCTTTTTCACTGCTAACAACTCCAGTTTCTAATAATAATGCAGGTGTTACTTCTGCACCATCTTCGAAACGATTTAATGCATCAAGGTTCAGGATAGCGTATTCTTTACGGTTAATGTTCGTAAAGCCGCGTTTTGGTAAACGACGGAATAATGGGTTTTGACCACCCTCGAATCCAGGGCGAACACCGCCGCCAGAACGAGCGTTTTGACCTTTATGTCCTTTACCTGCAGTTTTACCATTACCAGAACCGATACCACGACCAACACGGTTACGTTCTTTACGTGAACCTTCAGCTGGTTTTAACTCATGAAGTTTCATATTAGTGGCACCTCCTTGTTCAAAGTTTAAATATTATTTTTCGTTAACAGTAACTAAGTGAGCTACTTTAGTAATCATACCACGAATAGCAGCGTTATCAGCTTGTTCTACAGTAGAGTTTACTTTGCGTAAACCTAATGCTTCAATGATTTTACGTTGCCCTGGTTTTGTACCGATCAAAGATTTAGTAAGGGTAATTTCTAATTTGTTTGCCATTATAATTCCCCCCCTTAACCTAATAGTTCTTCCACTGATTTACCGCGAAGTTTTGCAACTTCCTCTGCGCGTTTTAATTCGTTTAAACCTGCGATAGTTGCACGCACCATGTTGATTGGTGTGTTAGAACCAAGAGATTTTGAAAGAATATCAGTTACACCAGCAAGTTCAAGTACTGCACGTACAGGACCACCAGCGATAACTCCAGTACCAGGAGCTGCAGGTTTGATTAAGATTTGACCTGCTCCGAAGCGACCAACCACGTCATGTGGAGTTGTTCCACCAACAAGTGGCACTTCGATTAAGTTTTTCTTCGCGTCTTCAACAGCTTTGCGGATTGCATCTGGAACCTCTTGAGCTTTACCAGTACCGAATCCTACATGGCCGTTTTTATCACCTACAACAACTAGTGCTGTAAAGCGGAAGCGACGTCCACCTTTAACAACTTTTGCAACGCGGTTAATCGTAACTACGCGTTCTTCAAGTTCAAGTTTGTTTGCGTCAATGCGACTCATGAAGTATGTCCCTCCTTCTTATTAAAATTCTAAGCCGTTTTCACGTGCAGCTTCTGCTAAAGCTTTTACACGTCCATGATATAAGTAACCACCACGGTCAAATACAACAGCAGTAATATTTTTTTCCGCAGCGCGTTTAGCGATTGTTTCACCGATTTTAGCTGCAGCTTCTACATTGCTACCTGCACCCTCAAAACCTTTTTCTTGAGTTGATGCACTAACAAGTGTTACGCCAGCAACATCGTCAATAATTTGCGCATAGATGTTCTTGTTTGAACGGAATACGTTTAAACGTGGACGCTCAGCAGTACCTGAGATTTTAGAACGAACACGCGCATGACGTTTTTTACGAACTTGATTTTTATCTTGTTTCGTAATCACAGAGGTCACTCCTTTCTAACGCTTCTAAGAGCATTATTTACCTGTTTTACCTTCTTTACGACGTACGTACTCACCTTCATAACGAATACCTTTACCTTTGTATGGCTCTGGTGGGCGAACGTCACGAATGTTAGATGCAAATGCACCAACACGTTCTTTGCTAATACCTTTAACAACTACTTTAGTGTTTGAAGGAACTTCAACTTCTAGACCTTCTTCAGGTGTGAACTCTACTGGGTGAGAGTAACCTACGTTAAGTACAAGTTTTTTACCTTGTAATTGCGCACGGTAACCGACACCGATAAGTTCTAGAGATTTAGAGAATCCTTCAGAAACACCAGTTACCATGTTAGCTAATAGCGCACGAGTTGTACCGTGGATAGTACGGTGTTCTTTTGATTCAGAAGGACGTACTACAGTAACAACGTTTCCTTCTTGCTCAATTTTCATATCTTTATTGAATTGACGAGTTAATTCGCCTTTAGGTCCTTTAACAGTAACTGTGTTGTCATCAGCAACAGTCACAGTAACGCTAGCTGGAACCTCGATTGGTTTTTTACCTACACGAGACATTTAGTTGCACCTCCATTCATATATTACTAATTACCAAATGTAAGCTAAGATTTCTCCGCCAACTTTTTTAGCACGTGCTTCTTTATCAGTTAATACACCTTGAGAAGTAGATACTAAAGCGATACCTAAACCATTAAGTACTTTTGGTACTTCGTTTGTTTTAGCGTATACACGTAAGCCAGGTTTTGAAATACGTTTTAAACCAGTGATAACACGTTCGTTATCTCTTCCATATTTTAAGAAGATACGGATGATACCTTGCTTATTATCTTCAACATACTCAACGTCACGAACGAAACCTTCACGCTTTAAGATTTCAGCGATTTCTTTCTTTAAATTAGAAGCAGGTACTTCTAATTTTTCGTGACGAACCATGTTCGCATTACGGATGCGAGTCAGCATATCTGCAATTGGATCTGACATTGTCATTGATTTTACCTCCTTCCCAATTTCGGGGATTACCAGCTTGCTTTTTTAACGCCAGGAATTTGTCCCTTATATGCAAGTTCACGGAAACAAATACGGCAAAGTTTAAATTTACGATATACTGAGTGTGGACGGCCACAGCGTTCACAACGTGTATATTCTTGCACTTTAAACTTTTGCTTACGTTGTTGTTTAACAACCATTGATTTTTTAGCCACGTTTTCGCCCTCCTTGTTTTATTACTTTTGGAACGGCATACCGAATTGTGTCAATAACTCGCGAGCTTCTTCGTCAGAATTCGCAGTTGTTACGATCACGATGTCCATACCGCGTACTTTTGAAACTTTATCGTAATCGATTTCAGGGAAAATTAATTGTTCCTTAACACCTAAAGTGTAGTTACCGCGACCATCGAATGATTTTTTAGAAACACCGTGGAAGTCACGTACACGTGGTAGTGCGATAGAAATTAATTTGTCCAAGAATTCATACATACGTTCACCACGTAATGTAACTTTTGCACCGATTGCCATACCTTCACGTAAGCGGAAACCTGCGATCGATTTTTTAGCTTTAGTTACAACTGGTTTTTGACCAGTGATGATTGTTAATTCTTCTACAGCAGCATCTAATGCTTTAGAGTTTTGTACAGCGTCACCAACACCCATGTTGATTACGATTTTTTCAACTTTTGGCACTTGCATTACTGATTTATATCCAAATTTGCTCATAAGAGCTGGAGAAACTTCTTTTGTATATTTTTCTTTTAGGCGGCTCATGTTCGTACCTCCCTTCTCAATTTACTTATTAGTCGATTACTGCACCTGATTTTTTTGCAACACGAACTTTTTTGCCGTTTTCGATTTTGTAACCTACACGAGTCGGCTCGCCAGATTTAGGATCGATTAGCATTACGTTCGAAACGTGGATTGCTGCTTCTTGGCTTACAATACCACCTTGAGGATTTAACTGGTTAGGTTTAACGTGTTTTTTAACAATGTTTACACCTTCAACAAGAACACGGTCTTGTTTTGGGAAAGCAGCTAAAACAACGCCTACTTTACCTTTGTCTTTACCAGTAATAACTTTTACTTTGTCACCCTTTTTAACATGCATTATGTGTCGCACCTCCTTGATTGGTACTCTCATGAAATTAAAGAACTTCTGGAGCTAATGAAACGATTTTCATGAAGTTGCTATCACGTAATTCACGAGCAACAGGCCCGAAAATACGAGTTCCGCGTGGTGACTTATCGTCTTTAATGATTACGCAAGCATTTTCATCAAATTTGATATAAGTACCATCTTTACGGCGTACACCAGATTTTGTGCGAACGACAACAGCCTTAACAACGTCACCTTTCTTGACAACGCCTCCTGGTGTTGCTTTCTTAACTGTAACAACTACGATATCACCGATATTAGCAGTTTTACGGCCAGAACCACCAAGCACTTTAATTGTTAAAACTTCACGTGCACCTGAGTTGTCAGCAACTTTCATACGAGTTTCTTGTTGGATCACTTAGGTTACCTCCCTTCGGAATTTAAATGTTTCCGAAATGTTATTAAATAATAACCGCTTTTTCTACAATTTCCACTAGACGGAAACGTTTAGTAGCTGATAGCGGGCGAGTTTCCATGATACGAACGATATCACCGATTTTCGCTTCGTTTAACTCATCATGAGCCTTGAACTTTTTAGAGTATTTTACACGTTTTCCGTATAATTTATGTTTCTTATAAGTTTCAACAAGAACAGTTACTGTTTTGTCCATTTTATCTGAAACGACACGGCCTGTGTAAACTTTGCGTTGGTTACGCTCAGTCATTATTTCAAACCTCCTTATCAGTTATTTGCGCTGATTTCTCTTTCACGAATCACAGTTTTCATGCGCGCAATCGCTTTACGAACTTCACGAATGCGAGCTGTGTTTTCTAATTGACCAGTCGCCAATTGGAAGCGAAGGTTGAAAAGCTCTTCTTTCAGTGATTTCACTTTTAATTCAATTTCAGAAGTGGCAAGGTCACGGATTTCATTAGCTTTCATTAGATTCACCACCAGTTTCTTGACGTTTAACAATCTTACATTTCACAGGAAGTTTGTGTGATGCTAAACGAAGTGCCTCACGAGCAATCTCTTCAGATACGCCTGCAACTTCAAACATTACTTTTCCTGGTTTTACTACTGCTACCCAACCTTCTGGAGAACCTTTACCAGAACCCATACGTACCTCTAGAGGCTTTTTAGTATATGGTTTATGTGGGAAAATTTTAATCCAAACTTTACCGCCACGTTTCATGTAACGAGTCATAGCGATACGGGCAGATTCGATTTGACGGTTAGTAACCCAGCTAGCAGTTGTAGCTTGTAGGCCCCATTCACCAAATGCTACTTCTTTACCGCCTTTAGCTTCACCACGCATGTTACCACGGTGTTCACGACGATATTTTACGCGTTTTGGTAATAACATAATTATTTGCCTCCTTCCACAGAGTTCTTCTTCGTAGGAAGGACTTCACCACGGTAGATCCATACTTTAACACCTAATTTACCATAAGTAGTGTCAGCTTCTGCGTGAGCATAGTCGATGTCAGCACGAAGAGTATGAAGTGGAACAGTTCCTTCGCTATAGTGTTCAGCACGCGCGATATCAGCGCCACCTAAACGTCCAGATACTTGTGTTTTAATTCCTTTTGCACCAGCACGGATTGTGCGTTGGATTGCTTGTTTTTGAGCACGGCGGAATGATACGCGGTTCTCAAGTTGACGAGCGATGTTTTCTGCTACTAAACGAGCATCAAGATCAGCTTTTTTGATTTCTACGATATTAATGTGTACACGTTTACCAGTTAAATCGTTAAGGTATTTACGTAAGTTTTCAACTTCTGTACCGCCTTTACCGATTACCATACCTGGTTTCGCTGTGTGAATTGTAATGTTTACGCGGTTTGCTGCGCGTTCGATTTCTACTTTAGATACAGATGCATCTTTTAAAGCAGCTTCGATATATTTACGAATTTTAATATCTTCGTGAAGTAATGTCGCATAGTCTTTTTCAGCGTACCATTTCGACTCCCAATCACGAATAATACCAACTCGTAGTCCTATTGGATGTACTTTTTGACCCACGGATTAACCCTCCTTCTTCTCAGATACCACAAGAGTGATGTGGCTTGTGCGTTTATTAATTGCGCTTGCACGTCCTTGTGCACGTGGACGGAAACGTTTTAATGTTGGACCTTCGTCAACAAAAACTTCAGAAACAACTAGGTTGTTTACATCTAATTCATAGTTGTGCTCAGCGTTAGCAACTGCAGATTTTAATACTTTCTCAACGACTGGAGACGCCGCTTTTGGAGTATGACGTAAAATTGCAACTGCTTCACCTACTTGCTTACCTCGGATTAAGTCTACTACTAGACGCACTTTACGAGGAGCGATACGCACTGTGCGAGCGATAGCTTTAGCTTGTGTCATTAGGATTTACCTCCTTCCAAAATTAGCGTCTTGTTTTCTTATCATCTGCACCATGACCTTTATAAGTACGTGTTGGTGCGAATTCGCCTAACTTGTGACCTACCATATCTTCTGTCACGTATACAGGAACATGTTTACGTCCATCATATACAGCGATTGTTAATCCGATGAAGTTCGGGAAGATAGTAGAACGGCGAGACCAAGTTTTGATAACTTGTTTTTTCTCAGAACTCTCTTGTGCTTCAACCTTTTTCATTAAGTGGTCATCGACAAAAGGTCCTTTTTTCAAGCTGCGACCCATTTAGGAACCTCCCTTTCGTGACTCACCACGGCACGACTAGCGAACCGTAGTACAATCACATTATTTTTTGCGAGAACGAATAATTAACTTATTAGTTTTGTTTTTCTTCTTGCGAGTTTTGTAACCAAGAGCTGGTTTACCCCATGGTGTCATTGGAGATTTACGTCCGATTGGAGAACGTCCTTCACCACCACCGTGTGGGTGATCGTTAGGGTTCATTACAGAACCACGAACTGTTGGGCGTTTACCTAACCAACGAGTACGACCTGCTTTACCAATGTGGATAAGTTCGTGTTGTTCGTTACCAACTTGACCGATTGTTGCACGGCAAGTAGCAAGTACTAGGCGAACTTCACCAGATTGTAGACGGATGATTACGTATTTGCCTTCACGACCAAGTACTTGTGCAGAAGTACCAGCAGAACGTACTAATTGACCGCCTTTACCAGGTTTTAACTCGATGTTATGGATTGTTGTACCCATAGGAATGTTTGCAAGTGGTAATGCATTACCTACTTTAATATCAGCATCTGGACCAGAAACGATTGTTTGACCAACTTCTAATCCTTTTGGAGCTAAGATGTAACGTTTTTCACCGTCAGCATAGTTGATTAATGCGATGTTTGCAGAGCGGTTTGGATCATATTCGATTGTGGCAACGCGTCCTGGAATACCGTCTTTAGTACGTTTAAAGTCGATGATACGGTATTGTTTCTTGTGGCCACCACCGTGATGACGAACAGTAATTTTACCTTGGTTATTACGACCAGCTTTGCGTTTTTTTGGTGCTAATAATGACTTTTCAGGCTTATTAGTTGTGATTTCCGCAAAGTCAGATGACGTCATATTACGACGACCATTTGAGGTTGGTTTATACTTTTTAATCGCCATTTATTTTCCCTCCTTCTTGAAAGTTAAAATCTACTTCATTATGTGAATTAGATATCAAAAATTTCGATTTCTTTGCTATCAGCAGTTAATTTAACGATTGCTTTACGACGTTTGTTTGTGTATCCGCCGAATTTACCAACACGTTTGAATTTACCTTTGTAGTTCATGATGTTAACTTTGTCAACTTTTACATCAAAGATTTCTTCAACTGCATCTTTAACTTGAGTTTTGTTCGCACGAACGTCAACTTCAAAAGTGTATTTTTTCTCAGCCATAAGCTCAGAAGAACGCTCAGTAATGACCGGACGTTTTAAGATATCACGTGCTTCCATTATCCAAGCACCTCCTCAACTTTTTCTACTGCAGCTTTAGTGAATACAACTTTCTCGTGACCTAATAGATCAAGAACGTTAATTCCGTTAGCTGTTAAAACAGTTACACCTGGGATGTTACGAGCAGATAATGCTACGTTTTCATTTAAATCAGCTGTAACGAATAATGCTTTTGTATCGATGTTTAGGTTACCTAAAATTGATACGAAATCTTTAGTTTTTGGTGCATCTAATTGTAATGCATCAAGAACTACGAAGTTTTGTTCTCCTACTTTAGCTGATAAAGCTGATTTAAGAGCTAAGCGACGAACTTTCTTCGGTAATTTGTAGCTGTAGCTACGTGGAGTTGGACCGAATACGATACCACCACCGCGCCATTGTGGAGAGCGGATTGAACCTTGACGTGCACGACCAGTTCCTTTTTGACGCCATGGTTTACGACCACCACCAGCAACTTCAGAACGGTTTTTTACTTTATGATTACCTTGACGTAGAGAAGCGCGTTGAGCGATTACTGCGTCGAATAATACTGCTTCGTTTGGCTCGATTCCGAAAATCGCATCGTTTAATTCGATTTCACCAACTGAAGCACCTGTTTGACTAAGTACAGATACCTTTGTCATTCCTGTTTCCTCCTTTCTTCGAGAAATTATTTAGATTTTACAGCTGTTTTAACTGTAACTAATGCTTTTTTAGAACCAGGAACATTACCTTTAACAAGTAGTAAGTTACGCTCTGCATCAACTTTTACGATTTCTAAGTTTTGGATTGTAACTACATTTCCACCCATTTGACCAGGTAATTTCTTTTGTTTGAATACGCGGTTCGGAGCAACTGGACCCATTGAACCAGGACGACGGTGGTAACGAGAACCATGGGCCATAGGACCACGAGATTGTCCGTGGCGTTTGATAACACCTTGGAAACCTTTACCTTTAGTAACACCTGTTACGTCTACTACATCGCCTTCTGCGAAAATTTCTACTTTGACTTCTTGACCAACTTCGTATTCTTCAACGTTTACGTTGCGGAATTCACGAATGAAGCGCTTAGGAGCAGTATTCGCTTTTGCTACGTGACCTTGTTCAGGTTTGTTTGAAAGCTTAACGCGCTTATCTTCGAAACCAACTTGGATTGCTTCGTAGCCATCAGTTTCAACAGTTTTCTTTTGAAGTACTACGTTTGCAGGAGCTTCAATTACTGTTACTGGGATTAAATCACCATTCTCAGCGAAAACTTGAGTCATACCAATTTTTCTACCTAAGATTCCTTTAGTCATTTGTCACACCTCCTGTGATATTTAAAAAGTTCTATTTGTTTTTACCATTAAAGTTTGATTTCGATATCAACGCCAGATGGTAAATCAAGTTTCATTAACGCGTCAACAGTTTGTGGTGTTGGGTTAATGATGTCGATTAAACGTTTATGCGTACGCATTTCGAATTGTTCACGAGAATCTTTGTACTTGTGAACCGCACGAAGAATTGTGTACACAGACTTTTCAGTTGGTAACGGAATCGGACCTGATACACTTGCACCTGAACGTTTAGCAGTTTCCACAATTTTCTCAGCAGATTGATCTAAAACACGGTGATCATACGCTTTTAAACGGATACGAATCTTTTGTTTTGCCATTATTTTCCCTCCTTCTCGCCTATTTTCTAGACATTCTCCACGAAAATTTCCCACACACGCGCCATGGCAAAGCGGCCGGGTGTGTCGGCAACCTCTCGCTTCATCGCAGTCAAAGACCAACATTCAACATTATATACAATAAAAAACGAATATGCAAGTCTTTTTTACATATTCATTTTTATTGTTTGTTTTTACATTTCGCTTTTTTCAAGCCGATATTTAGTATATAAGAATTTATAATGTATATCAATTAAAATCTACATTTTATTTTATGGTAATTCGAGTTTCGTTTTCCTTTTAAATGTAATGCTATAAAACGAACATTACTGCAATCCAACCAAAGATAACTAACGGTATGTTGTAGAAGATAAATGTAGGTACACAAGTATCCCAAATGTGATTATGCTGTCCGTCTACATTTAAACCTGCTGTTGGCCCTAAAGTTGAGTCTGATGCAGGAGAACCAGCATCTCCTAACGCTCCCGCTGTTCCAATCAGGCATATGATTGCGAGTGTACTTAAGCCAAGTTCTAAACTTAAAGGAACAAATATTGCAGCTATAATAGGAATGGTTGCAAAAGATGATCCAATACCCATCGTAATAATCAATCCAATTATAAGCATAAGCAATACTGCTAAGCTGACATTGCCATTTAATATACTTAAAGTCTCCTCAACTAATGATTCAACATCGCCTGTTGCATTAATAACTGAAGAGAACCCGTTAGCTGATATAATAACAAAACCGACAAAGGCCATCATACGCATTCCATCTGAGAGTATTACATCAGCTTCTTTCCATTTTAATGTGCCTGTAATATAAAGAATGAGAATCCCACTTAAAGCTCCTATAATCATAGAATCAGTATATATCTGTATAACTACTGCACCTATTAACGAAAGAATCGTAAATAGAATGTTTTTCTTGCTTACAATGACTTGATTCGCTTCTTGCTTAATATCCTTTTGAGTATATTTACGTGGTTTACGATATAAGAACATAGCTAAACCTAACCCAAAAATCATTCCTAATGCAGGTATCGCCATTGCTTTAGTAAAATCCGATCCTGCTATTTCTAAACCTGATAATCCAATTTGAGTAGCCACTATATCTCGATAAATTGCACCGAACCCATATGGTAGGAACATATACGGCATTACTAAACCGAATGTTAAGATACACGCTATTAAACGACGGTCCACTTCGAAATGATTTAAAATCTTTAATATAGGTGGAATTAATAATGGAATAAAGGCGATATGAATTGGAATTAAGTTTTGAGAGAAGATTGCCATTAATAGGATGAAGAAGAAAATAACCGCTTTTGCTAATGCTTTATTTTCAGAATCTCCTTTTGTTCGTACAATCTTCAAAACACCCTTGATAAGTAAATCTGGAATTCCCGTTTTTGATATGGCAACTGCAAATCCACCTAGTAAACCATAACTTAAGGCTACTTGTGCACCTCCACCTAATCCATCGTTAAAGGCAGCTATTGTTTCAGTAATCGATAACCCGCCTGTTAGCCCACCGATAACACCACCAATTACTAACGATAAGACAACGTTTACTCTGAGTAAACTTAACACTAACATTACGACAACTGCAATTATCACAGAATTCATAAAATATCCCTCACACTTTCATTTGCTAAACTGCTAAACTGACAACGTGTTAAAGTGTAACTGCTCAATTATCTAAAGTCAATGTAAAGAAAATCCACTATAAATTCCTGAAATATTCGGAATTTATAGTGGATTTCTTCTATTATAATGATTCTCTTACAACCCTTTTATAATATTGAATAGATAATATTGCAAACACCATATACATTGCAACATATAAACAGATTGTGATGACTAATGGTGCAACAAGTTCTGTTCCAAATAGCCACCAGCCAGATTTAACTGCAAAGTAACTATGGGATAATCCAATAACTAATGGTACTCCGAAATTAAATGCTTGCTTTGCATAGATCCCTTTCATTATATGTGAAGTTGAATAGCCAATCTTACGTAAGATTACATAAGAAGATTTTTCATCATCCGCTTCTGCCATTTGTTTAAAATAAAGAATACTTCCGGTAGTTATTAAGAAGGCTAATCCTAAGAAGGCTGTGACGAATATCGTAATACCTAAGCTAGCTACGTTCTCTTTTCGTTCTTCTTCAAAAGAATTGATTATGATACTGTATTCATTATCTAACATTACCTTTCTATCTTCAGAGAACTTTTTATAAAGCACTTCAGCCTTTTCCATATCATCTTTATCTTTAAGGTTAATACCTATTTGTGAATGAATATTTACTTGAGCTTTATTTTGCTCTTCAATCTCTTTAAAGAGATTATCTGGTACAACTAAAATTGGACTAGCATCTGAAGCATATTGTGATAACACGTAATCTTTACGAATATCTGTAATGTGCAGAGGAATTTCCGTTTCTCCGGATTTCACATTGACATCAACATCTTTTTGAAGCGGTAAAACTTCCGACAACACATTAGCATAGCTCGTTATCAACGCTTCCCCTTCTTTTAATGAAAAGTTCGGTTCTATTTGATGAAAATCACTAAGCGATACGACAGCAGTATCTACCTCTCCGTTAAATAGTAAAGGGCTATCCTGTAAATTTTCCGAAATCAAATCTTTAAGATTTAACTTTACATTGGAAATTTGATAAGTATCTTTTTTAAAATCAATTCCTTCTTGATATAAGGCATCTAAGAACTCTATACCTTGGTCGTTAAGTAAAATATAGTCATATGGTGATGCAAACCGTGCATTGGAACCTGATGAGTAATAAGCAATATAAGCTAAACTCATAATTCCTACTGCAAGTCCTGTTAAAGTTGTAATTAACGTTAAGGATTTTGAATTACTTTTCATTTTATGCATAATCGGTGTTACGGCTAAAACATCTGTTATTCGTAAATGTCCACTTTTACTAGCACGAACAATATTCATAATGAGGGAAACAGAATATCTAAAAAATAAGAACGTCCCTAATATTGTAGAGCCTAGTATAACGAGCATGTGTAAAAACAGATTATTATAAACACTCGCTTTTTCTACGTTAAATAACATTGTAGATTGATAATAGCCATAAATGATAAGCGCAACACCGATTAACCCCATTACCATCTGAAATATACTAAACCCTTTTATACGTTCGTCAGCTTTTTTTGCTGCAGTAAATAATGATAACAAAGATAACCTTCTAATCATCCATAACATTTGCAATAAAATAATTATAAGCAAAACAGAAAATAATAGTGCTGATTGTTGGAAAGCATCTAAGGAAAACTTTAATTGTACGATCATATCAATTTCTAATATCTTTAATAAGACCATTGCAAAAAAGCGTGAACTAAAATAGCCAATTACCATCCCTATCATTACTGCGAGTGAAAATAAAATGATGTTTTCTAAAGCAATTAAACGAAAAACTAAACCTTTCGTCATTCCAATTAATTGAAATAATCCAATTTCTTTACTGCGTCTTTTCATAAAGAGCTGGCTTGCATATAAGACAAAGAACGTGACGATAAAATATAATATATATGACGCTGCTTCAAAACCGGCTGTAGCTGTACCACTCTTTTTAAGCGCTTCTACTACTGATGGATTATACTGCAATGTCGTAAAGGAAAAGCATAATGTCACACTAAATATCAGTGCAAAGAAATATAAATAATATTGTTTAACGTTTTTCCTCATACTTCTAAATACTAACTTGCTAAGCGTCATACCCATCACCACCAAGCACACTTTGCGTATTTAATATTTGTTGGAATAATTGCTGACGAGTTTTATCACCTTTATATAATTCAGTATAGATTGCTCCATCCTTTAAAAATAGAACACGCGAACAAAAGCTAGCTGCCACCGGATCGTGTGTAACCATCATAATCGTTGCGTTTTTTTGTTGATTAATTGTTTCTAAATTTGTTAATAGCGCATTTGCTGATTTTGAATCTAGTGCCCCAGTTGGTTCGTCTGCAAAAACTAAAGTAGGATTCGCAATAAGTGCTCGTGCTGCAGAAGTTCTTTGTTTTTGTCCACCAGAGATTTCATTCGGATATTTATTTAAAATATCTGAGATGCCTAAAATTCCAACGAGTTCTTTTAGTCGACTTTCCACTACCGCTTTTGGCTGTTTACTTATCGATAACGGCAATAATATATTTTCCTTTACAGTTAAAGTATCAAGTAAGTTATAATCCTGAAAGATAAAACCAAGTTGTTCACGTCTAAAATTGGCTAATGCCTTTTCCTTCATCCCTCTTAAATTTTGTCCATTAATTTCAACAATACCTTCTGTTGGGTGATCAATGGAACATAGTACATTTAATAATGTTGTTTTCCCTGATCCAGAAGGACCCATGATTCCAACAAACTCTCCTTTTTGAACTTCTATATCAATACCCTTCAAAACTTCTTGAGCTGTTGATTTCTTTCCATATACTTTTCTTATTTTTCTACCGATTAAGACTGACAAACTTTTTCGCCCCTTTCTTTAACTATTTTCATTTTACAGTCGTTTCAACTTATCTTCCTTCGTTTAAGATGACAAAATAAAAAGGTAGGTGACGATTTTGTCATCTACCAAGTAATTTTCCATATTCATTTTCAGTAGGGAAAACTAAAGTAAACATTGTACCTTCATCTCTTTTAGAATGAACTGTAATTTGAATACCTAGCTTTTGCGCAGCGTTTTTGGCAAGATATAGACCCATGCCTGTTGATTGCACAGACTCACGTCCAATTGTACCAGTATAGGATTTATGAAAGATACGTGGTAAGTCTTCTTGTAGTATACCAACACCATAGTCTTGAAAATGAAGCAAAAGGTGTCCAGTATCATCTACTGATGTGAAAATATCGATATTTTCATTCTGATGACTATACTTTATCGCATTGGATAAAATCTGGCGTACTATAAAGGCTAACCATTTTTTATCGGTTGTAACTTCTTCTTCTAACTCTTCAACTTGAAAACCTATCCCTTTTTCCATACACCATGAATGAAACTCTCGAATCTCTTTATATACAATAGTGCGTAATGTCACCTTTTCTAATCGATTATCTTTTTCTATAAAAGCTAACCTCGTATTATGTAATTGTTGATCCAATAATAAGTGAATTCGCATCCATTCGTTTTCAAGTTTCTTTCGTAAACTTGTATCTTCTATTTGTTCAACCACTAACTTCATAGCTGTTAATGGTGTCTTCATTTCATGGACCCATGCTAATAAATCCTCTGAGTCCTCCTGAAGTTGAACTTTTGATTGATTTAATAAAAATTCTTTTTCTTCTAAAATAGATAACATTTCCTCTAAATATCTTTTTTGAAATGGTGAGAATCCAACATTTTCAGACAGGAGATCATATCTGTTCGACAAATTTCCCAGGAAATTTGTCAACTGATGTACTTCTTTTATATACCGCCAAAATAGGAACAAAACTGTAACAGATATGGTCAAGATATTAAAATAGCCTAAAGATATTCTAGAAAAGCCATAATCCAAGTAAAATAAAAGATTTATACATACCAGCAAGCCTACTATAAATAGTATCCATGTAATTCTTTCTCTTATAAATAATAAGAACATATGTCACCTCTATAATGTGATTGCCATATACCCTAGCCCCTTCTTAGTGACAATAACATTTTTCATTCCAATCTCTTCAAGCTTTTGTCTAAGTCGATTTACATTCACAGACAAAGTATTATCATTCACAAAGCGTTCATCATCCCATAACTTACGCATTAATTCATCCCTGGAAACAATTTTATCTATATGCTGTAAAAGTATTCGCAATATAAATAATTCGTTTTTTGTTAATTCACATGATTTATCATTATACATGATAACACCTTTAGTATAGTCGACAGTGGCCCCGTTCCATCTTGTTATTTCACTTTGCTCCTCAACATAATCATAAGTTCTACGGAGAATAGCTTGTACCTTCGCTAAAAGAACTTCCATGTGAAAAGGCTTTTGTATGAAATCATCCGCCCCCATTTGCATCGCCATTACCATATCCATCGGGTGATCACGCGAAGACAAGAAAATAATTGGCACCTTCGAAATTTCTCTAATTTCCCTACACCAATGAAAACCATCATATGCGGGAAGCTGTATATCTATAATGACTAATTGCGGCTTTATTTCTATAAAGGAGTCCATAACTTTATGAAAATCTAAAGGCCCTTCTACTGTTAAGTTCCACCCATTAAAACGTTCTTTTATCATTTCAAAAATAGAACTATCATCTTCAATTAAAAATATTTTCAAATTGCTCATTCCCTTCATAGAGATATGAATCTTCCTATAAAATCCAATTTTATTATACTATACTGTTTCAGATTCATCATAAAGGAAGGTTTTTATCCCGATACATCATTTTAAATGTATAATAGATTGAAAGAGTACTAACCAACGAGTGAGTCAATTATGTCGTAAAGGAGTTGCATCTTTTGGATATACGTCAGATTGAATACTTTTCGGAAGTTGCTAAACATTTAAGCTTCACAAAAGCCGCTTCAACTTTACATGTTTCACAGCCTTCTATCAGTAAGGCTATTCAAAATTTAGAAGCTGAACTGGGTGTCCCTTTATTTTATCGTTCTTCAAAACAATTAGAATTAACCGATGCTGGACGGGCAGTATTAGTAAATGCACAACATGTACTTGAGGCATTTAAAAATTTACGTTCAGAGTTAACAGATATAATGGAATTAAAAAAAGGACAAATTCGGATTGGTATCCCACCAATCGTAGGTTCCGAATTCTTTTCAAAATTGGTGAGCCAATATAAAGAGCAGTACCCTTATATCGAGCTTATCTTAACAGAGGTTGGCTCAAAAAAAATCCGTGCGGGTGTTGAAGCGGGTGAATTAGATATCGGGCTTATCTGTAATTTAAGTGTGGCAAATGAAAATTTAGAAGCAATCGGGATACTAAAAGATCCATTAATGCTAATTGTACATCGGGATCATCCACTGGCTAATCGCCCTTCTGTTCACTTAACTGAATTGGAGAAGGAATCCTTTATTATTTATCGGAATGATTTTACATTGTATGACCGAATTATAGATGAATGTTCGAAAAGCGGATTTTTCCCAACAATTGCATGTGAAACTTCACAAAAAGACTTAATCATAGAAATGGTTGCCGCAAAGCTTGGCATTGCGCTATTACCAAAAAGAATTTGTGAAAAAATACAATACGATACTATTGTGTCGGTACCTTTTAAGGAAGAAAAAATCTTCTTAGAGCTCGGAATGACGTGGAAGAAAAATAAATATCTATCCTTTGCTGTAAAGGAATTTATAAATTTAGCTCATGATTTTATTAAGCAGTAAGAGGCGTCTGAAAAGAGCGATTGAGCGTTTTTTTACGATTGTCGCTATCGGCTATCGTCACATATAAATTGCATTTAAGAAGGGCTATGTTAAAATTCAAATGAAATTTTAACATAGCCCTTTAATTTTATCTAATTAGTTTGCAACTACTGTACCATACTTTGCTTTTGCTTCTAAACGTTTTTTGTGTAAAATTGGCTCTGTATAACCATTTGGCTGTTCATAGCCTTTGAATACTAAGTCACATGCTGCTTGGAATGCAACTGACTCTTCAAAGTTTGGCGCCATTGGACGGTATTCAGGATCATCTGCATTTTGCCCATCAACCACTTTTGCCATGCGTTTCATTGTCTCTAATACTTGCTCTTTAGTACAAATACCATGGTGTAACCAGTTTGCAACGTGTTGACTTGAAATTCGTAACGTTGCACGATCTTCCATTAGACCAATATTGTTAATATCAGGTACTTTTGAACAACCTACTCCTTGTTCAACCCAACGAACAACATATCCTAATATACCTTGAGAATTGTTGTCTAACTCTTGTTGGATTTCTTCAGGACTCCAGTTTGTAGTAGGTGATACTGGGAATTGTAAAATTGCATCTTGGAAATCTTCTGAGCTAGATAATCCTTTTTGAACATCTTTAACATTTAATTGGTGATAATGTGTTGCATGTAATGTTGCTGCTGTAGGTGATGGTACCCAGGCTGTATTTGCACCTGCTTGTAAGTGACCAATTTTTTGATTTAACATTTCTGCCATTAAATCTGGCATTGCCCACATACCTTTACCAATTTGAGCACGACCTTGTAATCCACAGTCAAGACCAACTGTTACATTTGATTTCTCATATGATTGTAACCAAATAGAAGTTTTCATTTCATTTTTACGAATCATAGGTCCAGCTTCCATAGATGTATGGATTTCATCACCTGTACGATCTAAGAATCCAGTGTTGATGAATACTACACGGTCTTTAACTTCTTTAATACATGCTTTTAAGTTTAAAGATGTGCGACGTTCTTCATCCATTACACCAATTTTTAAAGTGAAGCGTTCTAAACCTAGTAAATCTTCGACACGTTCAAATAGTTTATTAGCAAATGCAACTTCTTTTGATCCATGCATTTTCGGCTTTACAATGTAAATTGAACCTTTTTGAGAGTTTTTATATTTCCCTGAACCTAAAATGTCGTGTTTTGCAATTAAGCTAGTAAACACACCATCTAAAATACCCTCTGGAACTTCGTCACCATTTTTATCTAGAATTGCGCTATTTGTCATTAAGTGACCTACGTTTCGAACAAACATTAATGAACGTCCTGGAAGTGTAATTGTTTCACCATTTAATCCTGTGTATGTACGATCAGGATTTAACGTACGTGTCATTGTTTTTGAGCCTTTTTCAAACGTTGCGGATAAATCACCTTTCATTAAACCTAACCAGTTGCTATATACTAGTACTTTATCTTCCGCATCAACAGCAGCAACAGAATCCTCACAGTCCATAATCGTTGTAATAGCAGATTCAAGTACGATATCTTTAATACCCGCAGCATCTGTTTTTCCAACTGGATGCTCACGATTAAATTGAATTTCAATGTGAAGGTCATTATTTTTAAATAATAAAACAGTTGGTTCTTCAAGTGAACCTTGGTAACCTACTAATTTTTGCTCATCAACTAGACCTGTAGATTCTCCATTTGCTAAAGTAGCCACTAGTTTATTATCAATAATTGAATATTTCACAATATCAATATGAGATGCATTCTTTAATGTAATTGCTTCATCTAATAGTTGTTTAGATTTAGTAATAACTTTTTCACCACGAACTGGGTTGTAGCCTTTACCGATAGTAGCACCGTCTTCTTCACTAATTGCATCTGTGCCATAAAGTGCATCATATAAACTTCCCCAACGTGCATTTGCAGCATTAATTGCATAGCGCCCATTATTTACAGGTACAACTAATTGTGGACCCGCTTGTACGGCAATTTCATCATCCACGTTCTCTGTCGAAATTTTAAAGTCTTCTACTTTTGGCTCAAGGTATCCAATTTCTTGTAAGAAAGTTTTATAATTATCAAAATTAAAGTTTTCTTTATTTTCTTTGTGCCAGTTATTGATTGCTTCTTGTATTTCATCACGTTTTTCTAACAACGCTTTATTTTCAGGTGTTAAGTCATGGATTAGCTGATCAAGTCCATTCCAAAACTGTTCCTGCTCTACTTTACTACCTGGTAATGCTTGATTATTAATAAAATCATATAGAACTGAAGCTACTTTAAGATTCCCCACTTGAATGTAATTTGTCATGAACATATCCCCCAATATATACAAGATTCAAGAAAGAGGTCATTTCCTCTAACTTTGCTTAGTCATAATTATAATAGGAAGACGGTACATAAATGAAATACATATTTTGAATATTCATTATTCTCTTTAGCTATAGTATAGAAACGATAGAAGAAAATTGAACAAAAAAAAACATCCTACAGGCGTCCCCATAGGATGTTTGTATTAGCAATAAGCTAAAATTATTTTTGGATAGAAGATACTACTCCAGCTCCAACAGTACGTCCACCCTCACGGATAGAGAATTTTGTACCTTCTTCAAGAGCGATTGGAGAAATTAATTCTACGTTCATTTCAATGTTGTCGCCAGGCATAACCATTTCTACGCCTTCTGGTAAGTTGATAACACCAGTTACGTCAGTTGTACGGAAGTAGAACTGAGGACGGTAGTTAGAGAAGAATGGAGTATGACGTCCACCTTCTTCTTTTGATAATACGTAAACTTCAGCTTTGAAAGTAGTGTGTGGAGTGATTGAGCCTGGTTTAGCTAATACTTGTCCACGTTGTACTTCTTCACGTGAAATACCACGAAGTAAAGCACCGATGTTGTCACCAGCTTCAGCATAGTCTAATAATTTACGGAACATTTCAACACCAGTTACAGTTGTTGATTTTGGCTCGTCAACGATACCAACGATCTCAACAACGTCACCAACTTTAACTTGACCGCGTTCTACACGACCAGTTGCAACTGTACCACGACCAGTGATAGAGAATACGTCCTCTACTGGCATCATGAATGGTTTGTCAGTTTGACGTTCTGGAGTTGGGATGTAGTTATCTACAGCGTCCATTAATTCAACGATTTTTTCTTCCCATTCTGGTTCACCTTCAAGAGCTTTTAAAGCAGAACCTTTGATTACAGGAACATCGTCACCTGGGAAATCGTATTCAGAAAGTAAATCACGTACTTCCATTTCTACTAATTCTAATAATTCTTCGTCATCAACCATATCACATTTGTTTAAGAATACTACTAAGTAAGGTACACCTACTTGACGTGATAATAAGATGTGCTCACGAGTTTGTGGCATTGGGCCGTCAGCAGCAGATACTACTAAGATACCGCCGTCCATTTGAGCAGCACCAGTGATCATGTTTTTAACATAGTCAGCATGTCCTGGGCAGTCAACGTGTGCATAGTGACGAGTAGCAGTTTCATATTCTACGTGAGAAGTGTTGATAGTGATTCCACGCTCTTTTTCTTCTGGAGCGTTATCGATATCAGCGTATGATTTTGCTTCCCCACCCATTTTTTTAGAAAGAACTGTAGCGATAGCAGCAGTTAAAGTAGTTTTACCATGGTCAACGTGTCCAATTGTACCAACGTTAGCATGCGTTTTCGAACGGTCAAATTTTTCTTTAGCCATTAGAGTTAGCCTCCTAAATATGTGTTTATTATTTTTTTTAGAATTTTTATATGTTATAACTGCTGGCTGGAGGGCCCTTCACAGCCAGTCAATCATAGCTTACAAATTATTTATACTTGAAGCAAGATGAAATTTCAATTATTCACCTTTATTTTTTTTGATGATATCATCTGCAATTGATTTTGGAACTTCTTCATAGTGATCGAATACCATTGAGAATACACCACGACCTTGTGTAGCAGAACGTAATGTAGTTGCATATCCGAACATTTCAGAAAGTGGAACCATTGCACGAACAACTTGTGCGTTACCACGAGCTTCCATACCTTCTACACGACCACGGCGAGAAGTGATGTTACCCATGATATCTCCAAGATATTCTTCAGGAATTACTACTTCTACTTTCATTACTGGTTCTAAAAGAACAGGGTTACATTTAGAAGCTGCAGCTTTTAATGCCATAGAAGCAGCGATTTTGAACGCCATTTCGTTTGAGTCAACATCATGGTAAGAACCATCGAATAATTTCGCTTTGATGTCGATTAATGGGTAACCAGCAACTACACCGCGATCAAGCGCGTCACGAAGTCCTGCTTCAACAGCTGGAATATATTCACGTGGTACTACCCCACCAACGATTGCGTTTTCAAATTCGAAACCTTTACCTTCTTCGTTTGGAGAGAATTCGATCCAAACGTCACCGTATTGACCACGACCACCAGATTGGCGAGTGAATTTACCTTGAACTTGTGCAGAGCTACGGAATGTTTCACGGTAAGAAACTTGTGGAGCACCTACATTACATTCAACTTTAAATTCACGTTTCATACGGTCAACTAGGATATCAAGGTGAAGTTCACCCATACCTGAGATGATTGTTTGACCAGTTTCTTGGTCTGTATGAGCGCGGAATGTTGGGTCTTCTTCTTGTAATTTTGCAAGAGCTTGTCCCATTTTGTCTTGGTCCGCTTTTGATTTTGGTTCTACAGATAAAGAGATAACTGGCTCTGGGAATTCCATAGACTCTAAAATAACGAAGTCTTTTTCGTCACAAAGAGTGTCACCAGTAGTAGTATCTTTAAGACCTACAGCAGCAGCAATATCACCAGCGAATACTTTTGAAATTTCTTCACGAGAGTTTGCGTGCATTTGTAGGATACGACCTATACGTTCACGTTTACCTTTTGTAGAGTTTTGTACGTATGAACCTGATTCTAAAATACCAGAGTACACACGGAAGAATGTTAATTTACCAACATAAGGGTCAGTCATAACTTTGAATGCAAGCGCTGCGAATGGCTCGTCATCGCTAGCATGTTTTTCAACTTCTTCACCAGAGTCATTAACACCTTTAATAGCTGGGATGTCAGTTGGTGCTGGTAAGTAGTCGATTACTGCATCAAGCATTAATTGAACACCTTTGTTTTTGAATGCAGTACCACAAATAACTGGGTAGAATTGAACTGATAGAGTAGCTTTACGGATACCAGCTTTTAATTCTTCGATAGTGATTTCTTCACCAGCAAAGTATTTCTCCATTAATTCTTCATCTAATTCAGCAACTGCTTCAACTAACTTTTCACGGTATTCTTCAGCTTGTGCTTTATATTCTTCTGGAATTTCACGTTCTTGGATATCAGTACCAAGGTCGTTTCCGTAGAAGATAGCTTTCATTTCAACTAAATCGATAATTGCTTCGAATTGATCTTCAGCACCGATTGGTAATTGAATTGGGTGTGCATTCGCTTGTAAACGGTCATGTAGAGTTCCTACAGAATATAAGAAATCTGCACCGATTTTATCCATTTTGTTAACAAATACGATACGTGGAACACCATAAGTTGTAGCTTGGCGCCATACAGTTTCAGTTTGTGGCTCAACACCAGATTGAGCATCAAGTACTGTTACTGCTCCGTCAAGTACACGTAATGAACGTTCAACCTCTACTGTGAAGTCTACGTGTCCTGGTGTGTCGATGATATTTACGCGATGACCTTTCCATTGAGCTGTTGTCGCAGCAGAAGTGATAGTGATACCACGTTCTTGTTCTTGCTCCATCCAGTCCATTTGAGAGGCACCTTCGTGAGTTTCACCGATTTTGTGAATCTTACCAGTGTAATAAAGGATACGCTCAGTTGTTGTTGTTTTACCAGCATCAATATGAGCCATGATCCCAATATTACGTGTATTCTCTAATGAGAATTCGCGTTTCATAGGAAATTTTCTCCTTCCATATTGGGTATAGACTAGTGTTGAAATATATATTTAAACCTACGTACTAGCTTGCCGCTAGCACGTAGTTTAAATTACCAACGATAGTGTGCAAATGCTTTGTTTGCTTCGGCCATTTTGTGCATATCTTCACGTTTCTTAACTGAAGCACCTGTATTGTTAGAAGCATCTAGGATTTCGTTAGCTAAACGCTCTTCCATAGTTTTTTCACCACGAAGACGAGAATAATTAACTAAATAACGAAGACCTAAAGTAATACGACGTTCTGGACGAACTTCAACCGGTACTTGGTAGTTAGAACCACCAACACGACGAGCGCGTACTTCAAGAACAGGCATTACATTATTTAATGCAGCTTCGAATACTTCTAAAGGTTCTTTACCAGAACGTTCTTTAACTAATTCGAACGCACCGTATAAAATCTTTTCAGAAGTACCTCTTTTACCATCAATCATCATTTTATTGATTAAACGAGTTACTAGTTTTGAATTATAAATTGGATCTGGTAACACGTCACGTTTGGAAACAGGACCTTTACGAGGCATGTGTTTTCCTCCTTTCAGAAATATTAACCATTTTAAGTAGTACTAAGTTGCTAAATGAATGTTTCAATTCTTTTTGAATGGTTGCGCGCATTAAGATCTCCACTCAAAATTCTTTGATTGTTCTATAGCTTCTTGCTTTTAATTATTTTTTCTCTTTAGGACGTTTTGTACCGTATAAAGAACGTGATTGCATACGGCCGTTTACACCAGCAGTATCAAGAGCACCACGTACGATATGGTAACGTACCCCTGGTAAGTCTTTTACACGTCCACCGCGGATTAATACTACGCTGTGTTCTTGTAAGTTGTGACCTTCACCAGGAATGTAAGCTGTAACTTCGATTTGGTTAGTTAAGCGTACACGAGCGTATTTACGTAACGCTGAGTTTGGTTTCTTAGGTGTCATTGTACCTACACGAGTACAAACTCCACGTTTTTGTGGGGAATTAACATTTGTTAAAGATTTTTTAAAGCTGTTATATCCCTTGTTTAACGCAGGTGAATTTGATTTCGTTACTTTGGATTTACGAGGCTTACGTACCAATTGGTTAATTGTAGGCATCGGTTTTTCCTCCCTTCATTTATTCCTTGTTAATACCACACATCCAGGTGGTTCATTTTTAGGGTAAAAACAAAGTCTTTGTGTTTACCACACAAAAACTAACTTGCAGCGATTGCAACAATCGCAGCACCAACATGAATACCACAAGCTTTGCCAAGTTCTTTTTTAGACTCAACGAGACTCACTGGTACGCCGACTTCTTTTGCAAGAACAATCACTGGATCGGTTACCCAATTGTCTGCATCAAGTGCAACAAAAAGCTCTTTCACTTGACCAGCACGAATTGCTTTCACTGCTTGCTTTGTACCTATGATTGTTTTACTAGCCTGTTTAACTTTATCATAAGACATTTTCATATCCTCCGAAGTACAGACAGTTAACTATCAACCTTAAGTATATTAACACTATCAATTTAAACTGTCAAATATTTTTTATGAATTTCCTCGAGAGATTTAAAAATCTCCCGAGAAAATTATTAATTGTTTATTCTACTGAAGCAAAATCTTCACTTAGATCCATTGGGTCTTCTTCAATTTGAATTTGACGATAACGTTGCATACCAGTACCAGCAGGAACTAGTTTACCGATAATTACGTTCTCTTTCAGACCTAATAGCTCATCGCGTTTACCTTTAATAGCGGCATCCGTTAACACACGAGTTGTTTCTTGGAATGATGCAGCAGATAAGAACGATTCAGTTTCAAGAGAAGCTTTTGTAATACCAAGGATAACAGGGCGACAAGTTGCAGGGATTTTCCCATTAACAATTGCTTCTTTGTTCGCTTCTGTAAATTGATGGATATCAAGTAATGAACCTGGTAATAACTCAGTATCACCTGCTTCAATTACACGTACTTTACGTAACATTTGGCGTACCATTACTTCGATATGTTTATCGCCAATTTCTACCCCTTGCATACGGTATACTTTTTGTACTTCTTTTAATAAGTACTCTTGAACAGTAGCTACGTCTTTTACTTTCAATAATTGTTTTGGATCGATAGAACCTTCAGTTAGAATTTGACCAGGTTTAATCGTATCACCTAATTGTACTTTTAAGCGTGCATTGTATGGCGCTTGGTACTTACGTGTTTCAATTTCACCTTGAATCGTTAATTCTTTTAATCCTTCTCGAATTTCCTCTATTTCAGAAACTACCCCTGAAATTTCAGAGATAACCGCTTGCCCTTTTGGATTACGCGCTTCGAAAATCTCTTGGATACGTGGAAGACCTTGTGTAATATCGTTACCAGCAACCCCACCAGTATGGAACGTACGCATTGTTAATTGCGTTCCTGGTTCACCGATAGATTGTGCAGCAATAATACCAACAGCTTCCCCTACTTCAACCTCTTCACCTGTTGCTAAGTTAATACCATAACATTTTTTACATACACCATGTTTTGTATTACATGTGAAGGCAGAACGAATCGTCACTTCAGTGATGCCTGCATTTTCGATTACACGTGCAGCATCTTGAGTGATTAAGTCATCACGGTTAAGAATTACTTCACCAGTCTCTGGATGACGAATTGTTTTCTTCGTATGACGACCAACAATACGCTCTTCTAGAGTTTCGATAACTTCTGTTCCTTCCATTAAAGCACCAATAGTTAAACCACGATCTGTTCCACAATCGTCTTCACGTACAATAACATCTTGTGCAACGTCTACTAAACGACGTGTTAAGTAACCAGAGTCGGCAGTTTTTAAGGCTGTATCAGCTAAACCTTTACGAGCACCGTGAGTAGAGATGAAGTACTCTAATACCGTTAAACCTTCACGGAAGGAAGATTTAATTGGAAGTTCGATAATACGACCAGCTGGGTTGGCCATTAACCCACGCATACCTGCTAACTGAGTAAAGTTTGATGCGTTACCACGGGCACCAGAGTCACTCATCATGAAGATTGGGTTTGTATCTGGTAGAGAGTCCATCAGTTTACCTTGAATTTCATCTTTTGCCGCAGACCAGCTTGAAATTACACGGTCATAACGTTCTTCTTCCGTAATTAAACCACGGCGGAATTGAACCATTACTTTATCTACTTTTTTCTGTGCTTCTTCTAGAATTTCAGTTTTCTCAGGTAATACCACGATGTCAGAAATCGCTACTGTAATACCAGCTTTTGTAGAGTATTTGAAACCTAGATCTTTCATTCGGTCAAGCATTTTTGAAGTTTCAGTAATGTGGAATCGTTTGAATACTTCTGCGATGATTTGACCTAAGAATTTTTTACGGAATGGGCTAATTGGTTTTACGTTTTCAAAGTGTTTTCTTAACACTGCTTGACGTTGTAACTCAATTTTTTCGCTTTCATCCGCGTTTTTATATTCATCTAATTGTTCTAGTTCTTGTAATGTTTCTTCATCGATTGTTAACGATGCGAAATATTTTTCTGGTGTTTCTTTTTCTAAGTTTGTTGAAGTAGGTTCATTAATGAATGGGAATGATTCTGGTAAAATTTCATTGAAAATTACCTTACCTACTGTAGTTAATAAGAACTTATTATTTTGTTCTTCAGTAAACGTTGGGTTATTTAATGAACTTGCTTTAATTGCAATACGAGTGTGTAAATGCACTTTCCCGTTTTGATATGCAATTAATACTTCATTTGGTCCGTAGAAGATAGAACCTTCACCACGGGCACCCGCACGTTCTAAAGTTAGATAATAGTTTCCTAAAACCATATCTTGAGATGGTGTAACTACTGGTTTACCATCTTTCGGGTTAAGGATATTTTGTGCCGCTAACATAAGTAGACGAGCTTCCGCTTGTGCTTCAGCAGATAATGGAACATGGACCGCCATTTGGTCACCATCGAAGTCAGCGTTATAAGCTGTACATACAAGTGGGTGTAGACGAATCGCACGACCTTCTACTAATGTTGGTTCGAAAGCTTGGATACCAAGACGGTGTAATGTCGGTGCACGGTTTAGTAAAACTGGGTGCTCACGAATTACATCCTCTAATACGTCCCAAACCTCATTGTGTAAACGTTCAATTTTACGTTTTGCAGATTTAATGTTGTGTGCTAAGCCACGCTCAACTAGTTCTTTCATTACAAATGGTTTGAATAACTCAATTGCCATTTCTTTTGGAAGACCACATTGATACATTTTTAAGTTTGGACCTACTACGATAACCGAACGACCAGAGTAGTCTACACGTTTACCAAGTAAGTTTTGACGGAAACGACCTTGTTTCCCTTTTAACATATGTGATAACGATTTTAATGGACGGTTACCAGGACCAGTAACAGGACGACCACGACGACCATTGTCGATTAGTGCGTCAACTGCTTCTTGTAACATACGTTTTTCGTTTTGTACGATGATGCTTGGTGCACCAAGGTCTAGTAAACGTTTTAAACGGTTATTACGGTTAATAACACGACGATATAAATCGTTTAAGTCAGAAGTTGCAAAACGTCCACCATCTAATTGCACCATTGGACGAAGCTCTGGTGGAATTACAGGTAGTACATCTAAAATCATCCATTCTGGTTTGTTTCCAGAGTTACGGAATGATTCAATTACTTCTAATCGCTTAATTGCACGTGTACGGCGTTGACCTTGTGCAGTTTTAAGCTCTTCTTTTAAAGCAACTGTTTCTTCTTCTAAATCAATTTGTTCTAGAAGTTTTTTAATTGCTTCTGCACCCATTGATGCTTCGAAGCCATTTCCGAATTTTTCACGGTATGCACGATATTCTTTTTCAGAAAGTAATTGTTTCTTTTCTAGTGAAGATTCACCAGCGTCGATTACAACATAAGATGCAAAGTAAATTACTTCTTCTAAAGCACGTGGAGACATATCAAGGATTAATCCCATACGACTAGGAATACCTTTGAAGTACCAAATATGTGATACAGGAGCAGCTAGTTCAATATGGCCCATACGTTCACGACGAACTTTTGCGCGTGTTACCTCAACGCCACAACGGTCACAAACTACGCCTTTATAACGAACACGTTTGTATTTACCGCAGTGACATTCCCAGTCTTTTGTTGGTCCAAAGATACGTTCACAGAACAAACCATCTTTTTCTGGTTTTAATGTACGATAGTTAATTGTTTCAGGTTTTTTTACTTCTCCATATGACCAAGAACGAATTTTATCTGGTGAAGCTAAACCAATTTTCATATATTCAAATTCATTAACGTCTATCAAGGAGCCTACCTCCCTTTAGTATAAGTCCTTTAACGACTTTCCGAAGCTCAACAATTAATTGTTTTATTTAAAAAGGGCAGGCAGTATATTACTCCTGCCCTACTAACCGATTATTCAGCCGTTTCTACAGCGTCTTCTTCTTTAGGTAAAATATTTAATGCATCAGTTGGTTGAAGTTCATCTTCATCATCAAGATCACGAAGTTCGACTTCTTCATCATTGATTGTAAGCATCTTCACATCTAAACCTAGAGATTGAAGTTCCTTAATTAATACTTTGAATGACTCAGGAACACCTGGTTCTGGTACACTTTCACCTTTAACAATTGCTTCATACGTTTTAACACGTCCAACAACATCGTCAGATTTAATTGTTAAAATTTCTTGTAATGTATAAGCGGCACCATATGCCTCAAGTGCCCAAACCTCCATCTCACCGAAACGTTGACCACCAAATTGAGCTTTACCTCCAAGTGGTTGTTGCGTAACTAATGAGTATGGTCCAGTTGAACGAGCATGAAGTTTATCGTCAACCATGTGAGCAAGTTTAATCATGTACATGACACCTACAGAAACACGGTTGTCGAATGGTTCACCAGAGCGACCATCATAAAGAATTGTTTTACCATCACGGTTCATACCCGCTTCTTCCATCGTTTCCCAAACATCTTCTTCGTTCGCACCATCAAATACTGGTGTAGCCATATGAACACCTAAATATCGAGCTGCCATACCTAAATGAAGCTCTAATACTTGTCCGATATTCATACGAGATGGTACGCCTAGTGGGTTTAACATGATGTCTACAGGTGTTCCGTCTGGCATAAATGGCATATCTTCTTCAGGTAAAATACGTGAGATTACCCCTTTGTTACCGTGACGTCCGGCCATTTTGTCCCCAACGCGGATTTTACGTTTTTGAACAATATAAACACGAACTAATTGGTTAACACCTGGTGGTAATTCATCGCCATCTTCACGATTGAATACTTTAACATCAAGAACGATACCGCCAGCTCCATGAGGTACACGTAACGAAGTATCACGAACTTCACGAGCTTTTTCACCGAAGATTGCATGTAATAAGCGTTCTTCAGCAGTAAGTTCAGTTACCCCTTTAGGAGTTACTTTACCTACTAAAATATCGCCATCACGCACTTCAGCACCGATACGGATAATACCGCGATCATCTAGGTTACGAAGAGCATCTTCCCCAACGTTTGGAATGTCGCGAGTGATTTCTTCAGGCCCTAGTTTTGTATCACGAGATTCTGATTCATATTCTTCAATATGAACTGAAGTATAAACATCATCTTTTACAAGACGTTCGTTCATAATAACGGCATCTTCATAGTTGAAACCTTCCCAAGTCATGAAGGCAACTAATACGTTACGACCTAAAGCAAGTTCGCCTTTTTCCATTGAAGGACCATCAGCTAAAATGTCTTTTGGTTTTACGCGATCGCCAACTTTAACGATTGGACGTTGGTTGATTGAAGTACCGTGGTTTGAACGAGTGAATTTTTGAAGTTTGTATTTCACTAATTCACCTTTTACTTCTTTACCATCAATCTCTTCGATACGACGAACATGAATAGAACGAGCTTCAACATGTTCAACAATACCGTGATGTTTATTAACTACAGCAGCACCTGAATCACGTGCATCTACGTGTTCCATACCAGTACCAACGAATGGTGCTTCAGGGTTTAATAAAGGAACCGCTTGACGTTGCATGTTCGCTCCCATTAGGGCACGGTTAGAGTCATCGTTTTCTAAGAATGGAATACATGCAGTAGCGGCAGATACTACTTGCTTAGGTGATACGTCCATGTAGTCCACACGTTCTCTTTTGAAAACAGTGTTGTCACCACGGAAACGACCTAATACTTCTTCGTTCGCAAACGTACCATCAGGATTTAATGGTGAGTTTGCTTGTGCAACAATGTAGTTATCCTCTTCGTCAGCAGTTAAGTAATCAATTTGATCAGTTACACGACCTGTTTCAGGGTCTACCTTACGATAAGGCGTTTCAATGAAACCAAATTTGTTTACTTTTGCATAAGATGATAACGAGTTAATTAAACCGATGTTTGGACCCTCAGGAGTCTCGATTGGACACATACGACCATAGTGAGAGTAGTGAACGTCACGTACTTCCATACCAGCACGTTCACGAGTTAAACCACCAGGCCCTAATGCAGAAAGTCGGCGTTTATGCGTTAATTCTGCTAATGGGTTTGTTTGGTCCATGAATTGCGATAATTGAGAGCTACCAAAGAACTCTTTAATTGATGCAATTACAGGTCGGATGTTAATTAATTGTTGAGGAACGATTGAAGCTGTGTCGTTAATAGACATACGTTCACGAACTACACGTTCCATACGAGATAAACCAATACGGAATTGGTTTTGTAATAATTCCCCAACAGAACGTAAGCGACGATTTCCTAAATGGTCAATATCATCCGTATTTCCTACGCCATATAATAAGTTGAAGAAGTATGACATTGAAGCAATTACATCAGCAGGAGTAATATTTTTCACTTCTTCATCAATATAAGCGTTTGAAATTACGTTGATTTCTTTTTGCGCTTCATCATTTGGAGCATAAATTTTAATTGATTGAATCGTTACATCATCTTCTAATACTCCACCTACTTGAGATAAAGTACGGAATCCGATGCCATTCTCTAAATAAGGAATGATACGGTCTAATGTACGACGATCTAACGTTGTACCTTTCTCAACTACAATTTCTCCAGTTTCAGGATCAACAAGTGTCTCTGCAATCGTTTGGTTAAATAAACGATTTTTAATATGAAGCTTTTTATTCATTTTGTAACGTCCAACGTTTGCTAAATCATAACGTTTAGCATCGAAGAAACGTGAATATAATAAGCTCTTAGCACTTTCTACTGTAGGTGGTTCACCTGGACGTAGACGTTCGTAGATTTCTAATAATGCTTTTTCAGTGCTGTCAGTATTATCTTTTTCAAGGGTATTACGTAAGTACTCGTTATCACCAAGAATATCGATAATTTCTGCATCTGAACCGAAACCTAATGCACGTAAAAGTACTGTTACAGGTAATTTACGTGTGCGGTCAATACGTACATAAACGACATCTTTCGCATCTGTTTCGTACTCTAACCAAGCACCACGGTTTGGAATTACTGTTGCACCAAAGCCTTTTTTACCGTTTTTATCTGTTTTATCATGGAAGTAAACGCTCGGTGAACGAACTAATTGCGAAACGATAACGCGTTCGGCACCATTGATTACGAACGTACCTGTTTCTGTCATCAATGGGAAATCACCCATGAAGACATCTTGTTCTTTTACTTCGTCTGTTTCTTTGTTATGAAGACGTACTTTTACACGTAATGGTGCAGCATAAGTAACGTCACGTTCTTTACATTCATCGACATCATATTTAGGCTCACCTAATGTATAATCGATGAATTCAAGAGATAGATTACCTGTAAAATCTTCGATTGGAGAAATGTCACGGAACATCTCTCTCAATCCTTCTTCAAGGAACCACTCGTAAGATGCTGTCTGAATTTCAATTAAATTCGGAAGCTCCAGCACCTCTTTAATACGCGCAAAGCTTCTACGCTGGCGGTGTTGTCCGTACTGAACTAGTTGACCTACCAACTCATTCACCCCTCATTAAAGCGATTATAGGTCTTTGCAAAACCAACTAAATAGTGTATGATTTCGAAAGACAAAAAGAAAACGAGTCTTTTCTTAGACGTCATTTTCGGTTAAACTTAACTTATTCATGGCAAGTATACCCACTGAAATGGCGTTGCATACAAAAGGGCAAACTCCCACAAAATAATATTTTTGCATTTTATTATGTTATCATAGCCGATTTGTCAAGTCAATAATTTATACATTCCATTATTTTTTGGCACGTATAATCCAATATCCCTTTTTCTTCTCAACTACTTCAACTTCTGCAAATTTTTCTTCTAAATGAACTACCGATGATGGCGCCCCTTGTTTCTTTTGAATTACAACCCACAATTCTCCACCTTGTGCTAATTTCTCATAAGCACCATCATAAATCTTAAAAACAGTATCTTTTCCTGCTCGGATTGGCGGATTTGTTAAAATTGCAGCGACTTGTAAATCATTCTCTACTTCAGCTAACCCATCACTTTCAAAAATTCGTACATTTTGAATTCCGTTTAATTGAGCATTCTTTTTCGCTAATGAAACTGCACGCTCATTAATATCCATCATATAAACAGTACGTTCTGGGTTGTCTTTAGCAATTGATAAACCAATTGGTCCATATCCGCAACCAACATCCAGTATTGCACCATTTAAATCAGGCAACTCAAAAGTTTCTATTAACACACGGGATCCAAAATCTACTTCGCTTTTACTAAACACTCCTGTATCCGTTTCAAATAAAAACGAATACCCTCGTAATGTAAATTTCCATTGGCGTGGTTTACTTTCAGTTTGAGGCTTCTTTGAATAATAATGTTCAGACATCTACGTGCCCTCCTCAAAGAAATGAAGAAAGCCCGTCAAAATAGACGAGCTTTCTTTATTTATTGAAAATAAGGTAAGAAAGAAATTATTTAACTTCTACTGAAGCGCCAACTTCTTCAAGTTTAGCTTTAATTTCTTCTGCTTCTTCTTTAGAAACGCCTTCTTTAAGTGGTTTTGGAGCGTTGTCTACTACTTCTTTAGCTTCTTTTAAGCCAAGACCAGTAAGTTCACGTACTACTTTGATAACTTTGATTTTTTGGTCACCAGCAGATGCTAGTACTACGTCAAATTCAGTTTTTTCTTCAGCAGCAGCTGCACCAGCGCCACCTACTACTGCTACAGGAGCAGCAGCTGTTACACCAAACTCTTCTTCGATTGCTTTTACTAAATCGTTTAATTCAAGAACTGTCATAGCTTTGATAGCTTCTAAGATTTGCTCTTTGTTCATTTTATTTTCCTCCTATATGGATGTTAGTTTTATTTTAGGCTATACGGCCAATTTGTGTTTTGAAGTCAGGCTTGTAATTACGCACCTTGTTCTTCTTTTTGTTCTGCAACAGCTTTTGTTGCAAGTGCGAAGTTGCGCACTGGAGCTTGAAGTACTGATAAAAGCATTGATAGTAAACCTTCGCGTGATGGAAGTTCTGCAAGTGCTTTAACATCATTAGCAGAAGATACGTTACCTTCAATGATACCAGCTTTAATTTCAAGCGCTTCGTTCTTTTTAGCGAACTCGTTGATAACTTTCGCTGGAGCTACTACGTCTTCTTTTGAGAACGCAACAGCATTTGGACCAGTTAAGAATTCGTTAATTCCTTCTACGCCAGCAATTTCTGCAGCACGGCGAGTTAAAGTGTTTTTGTATACTTTGAACTCAACACCAGCTTCACGTAGTTGTTTACGAAGTTCTGTAACTTGAGCAACAGTTAAACCACGGTAATCCACAACTACTACAGAAGCAGCAGATTGGAATTTCTCAGCGATTTCTTGTACTTGAACTTTTTTAGTTTCAATTGCACTAACGCTCATGTTTGACACCTCCTGATAGAATGGGTCATTTATACCGACAAAAGAAAAGCCTCTAGCCATAAAAGTAGACTAGAGGCTGGAAAATTCATCATCTAATAAGAATCCGATTTCGATGTCCTCGGTAGGATAATTAAGTACTATAATTAGCACCCCTACTGTCTACGGTACAAATGGATATTCACAACGTCATACATCATATCAAGGATATATGACGTTGTCAACAGTTTTATATTATATATTTATTATTTAACGCTAGCAACATCAATTTTCACTGATGGTCCCATTGTAGTTGTAACGTTAACTGATTTCATGTAAGTACCTTTAGCAGCTGCTGGTTTAGCTTTTTGAACAACTTCAAATACTGCTTTGAAGTTTTCAACTAATTTTTCGTCTTCGAAAGAAACTTTACCGATAGGAGCGTGGATGATACCAGCTTTATCAGCACGGTATTCTACTTTACCAGCTTTGATTTCTTCGATAGCTTTAGTTACATCGAAAGTTACAGTACCAGTTTTAGGGTTTGGCATTAAACCTTTAGGTCCTAATACACGACCAAGTTTACCAACTTCACCCATCATGTCTGGAGTAGCAACGATTACATCAAATTCGAACCAACCTTGTTGGATTTTGTTGATGTACTCTGCATCACCAACATAGTCTGCGCCTGCAGCTTCTGCTTCTTTAAGTTTTTCACCTTTTGCGAATACTAACACGCGTTGAGTTTTACCAGTACCGTTTGGAAGTACTACTGCACCACGGATTTGTTGGTCGTTTTTACGAGTGTCAATACCAAGTCTGAAAGCAACTTCAACTGTAGCATCGAAGTTAACTGTGCTTGTTTTTTTCGCTAAAGCGATTGCTTCTTCAGCTGTATATACTTTTGAACGGTCTACTAATTTTGCTGCCTCTTGCAGCTTTTTACCTTTTTTAGCCATTATAATTTCCTCCTTGATTGTGGTTATAGCGGATATTCCTCCCACGAATAGAGGTTGCGAGTCCCTAGGAACATACCGCAACCTCCAAAAACAAAAGCCTTCATCATCAAGTAAAATGGGAATTAGTCTTCGATAACAATACCCATGCTTCGTGCTGTACCTTCAACCATCGCCATAGCCGCTTCAACTGATGCAGCGTTTAGGTCTGGCATTTTTTGTTCAGCGATTTCGCGAACTTTATCACGTTTAACCGTTGCAACTTTTTTACGGTTTGGTTCACCTGATCCAGATTGGATACCTGCTGCTACTTTAAGTAACACTGCTGCAGGTGGAGTTTTTGTAATGAAAGTAAATGAACGGTCTTCGAAAACTGTGATTTCAACTGGAATGATTAAACCAGCTTGATCAGCAGTACGAGCGTTGAACTCTTTACAGAATCCCATGATGTTAACACCGGCTTGACCTAGTGCAGGACCAACTGGTGGTGCTGGGTTAGCTTTACCAGCAGGGATTTGAAGTTTTACAATTTTAATAACTTTTTTAGCCACGAGACACACCTCCTTAAGTCCGTGATGTGGTAATTGGGTTGCCCCTCCCACTCAATATCTGTCTGTCAGCTAATTGCTGATAACATTAAAAAATTAATTAATATAAGACAAACTATCTTTTGACAGTCTGACCTAGGAAATGATACCACTTTTAATTTAGTTGCGCAAGTATAAATATCAATCAAATATACTTACGGGTATTTTCCGTCTCTATTATCCCTATTACCAATAGAGTTTTAACATGGTTTAGAACTAAATTTTTTGGATTTGTTCAAAATCCAATTCCATTTTTGTTTCACGACCAAACATATCTACAATAACTTTTACTTTACCTTTATCAGCGTCTACTTCTTCAACTTTACCTTGGAAATGAGCAAATGGTCCATCTAATACTTCAACCACTTCTCCAACTGTAATATCTAACTCACCAACAGCTTTTTTATCGATACCCATTTGACGTAATAAACGTTCAACTTCCTCAGGTAATAATGGAGTAGGCTTTGCTCCACCACCAGAAGATCCAATAAATCCTGTTACACCAGGTGTATTTCGAACAACGTACCAAGATTCATCTGTTAAAATCATTTCCACTAAAACATAACCTGGAAATACTTTGCGCATTACTGTACGTTTTTTTCCATCTTTTAAATCTGTTTCTTCATGTTCTGGAACAATAACACGGAAAATGTTATCTTGCATTCCCATTGTTTCAACACGTTTTTCAAGATTTGCTTTAACGCGGTTTTCATACCCTGAATAAGTATGAACTACATACCATCTCTTCTCCATATTGTCACCGGACTAATAACGTCCGTCCCTCCTCACTAATCACTTGTGCGCTGGCGAAAATGAATTTAATAATACGATTATCACAAATTAATAAAAATAAACAAATGAAAAAAACCCGTAGAGTAAAAGACGGGCTATTTTCAAAAAGTATTAACATTTCTTAATTACGAATCCAAGTATAAACGGAATAGTTCTGAAATGCCTAAGTCAACTAGCACAAAAAATATTGCCATAAATATAACTGTCGTTACAACAACTACAGTATATTTTGTTAGTTCTTTACTTTTTGGCCAGCTTGTCTTTCTCATTTCTGACATTACGTTTGACAGAAACCCTTTAATCTTGCCCATTATAGCTTAACCTCCGAACAAATCATCTATTCTATGTTCCAACTAAAACTATTAGTAAAATTATCTAGTTTGCTTATGCACTGTGTGTTCGTTACAATGGGAACAAAACTTTTTCAATTCAAGACGACTAGTTTCATTTGCTCTAGCAGGAACCGAATAGTTTCGGGATCCACATTTTTCACAGCATAAAACAATTTTTTTAGACATATATGAAAATTCACCTATTTCGGCTTTTTATCTTCTAAAGACTAACACCTAAAGAAGATGATGTCAACAAGCTTAATATATACGAGATTAACTTATTTCTCCAAATGCCAGATGACGTTCAAGTTTACGTTTTACACGTTGAAGGGCATTATCAATCGATTTGACATGACGGTTAAGTTCCTCTGAAATTTCATTATAAGATTGTCCATCCAAATATAAAGCAAGCACTTGTTGTTCTAGTTCACTTAATATTTCTCCAATTTTCTCCTCTAAATGAGAGTATTCCTCGCGATTAATCATTAAATATTCTGGGTCTTCCGATTCAGAGCTTGTAATGATATCCATTAATGTGCGATCGGATTCTTCATCATAAATTGGTTTATCAAGAGATACATAGGAATTAAGCGGTATATGTTTTTGACGTGTTGCTGTTTTAATAGCGGTAATGATTTGACGTGTGATGCACAGCTCCGCAAATGCACGAAATGAAGATAGTTTATCACCCTTAAAATCTCTTATCGCTTTATATAAACCTATCATTCCTTCTTGAACAATATCTTCCTTATCTGCACCAATTAAAAAGTAAGAGCGTGCTTTCGCTTTGACAAACATTCGATATTTCGTTATTAAATAATCTAACGCTTCTGTATTACCTTGATGTACTTGTTCGACCAGTTGTTCATCTGCAAAATCCTCAAAACGTTGTAACACCTGTGTTTGATTACTACTTAGCAACGTTCTCACCCCAGTAACGTTCTATTTGTATGATAGCAACAGTATAACGGAATTGGAAAATATAGGTCAAATAGTTATTTCAAACCCCGTCTCATTTTCTCAAAAGCTAGTTCAACTTCTTTCGATAATTGAATTCTAGATTTAGGCTTTTCTTCGTGTTTCACCTTAACTTCTTGTGCAATGTTTGACTTAACAATTTGCATATCAATTTCTAATTCGCGTGCTGACTTTCGCAATGCACCTTGTCCAAATATTACATTTTGCTCTGTCATATCGGATGTAGCTACATAGATTTGTATTTTTCTGCCCTTTAATTCATTTGTTAACTTTTCTATTTGTTCATCAGCAGTTTCGTTTTTTCTAGTATATATAATTTCTACACCATTTTGAACATAAGTCTGTTGCACACCTGGAACTAAGTGAGCATCAAATACAACAATTACTCGCCACCCCATGGCAGCTTTAAATTCTGCCATGAGTTCTAGCAAGCGATTACGGGCTTCTTCGAAATTCGTATCTTTTAAAGGACGTAATTCCTTCCAAGCTCCAATCATATTGTAGCCGTCAACAATTAAAATGGTTTGCATGTTTATTCATTCTTTTCTTGACGTTTTCTATATACTTCATACATTAAAAGCGCTGCAGCAACCGAGGCATTTAATGATGTAACATGTCCAATCATTGGTAAGTGGTAAAGGAAATCACATTTATCTCTTAACAATCGGCTCATCCCTCTACCCTCACTACCGATAATGACTGCTAACGGTAAAGTAGCATCCATCTTTCTGTAATCCACTGAGCCTTTCGCATCTGTTCCAGCAATCCATACACCACGATCTTTTAGTTCGTCCACAGTTTGCGCTAAATTTGTAACTCGCACTACCGGAACATGTTCAATCGCCCCTGTAGATGCTTTTGCGACAACAGCTGTTAACCCTACCGCGCGACGTTTCGGAATAATAATGCCATGTACACCAATTGCATCTGCTGTACGCATAATCGAACCCAAATTATGTGGATCTTCTAACTCGTCTAAAATAATAAAGAATGGATCCTCATTTTTTTCCTTCGCTGCATTAAATAAATCCTCTAGCTCCGCATATTTATAAGCTGCTACAGAAGCAACGATACCTTGATGATTTGCATCAGATAATTGGTCTACTTTTTTCTTTGGGACAAATTGAACAAGCACACCACGCTCACGAGCTAAATCAAGAACTTCATTAATTCCCGTCTTTTTTACACCTTCAGCAATCCATAATTTATTAATTTCTCTACCTGAACGCAAAGCTTCAAGCACCGGATTTTTTCCAGCAATCATTTCACCTTGTTGCTCACTCAAGTTATGATCCTCCCTTTGATTGTTCAACAATTTCTATTGCGTAATCAATGATTTCGTTAACACGTGTATATTGCTTCGTTAAATATAGGCTTCCTAATACCGCTTCAAACCCCGAACTATTTCGATAGGTTTGAACATCAGTATTTTTTGGAATTGAACCAGATTTAGCATTTCGCCCTCTTTTAAAAACCGCTACCTCTTCCTCAGTTAAGTAATTTTCATCCATCATTTTATGGACGATCATCGATTGAGCTTTTGCAGAGACATAACTAGTGGCTTCTTTATGAAGACGATTTGGTTTGGCTCTTCCATTTAGGAGGAGATGCTCTCTCACTCTTTGTTCAAGAACAGCATCTCCCATATAAGCTAGAGCTAATGCATTTAACTGCTTTACATCTTCTATACGAAGTTGAGACATTCTTATAACCCTCGTTTCCAACGTGTACCTTGGCGTGTATCTTCTAATATGATGTTCATACTTAATAGTTGGTCGCGAATTTCATCAGAACGTGTAAAATCACGATTTTTACGAGCTTGATTACGCTCTTCAATCAAAGCTTCAATTTCCTCGTCTAATAATTCTGCCTCCACTTTAAACTGAATACCTAAAACATCTCCAAGTTGATTGAACGTTTGTAGGAACGCATTTAATACACGTTCTTCTGTATTAGTTTCGTTTAAATATGTGTTAGCAAGTTTAGCTAATTCGAATAGAGAAGAAATTGCGTTTGCTGTATTGAAGTCATCATCCATTGCTTCTTCAAAGGATTTCTTAACCTCTTCTATTTTCGCTAAATATGATTCACCATTGTCAGTAAGATTCGTTGCAGCATTTAAACGATATTCCACATTTGAATAAGCTGTACGAAGTCTTTCTAAACCAGCACGAGCAGCCTCTACTAAGTCTTGTGCAAAGTTGATTGGATGACGGTAATGTACTGATAACATAAAGAAACGTAACACTTGTGGATCAATTTGCTTACGGATATCATTTACTAACACGAAATTGCCAAGGGATTTTGACATTTTTTCATTATCGATATTAATGTATCCATTATGCATCCAATATTTCGCAAAAGTTTTTCCTGTATACGCTTCTGATTGAGCAATTTCATTTTCATGGTGTGGGAAAGTCAAATCTTGACCACCCGCATGAATATCAATTGTGTCACCTAAATGTTCTCTAGCCATAACCGAACATTCAATATGCCATCCTGGACGACCTTCACCCCATGGACTTTCCCATTTAATCTCGCCTGGTTTTGCTGCTTTCCATAACGCAAAATCAAGTGGATCTTCTTTTTTCTCACCAGCTTCAATACGAGCTCCAACCTTTAGATCATCAATTGATTGATGAGAAAGTTTGCCGTAACCATCAAATTTACGTGTACGATAATATACGTCCCCTTGTGATTCGTAAGCAAATCCTTTTTCCACTAAAACTTTTATAAATTCAATGATATCATCCATATGATTTGTAACTCGAGGATGAACATCTGCTTTTTTACAGCCCAGTGCTGTGATATCTTCAAAATAAGCGTGAATAAAGCGCTCTGTTAATTCAAAAACTTCTTCGCCAAGTTCATTAGCAGCTTTAATAATTTTGTCATCTACATCAGTGAAGTTCGAAACATATTTCACATCGTAACCTTTATATTGAAAATAACGGCGCACTGTATCATACACAATAACAGGACGAGCATTCCCAATATGAATAAAGTTGTATACTGTTGGACCACATACATACATTTTTACTTTCCCTTCTTCAAGAGGGATAAACTGCTCCTTTTGTCGTGTTAAAGAGTTAAAAATTTGAATCGCCATACTTACTCTCTCCTTTTGAGATTCCATAAATTATTTAAATAAAAAACGTCTCTATCATTCCACTATGAAATGACAGAGACGCATTAAAGCGCGGTTCCACTCTGATTGAAAGCAAAGTTATGCCTTCCGCTTGCAGTCCGTTAACGAGGACGAATCGACTTGCCTACTCAAATTTTCAGCACAGTACTCGAAAGGTGCATTTCCGTAAAATAGAGGTTTAGGTCATTTTCAGCCAATGATGACCCTCTCTATAAAACATATTTTACGTACTTCTCCTTCTCAACGCTTTAAAAATACTTACGCTCTAGTCGAATAAAGTTAAATTCATTTTACAATAGGCTATTTAAAAGTCAATTAATAACAATCGGTTATTTTACGTATTTCTCAATACGAGCAATGGCTTTTTCTTTACCAATTAATGCAATTGCATCTGCTAATTCTGGACCATGAGTTTGACCAGTTGTTACGACACGAATTGGCATAAATAAATTTTTCCCTTTGTGTCCAGTTTCTTTTTGAACAGCTTTAATCGCAGCTTTAATAGATGCTGGATCGAATGATTCAAGGGCTTCAAGTTGAGCTTTAAATGACGTCATAACTTCAGGAATTTGTTCGCCAGCTAATACTTCTTTCGCTTCTTCATCATATACAATTTCCTCTGTGAAGAATAAACTTGATAACTCAACAATTTCCGCACCATAGCTCATTTGATTATGGTAAAGACCAATTAACGCTGTAGCCCATGCTTGTTGCTCTTCGTTTAATTCTGCTGGAAGTAAGCCTGCTTTTTGTAAATGTGGTAAAGATAATTCCACAACTTGTTCAAGTGAAAGCTTTTTAATATATTGGTTGTTCATCCATGTTAGTTTATTTTTATCGAACATAGATGGTGACTTCGAAAGACGCTTTTCATCAAAAATTTCAATGAATTGTTCTTTTGTAAAGATCTCCTCTTCACCCTCTGGAGACCATCCTAAAAGTGCAAAGAAGTTAAACATTGCTTCTGGTAAATACCCAAGATCTTTATATTGAGAAACGAATTGAATAATTGATTCATCACGTTTTGATAATTTCTTATGATCTTCATTTACGATTAATGTCATATGACCATATTGTGGATATTCCCAACCAAATGCATCAAAGATCATCATTTGTTTAGGCGTATTTGACAAATGCTCTTCTCCACGGAAAACATGTGTAATATCCATGAAATGATCATCTAGTACTACGGCATAGTTATATGTTGGGATACCATTTGCTTTTACAAGTACCCAATCTCCAATATCTTTTGATTCAAATGTAACTTCACCGCGCACAAGGTCAGTGAAATTATATGTTGTGTTTTCAGGTACACGCATACGAATTGTGTAAGGAATACCTTCCGCTTCTTTAGCAGCTACCTCTTCTGGAGTTAAATGACGACATTTACCGTTATAAGTAGGTGCAGCAACGCCACGTGCACGTTGCTCTTCACGAGAAGCTTCTAATTCCTCAGATGTACAGAAACATTTATAAGCAATGCCGCGTTCTAAAAGCTCTTCTGCATGTTTTTTATAAATGTCTAGACGTTCCATTTGGCGATATGGTGCGTATGGCCCACCGATATCAATTGACTCATCAGGTGTAATGCCTAACCAACGTAAGTTATCTAGTTGTGATGCTTCTCCGCCCTCAACATTACGCTCGATATCTGTGTCCTCAATACGTACGATAAATTTCCCATTATGATGTTTTGCAAATAAATAGTTAAATAACGCTGTACGAGCACCACCAATGTGTAAAAATCCTGTTGGTGACGGCGCATAACGAACGCGAACTTCTTTTGTCATTATATAAGTGCCTCCTATATGTTAAAAAATCACTTTGTCAATTTTACCACTCTGTTGATGGAAATAAAAGCTGGCATACTTAGTTTCCTGACTTGGTGTACTATTTACCAAATAGAGCTAATTATCCGTCTATTTTTATTTCTTAATTAACAAGATTGTTGCCATTGCAGCAATACCTTCTTCACGACCAGTAAAACCAAGCTTTTCAGTTGTTGTTGCTTTTACATTCACTTGAGATGCTTCTGCATTTAATAATTCTGCAATTCGATTACGCATTGGTTCAATGTAAGAAGCTAATTTCGGTCGTTGTGCCATAATCGTACAATCAACATTTCCAAGAACATAGCCCTTTTCCTCAACAATTTTCCAAATGTGTTGCAATAATTTTGCACTGTCAGCATCCTTAAACGCTGGGTCTGTATCTGGGAAATGGTGACCGATATCTCCTTCTCCAATTGCGCCAAGTGCTGCATCAGTTACAGTATGTAATAAAACGTCAGCATCTGAGTGCCCTAAGAGACCACGATCATGAGGAATAGTAATGCCACCTAAAATTAAAGGACGTCCTTCTGCAAATGCATGAACGTCAAAACCTTGTCCAACTCGAAACATATACTAGCTGTTGTAATCGTCTACAGCGACACAAACAGCCTTCACCGTCCTTTACATATAATTTAACTTAATTTTACTCTACATATATTAACATATTTCCAATTATGTTTGATTGTAAGCAGGAATTTACGTTATTTAAATCGTATGTAATTAATTGTGGTAAATTATTACATATCAGGGGGAGAATAAATGTTCGAATTAAAAGATAAAGTTGCTATCGTTACTGGTGGATCTTCAGGTATTGGATTAGCAACTGTAAAAGCATTTGTAGCAAAGGGTGCAAAAGTGGTTCTTTCAGATATTAATACAGAAGCAGGTAAGCAACATGTCGCTTCCATTCGTGAAAACGGTGGAGACGTAACATTTTTCGAAGCAAATGTTGCAGAGGAATCTGCTGTACAAGCACTTGTTCAATTTGCTGTTGATACTTATGGCAAGGTAGATATCATTGTGAACAATGCAGGTATTGGTGCATTAGCCTCTACACATGAACTAGACTATGAAGATTATCAACGTGTCATTAAAGTTAACCAAGATAGTATTTTCTACGGCAGTAAATATGCAATCCAAGAATTTTTGAAAGCCGGTAATGGTGGTGCAATTGTTAACGTAGCTTCAATTTTAGGAACAGTAGGTGAAGCTGGTGCATTTGCATACAACGCTTCAAAAGGGGCTGCAAACCTTATGACTAAATCATTAGCTGCAGAATATTCCGGTAGAGGAATACGAATCAATTCCGTATGCCCTGGTTATGTAGAATCTGGTATGGTGAACAAAGAAGCTTTAGGTGATTTCTATGATGGATTAGTTGCTCGCCATCCTGTTGGTCGTCTTGGTCAACCAGAAGAAATTGCTCATGCAATTGTCTTCTTATGCGAAAATGAATTTGTAACAGGTTGCAACCTATTAGTAGATGGTGGATATACTGCAATATAAAAGAACACCCGAGGGCAAACATTGCCACTCGGGTGTTTTAAATGAAATAATTAAAAACATTAACTATTAATGCCGCGCTTTTTGAGTATTGCTTCGCCCAACACTAAATCTTCTTTAGTTGTCATTTTTAAATTATCATAGCTTGCTTCTACGATATGAACGGGATAACCAAGTCGCTCAACTAGCATAGCTTCATCTGTACCTAGAAAACCAACTTTTTCAGCTACATCCTCTGCTTCTGCTAGTAAGTCATATCGAAATGCTTGTGGTGTTTGAATCATCCATAAACTTTCGCGGTCCACCGTTTCAACGATGATGCCATCCTTTACTTTCTTCATCGTGTCTTTGGCTTTCACCCCTGCAATAGCTGCACCCTGTTCAATTGCACGCTTAACAAGAGAAGCAATGATGTTTTGTGTAATAAAAGGCCTTGCCGCATCATGAACTAAGACTATTTCTACTTGTTCCATCTCTTTGATACAGGAGTGAACAGAATGTTGTCGTTCCTCGCCTCCATCAGGTAAACCCTTTACTTTTGTAATTTGATATTCCCTTAATAATTGCTGAATAAATTCCCGTTCTTCAGGTTTTACTGCTAACCAAATTCCTGTACAATTTTCATCTTGTTCAAATACTTCAAGAGTATGAATTAATATCGGTTTATTTGCTAGCAATAAAAACAATTTATTTTGACCTGCACCCATGCGTTTTCCACTTCCTGCTGCAGGCAATACTACTTCATATTGCACATCGTCACATCCTACTCCAACCACTTAAGCTACCTGTTCATCCTTTGGTTTTGCAAAAATCATTCGACCTGCAGAAGTTTGTAATACGCTTGTTACTGTAACTGTAATGGATTGACCTATAAACGATCGGCCACCTTCTACAACAATCATTGTACCGTCATCTAAATATGCGACACCTTGATTATGTTCTTTTCCATCTTTAATCACAACAACTTGCATGTCTTCTCCGGGTATAACGACAGGTTTTACAGCATTTGCTAAGTCATTAATATTTAATACTTGCACATGATGCAATTCACACACCTTATTCAAATTAAAATCATTCGTTAAAATTTGTGCGTCCATCTTTTTTGCAAGTCGTACTAATTTTAAATCTACTTCATTGATGTCTTCAAAATCAACTTCAGAAATTTGAACGGTTGTTGCACGTTCGTCTTGAAGTTTTTTCAAAATATCTAAGCCTCTTCGTCCACGTGTTCTTTTTAAGGTGTCGGATGAATCTGCGATATGTTGAAGTTCTGTTAAGACAAACTGTGGAACAACTAAAACACCCTCAATAAAACCTGTAGACGAAATATCAGCAATTCGTCCATCTATGATGACACTTGTATCCAGCAATTTGTATAATTGTTTTGGTTCACTGGCAGGAATAATGCCTACATCCGTACCTTTCTTTTTTGCATTTGGCCCGGATTTTGTAAACATTTGAATCAATTCATCTCGTTTTGTGAATCCTACTCGGAAACCGAGATAACCAAGAATAATAGATAATAATATTGGGATAACTTCAGAGACAATTGGAATCTGAATACGCTCTACTGCAAAACCTATTAAGTAAGCAAGAATCAAACCAATAATTAATCCAAGTGTACCAAAGATTAGATCGGCTGCAGGAATTTTAACTAAAACGCCTTCCATCCAAACAATCAACTTCACAAAATAGTCCGACAATGAAAATGATAAAAGGAATAATAAGATTGCACCTAATGCTACCGAAACATATGGATTGTTAAGCCATGGATTAGATGATAAATTAATAAATTCGTATAATGGCGGTAAAAAGACAAAACCTAACGCTCCTCCGATAAATAAAAATGCAATTTGAATCACTCTTTTTAGCATATTTCCACCTCCTTTTCCTTCTTATGTTAATTATACAGTGTTCGAAACTAGTTTGCCTAAATTACATCTCCATAATTTAATAAACAGTACTAGCTCCCCATTTTACATAAGTCTATATAACAACTTATGTTTTATTTTTACCCATAATTAAAAAGAAAAATGCCCATATAATAAAAAGTTTATATGAGCTCTAAATGAAATATTATAAATCGTTAAAGCATGCTCTCAATGCTTCATTTATGGTTTCACAACCGATGATTTGAATGTCCTCTGGATAATCCCATCCACCTAGGTTTGATGCGGGAATAAAAATTCGTTTAAATCCAAGTCTTGCAGCTTCTTGAACGCGTTGTTCAATTCTTGAAACACGGCGTACTTCTCCAGTTAGTCCAACTTCACCTACAAAGCAATCTGTCCCTTTTACAGGTTGATCTTTATAACTCGATACTATAGACGTTAAAACAGCTAAATCGATAGCAGGTTCGTCTAATTTTACTCCACCCGCCACTTTTATATAGGCATCTTGCGCTTGCAACAGCATACCCATTCGTTTTTCTAGTACAGCCATTAATAATTGTACGCGGTTTTGGTCTACACCCGTTGCCATTCGTTTTGGATAATTAAAGCTGGTCGGAGTAACTAATGATTGAATTTCAACTAAAATCGGTCGAGTCCCTTCCATAGATGCTACAATTGTTGAGCCTGCTGCATCATGGGACCTTTCCTCCAAAAACAACTCAGATGGATTTAACACTTCTTTTAATCCTGAATGAATCATCTCAAAGATGGCAATTTCATTTGTGGAACCAAAGCGATTTTTCTGACTACGTAATATACGGTACGTATGATGACGTTCACCTTCAAAATAAAGAACGGTATCAACCATATGTTCTAGTAATCTAGGTCCAGCGATTTGGCCTTCTTTCGTAACGTGACCTACTAAAAAGATAGCAATACCTTTTGTTTTGGCTATTCGCATAAGTTCTGCTGTACACTCTCTTACTTGTGATACACTACCAGGTGCACTAGTTACCTCAGGGTGATGGATTGTTTGAATTGAATCGACAATAACAAATTTCGGTCCAACTTCTTCAATCGTTTTATGAATTAATTCTAAATTCGTTTCAGAGTAAATATATAACTCGGGTGACTGCACACCAAGTCGCGATGCACGAAGTTTCGTTTGACGCATCGACTCTTCACCAGATATGTACAATACACGATGATTTCTATTAGAGAGTAATGCAGATACTTGCATTAGCAATGTGGACTTTCCAATACCCGGATCCCCTCCAATTAATACGAGAGAACCTGGCACTATCCCCCCACCTAATACTCGATTTAGTTCGGACATTTCTGTAAGAACACGTGGCTCTTCTTGTGTTTCGACATGAATAATAGGAGTTGCTTTTTGACTAACACTATTGGAATGCTGGAATGCACCTCGAGGGCCTTTTGTTACCACTTCTATTTCTTCTACAAACGTATTCCATTCACCACACCCTGGACAGCGCCCCATCCATTTCGGCGATTCGTATCCACAAGAATTACAACAGAATTTTGTTTTTTTCTTTGCCATGAAATTCTCCTTTAAATTCTTTCTAGTAAATTTATTGTACAAGAGAACATACCAAAGAGCACATGATAAGAAATATATCCTCAACCCTTAAAACGACTGAGAGTTCCTAAAATCAACATTAAAACATAAAACTCAACAATCCTCGCTATCAAAATCCGTCATTATGAAAATTTGGAAATACTCTAAACCTTATTAGCCTGTTAAAACAAAGAGAAAAAGCGTGAAAATGTCTAATTTAACATTTTCACGCTTTTTTGACATGTTTCACATGAAACATTTTTCGACTACTTCGGACATCATTTTATGACGAATGCCGTTACATTTTGTTATTTTGAAGCTACAGCATTTTTAGATTTTACTACGAACTCGCCATCAACATAATCGAATACCACATGGTCTCCTGGAGAAACTGTTCCTTTTAGTAGTTCTTCAGATAAGCGGTCTTCCACATGTTTTTGTAATGAACGACGTAATGGACGTGCTCCATATTGTGGATCATAGCCTTCTTCAGAGATTTTCTCTAATGCTGCATCTGTTAATTCTAACTCGATATGGTTTTCTTTTAAGCGAGCAGTTAAAGAGTTAGCCATTAATGAGATAATTTGTTTTAACTCTTCTTTTTCTAAAGAGTGGAACACAATCATATCATCAATACGGTTTAAGAATTCAGGACGGAATGCTTTTTTCAATTCTTCTAGCATTGTGCCTTTCATATCTTTATATTTGCTCTTATCATCGCCCGTACCGAAACCTAGGCTCTTACGGTATTTCAATGCATCGGCACCGACGTTAGATGTCATAATAACCACCGTGTTACGGAAGTCTACTTTTCGACCTTTTGAGTCAGTTAAACGACCGTCATCTAATACTTGAAGTAAAATATTGAATACGTCCGGATGTGCTTTTTCAATTTCGTCAAATAGCACAACTGAATATGGCTTACGACGAACTTTTTCTGTTAATTGACCACCTTCATCGAATCCAACATATCCTGGAGGTGAACCAACTAAACGAGAAGTCGAATGTTTCTCCATATATTCTGACATATCAATACGGATCATCGCATCCTCATCGCCAAACATTACTTCTGCAAGGGCACGAGCTAGCTCAGTTTTACCTACACCTGTAGGACCAAGGAAGATGAATGAACCGATTGGACGTTTAGGATCTTTTAAGCCTGCACGAGCGCGGCGGATTGCACGAGAAATTGCTTCTACTGCTTCACCTTGACCAACCACTCGTTTGTGTAACTCTTCTTCAAGGTTAAGAAGTTTTGCAGATTCTTCTTGTGCAATTTTTGATACAGGGATTCCAGTCCACATCGAAACAACTTGTGCAATATCATCCACTGTTACTTTCGATTCTTCTTTACCTTGTTTTTCTTTCCAAGTTTTCTTTGTTTGTTCTAGTTCATCTTTAATTTTTTGTTCTGTATCTCGTAATGCTGCTGCTTTTTCAAACTCTTGAGAAGATACAGCGGCATTTTTCTCAGAACGAACACCTTCTAATTTATCTTCTAACGCTTTTAAGTTTGGTGGAACCGTGAATGAACGTAAGCGTACTTTTGAACCCGCTTCATCAATTAAGTCAATTGCTTTATCTGGTAAGAAACGATCTGAAATGTAACGGTCTGATAATTTAGCAGCTGCTTCAACCGCTTCATCCGTAATTTTTACTCGGTGATGTGCTTCATAGCGATCGCGCAATCCATTGATAATTTGTATTGTTTCTTCAACAGTAGGCTCATCTACTTGAATTGGTTGGAAACGACGCTCTAGGGCAGCGTCTTTCTCAATGTATTTACGGTATTCGTCTAGGGTAGTTGCACCGATACATTGTAATTCACCACGAGCTAATGAAGGTTTTAAGATGTTGGATGCATCAATTGCACCTTCTGCACCACCAGCACCAATTAATGTGTGAAGCTCGTCAATGAAAAGAATAACGTTACCTGCTTGGCGAATTTCATCCATAACTTTTTTCAGACGGTCTTCAAACTCACCACGGTATTTAGTTCCTGCAACAACTGTACCCATATCTAAAGTCATTACACGTTTATCACGTAATGTTTCAGGTACTTCATTGTTTACGATTTGTTGTGCTAAGCCTTCAGCAATTGCCGTTTTACCAACACCTGGTTCACCAATTAATACAGGGTTGTTTTTCGTACGACGAGATAACACTTCGATAACACGTGTAATTTCTTTGCTACGACCGATTACCGGATCAAGAGAACCTTCACGAGCAATTGCAGTTAAGTCACGAGCTAATCCATCTAAAGTTGGTGTATTAACAGATTGTGTTGGATTTGCTGAACTTTGAGCAGCATCGTTATTACCTAACAATAACAACACTTGTTGACGTGCTTTATTTAAACTTACTCCTGCATTTGCTAATACACGAGCAGCTACACCTTCACCTTCACGGATAAGGGCAAGTAAAATATGCTCTGTTCCGATATATGCATGACCAAGCTTTCTTGATTCATCAACAGACAATTCAATAACTTTTTTTGCTCTTGGTGTATAATGCACGATTGGACCTACATCTTTTTGTCCTTTACCCACTAGTTCCTCTATGCCAGATTCAATAATTTGCGGACTTACATCAATTGCTTCTAATGCTTTTGCAGCAATTCCGCCACCTTCACGAATCAAACCAAGTAAAATGTGCTCTGTACCTATTGATTCGTGTTTCCAACGAATCGCTTCTTCTTGAGCTAGTTGCAACACTTTTTGTGCTCTTTGAGTAAATCGGTTAAACATCATATCTTTCCTCTCCTTTTTCCAATGAGTTTTGACTATTTAAATTGAGTTTTTCGCGTAATAATTTTGCTCTAAAGATGTCGCGCTCAGTTGGTTGTAAAGTTGTACCTGCATACTGTTGCACAAAACCTGGTTGAATTAAAATCATGCATTCATTCAATATATTCAATGGAACATCTTTAATGATGCCCAAATCAACACCAAGTCGAACATTTGATAAACAAGATGCCGCTTCTTCACTCGTCATTATCCTCGCATATCGCAGAGTTCCTAATGAGCGGTTGAAACGATCTTCTAACACAATCCGAGAATTTTTAAGTAAGGATTGTCGTGCTCCTCTTTCATTTTGAATGATTTGAACGACCACGTTTTGTAAATCCTCGATAATCTCCTCTTCAGATTTCCCTAAAGTAACCTGATTGGAAATTTGATATATGTTACCTATATTTTCGCTACCCTCACCATAAATACCTCTTACAACCATGCCAAATCGGGCTAACATTTGCGTCACCGCTTTAATTTGTTTGGACATAGTAAGAGCTGGTAAGTGCATCATTACTGAAGCTCGTAGTCCCGTTCCTACATTTGTAGGACAACTTGTTAAATAACCAAAACTTTCATTAAAGGCATATGGTAAATGCTTTTCTAATTGACCATCGAGTTGATTTGCTAAAGTATAGGTTTCTGAAAGTTGAAGCCCCGGTAAAATACATTGAATACGTAAGTGATCTTCTTCATTGACCATTACGCTCATTGTTTCATCTTCCGAAAGTAAAACCGATGCATGTTTTTCCTTCTTAGCAAGTAATGGGCTAATTAAATGTTTTTCAACTAATACTTGCCTTTGTAACGCGGGCATTTCCTGTATAGTAAAATGAGAAAAAATCCGCTTATCTTTATTTATGTTTAATAGTGCCTGTGTTACCACTTCATCTACTTGTTTTGCTTCTTGTTCTGAAAAACTTAATGGGAATCGGTAGCCATCTAAATTTCTGGCTAATCTTATGCGAGTACTTAAAACAATATCTCCATCAAGACCTTTGCCATCCATCCATCCTGGCGCCTCACTTTTTAGAAAATGTTCTAGATTCATGGTGTATCAACACCCCCATGTTCCAGCTTACGTTCCAAATCTTTTATTTCGTCCCGCAGCTCTGCAGCATCTTCAAATCGTTCCTCCATAATTGCAGTTTGCAATTGCTCTCGAGTAGTCTCGATTTGTTTTTTAATCCAAGTATGATCATTCGATGGTTTTCCAGGTGCTTTACCACTATGCTTAGTGCCTGCTTGAATTTTAGTAAGAACTTGTGGAAGTTGTTTACTAAAGGTTTCATAACATTGAGAACATCCAAGTTTACCCTCATTCAAAAAGTGTCTGAAAGTAAAACCACATTTCGGACATTGGGATACCTTCTGAGTTGTCGTTTGAGTTTTCTCTTGAGTATTATTCCAAACTGGTAAACCAAATAAATTGGCCACTAGTTGATGGATTGGTATTTGATCTTCTTTATGAAAGTCGATGTTGAAAGGGTGAAATTGTTTCGCACATACTTCACAATAATGTCGTTCACTTTTTTGGCCATTAATTACTTGTGTTACCGTGACTGATGCCTGACGTTCTTGACAGTGCTCACAAATCATGACCAATCACCTCTTTTTAAGATTATATTGTTTTTAAAACTTGAAGAGTCGAGAAGATTTAACTAACTTTACTTATCATATTTTAAAGTCGTTAACATTGCTTTTAGAATGTTCGACCTCAGTTCATCTCTCGCAGGCAAATGCAATCTAAGAGTTGACCTATCCACAGCAGCTAACATTAATTTTGCTTCCCGTTTCGTTATCACCTCTTCATCGATTAGCCGATAAATAATATCTTCAGCCATCGATTGAGTTGCACCTTTTTCAATTTGACTTATCATATCTTCAAGTAAATCGATTTTCGAATTCGTTTTTACACGTAATATCCGAATATAGCCACCGCCTCCGCGTTTACTTTCAACTAAATAACCTCGTTCAGCCGTAAATCTTGTATTAATGACATAATTTATTTGTGAAGGTACACATTGAAACTTATCTGCCAGTTCACTTCGTTTTATTTCAATAAGTCCTTGACCACCTAATTCGATAACTTGCTTTAAATACCCTTCAATGATGTCAGATATATTTCTCATTTTTATACCTCACCTCACTTAATACTGACTTTGACTATCTTTGACTATATTATATAAACAGGAAAACCAAAATGCAATCAAAACGCCCACTATAATTTTTAATTTTATTTGACGTTTCATAAAGTTTCTTTCCTTTATATATGTATATGAGAGGAATACAGGTATAAAAAAATCGACATGCTGTATTAACCAGCTATGTCGATGTAGTATTCCCCTATTTTGCTGTAAATAACCTATATTTGCTATGTTTTACCAAAAAACTTATACCCATCGTCCAACAATTGGGTAATTCCAACTTGTTTCATTAAGAGCATTTACAATCCCAATGATTGGTACAACGATTGTCATAATACCAAAGATAATTAAGAATGGTATACCGATTAATACAAAGCTTAGTAGGGATGAAATAAAAATTAACACCCACATAACACCTTGGAATAGTAAAGCTTGAATAGAAATCCGTTTTACTTCTTCCTCAGAACTTAATAATAAAAATAAAATTGGTACTAACACCGGAGCAAAAAAAGCACTTGCATGTACAATTACTTTGGCCCATTTATTATCCATAACGCTTCAGCCTTTCGTCACTTTTTGTATAATACATATACGATTCACTTCTACTTTAGTTTCATTTGATACAAAAAAATTTTAAACATATTTTATTATTGTTATTTTAAAAAAAGCATGGATTCTGAACTGCACCCCAATTGTTAGACACAATCTAACAATTGGAGGTGTAGTTTTTTTATGACTAAATTTACTAGTGATATCAAGTTAGCTATAGTTCAGGGGTTTAATCCACATATGAT
>NZ_RBZN01000013.1 GCF_003628435.1 Ureibacillus endophyticus | reverse complement strand
AGTTGTGTGGTGTGGTAACCTCAACTAACATCAAAATTCAGGGGGTGGCAAGTTTTTTTGCATAAAAGACTGTAAAACCAACGATTATTAGCGATTTATATATATAAGTTTTGACAATACGATATAGATTAGGGGGAGCAATAAAATGGAAAATATTATACCTATTAAAGGATTAGTTAAATATTCTATTACAATCGATCCTACTGTATGGATTTTTGATGACCGCCGATTAGATTTAAACACATATTTTACCAGCCAAAAAGAAGAGGTTGATGAAGATTTAGATTACTTAAAAAAGGCTGGAGCTCACTGGTCACGTGAAATTATGGAAGGGGCTACATTCCCTCCAACGTTAAAAACAGAGCGTAAATTCGATCGCCAAGGAATGAAAACAGGTACATTCGGCATGGAGATTAAACACTTTTTAAAAAATGCTGAAATTAAGGCAGATGCAGAGCGTGTTGTCTTAGAACTAAAAGATGGTAAGGAACATGCTTTCTCAATTGAAGAAGCAAATACCCTTATTTTTAAATATAGTCAAGATGGTAAACCTATTACTGATGGAGGGCCAGTCCACGTACTTTTCGCTGACGGCTCTAATGTTGAAAATCCAATTAAAAATGTAGCTGCTATTCGAGTTGAATAGATTGGAGGAGTTTGGATGCGAGTAAAATGTGTCATATGTGATACAGTAAATGATTTAGATGACAACTCTCCATTAGCAAAAAAACTTCGAAATCGTCCAATTCATACATATATGTGTGAACCATGTCGAGAAAGAATCACAATAAAAACCGAACAGCGTTTAGCTACTGGAAATTTTCGATTGTTTCGAACATCTTCACCGATTGATGAAGATTTTTAAAGTCGCATAAACATAAAAATCCTTGAACTTTTTAAATAAAAGTTCAAGGATTTTCTTATCTTATTCGTTTTTTATTAATTTTTTCTCCAGTAACTCAACTAATTGATACATAATGGTTGCAAATACCGCTATGATCAGTAGTGACATTAATACTAAATTGAAGTTAAATACTTGGAAACCATAAATGATTAAATAACCAAGCCCTTTTGATGAAACAAGAAACTCTCCTACGATTACCCCAACCCAGGATAACCCTACATTAACCTTTAATGTTGAAATGATTGTTGGGAAAGATGCAGGTAAAATGGCTTCTTTAAACATTTGTAGGCGCGTAGCATTAAACGTTTGTAACACTTTCAAGTAGTTGGCATCTACGTTTTTAAAAGATGTATATATTACGATTGTTGAAATAATTACAGATATGATGGCACCCATTGTAATGATTGACCCCAAACCGGGACCAATGGCAACAATTAATATCGGACCTAATGCTACTTTAGGCATTGCATTTAATATTACCAAATATGGATCGAGTACCTTTGATAAAAACGGCGACCACCAAAGGATTGCAGCCAAAATTGTTCCAAGCAAAGTACCGATAATAAAACCTAGCACTGTTTCAAATAATGTATAGCTTATGTGTGTAAATAAAGTACCATCAGAAATATTTTTAATAAATAAAGAATACACTTTTGAAGGTGAACTGAAAATTAAAGGGTCAATCCATCGATTACTTGAAGCAATTTCCCATATTGAGAAAAATGCAATTAAAATTATTAATTGATAAAATCGAACCCATCTTTTTTCTCTGACAAGTGACTGAATAAATTGTTGATGTAATTTATTATTATTCAAGGCTTTCTAGCTCCTTCCAAATAAGCTGGAAAAGCGATGAATAAATCGAATGTCCACGAGCTTCAAAAGGAGTTAAAACTCTTAGTTCATCTGGTACTTCAAACGTTCTATATAATCTTCCGGGTCTTGGAGAAAACAAGAAAATACGATCGCTCATAGCTATCGCCTCCCCAATATCATGGGTTACTAAAATAGCTGTTTTGTTATATTCTTTCAACATTTCAGATACTAAATCTTCTAATTTTAATTTTGATTGATAATCAAGTGCAGAGAACGGTTCATCAAGTAATAAAATCTTTGGATCAACGGCAAGAGTCCTTGCCAATGCAACCCGTTGTCTCATACCGCCCGACAATTCTCTAGGATATTTTTTTTCAACTGGTGGTAATCCAACGTCTTTTAATAACTTTGAAGCAATTGATGGATTTTCTTTCTCTTTCTTAACAAGCTTTAATCCCAAAGTTATATTTTCCTCTATAGTTTTCCATGGAAAAAGGTAATCCTGTTGAAGCATGTAACCAATTGATAGCTCTTCATTTCCGAAAACATCCTGCCCCTCAATTTTAACCGTACCTAATGTTGGCTCAAACAAACCAGCAATGATTGAAAGTAGCGTTGTTTTTCCACATCCACTTGGTCCAATAAATGAAACAAATTCACCTTTTCTAATTGATAAATTAATATCTTGTAAAGCTTCTGTTGCTGCTTCTTTTGAGAAATACGTATGGTGTACGTTGCTAACAGTTAGAAAGTCCATTTATTTTGAAACCTTCTCTGCAAAAGATGTATTTACTAATTCATCGTAATCCATACGTTTTGGTAGTTCTCCTGCTTCATCCATAATATCTTGTAAGTTGTTCCACTCTTCTTCATCTAAAATTGGGTCTTTTGCATAAGATTCCTGAGAACGATATCTTTCAACAACCGTTGCAATTAATTCAATATCCGTATCTTCAAAGAAAGGTGCAATGGCTTCTGCTACTTCTTCAGCAGATTTTTCATAGACAAAATCTTGTGCTTTGTGGATAGCTCGTGTGAACTTCTCAATCACTTCATCATTCTCTTTTATATAACTATCTTTCGCCATAAATACTGTATAAGGTACATGGCCGGATTCTTCTCCAAATGATGCAATAATATGTCCTATACCTTCTTTTTCAAAAATACTAGCTGTTGGTTCGAATAACTGCACATAATCTCCTGTTCCTGAAGCAAAGGCAGTCGAAATATTAGCAAAATCAATATTTTGTATTAGTTCTAAGTCTTCTTGTGGATTAATTCCATGTTTTTTTAGAACAAATTCACCAGCCATTTGCGGCATTCCGCCTTTTCGTTGACCAAGGAATGTGGAACCTTTTAACATATCCCAAGTGAAATTATCAATTTTTTCGCGGGAAACTAAGAACGTTCCATCTGTTTGTGTTAACTGAGCAAAGTTCTTTATCGGGTCATTTGCACCTTGGGCAGAAACATAAATAGATGTTTCAGAACCAACAAGGGCAATATCTATGCCATCTGAAAGAAGCGCCGTCATCGTTTTATCCCCACCAGCAATCGTAGACAATTCAACATTTAAGCCTTCTTCCTCAAAGAAGCCTTGTGTAATTGCTACATATTGAGGGGCATAGAAAATTGAACGAGTTACCTCACCAACTTTTACATCTTGAAGCTCCTCTTTATCACTACATGCAGCAAGTAAAATCACACTAAAACAAGCCAATACCAATAAAAAACTAGACTTCACCCACTTCTTCATTCCTATCCTCCTTAATTCGTACTTTTTTCATCTAGAGTAGAGTATGCGCATGTAAAAAAATGTGTGAATACCTAGAAAAGCGGAGCGCGTTCGTTCAGCCGTGAAAAAACTGGAGACTTCTGACAAGTGTGCTCGCACACGCAGGAGGAAGTCGAAGTTTCCGAACGGCTAACGCGCTGAGCTAGACATCTAGAAAAGCGGAGGCGGCTCGACCAGCTCCGACAACAACTGGAGGAATCGTCAAAAGGGCGCTTTTTGCCCTTGAAGGCGATTCTGAAGTTGTCGAGGAGCTAGCGTTCGCAGCTAGACATCTAGAAAAGCGAAGGCGGCTCGCTCAGGCTCGACACGCGCTGGAAACTTCGACAAGAAGGCGCTCTTTGCCTTCGTAGGAGAAGTTGAAGCGTCGTGAGAGCCTAGCCGCCGGAACTGGACAACCTAGAAAAGCGGAGAACGCTCGACCAGCTCCGACAACAACTGGAGGAATCGTCAAAAGGGCGCTTTTTGCCCTTGAAGGCGATTCTGAAGTTGTCGAGGAGCTAGCGTTCGTCGCTGGACATCAGAAAAGCGGAGGCGTCTGGTTCAGAGTCTAAGTAACAAATAGGATACATATTAGTTTAGAAGTTTTAATTACACAAAAAAACCGACCTCAAATAAATGAGATCGGTTTAATCATTAGCTAGCGCTTTTTTCTTCTCGTTTTTCTCTCCATAATCTTGTTTTATAAATAATTAAGATTAATGCAGCAACGATTAGCCCTTCTATCATTGGAAGGAATAAAGCTAAAAATGTTAAAACAATACATCCTACAAATAGGAAAATATAAATAATAATATTTTTTACTAGTGTTAAATCATTTTTGGCAAAACCTAGTTTATAAACAATTGCAGATAAAACAAACACTAAAAAAAACACAACATAGCCCGCAGCCTCGTAGCTTGGTAAATTTTCGTATAAATAACGAGTGATACCTGCCATTCGCCCGAATACAAGTTCATTTTCCTTCGTGTTTGTAGGTACAGATGCTAGAATAAAGTTTAATGTGCTATACAAGTTCATCTTCCACAACACCTTTCATCATTTCCCCACAAAAACTCTTGCAATTACTGTTCAGCGTATTTCTTTTTCTTAGCCATTTTTTCACGTTCATTTTTATCTAAAATTTGTTTACGTAAACGAATTGATTCTGGAGTTACTTCTAAATACTCATCGTCATCTAAGAACTCAAGAGCTTCTTCCAGCGTTAAAATTCGTGGACGTTTAATAACCGTTGTTTGGTCTTTTGTTGCTGAACGTACGTTAGTTTTTTGCTTCGTTTTTGTAATATTTACCGTAATATCGTTATCACGGTTATTTTCACCAACGATCATACCTTCATAAATTTCAGTACCTGGCTCAACAAATAGTGTACCACGGTCTTCAATTTGCATCATACCATAAGTAGAAGCTTTACCAGTTTCCATCGATACTAAGGCACCTTGGTGACGTCCACCAACTCGACCTGCTACTACAGGTTGGTAAGAATCGAAAGTATGGTTAATAATACCGAAACCTTTTGTTAATGACATGAATTCTGTTGTATACCCAATTAAACCACGTGCAGGAACCATAAAGATTAAACGAACTTGTCCATTACCTTCGTTGATCATGTCTAACATTTCACCTTTACGGTTACCTAAAGATTCAATAACAGATCCAACTGATTCTTCTGGTACATCGATTTGTACACGCTCAATTGGTTCGCATTTTACACCATCGATTTCACGAATAATAACTTGTGGTTTTGATACTTGTAATTCGTAACCTTCACGACGCATGTTTTCGATTAAAATTGATAAATGAAGTTCTCCACGACCAGATACAATCCAAGCATCTGGAGAATCAGTATCATCTACACGTAATGAAACGTCTGTTTGTAATTGTGCGCGAAGACGTTCTTCAATTTTTCTAGAAGTAATCCATTTCCCTTCACGACCAGCAAAAGGTGAATTATTTACTAAGAATGTCATTTGTAATGTAGGTTCATCAATACGTAAAGGAGTTAATGCTTCTTGATGGTCAACTGGACAAACTGTTTCACCAACATTGATTTCTTCCATACCAGATACTGCAACTAAATCACCTGAGTATGCTTCTTGAATTTCTTCACGTTTTAAACCGAAGAAACCAAATAATTTCGTAACACGGAAGTTTTTCACAGATCCATCAAGTTTCATTAATGCTACTTGTTGCCCTACATGAATTTTACCGCGGAATACACGTCCAATACCGATACGACCAACGAAGTCATTGTAATCAAGTAATGCCACTTGGAATTGTAATGGCTCTTCACGTGTATCTTGTGGTGCTGGAATTGCTTCAATAATTTTTTCGAATAGACATTGCATATTTTCTTCTTGTTTAGATGGATCTGGATCAAGTGATGCCGTACCATTTACACCAGAAGCATAAACAACTGGGAATTCTAATTGGTCTTCGTCTGCACCTAATTCAATTAATAAATCAAGAACTTCGTCAACTACTTCTTCAGGACGAGCTGAGTCTTTATCCACTTTGTTTACAACAACAATTGGTGTTAACTTTTGCTCTAGTGCTTTTTTCAATACGAAACGAGTTTGAGGCATACAACCTTCATATGCGTCAACGACTAATAAAACACCATCAACCATTTTTAAAATACGTTCAACTTCTCCACCGAAGTCAGCATGTCCAGGTGTATCTAAGATGTTGATACGTGTACCGTTGTAATTTACAGCTGTATTTTTCGCAAGGATTGTAATCCCGCGTTCACGTTCTATATCATTTGAATCCATTGCACGTTCTTCTACATGTTCATTTGAACGAAAAGTACCTGATTGTTTTAACAATTGGTCAACTAATGTCGTTTTCCCATGGTCAACGTGGGCGATAATTGCGATATTTCGTAAATCTTCGCGTAACTTTGTCATTATTCCACTCCATATTCTTTTTTCATAAGATTAACTGTGTTATTATAGCACAAGAAGAGACTAATGTCTTTTTCATATATTTACAATTCAACAATAATCGTAAAAGTTTATGATTTTTCGACATATATAAAGGAGGCACCATCTCATGAATAAAGCAAAAATGGTTATGTTCATCTTTGCATTAGCTGCAATGTTATCAATGGTTTCAATCGGGTATGCAATTGCCATTAAATCAATTGTTGCTATACTAATAGGAATTGTTGCGTTATGTGTTGTTATGATGACAGGCTTTAAAATGAAGCGTAAATTCAGGGATCAGGGTTTATTGTAGAATCCCCAAATTTTTTTGGAAGAATGAACTTGTATGCTTATCATTCCACAAGTTACTCTTATAATTCATAAAATTATCCGCAGTCGCTTTCAAAAAGCAACTGCGGATTTATTTATTATTTTTCTTCTATATAATCTTCAACAATTTTATGGTGAATGTATGGATTTGCGATAATAAACGTATCTGAATTTAATAAATCACAATCTTGTCCATTTAAATTTGTTGCAATAGCGCCTACTTCTTTAGCTATTACAATTCCCCCACCGATATCCCAAGGTGCTAATCGCATAGATATGTATGCATCTAATTTTCCACTAACTACAAAAGCAATCTCCATTGCTGCAGAACCATACGAACGTGTTCCTCTAACGGTACGAACTAATTCAATAATTTTCTCGTGATTTATATGTTTATTTGGTGTCACCCAACTAGCATTTATACCTATGACAGCTTCATCAATTGTTAAAGGTTGTAATTTTCTTAATGGAGACCCGTTATACCATGCGCCTTCACCAGCTATTGCACAAAATAAATCTTCCCTCATCACATCAAAAATGTAACCTAACTTTCCTACGCCATCAACATAAAAACCAATTGTTATAAAAAAATGTCGATGCTGCTTAACAAAATTCATCGTCCCATCGATTGGGTCGATAATCCATACTGGACCTTCAAGGGAATGAACTTTCTCACCCATTCCTTCTTCACCTAAAACTTTATGCGTTGCATCGAATGCTTTAATACTTTCAATAAAGAATAGTTCTGTTTCTCGATCAACATTTGTTACTAAATCATTTGCTCCAGATTTAGTTTCAATTTTTAAATCATAGGAAAACGATTGACGAATTCTTCTACCTGCCTCAAAAATCATTTCCTTTGCAAATTTATCTACATGTTTTAAATCCATTACTCCCCCACCTTATCTAACAAACGTTGATCCACTTTATTCAAATTTCAGTTGTTTAAAGTTAACCTTTTATTAGATTATAACAAAAATCACTTGCTAACCGATATCGGAGCAAGTGATTTTTTAAATAATTGTGAAAATTTTATACATATGCGTGGAGACCGTCTAATTCATCCTGAATTTCTTTCAGACGTTTTTTACTCTTTTCCATTTCTTTTTCATCTTTTTCTTGCATTGCAGCATATAACGAAGCGAGTTCATAGTCCAGTTCTAAACGTAAAACCTGTTCATATTGCTTTTCAATATCAACTTTACGTATAATTTTAATCATCTGTTTCATAATGATTCACTTCCCTTTCATTTTTAAAAATTTTTGTCTCATGAATGGTTTGTTACAAAATTTTTCCCAAAAAACCGTTAAAATAAACATAAAAACTAAAGACAGGAGCGAAATTGAATGACTACAATAAACTGGACTAATAAAGACTTTGGAGTTTTTGAAATAGACGGCTTAGAACAACGTATGGAAGCATTATCGACAATTGTTCGACCAAAATTTCAAATACTAGGAGAAAAATTTTCAAATTTCTTTAGTGTGAATACTGGTGATGAATTCTTTCCGCATATTGCTAAACATGCTAGAAGAACTGTAAATCCACCTAAAGATTCTTGGGTTGCATTTGCTCCATATAAGCGTGGATATAAATCGCTTCCTCATTTTCAAATTGGGCTATGGAATACACATTTATTCATAATTTTTGCAATTATTTACGAAGTACCCCAAAAATCTCAAATGGCAGAACGATTATTAGAGAATATAACTATTTTTGATGAACTACCCGATGATTTTATACTTTCGGGCGATCATATGTCACAAGACGCAATTTCTTTAAAAACTGGGCGTGATGGGCAACTTGAACAGTTGCTAAATCGATTACGAAACGTTAAAAAAGCAGAATTTCTAGTTGGGCGTCACATCCCTCGTGAAGAAGCTATTAAGCTTTCATCTGATGCTTTTTTACTACTTGCAGAAGAAACGTTTGAAACGCTATTACCTATTTATAAAACAGTGACTGGTAAATAACCGTTAAAATTATAAAATTAGTTGTATTTCTTTGCATATTTTTTATTTGCAATTTGGTAATGCTTCAAATATTTACTACCAAGTTGTGTGTTGTATAATTAATATGCACAAAATACAACCAAACATTACATATTTCTACTGTTAATTTATTGTTTTTTCAATTTTTATTTAATAATAATTCTTGACAAATAAATATTCCTATTAAAGTAAATAAAAAATCGTTTTGCACTGGCATTTTCATTGCAAAACGATTTTTTTATTATTATCTCATTTGAACGATTTGACTATTTTCCAATTCTTTTGTTTTTTTAATTACTTGATAGCTGACATAACCACTTACTTCTTCAAATTCACGGAATAGCGTTTTTTCCTCACTTTTAGAAGGAACAATTTCTTTAAAACGTCTATACCTTGCCAGCATATCTTCTCGTTTTATGCCCTTTTCATAAGCATTTTCTATGCCTTCAAAAAATTTAATAACATCCACAATTTCTTGTGTAGACCAATCTGGTAATATCGGATATGAATATTCCATTATTTAACTTACGCTCCTTTATTTACTGACCCCATTTTATCCTTATTTCTTTCGCTTCTGCAACCATTCGATTAATCAACTCTTCAACAGAAGGTATATCATTAATCATTCCCGTTACTTGCCCAGCCCATCCATAGCCTGAAGTTTCATCGCCATCATAAATATATTTTTTATTAGCTGTACCACTTATATAATCTTTTAATGCATCATAATTTGGTGATATTTCTTCAATTTCTAATATTTTTTCTGCAAATTCATTACGTAATACTCGTCCTGGAGTGCCTAATGAGCGTTTAATAACAGTTGTATCCAATTCTGTGCTATTAATCAAAGCATTTTTATATGCTTCTGAAGCATGAACACATTCTTTTGTTGCAATAAAGCGTGTACCCATTTCGATTCCATCTGCTCCTAGTGCATGTGCAGCCATCCATCCACGCCCATCTCCAATTCCTCCCGAAGCAATAACAGGAATCGAGACACTGTCTACTACTTGCGGTACAAGAACCATCGTGCCGACATCATCTTTTCCAATATGTCCCCCACCTTCTTGACCGACAACCATAACCGCATCTGCACCTAGACTTTCTGCTTTTTGTGCTTGTCTCTTTGCCGCTACTAAAACAAGCTTTTTGATGTTCGTTCCCTTCAGCCTATCAATAACAGGTGCTGGGTTACCCCCTGTTATTGAAACAACCGGTACATTTTCTTCAATTACTACGTCTAACATTTCTTCATACCCTTTACCATATAAACCAATCGCAAAGTTTACACCAAAGGGTTTGTCTGTCTTATCCCTCACCTTTTTTATTTCTGTTCTTAAAAGCTCTGGTGTTTTCAAAGTCATAGCAGTAATCTGCCCTAATCCTCCAGCGTTAGAAACTGCAGAAGCTAAATCTGAGTAAGCTAAATATGCTAACCCACCCTGTATGATTGGGTATTTAATATTTAAAAGTTCTGTTACTTTTGTATTCCATTCCATAATTTCATCCCCTTTTTTGAATCTATTAATTTCTTTCGCTAATTTAAGAAAATTTCCTTTAATTTAATGTAGTAATAAACTTCAATAGGTGCTATAATTCATTTTGTTTTCAAATTTCCAAATAAGTGAGGTGGTACCTGCGTTGTCACAGTTAGAGACTCCTTTGTTCGACGTATTACTCAAACATCGAAATCGACATCCAATTCAATTTCATATTCCTGGACATAAAAAAGGACAAGGAATGGATCCTGCATTTCGTGAGTTCGTCGGCGACAACGTTTTATCAATTGATTTAATAAATATTGCTCCACTAGACGACTTACACTCTCCAAAAGGCGCGATTAAGCATGCTCAAGATTTAGCAGCTGAAGCCTTTGGTGCTGATCATACATTCTTTTCCGTTCAAGGTACTAGTGGCGCTATAATGGCGATGATTTTAACCGTCGTTGGTCCAGGTGATAAAATTTTGGTACCACGGAATGTTCATAAATCAACAATGTCTGCAATAGTTCTTGCTGGTGCTATTCCTATTTTCATTCATCCTGAAGTTGATGAAGAATATGGAATTGCTCATGGGATTTCTGTAGAATCTGTAGAAAAAGCTTTAAAAACTTACCCAGATGCAAAGGCAATGCTTGTCATTAATCCAACTTATTTTGGTTTTGCTACAGATTTAAAACAAATTGTAGATATTGTCCATTCACACAACATACCTGTTATTGTTGATGAGGCACATGGGGTTCATATTAAGTTCCATGATGAAATGCCAATTTCAGCAATGGAAGCAGGAGCAGATATGGCTGCAACGAGCGTACATAAACTAGGTGGTTCTCTAACAGGAAGTTCTGTTTTGAATGTACGTGAAGGCTTAGTTTCTGTAAACCGTGCCCAATCTATTTTATCTATGTTAACGACAACCTCAACATCCTATCCATTATTAGCGTCTCTAGATACTGCAAGACGTCAATTAGCTGTACATGGATATGATTTAATAGATAATGCCATTCGCCTTGCAAAAGACGCAAGAAAGCGAATTAACAAGATTCCACATTTAAAAGTGGCAGGAAGAGAAAAACTTCATTCCTCAGCAACTTATGATATGGATCCAACAAAGCTTCTAATCAGTGTAAAAGACCTTGGTATTACTGGTCACCAAGCAGAAGAATGGTTACGGCACAATGCAAATATCGAAGTAGAATTATCAGACCTTTATAACATCCTTTGTTTAATCACATTAGGTGATACGAAAAAAGAAATTAATCTACTGGTAAATGCACTACAACGAATGTCTCTTGCCTTCGAATCAGAAGCTGCAGTGAAAGAAACAAATGTAAATGTACCTGAAATTCCTGCACTAGCAATGTCTCCAAGAGATGCTTTTTACGCTAGTACAGAAGTCATACCATTTGATGAAGCAGCTGGGTATATTTGCGCAGAATTCATTATGGTTTATCCTCCAGGAATTCCAATTTTCATTCCCGGGGAAATTATAGATCAAGGGAATATCGACTATATCAAAATGAATATCGAAGCAGGTCTACCAGTACAAGGCCCTGAAGACCAGTCTTTAAAGACAATTCGTGTCATAAAAGAACGAAAACCAATATACTAATGACTAAACAAAACCAATCAAATTCATATATCAAAATATAAAGCATTCTAGTAAATAAGAACTAGAATGCTTTTTAATTAGAAAAGCGGAGCGCGTTCGTTCAGCTCTGAAAGCAACTGGAGGAATCGACAAGGGGGCGCTTTTTGCCCTCGAAGGCGATTCTGAAGTTGCCGAAGAGCTAACACGCGGAGCTAGACATCCAGAAAAGCGGAGAACGCTCGTCCAGCTCCGACAACAACTGGAAGGGCTGACAAGAGGGCGCTTTTTGCCCTCGCAGGAAGCTCTGAAGTTGTCGAGGAGCTAGCGTTCGCAGCTAGACATCAGAAAAGCGGAGCGCGTTCGTTCAGCCGTGACAGAAAACGGAAATAATGCACTTTCTGACCTTGTATGAAGATTTGGAAATTGCCTAAAAGCTAAACACATAAGAACAACAAATAACACACGTCACAGCTCAACTCCCACTAAACCGATCCATTCCCCTAAAAGAATATCCAAACGAATACAGGACAAATGACAGCACCTACAACTGCACTTAACCCCATTGAAAGTGATCCGATTGATAAATCCTCTTCTCCATAGTCTTTTAACTTTGAAATTCCGACTCCATGACTCGCACTCCCCATGGAAATGCCTCTACTAATCGGAGAAGTTATTTTCCCAAGCTTATACATAAATGGCCCCAATAACGCTCCTACAAACCCTGCAATCATAACTAGCACCGCTGTTAGAGGAGGGATTCCATTAATTGTTTCACTAACTTGCATAGCAACCGGAGTTGTTAATGATTTTGGTAATGCCGTTAAAATATATGAATCTTCAAGTTTAAATAATAGTGAAATTAAAAAAACACTAATTAACCCGCTAATCATTGCTATCAAGATACCTGATAAAATCGTATATTTATATTTACCAATTAAATGCCTTTGATTATATAAAGGATACGCTAAACTAACAACTGCAGGTCCTAGAAGATGTTGTATATACTGTCCACCCTCCATATATTCTGCATATGGTATATCTAGAATAAGTAATAATGGGATTAGTATAATCGTAGATGTTAATATCGGTAATAAATATGGATAACTATACTTTTTATGTAATAAACTCATAAGATAGAAGATAACCACTGTACTAATGATGAAGATGGTTGCTTTCAAGAGTATCTTCCCCCCTCACATTTTCCTCTTTCATCGCCATTTCTTTCTTCCCTATTTTTTGACTAAGAATACCCGTTATTAATATTGTAAACAACGTACTAATAATTACAGCTCCTATTAAAATCGAACCTTTAACAGAAAGTAACTCAGGATAATCGATTATTCCTAGCATTGGTGGAATAAAAAATAATGTCATAAATCCAATTAAAAAACCTGCTCCATCTTGAATATACTCCACCTTTATCCATTTTAACTGTAAGCAAACTACTAAAATTAATAATCCAACTATACTCGGTGGCAATGGCAAGTGTGTGACTTCAATAACAAAAACGCCCATATAATAAAAAACGTATAAAATAAGTATTTGAACAATCGTCCGAATAATTTGCATATATTGTGGCACTAGGTTCTCCTAATTTGCCAGTCACCTCCCCTTTACGATATTGTACGCCTAGTCAAAAATACTGTCTATTAAAACATGTTTTTGTTTAAAGTGTAGTAGATTCAAGTAGTCAAATTAATATTTCCAAATAAAAAACACGCAAACTTTGCGCTAATGCGTAAAATTTGCGTGCTATTAATTAAATTATTTAGAAATGATATGGATTGGGTTGCCAAGTAATACTTCAGCAGTTTCCATAGTGATTTCACCTAATGTTGGGTGAGGGTGGATAGTAAGAGCGATATCTTCTGCTGTCATTCCGCCTTCAATTGCTAAACATAATTCTGAAATCATGTCAGAAGCGCCAGCACCGATAATTTGTGCACCTACTAGTAATCCATCTTCTTTACGTGCAACTAGTTTTACAAAACCTTCTGTTTGGTTTAATGCTAATGCACGTCCATTTGCTGCGAATGGGAATTTTGCAACAGATACTTCTAACCCTTCAGCTTTTGCTTGTTCTTCGCTGTAACCTACTGTAGCCATTTCTGGATCAGTGAAGCATACAGCTGGGATAGCTAAGTAATCAACTACTGATTTTTCACCAGCGATTGCTTCTGCAGCAACTTTACCTTCATATGAAGCTTTATGCGCAAGTTGAGGACCAGCAACAATATCACCAATTGCATAGATGTTTGGAATATTTGTACGGCATTGTTTATCAACTTTGATTAAACCACGTTCAGCGAATTCGATACCGATTTGTTCTAAACCAAGTTCATCTGTATTTGGTTTACGACCTACTGTTACTAATACATAATCAGCTTCTACTTTTTTCTCTTCGCCTTTTACTTCATAAGTAACAACTACACCAGTTTCTGTTTCTTCAACGCCTTTAGCTGAAGCACCAACTTCAATTGTAACACCTTTTTTCTTAAGGCCTTTTTTCACGATTTGAGTCATTTGTTTTTCGAAGCCAGCTAAAATATCTTTTCCGCCTTCAATGATAGTTACTTCACTACCGAAGTTAGCAAATGCAGAACCTAACTCAGTTCCAATATAACCTCCACCGATAACAACTAACTTACCTGGTAATTCAGTTAAGTTTAATGCACCTGTAGAGTTTAATACACGTTTAGAGAATTTAAATGTTGGAATTTCAACAGGACGTGAACCAGTTGCTAAAATCGCATTTTTAAATGTATATGTTTGAGCAGAGTCACCGTTAATAACGCGTACAGTGTTAGCATCAACGAAATATGCTTCACCTTTTACGATTTCAACTTTATTCCCTTTAAGAAGTCCTTCTACTCCACCAGTTAATTTTTTCACTACACCGTTTTTAAATTCTTGTACTTTATCAAAATTAAGTTTTACGTCAGAAGCGATAACACCCATATCTTCTGAGTGTTTAGCTTGTTCAAAACGGTGTCCAACTGAAATTAAAGCTTTAGATGGGATACATCCAACGTTTAAACAAACGCCACCTACTACATCTTTTTCAACGATTGTAACTTTTTGTCCAGTTTGAGCTGCACGAATAGCTGCTACATACCCACCAGGGCCTGCACCCACAACTAAAGTATCAATTTCAATTGCAAAATCTCCAACTACCATTATTATTACGCCTCCATTAATAAAAGTTCCGGCTCACTTAGCAAACGTTTTAAATAATTTAAAGCATTTTGCGCTGTTGCACCGTCGATCATTCGATGATCAAAGCTCAATGATAATGCTAACACAGGTGCCGCTACAATTTCACCATTTTTTATTATTGGTTTTTCAGAAATTCGTCCAATACCTAAAATAGCTACTTCTGGATGGTTAATAACTGGCGTGAACCACTGACCACCTGCAGAACCAATATTTGTAATCGACATTGTGCCACCCTTCATTTCTGCTGGTGATAATTTTCCTTCACGAGCTTTTGTTGCTAGCTCATTAATTTCAGCTGAAATATTGAAAACAGATTTTCGATCTGCATGTTTTACTACCGGAACAAGTAATCCTTTTTCAGTATCTGCAGCTATACCAATATTATAGTAGTGTTTTTGAATAATTTCATTTGTCTCATCATCGAAAGAACGAGCAAATTCTGGATATTCACGTAAAGTTGATACTAATGCTTTCACTACATAAGGTAAATAAGTTAATTTAATACCCTTTTCAGCAGCAATATCTTTGAATTTTTTACGATGTGCTACTAATTCCGTTACATCTACTTCGTCCATTAATGTTACGTGAGGCGCAGTTTGTTTAGAGTGAACCATCGCTTTAGCAATTGCTTTACGAATTCCAGAAATTTTCTCACGAGTTTCTGGGAATTCACCTTCTAAGTTAACTGGAATTGTTGTAGCGTTTGTTTCTTCAACAGTTCCAACAGCTTGTTCAACTTCTACTTGTTCTGAAGCTTGAACAGGAGCTGCTCCACCCTTCATGAAGTTTTCAATATCTTCTTTTAAGATACGACCATTTTTACCAGTACCATTTACGAAGCTAATATCTACATCATTATCTCTAGCAAACTTACGAACAGATGGCATCGCGATAATACGTTTATTTGATGAATTTTCTGGAGCACCAACTGAAGAATTTGCTACTGGGGCAGCAACATTTGGTACCTCACCAGAATCACCTTGCACAGGTGCTTTTTCGACAGGTCCGCCATCTTCATTTGTAGCTTGAACTTGTGCTGCAGTTACAGAAGTGTTATTTTCTTCAGCATGCATATCACCTTTCAATTGCATGTTTTCATAACCTGGCGCATCTAAGCGAATTAATACGTCTCCAACAACTGCAACCGTTCCTTCAGCTACTAATACTTCTTCTACCGTACCTTCAACAGGAGATGGAATTTCAACTACTGCTTTGTCATTTTGGATTTCGCACAATACATCATCTTCTTGTACTTTATCCCCTGCTTTTACAAACCACTTAACAATTTCACCTTCATGGATACCTTCCCCAATATCAGGCATACGGAATTCAAACGCCATTTATTTCACCCTTCCCTATAACTAATTAGAATGTAAGAACTTTTTTTGCTGTCTCTATAATATCTTTATAGTTTGGTAACCAAATATTTTCCGCTTGTGGGAATGGATAAATTGTATCTGGTGCAGCCACACGTAAAACTGGTGCTTCCAAACTTAAAATTGCTCTTTCATTAATTTCAGCTACAACATTTGCAGCAATACCAGCTTGCTTTTGTGCTTCTTGAACAACAATCGCACGGTTTGTTTTTTCTACAGAAGCGACAATAGTATCGATATCAAGTGGTGAAATCGTACGTAAATCCACAACCTCTACTGAGTATCCTTCTTTTGCAAGTTCTTCAGCCGCTCTTAAACTTTCATGAACCATTAATCCATAAGCAAAGATAGATAAATCTGTACCTTCACGTTTTACATCCGCTTTACCAAGTGGAATTGTATAAGATTCCTCTGGTACTTCTTCACGGAATGAACGGTATAATTTTAAATGCTCTAAGAATACAACTGGATCATTGTCACGAATTGATGAAATTAATAAACCTTTTGCATCATATGGAGTCGATGGAATAACAACTTTTAAACCTGGTTGTTGAGCCATTAATCCTTCTAAACTGTCAGAGTGCATTTCTGGTGTATGTACACCACCACCAAATGGTGAGCGAATTGTAACCGGCATGTTAAACGTGTTACCCGTACGATAACGATAACGTGCTAATTGACCACTAATTGAATCCATTACTTCATATACGAAGCCGAAAAATTGAATTTCAGGTACTGGACGGAAACCAGTTAAACATAAACCTACTGCTAAACCGCCGATTCCAGATTCCGCTAATGGTGTATCGAATACTCGATCTACACCAAATTCTTTTTGAAGTCCTTCCGTTGCACGGAATACCCCGCCGTTTACACCAACGTCTTCACCGAATACTAAAACGTTATCATCATTTTTTAATTCGCAGCGAAGCGCATCAGTAATTGCTTGAATCATCGTCATTTGTGCCATAGGTTATTTCGACTCCTTTGCTTTGTAGATTTCGTATTGTTCTTTTAGGTTATGAGGCAGCTCCTCAAACATATTTGAAATAAGGTCTGTTACCTTTTGTTTTGGAGTTTCATCTGCTTTTTTGATAGCTTCTTTAATTTCTTCTTTTGCACGCTCGATTACTTCTGTCTCTTTTTGTTCATTCCATAAACCTTTCCCTTCTAAGAAAATACGGAAACGAACAATCGGGTCTTTTGCTGCCCATTCATTATCAATATCTGAAGTACGGTAACGTGTTGGGTCATCACCAGACATTGTATGTGGACCATATCGGTAACACATTGTTTCAATTAATGATGGACCTTCTCCTCTTACAGCACGATCACGAGCATCTTTAGTCGCAACATAAACTGCTAATGCATCCATTCCATCTACTAATGTACTTGGAATTCCTGCTGCAATCCCTTTTTGTGCAATTGTTTTTGCTGCTGTTTGAACTTCACGTGGTGTTGAAATCGCATATTGGTTATTTTGAACAATAAAGATTGCTGGTGTTTTTTGTGCTCCTGCAAAGTTAATTCCTTCATAGAAGTCACCTTGTGATGAACCACCGTCACCTGTATAAGTAATTGCAACTGTTTTTGAACCGCGTTTTTTAAGTCCTAATGCAACCCCTGCTGTTTGAACATATTGTGCACCGATAATAATTTGTGGTGGTACAACATTTACACCTTCAGGAATTTGATTTCCAACGAAATGTCCACGGCTGAATAAAAACGCTTTCCATAATGGTAAACCATGCCAAACAATTTGTGGCACATCACGATAACCTGGTAAAATCCAATCATCTTTTTCCAATGCAAAGTGTGATGCTAATTGTGATGCCTCTTGCCCAGCTGTTGGAGCATAGAATCCTAGACGACCTTGACGGTTTAATGAAATTGAACGTTGATCAAGAATACGTGTATAAACCATACGTGTCATTAATTCTACTAATTCATCATCAGATAAATCAGGTAATGCGTCTGGATTAACTACTTCACCTTTTTCATTTAAAATTTGGAACATCTCAAACTTATTTTCAATCTCATTTAAAGTTTCAGCTGGATTAAATACTTTTGTTATCTTTTCTCCCATATAGCACCTCTCCTTAAGTTCTGTATCAAAATTTTTTATAAAATTATTAGTACAACAATTCGTTAAATTGAGTATATAAAAATAAATTCAATCGGTCAATCATTGATTTCTGTTTATTTTTCACTTTTCTTCTAATCGTAAATTCATACTGTATTACAAACTGTTATACTATTCTCCGAAATCTGTATTATAACAATTATTTCAATGCCTGGAATCCTTTTGTTTTCTCTACATAATAATTACATCTAGTTTCCCTTTCTCTTAATTCACATATACTAATACACCTAAACTTTTCCTAAGTAAAAAACTTTTGATACTTTTAAGCTTAGGAAGTAAGATGTTTTTATGTATACTTAACTTACATAGCTTTTTTGAAAGGAAGTTCATTTATGATTTTAATGGAAGATATAATACGTGAAGGTCATCCAACCTTAAGAACTCGTGCAGAGGAAGTAAAATTCCCATTAACAGATGAAGACCGTAAACTTGCAAATGATATGCTCGAATACTTAATAAATAGTCAAAACCCTGAAACTGCTGAAAAATATGGATTACGACCTGGTATTGGTTTAGCTGCAAATCAAGTAAATTCTTTAAAAAGAATGTTTGCCCTTCATTTAGAAGATGATAATGGCGAATTATTAAGTTTTGTCGCAGTTAATCCTAAAATCGTTAGTCATTCAGTTGAAAAAACATATTTACCATCTGGGGAAGGTTGCTTATCTGTTGACCGTCAAGTTCCTGGTTATGTCCCACGATACGCGAGAATTACTGCAAAATTCTTTACTATTGATGGTGAAGAAAAAAAATTACGATTAAAAGGATTACCAGCCATTGCATTTCAACATGAATTGGATCATTTAAATGGTGTAATGTTTTATGATCATATAAATCAAGACAATCCTTTCGCTGAAGTACCAGATTCATTCCCACTAAACGGTGAATAAAATTATAGAAGGAGGTGCCCCAAAATATAGAGGCACCTCCTTAATTATGAACAAATTGATAAAAATATAGTCCAAAAAACTATATCAAGTCTGCATAAACTATTATTAGAAGCTAGATAATGTTTAAATCTTTCATTATTTTGGCCAAACCATCATCATCCACATGACCTGCAATGACGTCTGCTGATTTTTTAGCTAATTCATGGCCATTCCCCATTGCAACACCCGTTCCTACTGCTTGTAACATTTCAATATCATTCAACCCATCACCAAAAGCAAAGGAATTTTCAATTGGGATGTTCATTCTCTCTAAAAGCTTCATAATACCTCGTGCTTTTGAACCTTCTTTCGGTAAGATATCACAAGAAAATTGATGCCATCGTACAAACTTTACTTCAGGAAAAGTATTTTGATAAAGTTGTTCATCCTTCTCTTCCATAAAGATTAATGTTTGATAAACAGAATTTTCTTCATAGAACAATGGATTGATTGTTGGGTAAGGGTATTTTAATGTGTCTAAGCTACTTTGTATAAAATCATGTCCATCAATTGAAGCAATCATTTCTCGCTCATCAATAAATACTACTGGATGATTTCGTTCATTACCAAATTCAATTATTTTAGCTAAGTAATTTTTATCGACACTATCTGTAAATACTACTTCACCATTATATACAACATACTGACCATTAAACGTAACATATGTATTAATCTCTAATTCTTCAAGTAATGATTCAATCATAAATGGAGCTCTACCAGTAGCTATTGCAATTTCATAACCATTCTCTTTAGCTTTTTGTATAGCCTTCTTCGCAGAATCAGGTATTTTTTTCTCACTGTTATATAACGTTCCGTCTACATCAAAGAATAAAATATTTTTCATTTAATAAATTCCTTTCAGCGCATATTTACATGTAAATGGAAAATACTTTACATATAGAGAAAGTATGCGTATAATTTAACTAAGGAGTGATGTGCCATGTTAAAACGCCTCAAAAAAAGAATTTTGAAACGGTTAAATGGCATCCTCGGAAAAAAATCAATTGCTTAAGCCCTTCAATTTGAAGGGCTTTTCTTTATTTTAAAGGACTTGCATGATAATATAAAGGAAATGCATCATATGGAATAGTTTCACATTAAGTGGAAAATGATAATGAATGCACTAGAATGTACGTAATTAAAGGAGAGAAAACATGATTTACAAAGTTTACTATCAAGAAAATGCTAATGAAGTACCAGTTCGCGAAAATACGAAAAGTCTTTATTTAGAAGCATCTTCTGAAAGAGAAGTCCGCCAATATTTAAAAGACAGAAAAATTAGTATTGAATATATTCAACTACTTGAGGGCAACTATTTAGAGTATGAAAAAAATAGCCCGAACTTCCATTTGGAGAATGCTTAATCTTTTATGAAGTTTGTTAAAAATGATCAAGCAGCTGTTTTCGCACTTGGCGGACTAGGCGAAATCGGTAAAAACACTTATGCTGTGCAATTCCAGGATGAAATCATCGTGATTGATGCTGGAATTAAATTCCCGGAAGACGATTTATTAGGAATCGATTATGTTATTCCGGATTACACTTATTTAGTACGTAACGCTGATAAGATTAAAGGACTATTTATTACCCATGGACATGAGGATCATATCGGTGGAATTCCTTATTTATTACGTCAAGTAAATATTCCTGTATATGGGGGTAAGCTTGCACTAGGATTATTAAGAAATAAACTAGAAGAACATGGCTTACTACGAACTACTAAATTGATTGAAATTCAAGAAAGCGATGTTATTAAATTTAGAAAAACATCTGTAAGCTTCTTCCGTACTACACATAGTATTCCCGATGCTTTCGGTATCGTTGTAAAAACACCTCCTGGTAACATTGTACATACAGGAGACTTTAAGTTTGATTTTACTCCTGTAGGGGAGCCTGCCAATTTAACGAAAATGGCAGAAATAGGACGTGACGGAGTACTTTGCTTACTTTCAGATAGTACAAATTCTGAAGTACCAAACTTTACAATGTCTGAACGTAAAGTTGGGGAAAGTATCCATGATATTTTACGTAAAGTTGAAGGACGAATAATTTTTGCAACTTTTGCATCAAACATTCACCGTCTTCAACAAGTAACCGATGCTGCCGCACAATATGGTAGAAAAATTGCTGTTTTTGGTCGTTCTATGGACAATGCAATTTCAATTGGTCGTGAGCTAGGATACATTACAGCACCAAAAGAAACCTTTGTAGATGCTCAAACGATTAATCGTTTACCAGCTAATGAAGTAATGATTTTATGTACAGGTTCTCAAGGTGAACCAATGGCTGCATTATCTCGTATTGCCAATGGGACGCATCGACAAATTCAAATTCAGCCTGGTGATACAGTAGTATTCTCATCTTCACCAATACCTGGAAATACAATGAGTGTTAATAAAATTATTAACCTTTTATTCCGCGCTGGTGCTGAAGTTATTCATGGTTCTTTAAATAATATCCATACTTCTGGACATGGTTCTCAAGAAGAACAAAAACTAATGTTACGTTTAATTAAACCGAAGTTCTTCATGCCAATTCATGGTGAATACCGCATGTTAAAAATGCATACAAATCTCGCAGTAGATTGTGACGTATTACCAGAGAATACATTTGTCATGGAAAATGGAGATGTTCTAGCATTAAGTCCTAACGAAGCTCATATCGCAGGCCGTATACCATCAGGAGATGTCTATATTGATGGTAGTGGAATCGGGGATATCGGCAACATTGTTTTACGTGATCGACGAATTCTTTCAGAAGAAGGTTTAGTTATTGTCGTAGTTAGTGTAGACATGAAAAAACAAAAAATTGTTGCCGGACCAGATATCATTTCTCGCGGTTTCGTGTATATGCGTGAATCAGGTACATTAATTAGTGAAGCACAAAAAATGTTAAATACTCATTTAAATGAAATGATTCAAGAGAAATCAACTCAATGGACAGAGTTGAAAAATGAAATTACTGATGTTTTAGGTCCATATCTTTTCGAGAAAACAAAACGTCGCCCAATGATCCTTCCAATTATTATGGAAGTCTAATAAAAAATATAAAAAGCCGCAATTGTAGAATTTAATTGTTCTACATTGCGGCTTTCTTATTGTACTTAACTCATTGCCTTTTTTACAAAACGATTGATATCAACATCTGCCCCAATAACTAATAAAACATCACCTAATAAGATTTTTTCATCAGCAGCTGGAGAAATAATAATATTTTCCCCTCTTTTAATACCGACAATATTGATTCCATATTTTGCACGAATGTCTAAATCAATTAATGAATGACCTGCAATTCGATCATTCGCTTTAATTTCCATAATTGAATGTTCATCGGAAAGTTCCAAATAATCCAGTACATTACTCGACATCATATTGTTAGCAATCCGGATACCCATATCCCGCTCAGGATGTACGACAAAATCAGCACCTATTTTTTCTAGCACTCTTGCGTGATAATCATTTTGTGCTTTTACTGTAATCTGTTTTACACCTAAATCTTTTAATATGAGAGTTGTCAAAATACTATTTTGGATATTCTCTCCAATGGCAATGATAACATGTTCAAAGTTTCGTATCCCTAATGATTTAATGGCTGCTTCATCTGTTGTATCTGCAATTACTGCTTGTGTAGCAATTTTTGCAAACTCATCAACTCTCTCTTGATTTGAATCGATTGCTAAAACATCTGCACCAAGTCTTACTAGTTCTTTTACAATACTGCCTCCAAAACGGCCAAGTCCTATTACGACAAATTCTTTTTTCATTTTTTCCTCCGTACCAAAACTTTAATGGCACTATTTTAACTTACTAACTGCTTTTATACAATTATTGGTCTATGTATTATTTTATCCAACATGTTGAGCTAAAGACTTTAATCTATAAGATTAGAAAACATAAAAAAACGCAAGGGGTGGACCCTTACGCTTTCATATCTTACTTAGTTTTGTTCGTTACGCATTTCATCTAACACACGATTTACACGTTTTTCTAACATTTTCATACCGCTTCCGCCAGCTTGGAAGTGACGTAAAACGCCAGATTTATCAAAAACATAATATGCAGGGACATATTCATTTTCGAATGCATCAGTTAATTTCATTTCATTATCTACAAAAATTGGTTGTGTAATATCGAATTGTGCAGCCACTTTTTCGATTTGTTCTAAATCTGTATCTTCTTCAGAACGTGGCATATGAACTGCGATTACATTTAACTCATCTTTATATTGATCACGGAATTTGTTTACATCTGGCATTGCTTCTTTACATAAATAACAGCTTACAGACCAGAAGTGAATTAACGTAGGTTTTTCTCCTACTAATTCATCTCTTGTTACCTGACCATTTAACCATTTCGTTGCGCCTTCTAATTCTGGCATTGGTGAGCGTAATTTCATAATTCTAATCCTCCCTTTTTATAAGTAAAAAATCCCCACGAACAAATGTGGGGATTTACTTGTAATTCAAACTAGATATAACACCCTAATTAAAGAGTTGCTTGACCTGGGCGCCAGTTTGCTGGACATAATCCACCAGTTTGAAGAGCTTGTAAAACACGTAATGTTTCATCAACATCACGACCGATATTGTTGTGGAATACTGTTTGATATTGTAATTCACCTTCTGGATTAATGATGAATAATCCACGAAGAGCAATACCTTCTTCTTCAATTAACACACCATATTCTTTAGAAACAGTGTGGTTTGTATCAGCAGCTAATGGGTATTTTAACTGACCTAAACCATTTTGATTACGATCAGTGTTAATCCATGCTAAGTGAGTATGAATTGTATCAGTTGACACACCGATTACTTCTGCATCAAGATCTTCGAATTCGTCATAACGATCAGACATAGCAGTAATTTCTGTTGGACATACAAAAGTGAAGTCCATTGGGTAGAAGAATAATACTGTCCATTTATCGTTTTTCATATTTTCTTCTAAAGATACTTTACCAAATGATTTGTCAGGCAGTACTGCTTCCATTGAGAATGCAGGTGCTTGTTTTCCTACCATACGTTCAGCCATTAAAATTCCCTCCAATATTATTATCAAATGCTTAAATTAGGATATTACCCACTTTTTACGATAACAAACGACAAATTTTTTTTCAATAATTTGGACAGACTCTTAAATAAGAATTTTTATAAAAGACAAAAATTTGTCAAATTTAATTATTACCTTACTTTTTATTAATTATTCCATATTTTCAATTTCTCATTAAAATTATTGATTTACAACGAAGATTATGTATAATAGTATCGTTATTTGTAAACTCAAAGTTATGTTATTATAAACTTTTCACATTCAAAGTTTACTAACAATAAACTAGGAGAGTATTGATATGCAAATTGGTGCAAAAATAAAAGCATTACGCATAAAAAAAGGATTAACGCAAGAAGAATTAGGTGAACGAACAGATTTAACTAAGGGGTATATTTCTCAATTAGAACGAGATTTAAACTCTCCCTCTATTGAAACATTGTTTTCCATTTTAGAAGTACTTGGAACAAAGCCTAAAGATTTCTTTGATGATTCATTAGAAGAACAACAAGTTGTCTATACAGATCGTGATCAAACGATTTACTATGATGAAGAAAAAAAGTATCAATTACAGTGGTTAATTCCTACTTCTAATGAAAAAGAAATGGAACCTGTAGTTTTAACCCTTGAAGAAGGTGGAGAGTTTAAACAATTCCCTCCATCTTTAGCGGAAACATTTATTTATGTACTTAAAGGTCGTATTCGTGTCATATTAGGGGATCACGAATATATTGCCAGCACTGGGAATGCTATTTATTACGAAGCATCTCAAAATCATCAAATTTTAAATGCGAATAAAGGAGTAACTCAGCTGCTCTTAGTGGCAACTGAATCTTATCTATAGTTAAAGGAGGACAGAACATGAACGATACAATTATTCGTTTTGAAAATGTGTCTAAATCATATGACGATGGAACTGTTGTTTTAAATAATATTAATTTTGAATTAAAAAAGGGAAAATTTTATACATTACTTGGCCCTTCTGGTTGTGGAAAAACAACAATTCTTCGCTTGATTGCTGGGTTCACACTTCCATCAAGTGGGGATATTTATTTTAACGATAAAAAGATAAATAACGTGCCTGCAAACGAACGTCAAGTAAATACTGTATTCCAAGATTATGCTCTTTTTCCCCATTTAAATGTATTCGAGAATGTTGCTTTTGGTTTACGAATTAAAAAGTTAAAAGAAAGCGAAATACAAGAACGTGTAATGGAAGCATTGAAATTCGTTAACTTATCTGGTTTTGGAAACCGTGAAATTTCCGAAATGTCAGGTGGTCAACGTCAACGGGTGGCAATTGCTCGAGCGATTGTAAATGATCCAGAGGTAATTTTATTAGACGAACCATTATCTGCTCTCGATTTAAAATTACGTTCTGAAATGCAATATGAATTACGAGAATTACAACAAAGACTTGGTAAAACATTTGTATTCGTAACCCACGATCAAGAAGAAGCTCTTGCAATGTCTGATGAAATTTTTGTTATCAATGATGGTGAAATCCAACAATCAGGTACTCCTGTGGATATTTATGACGAACCAATTAACCGTTTTGTGGCAGATTTCATTGGTGAATCAAATATTGTGGATGGTGTCATGTTAGAAGATTTTAAAGTTCAATTTACTAGCAAAATCTTTGATTGTGTTGACCAAGGTATGAAACCAAATGAAAAGGTAGATATCGTGATTAGACCTGAGGATTTAGAAATCACGACTGTTGAGAAAGGGAAACTCGTTGTAACCGTTGATACTCAACTTTTCCGTGGTGTGCATTACGAACTTTCTACTTATGATAAAGATGGAAATGAATGGCTAGTCCATTCTTTGAAAAAAGCAAATGTCGGTGAACAAATTGGGTTAGATTTTGACCCAGAGGCAATTCATGTTATGCGTCTTAATGAAACAGAAGAAGAATTTGATAAACGACTAGAATCTTACGGAGAAGAAGAAAATGACTAGACAAAGAGGAGCATTATTTCCTTATATCATTTGGATTGCATTATTCGTTATTGCACCAATTGCCTTAGTTGTTTATTATTCAATGCTCGATTTAAGTGGCAATTTTACCCTTGCCAATTATAAATCATTCTTCACACCCGTTTATTTAAAAATGACGCTAACAAGTTTTTGGTATGCCTTTTTAATCACATTGTTTACGTTAATTATTGCTTATCCTACAGCTTATCTTTTAACAAAAACAAAACATAAACAGTTATGGTTAATGCTAATTATCATTCCATCTTGGATTAACCTATTGTTAAAAACTTATGCTTTCATTGGTATTTTTGGTTTATATGGACCAATCAATGCTTTCATTGAAATATTTGGCCTTGAACCGAAACAAATTTTATTTACTGATTTTAGTTTTATCTTTGTTTCAGTGTATATCTTTATTCCATTTATGATCATACCGATTTTTAATTCATTAGATAAATTAAATCCAACGCTTATTTATGCTGCTAGGGATCTAGGTGCATCTGGTTTTACAACATTCCGACGTGTTATCTTTCCTTTAACAATTGATGGAGTAAAATCCGGTATACAAGTGACATTTATACCAGCTTTATCTTTATTTATGATTACTCGTTTAATTGCTGGAAACCAAGTAATCACATTAGGTACTGCTATCGAACAACAATTTTTAGTTTCCCAAAACTGGGGAATGGGCTCAACGATTGCAGTCTTCTTAATTCTTAGCATGGTTCTTATCATGTTCCTAACAGGTCAAAAGAAAGGAGGCCGTGTACGATGAAAAAACTATCATTACCATCTAAGTTATATCTCATCATTGTTTTTCTTGTTTTATACGCGCCGATTTTCTATTTAATTTTTTACTCCTTTAATAGTGGAGAATCCATGAACAATTTTGAATCCTTTACTTTAGAGCATTATAAAGCGGTATTTGACGACACAAGATTAATTGTCATCCTTATCAATACAGTTATTGTCGCTCTTTTATCTGGCTTAATTGCAACGATTATTGGAACGTTAGGAGCGATAGGCATTGTCTCAATAAAAGATAAGAAAATGCGAAACGTTCTACTTTCTTTAAACAATGTATTAATCGTAAGTCCCGATGTTGTCATCGGAGCAAGTTTTTTAATTTTATTTACAATGATTGGTGTTAAGCTTGGGTTTGCATCTGTTGTCGTTTCCCACGTTGCTTTTAGTATTCCAATTGTTGTTTTAATGGTGCTACCAAAGCTATTAGAAATGAACACGTCTTTAATCGATGCTGCGAAAGACTTAGGAGCATCTAAACGTGACGTATTAACGAGAGTCATCTTACCTTACATTCAACCAGGTATATTTGCTGGTTTCTTTTTAGCTTTAACTTATTCTTTAGATGATTTTGCCGTAACATTCTTTGTAACAGGAAATGGCTTTTCCACTTTGTCCGTTGAAATCTATTCAATGGCACGTACCGGAATTACATTAACAATCAATGCGATTTCTGGCCTCGTGTTCCTTGTTACTGTGTTAGTTGTAATCGGTTATTACTTCTTTAACAACCGTGCAAAACGCATCCAAGAGGGGGTACAACGATGAAATCTTTAGTTCAAGCTACTATCGCCATTATTGTCGTTTGTTCTCTTCTCTTCTTTGCAACAAACAGATTAGAATCTGCTGGCTCAAAAGGTAGTAAGGATACTCTTACTGTGTACAACTGGGGAGAGTATATTGATCCTGATTTACTTGATCAATTTACTGAAGAAACAGGTATTAAAGTAATTTATGAAACGTTTGATTCTAATGAAGCTATGATGACAAAAGTTCAACAAGGCGGCTCTGCTTATGATGTTGCCGTTCCGTCCGAATATATGGTGCAGAAGATGATGGAAGAAGATTTATTAATTCCTTTAGATCATTCAAAGATACCAAATTTAAAAAATATCGATCCATACTTTTTGGATTTAGCCTTTGATCCAAAAAATAAATATTCCATCCCTTACTTCTGGGGTACAGTAGGGATTGTTTTTAATCCTAATTTAATAGAAGAGCATTTAACATTTACAACTTGGGAAGATTTATGGGATTCTTCCCTAAAAGATAAAGTATTTTTAGTAGATGGTGCCCGTGAAGTGATGGGAATGGGCTTAAACTCTATTGGTGAATCATTAAACGCAAAAGATGAAGATTTACTTCGAAAAGCAACAGATAAATTGGTTACATTAACACCTAATGTAAAAGCAATTATTGGGGATGAAATTACGCCATTAATGATCAATAACGAAGCAGCAGTGGCGCTTACATGGTCTGGGCAAGCTCAAGATATGATGTGGGAAAATGAAGATTTAGACTTTGCAGTACCTGAGGAAGGGTCAAATCTTTGGTTTGATAACTTTGTTATTCCAAAAACAGCAGCAAACATTGACGGAGCACATGCATTTATTAACTTTATGTTGGATGCAGAAGTATCTGCACAAAATAATGATTATGTCGGATACTCTACACCAAATAAAGCAGCTATGGAATTAATGGACCCAGAAGTAATTAACGATGAACGCTTCTACCCTACAGAAGAAGTACGAGAACATCTAGAAGTATACGAAAACCTAGGACCCGAATGGCTGGGTAAATATAACGAATACTTCATAAAATTTAAAATGAGTTTAAACTAAGAAAAGCGGAGCGCGTTCGTTCAGCCGTGACAGAAGCTGGAGACTTCTGACAAGTGTGCTCGCACACGCTGGAGGAAGTCGAAGTTTCCGAACGGCTAACGCGCGGAGCTAGACAACTAGAAAAGCGGAGCGCGTTCGTTCAGCTCCGACAACAACTGGAAGAATCGCTAAAAGGGCGCTTTTTGCCCTTGCAGACGATTCTGAAGTTGTCGAGGAGCTAGCGTTCGCAGCTAGACAATTAGAAAAGCGGAGAACGCTCGTTCAGCTCCGACAACAACTGGAAGAATCGACAAAAGGGCGCTTTTTTCCCTTGCAGACGATTCTGAAGTTGTCGAGGAGCTAGCGTTCACAGCTAGACAATTAGAAAAGCGGAGAACGCTCGTCCAGCTCCGACAACAACTGGAAGAATCCTTGCAGACGATTCTGAAGTTGTCGAGGAGCTAGCGTTCACAGCTAGACAATTAGAAAAGCGGAGAACGCTCGTTCAGCTCCGACAACAACTGGAAGAATCGACAAAAGGGCGCTTTTTTCCCTTGCAGACGATTCTGAAGTTGTCGAGGAGCTAGCGTTCGGAGCTAGACAACTAGAAAAGCGGAGCGCGTTCGTTCAGCTCCGACAACAACTGGAAGAATCGCTAAAAGGGCGCTTTTTTCCCTTGCAGACGATTCTGAAGTTGTCGAGGAGCTAGCGGAGGCAGCTCGCTAATGCTCATAGGTGGTGTCTAAGAGTAAAATCTCTTTGGACACCACCTATTTTTTGTACTGTTCTTCACTTTTCCTGCTCAAACCAATTCCCATATTACCGCAACACGATTTTATTAACCTGTTACAGAAAAATGCCATTGACCATTAATCATTCGTTTTTCAATTTTCCCCCGACTAATGGCGTATTCCAAATATCCAATTATCTCAGATATAATAAAAACAAATAAGTTTTCAATCCTTTTTCCATATAGAGCTTCTGCAATATCGGCTGTAACTTGATACCCATTACCTACAGCTTCAATAATTCTAGATTCTTTCTTTTTTATTCGTTCAAATTTATTCTCAATCTCTTTTTCATGGTGTTGAAATATGTTTTCATGACCTGCAAACACCCAATTAGTATATAAAGGTAAAGATTTACTTAGAGAAGATTCATATTGCGTTACAGTCGGGAGCAATTGTAAATTGTCATCAAAATCTAATAATGCGTTAGTAGAGATATTTTCTAAAACTAAGTCACCTAGAAATTGCCACCCTACCGATTCATCATAAAAGATAACGGAATCTGGCGAATGGCCTGGCACTTCGATGACTTTACAATCTTCAATCATATCGCCTTCTTGCAAAGGGTAAATGTCCCCTCTAATTTTTAACTCATTTCGATTTTTAAGTGTTTGATTCATTTTTTCAAAACGTTTTTCTGATAAATGTAAACACCCATACTCTTCATAAAGATCTTTAAAGAAATCTATTTTATTCTGTAAATAAACTTTATCAAAACGTAGTCGAGGAATTGCTTTTTTATGAGCATATATTGGTACCTGTTTTTTAGACAGTATTGTATTTACAACGCCAATATGATCGTCATGATGGTGAGTTAAGAAAATTTGGTCAATATCTTCTATCGATAATCGATAATGTTTTAAAGATTCGTTAAAAAAATCCATAAACTCTGGGGTTTTGATACCCCCATCGATTAACGTTAATGTAGAACCATTATCATATAAATAACAGTTAACTGATTTCATCGCTCCATATTTTAACGGAAAAATAATCGGATAAACCGATTTATTATTTTGTTTTATCGGATCTAACATTCAGTCACTTCCTAACTAACCATTTTTTGTATTTATAAGACTATAAACTAGCGTAAATCTTTTTAATATAAAAGTATATTGGACATTTTACTGAATTTTCCCCCTTATGTATTTAATATCTTTTTCTAGTTTAACTTTTTCTATTATGTTAATCTATAGAATACACGCTATAAGGGGATATCAGGGAAAGGTGGGCAGAAATGTCACAAAAGAAGAAAAAAATAGCATTACTATTTTTAATGTTTAATATGTTTATTACAATGGGGGGAATTGGTATTATCATTCCTGTACTTCCCTCATATTTAGAAATTTTCGGTGTAGGTGGTCAAGTTTTAGGATTTTTAACTGCTATATTTGCTTTTGCACAATTTTTATTTTCGCCAATATCAGGCGATCTCTCTGACCGTTATGGACGAAAATTATTTATAGTCGGTGGATTAATCATTTACGGTACTGCTCAAATCCTTTTTGGATTAGCTTCGGAAGTTTGGATTTTATTTCTCGCACGTTTCCTAAGTGGATTTGGTGCGGCATTTATTATGCCTCCAGTGATGGCTTATGTTGCAGACATTACAACTGTTGAGGAACGCGGTAAAGGTATGGGCATGATTGGCGCAGCTATTTCTTTAGGTTTCATGATAGGACCTGGTTTAGGTGGGTTTTTATCAAAAGTAAATTTACACTTCCCATTTTATTTAGCAGGTATTGTTGCCATCATCGCAGGTATTCTATCAATCATTGTATTACCAAGCATAAAGCCCCAAAATTCAGATACTAATAGTCAGCCAAGAGAAAACTTAATTTCCCAGTTAGTACGTTCTGTAAAAACACCATATTTTATTTTATTAATTGTTGTATTTACTTTTAGTTTTGGGATTGCTAATTTCCAAGCGACTTTATCAATGTTCCTAACAATTAAATTTGATTATTCACCTAGTGATATAGCCATCGTAGTTACTCTTGGCGGACTTTCTGGCGTTATCCTTCAAATGTTCATTATCAATAAATTATTTAAAAAATATGGTGAAATGAAAGTCATATTAGTTAACTTAGTAGTTGCTGCCGCTACAATGTTACTAATGATTTACGTTAGTGGTTTCTTTATGATTTTACTAATTTCTACGCTCTTCCAAATTGCTACAGTCTTCATTCGACCTGCTGTAAACACATTAATATCGAAATTCGCAGGAGCGGATCAAGGTTTTGCGGCTGGTATGAACAACGCGTATATGAGTTTAGGAAATATGGTCGGTCCTGCATTAGCTGGTATTTTACTTGAATGGAAGTTATCTTCTCCATTTATTTTCGGGACCTTCATATTATTAGGATGCTATGCATTAGCTTTTGGATGGACTCGTAAAAAGGCACCATCTCTAATGCATGCAGAGGTGAAATAAATTTATCTATCTAACTAGTGGGGAAAAATTATTATTTCCTTCACTAGTTTTTTATTTTCGTAGAATTCTTAACAGTTTATCTGGTCTACTTTTGCAGTAGTTTTAATAAAACTCTAATTACTATCATATCTACAAAAAAGGAAACATTTTTTTGATATGGGGGTAATTCAATGATTCAAAATAAAGTTGTACTAATTACTGGTGCTGGACAAGGTATTGGGTTAGAAATCGGGAAAGAATTTTATCAAAGAGGCTATAAAGTTGTTTTAACAGATATAGATAAGGACAAAGTAAAAAAGGCTGCTGAAGGTTTAGGAGAAGATTCTCTTGGCATTAAATGTGATGTTACAAACGAAGAAGAAATAAAGTCAACTATTATTAGAACAGTGAATACATTCGGACGTATCGATGTACTTATAAATAATGCAGGCTTTCAACACGTTTCCATGATTGAGGATTTTCCAACTGAACGTTTTGAATTAATGGTGAAAGTCATGTTAACTGCCCCTTTTATCGCTATTAAACATGTATTACCTATTATGAAAAAACAAAAGTTTGGGAGAATCATTAATATCGCTTCGATTAACGGCCTTGTCGGATTTGCAGGAAAAGCTGCATATAATTCCGCAAAACATGGTGTAATTGGATTAACCAAGGTTGCAGCTTTAGAAACAGCTACTGATGGCATCACTGTAAATGCAATATGCCCAGGTTATGTTGATACACCACTTGTACGGAACCAATTACAAGATCTAGCAAATACACGTAATGTTCCTTTAGAGAAGGTTTTAGAGGAGGTCTTGTATCCATTGATTCCTCAAAAACGGTTACTCGATGTAAAAGAAATTGCCAATTTAGCAGTCTTTCTCGCAAGCGAAGAAACAAAGGGAATGACTGGACAAGCTGTAGTATTAGATGGAGGGTATACGATACAGTAAATAAAAAGGCGACTCACGATACACCATGAGTCGTCCTTCCTTTAAATATTTCGAATAAACTGTTCTACAAAATCCACATTGAATGCTAATAAGTTTTCATCAGGAGATAATTTTGCATGATGTAATCCGTGGTCGCAATTTGCACCAGCCCAGAATAATGCACCAGGAATCTCCTTTAGAAAATAACCAAAATCTTCACCTGTCATAGCAGGTGGACATTCTACTGCATTACACCCTTCGAATGATTTTGCGAAGGATAATAAGTTATTAGCACAAGTTTCTGTATTATTTACTTCATAGTACATAGCGCCATAATCAATATCAATAGAACATTCGAAAGAAGCTTCGATACCTGCACACACAGCTTCTATTCTGCGCTTCACTTCATTCATCGCATCTGCACTTAACGTACGAATCGTTCCTTCTAATCTTGCGTTTTCTGCAATAATATTTTGAACGGTACCGCTCGTTAATTTTCCAATTGTAATAACCGCACTGTCTAATGGATTTACATTTCGACTAATAATTGTTTGCAATTGCAATACTAAATTTGCCGCAGCAACAGTCATATCTCTTGTTTTATGTGGATATGCTGCATGTCCACCTAATCCTTTTAAGTCAATAAAAAGTTCAGATGTGTTGGCAAATAAAAGTCCAGCTCTCGTAGCAACTGTCCCAACTGGATATTCTGGAGCGATATGCAATGCATAAATTTCGTCTGGCAATAAATCTGGTCTTTCTTGTTTTAACCAGTTTAGCATCGGTTCTGCTCCACCTGGTCCTTCTTCAGCTGGTTGGAAATAGACAATTACATTATGCTTTGGTTGATTTTCTGCAAATGCCTTCACAAGACCTAAAGCAATTGTCATATGACAATCATGTCCACACGCATGCATATTATCTTCATGTGTTGAAGCAAATGGTAATCCAGTTTCTTCAATTATTGGCAATCCATCAATATCTGCACGCCAACCGATTGTTTTTTCTGGGCTACTACCAGAGATTTTCACAACTACCCCTGTTTCCCAAGTTGTAACTTCCAGAAATTGTTGAGGTAATTTAGCTATCTTATCTAATAAATACTTTTGTGTCTTAAACTCCTGAAAACCTAACTCAGGAATTTGATGTAAATCTCGTCTAATTTGGATGAGTGAATCCAATCTAAATCACCCTCTTAAATATTTCTTAACGCGTCCATAATTTCTGTTTTTGATTTTGTTTTTTCATCTAGTTGTTTTAAAACGCGCGCTGGTACTCCACCTACAACAGTATATGGTTCAACATCACTAATTACAATTGCGCCTGCTGCAACAACTGCACCTTTTCCAACGCGTACACCTTCTAACACAACAGCGTTTGCACCGATTACAACATCGTCCTCAATAATAACTGGTGTTGCAGAAGGTGGCTCAATAACACCAGCAAGAACCGTACCTGCACCAATATGACAGTTTTTACCTACTGTCGCACGACCTCCTAATACCGCACCCATATCGATCATCGTTTTTTCACCGATTTCTGCACCGATATTAATGATTGCTCCCATCATAATAACTGCATTGTCACCAATTGTAACTTGATCGCGGATAATTGCACCTGGTTCAATACGTGCATTGATATGTTTTGTATCAAGTAAAGGTACCCCTGAATTGCGGCGGTCATTTTCAACAACGTAATCAGCAATTTTATCAGCATGCTCTTTTAAAGCTGCTTCAATTACACTCCATTCACCAAATACTACAGCGCTATTATTTTCACCAAATACTTTTGTATTTTCTCCGTAATTTAAATTCGCAACCCCTTCACCTGATACATATACTTTAACAGGTGTTACTTTTTTAGCATTACCAATAAATTCAATAATTTCTTGTGCATTTAATTTTTTTGTCACGATGATTTCCCCCATATATGTAATGATTTATAACATTAAATTATTGTACTAAATTTTTCATTAATTAGCACGTAAAAATTTCTGAATATACTTGCTAATTTAAATTAACCAGCATTTATTATTTCGTATAATCGTACAAACAGCTTGCGTGTTGTTTTACCACTTCAACAAACGCTGCTACTTGTCTTAATTCAAAGGAAGAATCATAGCCAATTAACCATGTATCACGAGTTAATCCTAAATCTTTTTCAGTATTTGTAATCGGAATTTTATTTACTTTTTCTTCACCGTTCAAAGTGATGGAAGGTAATATCGCATAGCCTATACCATTCAACGCCATTTGTTTACATGTTTCAATTTGATCTACAAATATTTGTCTTTTTGGATTTGAAGAAAAATGTCGTTGCCACCAAAGTTGGATTTCTTGATAATAACTCGAGTCACTTTTAAATTGAATAAATGGTCGATCAGTCGTTATTAATTCATCAAGTTGCTTTATTTCTTTATCAACTAGATACATCATATCGCGAAACAGATGTACTTTTTTCCCTTTCCATTCAGCTTGTCCGCGCACAATTCCAACATGAGCTTCTCCTTCATATAGTGCTTTAACGATTTCGGAACTCCAACCAGTAATTAAGGATATCTTTGCATCTGGATACTGTGTGACAAAATCTTTCAATACTTTAGGAAGCCAGTTTTGACCAACTATTGAAGCACAAGCTATTTTTAATGTTCCATGTACTTTTGAATTTAATGCTTGAATTGTTTCAAAAACTTCTTCTTTCCGAACTATTGTTTCGATTGCGTATTGTATGACTAATTCTCCTGCTGGGGTCGGAGTTAATCCTTTTTGAGATCTGATAAAAAGCTGCGCCCCCCAGTCCTTTTCTATGGTCTGTAAGCGTTGAGAAAGGGCTGGTTGTGTTAAAAAAAGTCGTTCCGCAGCCTTTCTCATATTCTTTTCTTCAGATAAAATTTTTATTATTTCTGCTTCAGTTGTATTCAAAATAGTCATCCCTTCAGTTTTAAAATAATGATACCAGTGAAAAAATCGACAAAATCCAAAGGAAGGATTTTGTCGACTCTACTAATCTACTGAATAAATGTACTTTTTTAATTGTTTTAAAATGACACGACGAGTTAATATTCCAACGAATGTACCTTCATGATCTACAACACACAAAAATGCATGGTTAATAACTAGATCAAGAGCTTTTTGGAATGTATCTGTTATTTTAAGATACGTTACCCCTCGATCCATAACATCATCTACTTTTATATTTGCAAGTTTTTCATATTCGATACGCTCAAGACCTAATATAGACTCAGTAATCATTTTCGTACTTAATAACCCGTGTAATCGAAACTTGATATCCAATACTGGCACTGATGAATAACCGGTTTTCGTCAATACTAATAAAGCATGTTCAGCACTATTCCCTATTTGTACATGAGCGACTTTTTCAGATGAAATAATAAACTCGCTAATTGGAGTATCTAATAACGCTTTTCTACTTGTTGAAATCATTGCCTTCTACTCCTTTTTCTGTCGAACTATTCAGAACAGGACACTACGTTACTTATATGATATCACAAATTGTTCACAAATGACCATTATAAGAAGGTAGTATTTTGGAGTAGAAGGATGATTTTTCTAAAATATCATATACTAATAGCCATAAACGGCCCAGTAGTAAAAGATCATTATTCCAGTAAATAAACCAAAGATAACATACATGATAATAATTGGGTTCATTGCAATTGGGTGATCACGTATCACTTTACTGATTGGTGTATCAGTTGCTGCAGCTCGTTTTCGAACATTTTTCATAACTCCAACTGACATATAATACGAAACTGCTACTAAAATGATACCTGTTATTAATGCTGGTATGACCCACATTCCCATCATTACAACCTCCTTTACATTAGAGTTGTAATTAGTATGCATCTCAATTCTTTTGTTATTCCAATGTACAAGTTATCAATAACTAGAATGGGTATTGATTTAACCACTGACCTCCATCTAAAGTGACACATTCTCCATTCATATAAGAAGCTTTAGGGGATAAAATAAAAGCAGCTAAATCTGCAATTTCTTCAGGTGTTCCTAGTCTTTTTAATGGAACTGCTTCAATTGTTCGTTTTGTATGTTCTTCCGATTGCCACAATCTTTCTGCTCCACCAGTTCGATCGATCGGACCTGGTGCAATTGCATTAACCCGAATCCCATATTGATGTCCCCATTCAACAGCGAGAGATCGAGTTAATGACAAAACACCTGCTTTTGCAGCAGCTGAATGGATGATTCCAGCACCTGCACCCCAAGCATAAGTAGCAACCATATTTAGAATTTTTCCTTTTATTCCATTTTCAATCCAGTACTTTCCTATTTCAGAAGAACAATAAAAAGTACCGTTTAATACGATATCAATAACTGCCTTCCAACCGTTAGGAGATAATTTTTCTGCTGGCACAATAAAATTTCCTGCTGCATTATTTACTAGAGTTGTAATCGTACCAAATTTATTAATTGTAAACTGAGCCATTGCTTGTACATGTTCAACTTCACGAACATCCATTTGAAATGTTTCTATCGTACTACCTTTTTCTAGGATCTCGCTTTTTGCTTTTTGTAATCTATCATTATCTCGGCCTGTAATAACAACATTAGCCCCTTCACTAACAAATTGCTTTGCCATTGCTAAACCCATACCACTAGATCCGCCAGTAACAATGATTGTTTCACCTTTTAATAACATTGTATCCCCTACCCCCTCAAATGAATGACTATTCAGAATCCATTTTACCGCATATTCAATCTACTGTCATTCAATTGTCAGAAAATATTGTTAATAATATAAAGTTATTTGCAAAAAAATAGAGTTTGCGACAAAAAGCGATTTTTCAAATTTATTTTAGAAATATTAGTGATGAAAATCTGTTATTTAGAAAAAGTTGATTGGAATGGAGTGTGGCTGAGTGTAGCTGACGGCATTCGCCTTTCGCTACATAGCAAAGCTTCCTGCGGGAATCGCATGAGCCGAAAATCCATTTTTGCCGGCCATAGACGGCAAAAATTAGTTGAGGCCATGCCCGCAGAAAGCGTCCACACTGAATGGAAATCAACGTCCTTCATATCAAAAAGACACCATTTTCACGTTAGAAAAATGGTGTCTTTCTAGTTTTGTCCCAGCCTGATGTTACTTCACTAAATATTGTTCAATTATGTCTTGTACCGGGAGTGGTTTATTATATAAGTAACCTTGACCTTTTTTACAGCGGTGTTGTTTTAAGAAGAGTTCCTGGGACTTCTCTTCCACACCTTCAGCTATTACATCCATTCCGAGATTTTCAGAGAGTGCTATAATCGCTTTCACAATTGCTTCATTTTTCTCATCTTTATTTAAATCAGCAATAAACGATTGGTCGATTTTAATAATATCAATGGGATATTTTTTTAAATAACTCAACGATGAGTATCCTGTTCCAAAATCATCCACAGATACGTAAACTCCTAATTCTTTCAAACTTCTTAAAATTGCTTGTGTTTCCTCGGCATTTTCCATAGAGCTTTCTGTAATTTCCAGCTCAATAAACTTCGGATTCACATCATACTTGTTTAAAATTTGTTTAATTTTTTCTGCAAAGCCTTCCTGTTTAAATTGTTTAAGAGAAATATTCACAGCAATTCGGACAGGTCTGTATCCTTTTTCACGCCATTGTTGCTGGTATTTACATACTTGCTCTAATACCCAATCCCCAATTTGTATAATTAATCCTGAAGACTCTGCAATTGGAATAAATTGCGAAGGTGGTACAAAACCAAATTTCGGATTATTCCATCGAATTAATGCCTCAAAACTGTCAATTTCATTTGTTTCAAAATCGATTTGTGGTTGTAAATGAATACTCATTTCGTTAAATTCTATTGCCCTACGTAAATGAGCTTCCATTAACACTACATTTTGGAATGTATGACTCATTTCCTCACGATAAAATCGATAATGGGATCGGCCATGTTTTTTTACATAAAATAAAGCTTGTTCAGCTTGTAATAGAAGTGTTTCTAAATCTCTACCTTGGTCAGATAAAATTGTTGAAATACCAATTGAACATGTTACAAAATACTCTTGTCCATCAATCATAAATGGATCTTTTAATTTTTCCAAAATTAGGTTTCCTAATAAATCAAGTTCTTCTCGTAAATAATACCGAACGAGGAAAAGGAATTCATCACCGTTATAATGGAATAATTCATAGTTTTCATTTTGCAACTCACTAAAACGTTCACTGATTTGTTTTAACATATTATCTGCTTTTTGTTTACCCAGGGATTCATTAAATTTTTTAAAGCGATCTAAGTCAATTAATATTAAAGCAATATTCTTATCGTCTTTATATTCTCGATATTGTTCAGACCATCTAGCATTAAGTGCACGTCGATTTAATAACCCAGTTGTTACATCTTGAAAAGACACTAAACTAAATGGGCTATTGTTATGTAAAACTTTTTTGATTATCAATGCATAATAAATATCTTCTTTATGCGCTATCGGTTGAACATAAATCGATAGCATTTTTAAATTATCAATTGATATGTATTGGATTTCTCCAGTTGGATTTTGTATGATTTCAGAAAACTGCTCCCAATCTAACAATTGAAAAAATTGTCTGGCATCCATCCCTTTTATAAAAGCAGTGGGAGATAAATTTGATGCTTTTGAATTAATCATTTCAACAGAAAATGCTTTTTGTGCCTGTTTTTGTTTTAATATGACAACTGCTTCAAAAGGGTTTAGTTTTATAATCTCATGTAAATATTCTTCAATTTCCACAATCGGAAAGTTTATCATTTTTATCCCCCATTATATTACTTACATAAGCTAGTATTGGGGGTTCCAAAAAGTCAAAACTATTTGGACACCCTCTCCCCTACTTGGTAAATATCTCCTAGAAAAAATTACTTTTGTAGGAGTCGTCCCGCAATGACTTTTCAGACGCCTCCCACACTATCCTTCGTAAATCATAAACGATTTACTCTTCTACGACAACGGTACTCACCGCTTCTAATAAGAAATATTCCTGTGAATTTAACTTCATTGAACTATCACGCTCTTTTTTATAATGATACTTACCAGATGAATTTTGGATACGTGCTTTTGCCGTATCATTTAATTCGGTTAAAAGTATATGCATTACTCTTTTCTTTATCTGATCAGAATAAATAGGGAATAAAATTTCAACTCGTTTCACCATATTACGTGTCATCATATCCGCTGAAGATAAAAATACTTTATTTTCTCCATTATGATGGAACCAAAAAATTCGAGAATGTTCTAAAAAACGTCCTACAATACTTGTCACAGTTATGTTTTCACTTATGCCAGGAATTCCTGGTCGGATACAACAGATACCACGAATTAATAATTCAACTTTTACCCCATTTATTGAGGCTTCATATAGCTTCATCATTAAATCTTTATCCGTTAAAGAGTTCATTTTTGCACGAATAAATCCATTTCCATATTCTTTATGCATTCGAATCTCTTCATCAATTAATCGAACAAATTCATCACGGATGTCATACGGTGCAACTACTAAGTGATGGAAAACTGGCTTTTCAGTATATCCACTTAAGTAATTAAAGAAATTCGTTGCATCGATGCCAAATTCCTTATTAGATGTAATAATACCCATATCCGTGTAAATTTTTGCTGTTGCATCATTATAATTCCCCGTACCTAAGTGAACAAAACGCTCAATTTTTCCATTATTTCTTCTAACAACTAATGTAATTTTCGAATGGGTTTTTAAATTATTCATGCCATAAATTACTAAACAACCTGCTTGTTCTAATTCTTTCGCCCAGTGAACGTTATTTTCTTCATCGAACCTTGCCTTTAATTCTACAAGAACAGTTACTTGTTTCCCATTTTCTGCTGCTTGTTTTAATGCATGGATAATTGGTGAGTTGCCACTAACGCGATATAATGTTTGTTTAATCGCAAGTACCGTAGGATCCGTTGCTGCATCTGTAATAAAATCAACAATAGGCTCAAAAGATTCATATGGATGATGGAAGAATATATCCTGCGTTAACGCTTTTTCAAAAATATCTTCATCTGAATCTAAATCTTTCGGGCGCTGTGGTATAAAACTTTCATATTCTAAATGTTCAAGACCTACAGAAATTTTCTTTACAAACCCAAATAAAAATGTAAGATCTAACGGACCATCTATCTTAAATACATCTGACTCTTCAATTTCAAATTCTTCTAATAGATAATCCAGAACTTCGTCACTCATTTCGCCATCGCGCACTTCTAAACGACTACCGACACCCCATTTACGTTTCTTCAACTCTTTTTCAATTTCAACTAGTAAATCTTGTGCGCCTTCTTCGTGAATCGTTAAATCAGCATTTCTTGTTAAACGGAAAGCTTGTGTAGATTTTACTTTATAACCATAGAACAATTGATCAATATGACTTGTAATGACGTCCTCCAATAATACAAATTCCTTTTCGCCTTCATTACTTGGCAGTTCAATAAATCGTTCTAAAACAGATGGAACTTGTACAATCGCCACTTTTTCATTTTGTTCTACTGTATTAGTTTCTTCTAACATTACAAGTAAATTTAACGTTCTACCTAATAACGTTGGGAACGGTCTATACGCATCCACAGCAACAGGTGTGAGAACAGGAAAAATTGTTTCTTCAAAGAATTCATCAATGCACCTTTTTTGAACAATATCTAAAGATTTAAAATCCTTAATTCTCACGTTTTCTAAAGGCAATAATTCATAAACTAAATGACGAAATAATTCCATTTGTCTTCTTACTAAAGATTGAGTTCGCTCAGCTATTTTCGTTAATTGTTCTTTTGGTGTTAAACCCGATTTATTTTCTGGTTTATTAAAACCTGCACGTACTTGATCTTGTAAACCTGCAACACGTACCATAAAAAATTCATCCAAGTTTGAACTAAAAATGGCTAGGAACTTTAATCTTTCAAGTAAAGGATTTTCTAGATCTTCAGCCTCTTCTAACACTCGTTCATTAAATGCTAACCAGCTTAATTCACGGTTATTATAATATTCTGGCTTAGCAATTTCTTGCATTAATTGCTCATAAGTGGTAACTGTTCCATTTTCCCTTTCCCCTTGAGAATCTCTCTGTATTTCTGTAGTCATCCCATTTCACCCTCTTTTAAAAATTGAATTATTACAGGCTTTTTGAATACACGTTCAATATGTTTTTTTTGACGTTCAGATTGGTAGATTTCCGCCATAGGATGTTTACTTGCTACAATGTTAATATGAACTGTATCGTTGATTAGCTCTAAATGAATTGATTTTACTAAGTTTCGCTTTGAAACATTTAATGAATAGACAAATTTTAACAACGCCCCATATTCTCTCAAAACTTTAAGTTCATCACGATTAAACCAATTTAAAAACGGAGCTGAGAAACGGCGGAAATAGTCTTTATTTTTATAAGAGGCTAACAATGCTAATTTAACACGATCTCTATGACTCATCCCTGCAATGGATTGATTCGCTAATAGATAGAACGTGTGTTGATTAGATGAATCATTTTCTATATATTCCCCAATTGAAAAGACTTGTGCAGCTTTTTTTAGTAAACTTAGATGCTTTTCATTGAATGTGAAAAGGTTCAATTTGCAACATTCCAAATATAACTGTTCTGTAGAAGAAGTTAACATTAGACATTCATCTTCAAACCGACCATACTGGTACATTATTCTTTTTGCATTTTCTTCAAAAACATTAAACTTATTGAAGCTATTTGGATCACTCTGTAGTACACGATGAATAATAAGCCCTTCTCGTAACCCCTTTTTACTAATTTGAAACTTCTTGGCTCCAACCACACCCATTAATGTTCTAAATACCTCTAATGCAATTTCGATAATATCTGCTCGATCCGTTGAAAGCCCGTCTAGTTGTTTTAACTGATCAAATGACATTCTACTTAAAAATGTATTTAATACTTCTAAATCATCAAATTTCATTTCATATTGATGTATTCCTGAAATTGGATAGTCTATTGTATGTTGATGTACTTGAGCTAGATTACGGGCACTTCCACCAATCGCAATCACCGGTAATTTTACATCTTTAATCCAATTTAATTTGTCAAATTGCTTTTTTATATATTGACGTAATAATTTTTTTTCTTCGTCATTTATAATATCGCCCGAAACAAATTTTTGCTTAAGGGATACGGTACCAAATGGAAAACTTATTGATTTTTGTAATGTTTTATTTTCGAATAGTGTTATTTCAGTAGAACCACCACCAATATCAATTGTTACCGCTGATGGCGTATCCATCGAATGAGCTACTGCTAAAAATCCAAAAAAAGCTTCTTGTTCTTCACTTAACAAGTTAATGGTAATCCCAGTCTCTTTTTTCATTCGATCAATAATTTCTGTATTATTGGTTGCTTGTCGAACAGCAGCAGTTGCAGCAGCATAAATATCCGATACTTCATAATCATCTAAAATCTTTTTATATGATTTTAATGTTTCCAATAAAATATTTATGCCCTGTTCTGACATTTCTCCATTAGGATTAATATATGTTCTTAACCTTGCAACAGTTTTTATATTTCCAAATTCATTAAGCCCTTCTTTAGGATTGTATTTATAAAGTACGAGACGAATTGTATTTGATCCGATATCTATTATCGCTATTTTTAACTGTTCCGTTGGGATCCCTACTCTCTTTTTATATTTATTCGGGGTACCAATAATATTGAACCCTATCTATAAGTAAAGAATGGTTAAATGAATCCGGAATTATGCAATATTTGTAAGGAAACTAAGTATACCTTTTCCTACCTGATCAATAAAAAAGATCGGATTGCCAAAGGGGTATCCGACCTTAAGTTAAAATTTATAAAATTTAGGATACCAATGCACACAAGTTATAAAATCAGTTCATCTGCTTTTAGAATTAACTCGGCAATTTCTGGCTTACTAATTTGGTCCTCTGCCCCTACTTCCTCGCCTTTATGACGCAGGTCATCTGTAATTAGACTTGAGAAAATAATAACTGGTAATTTCTCTAATGCAGGGTTAGATTTGATTTTTTTCGTTAAATGGTGGCCATCCATTTTTGGCATCTCAATATCCGTAATAACTAGTTGTACTTGATCTTCAATTGGTTTTCCGGTATTTAATAAACCTTCTAAATAATCTAATGCATCGCGTCCATTTTCAAAGAATTCAAGGTTAACATAACCTGCTTCAGTCAATGTGTCATGAATAAGTTTGCGCAATAATGGCGAGTCTTCTGCACAAACAATTTTCTTTTCAGATCGTTCACGTTTCCCAAGTTTTTTAACCGACTCCATGCTAATACCAGAATCCGGATTAATATCTACCATAATTTTTTCAAAGTCTAATAGTAAAATCATCGAGTTATTTTGTTTAATTACACCAATTACTTGTGAAGAACCTCCTTGATACATATCTGATGGTTTTTCAATATCATCCCAAGAGATTCGGTGAATTTGCGTTACATTGTCAACATGGAAAACCACTTTTTGCTTATTAAACTCTGCAACAATGTACTTTTGTTGAACGTTATATTGAGCATGTGGAATGCCTAGTACTTTTAACATATCAACTACAGGTAATACCTCTCCACGTAACTGCACAATCCCTTCAACGTGTGGATGTGCATGAGGGATAAATGTAACTGGAATTGGTTGAATGATTTCTTTTACTTTAATAACATTAATTCCAAATTTATTACTCGCCACTTCAAATTCAACTATTTCAAGTTCATTTGTACCACTTTCAAGTAAAATCCCTTTTTGTTCCATAGTTTTGGCGCTCCTTCCCTATTCTTACTGTATCTAGTAATCTAATTAGATTGTATCATAGGGAAGTCTTTTCTCCTATAAGCGATTTTGGGTTTCAGGTTTAACTTGTAGATGTACAAGAAGTCCAATAATTGTAAGGATTATCAGTGAACCTAAGGCAACTCGGCTCGCTAAAGTGCCATAATCTTTTAACAAAAGTGTCACAGTTCCATAAATTGCCGGTCCAATGATGGAGGATACTTTTCCTGAGAAAGCAAATAAGCCAAAAAATTGACCTCGTTTCTCTTCAGGTGATAATTCGATAATAAGCGTTCGAGAAGTAACCCACATGGAACCAAGGGAAATACCAAACATACTACCCGCAATCCAAAACATCCATTGAGCAGTTGCAAAGACTGCAAAAATTAATGCTACAATCATTAGAAGGGAAACAATTGATACTGCACGTTTTGAGCCAATTGCTTTTGTAATATAGCCAAAAGCTAATGAGCCAATAACAGTTGAAATCGTACTAACTAAATATAAAATAATAAATTGCCCGGATGAAAATCCTACAATTGCTGTAGCATAAACAGCCATCATAGCAATGGTTGTAGCAATAGCATCATTTAAGAAAAAATACGCAATCATAAAGGTGAAAATTGCCTTATACTTTTTCATTTCTTTAAAAGTGTTAACGATTTCCTTATAACCATCTATAAACTTAATCGATTTCCTATTTTCTTTTGGAATTGGACGATCTTTTATAAAGAAAAATAAGGGCAATGAAAATAGTAAATACATAATAGCTGTTGGTATAAAAGCACGATGGAAATTTCCATCACTAACCATTAGATACACAAGTAGACCAAATATTGTACCTAAATAACCTACTGCAACACCAAAACCAGATATGAGGGGCATTTCCTCTTTTGTTCCTAAGTCCCCCATCATGGAATCGTAAAATACTAAACTCGAATTAAAGAAAAATTTTGCTATGACGAAACTAATGACCACTAAAAATAAACTTAAAGGTACACCCGAAATATTGGTATTTAAATTGAGGCTCGCAAAAATCCCCATCATAAATGTAAATAGAATTGAGATGGAAGCAAACCAAACTATAAAACGCTTTTTATATCCAGTATTATCTATCCAAACCCCAAATAACGGTGAGAAAACAACTAAAAAGAAACTAGCAATTGCATTTGCATAGGAAATAAATGTACTAGCAACTTGTTGTCTTACTTCATCCGTACCTAAAACTTCATCCATATAAAAAGGAAAAAACACCGTGTTTATATTTGAAGAAAAAATCGTATTGGCAAAATCATAAAATGCCCAGGAAAGAATCGGCAAAGACATATATAAAGCGAGTTGGCTTCTTTGTCCAGGGATCTTACGGCTCAAATGTTTACCCATTGTATCTCCCCTAAATTTAGATTCTCACTACCATGCCGCCTACCTTACTCAACATAATATTTAATTAAAGCTTGAGTTCCTTTTTCTCCAAAACCATTTTCTAGTAGCTGATTATAAAGTTCTTTCGACAATTTTAAACCCGGTAAATTTAAATTCATTCTTTCTGCTTCATCAATAGCAATACGCATATCTTTTATAAAATGTTTAATATAAAAACCCGGTTCTAAATCACCTTTTACCATTCTCGGTCCTAAATTGCTAAGGGACCATGAACCAGCCGCCCCAGTAGAAATGGATTGAAACACCTTCTCAATGTCTAACCCAGCTTTAATACCATAACTAATAGCTTCACAAACGCCAATCATATTTGTTGAGATTAAGATTTGATTGCACATTTTCGTATGTTGACCAGAACCAGCCTCCCCTTGGTATACTATATTCTTTCCAAAGATTTGTAGAATCGGTAATACTTCTTCAAATGCTTCTTTATCACCACCAACCATAATGGAAAGCGTACCATTTTGTGCACCAACGTCCCCACCAGATACTGGAGCATCTAAGCTAGATATTCCCTTTTCTTTTGCTAATTCATAAAGTTTTTTCGCTAAAGATGGTTCTGAAGTTGTCATATCAATAACGATGGAACCACTTTTAGCTGATTGAAAGATGCCATCTTGATTGCAATAAACCTCTTCAACATCTTTCGGGAAGCCAACCATTGTAAAAATAACGTCTGCATTTTCAGAAGCTTCCTTTGGTGTTCTAGCCCACTTTGCTCCTAATTCTATTAAACTTTGTGCTTTCGATTTTGTACGTGTATATATCGAAACATCATAATTAGCATGAATTAAATGTTTTACAATACTTGAACCCATAACGCCTGTCCCAATAAAGGCAATTTTTTTCTGTTCACTCATCATTATCTCTCCTTCAATAATATTTTCGGCTTACTTGTAGTTTAACAAACAGCAGGAAAAATGTAGATAAATAATTGGAATTATTACACTTTTTTATAAAGTAATTATTTTTCGCAAAAAAAAGAGAGCAGAAACGTTAAGTTCTGCTCTAAAAGGGGGAAATGAGAATGTTGCTGTGTTCAAATCTAATATGTCCATTTTAATTAAAAAATAAAACAAAATTTTTAAATTTTTTATTTTGAATTTTTATCGATAATGACGTTTGGATATTAAAAGACTTTTTACCTTTGCTTAAACAAACCTTCTGAAATATATGATCTATTGTAATAGGTTATCTGATTGTTCATTTTCTTTTTTATTAGTTTGACCTTCAAATTGATTCATAAGCTGATCCAATTGTTTACTTAAACGAATTGTTTTTGGGTTTTGAAGTCCATTTACCATTCCTGATTCAATCATCATTTGACGTTTTTGCTCAAGTTTTTTTAAAAGGTTTTTGTCCACAAAACCCCTCCTAAAAAATTCATGATGTCCTCCTATTATAGAGTTTTTTATTCATTATAGAAGGAAAATCATTAGACAAAGTTCGACAACTATTAAGATCTAGGATTTTCAAGAAAGGTAAATACGACATTTCCCCCTTGTTTTGCCTCGCCACGAAAATGTTTAAACATTTCATCCTTTACTAGTACTTCTCTAAATTGTAAAAACTCCTCTTTTTTAATTTCTAAACTTTTTATTTCCCCATTTTTTAATTGTTCAATCATATTTTTATACATTTCCATCATAAAACACCTTACTTTCTTGTTAAGAAATAGTTAAAATTTATTAATTATTCAAAAAGCTCTTTACTTTTTTAAGAAAATAATGCAAACTTTCATAATATTAGTCAATAAGGAGCTGACTCTTATGAAAATAGCAGAGGTTGGAAATATTGTCGAGTTCAAAGAAGGACTACAAGGGGTAGTCGAAAAAGTTAATGAAAACTCTGTCATTGTTGACTTAACAATTATGGATAATTTTCATGATTTAGAAATGGAAGAAAAAACTGTAGTAAACCATAAAAAATATAAAATATTAAGTCAATTTTAAGAGAATTCGATTTTTGTTGTATCCTAAAATATCATAGAAAAAAATTAGGCAACAAAGGTTGAAGATAGTTTAACTCTCAGCTTCAAGTAAGTAAATTAAATTCCCCATTATTCGCAAAAAGATGATAGGGGATTTTTTTTTTGTTAAAATGTATAGAAGGAGGTCAGATTATGAAATTTTCAAAGCAAACTTTAGTACTCCTTCTATCAATAGTTTTCGTCTACATCCTGTTATTTTTCACATTTAAGGAAACTGCAATCTTTTGGTACCTTTATACATTTACCTTATTAGTAGGTATGGCTATTGCCATAATTGCAGGAAAGTTTAATGATGAACTTCCTACTTGGAAATATCTTATTTTGGGTATTGGTTACGGGACAATTTTGTATGCTATTGTTCGGCTTGGATATTTTATCATTTCGAAAGTAGATACAAGTCTATTAAAAACTATAACAAAATTCCTTAATAACTATGGCCCTAACAATATATGGCATTACTTACTTCTAATTTTTATTATTGTAGTGGGTGAAGAATTATTTTGGAGAGGATATGTCCAGCAACAATTAAAGAAATGGTTCTCACCAATTATAGCAGTTATTATAACTAGCATTTTATTTGCATTTTCTGTAGCGATTAGTGGATTTATGCTAGGAGCAATTGTTGCATTAATTGCTGGGCTAATGTGGGGCTTTCTTTATGAATGGAAGCAAAGTATGCCACTTATTATCGTAGCTCATGAAGTGTTTATCTTATTATTATTTTTGGTTATCCCACTAAATTAATAATTTTTTTGCAAAAAATGAAACTTTAACCATCTAAAAACGTTTAATTCAACAAGGAGGATGTAACTTATGAAAAATAACTTATTATTACTAATGACGTTATTTCTGTCCATTGTGATACTTGCAGCTTGTAATACAGCCGAGGAGCCTACTACAGAACCTGCAAGTGATTCAATTACCGCGGATAGTGATATTAACAACAATGCTGAAGAAAAAGAACCACCAATAACAAATGAGGAACAAGAAGAACCTCAAACTGATAGTGAAGAAGTAAAACCTGAAATTTCATACACATCAAACAATGAAGAACAAACAGAATCAACTACTTCTGTAGACAGTGAAAAATATACAATTCAAACAATAGAAGGATTTTCGTTAACTGCAGAAGAACCAGGAAAAGATGTATTATATTACGAAAAAGATGACTCAATCTTCATGCGAATTGAATACGCTACAGTAAATGATACAACTTTCGATGATTTGGTTGCTAATACGGAAGAAACAATGTCTGCTATCAATGAGGAGTATGAAACATTTGATTTCAAAACTTATCATGATGAAAATAAACTTACTAATTCAGCAGCCTATAAAACAAACTTTGAAGATGAAGAAGTATTGATGGTAGTATACGAAAAAGGCGATTCTCTAGTGCGCCTTACAATTTACGACCATGCAAAATACGATTTATCTGATGCATTTATTAAGATGGGCTTAAGTGTTCAACCAAAATAAAAACTTTAAATTAATAGGGGGTAGATCAGGTCAATTGCTAATTGACTTTGAACTACCCCCTATTTTTATTTTTTTAAACTGATCACTAACTAAGATAAATTAATAAGCTTTATATTAATAGGTATAAGAGGATTCGCAATTTGAGCCAAAAATCCCACAAAAAAAAATAGAAGCACAAAAATGCTCCCATTTTTCTTATTAATATGACAAGTCTTTAATTGATAATCCTAATTTTTTCAATAAGGTAATTGCTGTTTCTTTTTCTTCATCTGTTAAGACGCTTAATAATTCATGCAAGTTTTGTTCATGTTCCGGAAATAACGTTGACATAAATTTAGAACCTTCTTCGGTAATTTCTGCAAACGTCACGCGTCGATCTGATGGACATGATACTCGGTTTAAATATCCCCTCTTCTCAAGTTTATCAATCACATATGTAATTGAACCACTAGCAAGTAGAATTTTATTTCCAATTTGTTGCAATGGTTGACGACCTTTATGATAAAGTAACTCTAAAACTGCAAATTCCGTCGGATTTAATCCATGTTGTTGAAAAAATTGATTCGTCACTTCATTTATTGCTTTATTCGCTCGAGACAAAACGATATATAATTTTAGCGATTGCTTAATCTCATTCGTTGACATGACAATTCATCCTCTTTATCGATATATATGCATTATATCGATTAAGAGAAAGCTTTGTCAAAAATACATTTATCAAATTATACAACTGGAATTTTTTTTACGGACTCTCTATTAGTCCAATAGTTGATTAGTTCCTCTTCATCTTGTGTTTGTAAATTTTGCTCACAAAATGGAAGATTAATAATAAAGGTTGTCCCCATTCCAACAGTACTTTCTACGGAAATAGACCCATTATGTTCTTCTACAACTTTTTTTACCAATGCTAGACCTAAACCAGTTCCCGTTTCCTTTGTCGTATAGAAGGGTTTAAATAAATTACTTTGTTCTAACTCCGTAATACCTGCACCTTCATCCTTAACAGATAGCTGAATATATGAATCTTTATTTTCTAAAGTAATTGTAATTTGTCCACCATTAGGCATTGCTTCTATTGCATTTTTCACCAGATTAATAAGCATTTGCTTTAATCGATTATCATTTCCAAATATTAGTGTACTCTGATTATCATGATAATCACTTCTTAAAATTACATTATGGTGAACTGCATGAGGTAACATCAATTCAATTACTTCATCTACTATTTGCGCGATTGATAATTTTTCAAAGCTACGTTCTTTTGGTTTTGATAAGTATAAGAACTCGCTTAATATCTTTTCCATACGGTGGATTTCAGAATCCATTACATTTAAATATTTGTAACCATCTTCTGTAGAATTAATTTTCAACAACTCAATAAATCCTTTTAATGAAGTCATTGGATTTCGGATTTCATGAGCAATGCTAGCAGCCATTTGTCCAATAGCATTTAACGAATTTTGTTGCTCAAGTTGTTGTTTTAACTTAACATTTTCTGTCTCATCCGTAATTGTTGTAACAATCATGCTCATTTTATAATTGAATTTACTTTCGAGCTTATAAAACATTTCTTCACCAAAACGATTTGTTTTGGAAACGTTAATGGATGCTCGTCCGTTATTCATCAAGTTAGCAAAATATTGAAGTTTACTATAATTATAGTCAATTAAATAGTCAAAGATATTTTCATGCTGACAATTAATAATCTCGCATTTTTCACACTCAATATAATTTGATGCTATGTCGTTCAAATCAATAATTTCACCACTAATAGCCGTCAAAATCATTCCATGAGGGACATCATTAATCATTGAGAATATTTCCTCATGGATTAATGATATTCGTGCAAAAATTAATTTTTCTCTTTCATGATAATAACCAGCTAATTTAATTTTTCTATATTGGTTTTCACTTGTTTTAATATTCAACACGCAAAAACCACCCATATCCATTCGAATTTTATCTACAAACGAAGCCCATTGAAGTTTTGATGGCTCGTCCATTGGTAATGGTTGTTGTTTAGTTACATTATTTATATTAAGTAATTGCGCTGCGTAGTCATTTATTGACTCAATCTGACAAGAAGTATTTAAAATAAGTACTGGATCTTTGACGGCTTGAAACAATTTCCTAAAAATAGGACTTACAGTTTTCACCATTCTTTTTACACCAATCCTTCCATTTGGGAAAATACTCTCTCTCTATTTTTCACGCAAATCTTTTACATTTATTCTATTATCTATAATATTTGATTATGACTTATTTTTTCATTTTCAAAATATTCTCTATATAAAATATTATTAAAATTATTTCATAGTTTTTTTTATAAAAAAATGGGTAAAAAATATCATTTTCCAATTTTTATCCAATTCCAATTAGTACTTTTAAATCTAAAAAGATATTTTTTTGACTTTTTTATCGCCTTTTTTGTTGATTTGTTATTTACCATTAATTTCAAGATATTTCTAAAATCAATACTATATACCCAATAATTCACATTTTAAAACAAAATATTATAAATAGCGCACTCTTTTTTCAGATAATTCGTGCAATACTTTTACGTTATTACATATATAAAATAATATTTACAATACTTATTAAACTAAAAATGTCTCATACTTTTTAAATGTATGAGACATCAACATAATTTATCCTATTATGACACGTTCCTTCGGGTAGCGATAAGGTGGTTTTTCTGCTTTACCGCCCAAAGTATATAAAAATGAAATTAGGCCTACTCGACCAATGAACATTAAAATCATTACAACAAACTTCCCTTCAGTTGATAGGCTATCAGTAATCCCTAGGGACATACCACAAGTACCGAAGGCAGAAGTAATTTCAAAAATAATTTGTGTAGTTGTTGCATATGGCTCTGTTATTAACAACACCATTGTCGAAATCATAACCATAAAAAACGCAAGGATAATTACAACGTAAGAGCGAAAAATATCACTTAAATGGATTTCTCGTCCAAATATTTGGATTTCTGTCCTACCGTTTGCAAAGTTTATAAGGAATAAAATTGCTATAGCAAAAGTAGTAGTTCTTATTCCCCCTCCAACAGAACTTGGAGAAGAACCGATAAACATAAGAAAACTTAAAAAAATATCTGTGGCTTCACTAAATTGTGATACATCATATGTTGTTAAGCCTCCAGATCGGGAAGAAATAGAATGAAACATTGCTGTAAATAGCTTTTCATACCATGTCATCCCTTTAAAAGACAAGAACGATTCCACCAAAATTATAACGAGTGTTCCAACAATAAATAAAACAAAATAAGTTAATGCTGTAATTTTAGTAAAAAGCGAAAAGCGAAAAGTATCCTTTTTTCTAAATAAAAAATTTTTAACTTCAATTAATACTGGGAACCCAATCGCTCCTAAGACAATTAAAATCATTGTAATAAATTGAACAAAATAATCGGTATGGAACGGTTGTAGACTTTCCCCAGTGATATCAAATCCACCGTTAGTTGTTGCAGATATGGATGCAAAAACCCCATGTTTAATGGCTTCACCCCAAGTATCAAAATATTGGTGGAAGTGAAGGGAAAGAATTAATGCGCCGACTGCCTCAATAATAAATAAGAGCTTAACGATTTCTTTCAATAATTGTACAACACCAGACACTTGAGATTGATTAAAATCAATCATAATTAATTGTCTTTCTCTCATCCCAATTCTTTTCCCTGTTATTAGCCAAAGAAATGTGCCCAAGGACATAATTCCGATTGCTCCAAGTTGCAATATAACTAATAGGACTACCATTCCGAAAGGTGTTAAAGTGGATGAAATGTCAAACACAGATAATCCCGTAACACTGACCGCACTAACTGCCGTAAACAAACTATCTACTAAAGAAACTTCTTTCCCCTCTTCGTAAACAGCTGGAATTCTTAATAATAAAAACGAAGACGCAATTGCGATAAAATAGTATGAAACCAATAATTGAAATGGCGTGATTGCTCTACTATGTTTTTTCTTGTGAGTCACATATTTCGCCTCTTATCCATAATATAGAACTTTTTATTAGTATAAGGAATACAAGAGTAAAATAAAAGAGGAACAGCAATGTGCTCCTCTAAAAAACCATTTTATTTTTCTTCTACAACTTGCTTTTTCTTTTTCGCTACACTGATAAAATATCCACCAAGAGCGATAAGTAACAATACAATCCAGAATGTTAATTTCCATGGTGTTGAATGTGGAAACTCATGTGGTAAAATTCCAACTTTATCGTGTGATAATGTTAATACAACTAATTTTACACCAACCCATCCAACAATTAAAAATGCTGCAGTTTCTAAATCTGGATATTTGTTTAAGATTTTTACAAACCACTGTGCAGCAAATCGCATGATAACCATACCGATAATACCACCCAAGAACATCACAGCGAATTGTCCAGCATTAATACCTCCAATATGGAAATCTCCCATTTCAGGTAACGTTACGGCAATCGCAACAGCTGCTAACATAGAGTCTACTGCAAAGGCGATGTCTGCTAATTCAACTTTAGCAACAGTCGCCCAAAATCCTTTTCCTTTTTGAGTATGTTCTTCAATATCTTCTTTTGTTTCTTCTGACTTCTTAAATTTCGAGTCATAAATGTGTTTAATTGAGATAAATAATAGATAAGCAGCACCAATCGCTTGAATTTCCCAATAGTTCACTAAAACTGTAATCAAGAATAACGCAACAAAGCGGAAAATAAATGCACCAATTAATCCATAAAATAACGCTTTTTTCTGTTTATTTTCTGGTAAGTGTTTTACCATAACTGCCATTACGACTGCGTTATCGGCTGCTAAAAGTCCTTCTAATACAACAAGTACGACTAGTACCCAAGCATATTCCAATAATATTGCTTCCACGAGATAGTTCCTCCTTAGTCTTTTTATGCCCATATTGATGGGATTTTAAAATACACAGAAATCTCCAAATTTAGGCAAAATAAAAGACCTCTGCCTAAATAATAGGCAAAGGTCTTGCTTAGCAATAATTATACGTGCAAATTATGCTCTCACACCCGATGGAACAAACCATGTAATGACGAATGTGAAGTAAGTATCTCACAATACTTATAAGCTACTCCCCTTTGACAATAGTCAAATGGATATTTGATTTTCTGTAACCTGATTATAACACAAATTCACTAATATCTTCAATATTATTTTATTTCAATTTGGTAAAGTTTGTTACCTTTATTTTCATTATAAAATTTAACCATTGATGGAATGGATGCGATGAAGTCTGGACAAGTGATGTTCCCCTTTATCAAAATTTCCTGTGCTTGCCGACTATCGAAGGTTGCATTCCATGTTAAGTAATCTAATGTTTCTATTTCAACACCTAGCATTTTTCTTAAATTTTTTATTTTCATCATAGATCGAGCAATTTCTATTGGAAAACGTCCCCTTGGATATTTACCTGTCATTTCCTTTACCATAGTACGAAACACTTCTTGCACTGGATGGGGTTGTGGATCGGTTAAATGTAGTGTTTTATTAATCGCACTTTCCTCTGTACAAATAAATGTTGCTGCATCAACAATATAATCAACAGGGACTACATTAATCGTTGAAGTAGAATGACCTAAATAGGGTATAAAGGGTAAACTTTTTAAACGATCAATCATATTTAAGAAAAAATAAGGACCATCAAATTTAATCGTTTCACCAGTAACCGAGTGTCCTCTAACGATGCCAGGACGTATAATTGTAGTTGGGACTTTTCCCTTTAGATCCTCGACTAATAGTTCTGCTTCAAATTTTGTTTCTTCATAGTAATTTTTAAATTGAGGTGGTCGAACAAGTTCCGTCTCTAACAATACCCCTTCTCTCGTCCCTGCAACATAAGCAGTACTAAAATACATGTAACGGTTAAGATTGGGTAGTGATACAACAAAGTCATTTACCATGGATGTACCATGAACATTTACTTTCCAAGCAACTTCTCTTGGTACAGCTAAGTCATAAATTGCGGCTAAATGCCAAAAGACCGAAATCTCAGGCACAATACGTTTCAAGATGTCATGGTCCAAATCAAGGTTCGGTAACGTAATATCCCCTTTTACTAACTCCATTGTGCATCCAGGATAATGGGTAAGTATTTCTTCCATTTCTTTTTGTGCTTTTTCAATTTCCGTTGGTAACACTAATACGATTACAGAATCTGAAACTTTCTTCTCAAAAACACTTCGAATAAGTTGACTTGTAATAAATCCAGGAAAACCAGTGAAAAAATGAATCCCCATATTATGACCCCCAGTCTATTTTTTATATAGCTGTTACTTGTTTCCATTTTATCTCATTACTAAATTAAATACATCTAAGATATGAGGAAATAATAGTTTCCGATTGAAACTTTCACTATTATAAACAAGCCTGGTCTAAATTTATCCCATAAAAAAATACGGCCTACAATTGTAAGCCGCGTAAAAGTTTTCTCTTATAACAAACTATAAAGCTTAATGTTCTCATTTTTATCAGAGAACCAGCGCATTGCAAATTCGTTTTCAAATAAGAATACAAGGTTGTCAAAACGATCTTTTACAAGCATTGAACGTGTTGAAGACATTGATTCTTTTACATCTTCTTCATTTTCAATCCAACGAGCAATTTTTGAGCCAATTGGTTGCATGATAACTTCTACATTGTACTCATTTTTCATTCGATGTTCGAACACCTCAAATTGAAGTTGTCCTACTGCTCCGAGGATGACTTCTTCTGTGTGCAATGTTTTGTAATATTGAATTGCACCTTCTTGAACTAATTGTAAGATCCCTTTATGGAATTGTTTTGATTTCATTACATTTTTAGCAGAAACTTTAACGAAAATTTCTGGTGTAAACTGCGGTAATTTTTCAAATTGGAAGGTCTTTTTACCACCGACTACTGTGTCTCCAATTTGATATGTCCCTGTATCGTATAGACCAATGATATCTCCTGCCACAGCCTCGTCAACTGTTTCACGGTCATCGGCTAAGAATTGTGTAGATTGAGACACTTTAAAGGATTTCCCTGTACGTGATAATGTTATATTCATTCCACGCTCAAATTTACCAGATACAATACGGACAAAGGCAATACGATCTCGGTGTGCTGGATTCATATTCGCTTGAATTTTGAAAATAAATCCAGAAAAATCTTTATGTTCCACTGGGTCGATGAATTGCTCATCCTCTGTAATACGTGGTTGTGGTGCAGGTGCAAATTGTAAGTACGTTTCTAAAAATGTTTGAACACCGAAGTTCGTTAAAGCCGAACCGAAAAATACTGGAGTTAATTCGCCACGACGTATTTTATCCTCAGAAAATTCATTACCTGCTTCATTTAAAAGAATGATGTCATCCATTGCTTGTGTATAGTATGATGTCACTTTCATTGGATGGTCCACAGCTAATTCGCCATCCTCGTCGATTGGTAGAAAGCGTTCTGAATCTTCTGTACGGAACTGTTCAATACGTTTGTTATAACGGTCATAGATTCCTAAAAATTCTTTCCCCATACCAATTGGCCAGTTCATAGGGTATGCATTAATTCCAAGTACTTCTTCAAGTTCTTCGATTAATTCAAGCGGCTCTTTCCCTTGTCGGTCTAACTTATTAATAAAAGTAAAAATTGGAATACCGCGCATACGACAAACTTTAAATAGTTTTAATGTTTGTGCCTCAATCCCTTTGGCGGCGTCAATAACCATTACCGCGCTGTCTACAGCCATTAAAGTACGATACGTATCTTCAGAGAAGTCTTGGTGCCCAGGTGTATCTAAAATATTAACTCGAAAACCTTGATAGTCAAATTGCATAACAGAAGATGTAACAGAAATTCCACGTTGCTTTTCAATTTCCATCCAGTCTGATGTTGCAAATTTACCTGTTTTCTTCCCTTTTACAGTACCAGCATCACGAATGGCACCACCAAATAAAAGTAATTTTTCAGTAATCGTCGTTTTACCAGCATCCGGGTGGGAGATGATGGCGAAGGTACGACGTGAAGTTATATCTTGTTCTATTTTTGAAGTCATAGTTTAAGTCTCCTTTATTAATACCTTTCCTATCATATAAGAATTTAACTAAATTACACAACCTTTTTTCATTCTATCCAATAAAATACCCTCTCTATTATAGTTAGAGAGGGATAAGAAGCAAAAATTACACAAATTTTAATCGTCCAGCCTCAATCGCGATTTCTGCATCACTATGAGGATATTTCGTGTTACCGATAATTTGATAATCTTCATGACCTTTACCAGCGAAGATAATAATATCTCCTGGTTCTGCAACCGAAACTGCATGTCTTACAGCTTCTGCTCTGTCACCAATACATGCATAATTTTCATGTTGCATACCTTTTTCTAAGTCACCAGTAATACTGTCATATTCTTCATAACGTGGGTCATCTGTTGTCAATACAACATAGTCCGCTTTCGATGCTTTTTCAGCCATTGCTGGACGTTTTGATTTATCACGGTTACCACCAGTCCCAACAAGGAAGATGATTTTTTTGTCCGGCTTTTTATATGGAAGTGCTGCATTGATTGCCTTTTCGATTGCATCTGGAGTATGCGCATAATCAATAAAGATTTGTAACGGTAAATCAGTTACAATTTTCTCCATACGACCGCGCACAGGGTTTAAATCTTCAATCTGTTCAATGATTGCTTCCAATTCGAAGCCTCTTGAATAGAATACCGCTGTAGCAGCTAATATATTGTAAACATTAAATTCCCCAATTAACTTCATAGAAACAGGGAATTTCCCTTCAGGTGTTATCATGTCGAAGGTTGTAATGTTATCATCATAACAACAATTTTCTGCACGGAAATTTGCATCATTTTTTAAACCATATGTCCAAACTGGATATGGAGTTAATTGTGCATATTTTTCAGACCATGGATCATCGGCATTTAAAATAACTGATTTATTTTTCGTTAGATCTTGTCCAAGTTGTGAGAATAATAAACCTTTTGCGTTTCCGTAGTTCTCCATTGTTCCATGGAAATCAAGATGGTCGTGGGTTAAATTCGTAAATACGGCCACATCATAATCAACTCCAGCTAATCTTCCTAATGCTAATCCGTGAGAAGAAACTTCCATCACCATCGCACGACAACCTTCCATTTTCGCACGGAAAATCATTTGTTGTGTACTTAATGCATCGCTAGTTGTATTAGCTGATTCGTATAAAACGCCATTTAAATTAAAGCCGATTGTACCAGAAACCGCTGACTTTTCTCCCATACCAATAAGCATATGATGAATTATGCCAGATACGCTTGTTTTCCCATTTGTACCAGTAACACCAATCATTGTAATATCATTTGAAGGATATTCAAAAAATTTCGCTGCTAATAATCCCAATGCTCGATTCGTATCTTGAACAATGATTTGAGCAACTTCACCTTCTAATTGTAATTTTCGTTCCGTTACAATGACGATAGCACCCATCTCGACTGCTTTTTGAGCATAGTCATGTCCATCTACGGTATATCCCTTAATACAAATAAATATACTTTTTGGTTGAACACTTCTAGAATCGATTGAAATATCCTTTATTGTTGTTGGTAACTGCCCTACTATTTCTTTATAAGGAATTACGCTAATTAATTCTTCAGTATACATACCTCACTTAATCCTCCTTAACCATTGCTGAAGTGACATAGACATATAACAATTGTGCAGTTGCCTTAAGTGAGTCAATATGTGTTCGTTCATATGCATGGCTCGACTCAATGCCCGGACCGAATAATGCGTGCTTCACATCAAACCCAGCTCGAATTGCAGCAGATGCATCCGATCCGTAATATGGATAAATATCTAATTTATAATCAATTTTATGTTGTTCGGCTAAATTTACAAGATGTCTTGTTAAATCATAATGATATGGGCCACTAGAATCCTTTGCACAGATGGATACAGTGTATTCATCTGTGGCTTGACCATCACCAATAGCACCCATATCAACCGCAATATATTCTACAACTTGCTCAGGTATATTTGAATTTCCACCATAGCCAATTTCTTCGTTATTTGAAATATAGAAATGTGTTGTATAAGGAAGCTTAATATTATTTACTTTAATATATTTCATTAATTGCAATAATAGAGTTGTACTTGCTTTATCATCTAAATGTCGCGATTTAATAAAGCCAGATTCTGTAACTTCAAAACGTGGATCAAAAGATACGAAATCCCCTACATTAATTCCAATATTTCTTATATCTTCTGAGTTTTTCACTTTTTCGTCAATCCGTACTTCAATATGTTTCTCATCGCGTTTGATTTCTCCTGCTTTCGCATAAACATGAACTGATGTTTCATGCATTAAAATTGTCCCGCGATTTTTTTTTCCAGAAGCAGTATGGATTGTACAATATTCACCTTCAACCGCATTCCAATTAAAGCCACCTACCATTGCAAGCTTTAATCGACCATTTGATTTTACTTCTTTTACCATAGCTCCTAATGTATCCACGTGGGCAGTTAAAAGTCTATGGGATTCATTATCTTCTCCAATAAATGTAGCAATAATAGCGCCTTTATTCGTCTTTTTATAGTCAATACCTAGGTCAGATAAATACTCCCCAATAAACTTTATGATTGTCTTTGTATATCCTGATGGACTAGGAATGTTTACGATTCGGCCTAATAAATCTATGGTATCTTCTTTATAAAATACATCATTCATCAATAAGCCCCCCAACTTATCCATTCATAAATGAAATCTGAATAAAAATAATCATATCAAAATTCGCCAATTATCGACACCCTTGAATAAAGAAAAATGTCTAAAATAGCCATAAGTTTTTAATAAATATATCATTTTTATTCTTTTACCATAATCTAGTGAACATGTATGTAATTCGAAAGACCGAGAAATTTGAAAACAAACTTCTCGGTCGATACTATTTTAAAATAGAACGAACTAATTTTATTTTTTGTTTATAAGGTGGAAATGCGATATTTGTTGCTAATTTTGAAGAACGTTTCATAACTGATTTTGCATGAGTAAAGTTTTCAAAACTCGCTCTACCATGATAAGCATTCACACCTGAAGGACCTACGCCACCAAAAGGTAAAAATGGGTTTCCGACATGTGAAACAGTATCATTAATACATCCTCCCCCAAAAGGCAACTCTTGTAGGAAGTACTCTATTGCCTTTTCATGTTCAGAAAAGAAATAGCCAGCTAATGGTTTGGGAAGTTGCCGAATCTGATGAATCGCTAACTTTAAATCATCATAAACCATAATCGGTAAAATTGGACCAAAAATTTCGTCCTCCATAATAGGATTATTCCATGTGATATTTTCCAAAATTGTTGGTTCAATAAATAAATCTTTGCTGTCTGTTTTCCCACCAAATGTAATGTTCTTTTGCTCTATCTCAATTAACTTGTGTAAACGATCGAAATGTCGTCTATTAACAATTCGACCATAATCCTTACTTTGTTGAATATTACGACCATAAAACTGTGTAATAGTATTTTTAAGTAGAGTAACAAACTTGTCGTAAACTGAAGAATGTACTAATAAATAGTCTGGAGCAACACAAGTTTGACCAGTGTTAGTAAATTTCCCCCAAACAATTCTTTTTGCTGCCACTTCAAGATTAGCCGTCTGATCAACAATTGTTGGACTTTTACCGCCAAGTTCCAATGTAATAGGCGTTAATCTTTCAGCTGCAGCTCGCATAATAACTTTTCCTACAGACACACTACCTGTAAAGAAAATATAATCAAAGGAAGAATGAATCAGTGCAGTAACTTCTTCTTTCTCTCCCTCAACCACACGAACGTAACATGTATCAAAAGTTTCTCCGATTATTTTTTTAATAATGTTAGTCGTGTGAATCGTTGTTTCTGAAGGCTTAACGATTGCTGTATTACCGCTAATTAAAGCACCAATTAATGGCTCCATAACCAGTTGAAATGGATAATTGAAAGGGGCAATGATTAATACTACTCCATACGGTTCTCTTACGATAAAGCTTTTTGCAGGTTGAAAATGAATTGGTGTTTTCACTTGAACGGGTGTTGACCATTCATCAATATTTTTAATCATCAATTCAATACTACTAAGAACTAATCCAACCTCATTTGTATACGCTTCAAATTCACTTTTTCCCAAATCTAAATTCAACGCATGTAAAATGTCTTTCTCATACTTTTTTATTTTATTTTTTAATTTTTCTAGTTGTTTTTTTCTGAAATCAATACTTTTTGTACACCCTGTAAAAAAGAAGTTCCTTTGTTCTTCTATCATTAATTCTACTTCTTCTTCAGTGAATTTCATCATTTCTCTTCCCCCAATCAATACATAATATTTTTTTTTCGGTTCATAATAATTATGTACAATTTACTACTAAATGTCTTTCAAAATCCTTTTTACAACGCTATTGAAGTCAATATTGATTGTAAATTAGATTCGAAAGACGTTATAAGGGGGCAATTTATTTATGATTTCGACTGATACTTGGTGGGAAAAAATCTTTTCAGGACCTTTGTCAATTGGTTTAAATGAAGAAAAAGTACATCAATTAGAGGACGAATCCTTTTTATTCCTAAGTGAAGAAGAACAATTGCCACAAGACAATGAATATCAAAGTGAATAAGAATTCTGGATGAAAAAAATTGTATAAGTAAAGAAAAAGGACTGTTTTTCTATTTTGAAAGACAGTCCTTCTATTTTTTAGTTTTGAATTACCTCTGGATGGAACCCATCTTTTTGTAGGTAATTTTCATGTTCCCAAATATTTAATTTATTAGCTTTAGCAGTTTCTTCAATTTCACGAAATTCTTTTTCCAGTGTGTTATTTGGCTCATTTATATATCGAACAGCAGCATATCCTTCTTTTAGTAGAAGCTCTTGTAGAAGAACATCATCTACAAAAACATAAGTCAATAATCTACCATAGTTATCTGTTTCAGGTCCCACATCATAAAGCAATTCAATTTTAGACGCATTTTCTAATAAGTTTAATGTATAACTTTTCGCTTCTTCTGCATAAGGCATAGGATCCTTTTTATCATAATTCATTTCCGGAGTATCGATCATGAGTAATCGAATTCGCTCTTCTTGTCCATTCACTTTTACACGAAATGTATCGCCATCATTAATGGAAATATACTGCGCTTCAATCAACTCATTACCAGTAGCCTCCACAGCAAGTTCTGGCGTGATTTTATACTCATCACTAATTTGCTCAGATTCTTTCGACGAATTATTAAACAATAAATAAAGCACAACTGCGAGAATAACTGTCCCACTAGTAATAATCGTTTTTATATCAGAAGCTTTCATCTTACTACCTCATTCTTTCATTTTTCCTTAGTAATAGTACCATACAATTACATGTCAAAAAATAAAATTTATATTTATCACGAAAAGAACAGATTTGATTACTATCATTTGTGCTAGGGCCAATTAACAAAAAATAAGTATGCCTTAAAGAAGGCAAAATATTATTAATTCATAAAGTAGTTATTCTATTTTAAGTAATCGCGGCCTACAACTGTAAGCCGCGCACTTATACTAGAAAGTTTAGAGGCTAAAACAAAAAAGTGAGCGGACCTTACACAAGCAGGTGACAAAAACGCCACATCGTGTGGCATTGTCACCATGACCAACATCGTGTTGGCCCCAAAAACAAGTCGTAAAGACAACACAAGTTGGCTTTGCGGCTTGAGTGCAACGTCCGCTCACAAAAGTTAAATCCTTTTTAGTATCCCGATACGAGAAATCGAAAGAACGATTCCCATTGATTCAAAAAAGTGGTCATTCTATTTAAGTAGCCGCGGCCTACCACCGTAAGCCGCGCACTTATACTAGAATGTTTAGAAGGTAAAACAACAAGTGAGCGGACTTTACACGAGCAGGTGACAAAAACGCCACATCGTGTGGCATTGTCACCATGACCAACATCGTGTTGGCCCCAAAAACAAGTCGTAAAGACAACACAAGTTGGCTTTGCGGCTTGTGTGCAACGTCCGCTCACAAAATAAAATACTTTATTAGTATCCATAATAAAAATAAATAAAAAGAGCACTATTACACTAACGTAAATAGCACTCTTCATCGGGATTATTCACTTTCTTGATTTTTCGGTGGCTTTGGCCCTAAATCTTGTGGAGGTATATCTGCAAACGTCTCGCCCTCTTCTTCAAGATCGCGCATACGGTGTGCAATTCGTGAAGCCGCACAAGCAGCAATACTTCCAACCAAATCATCTAAAAACGTATGAACCCCATTACCAACTTTCGTATCTAACTTTTTAATAATCCCAACTTTATTCTTATCTAAATGCCCATAAGTTGTTAAAGCAATACTTCCATAAGTCATTACCGAACCAAGAGCAAGCGTTTCATCAACACCAAATAAACCTTCATCAGATTCAATAATTGATTGTAATGGTTGCGATAATAAATTTTTCTCAGCTAACTCATCTAATTCGATTCCAACTAAAACCGAATGCTGAACTTCACGTTTACGAAGGACTCTTTCAACTGAGTTAATACAATGCTCAATTGTCAGTCCCTCATTATATGGTATTTGCATATCATAAACGATCTCTGCAATATCATTAATTGTGACACCACGTCTTTCTAAAGCTGCTTTCGTGGCTTTTGCTACTTCTTCTGAAGAAATTCGTTTTTTTACCATTTTTTAGCCCCATTTCTTTTAATGACAAAATAAAATTCTTTCTGTTTTTTCTACTATTACGACCATAGTACACGTAGAAATACGGATATGATACAATTTTAATACATCAAAGATATGATAGGAGGTCCCCTCGTGGATCAAGGAAAAGTAAAAGATATTACATTTTTTAGCAATTCTTTGCAAGAGGAAATGGAATTACTGATTTATGTACCAGCAAATTATACTCCTCTTAATAAATATAACATCTTAATTGCATCAGATGGAAAAGATTATTTCCAACTAGGTGGAATCTCACGCCTAGCAGATAAATTAATCGATGACTTTGAAATCGAAAATCTAATAATCGTCGGTGTACCTTATAAAAATATTGAAGATAGAAGAAAAAAATATATTCCAACTGGAGAGCAACATGAAGCATATTTACGCTTTTTAGCACATGAACTAATCCCATATTTAGACAATGAGTTTTCAACATTTCAACTTGGCTCGACACGTGGTTTAATTGGCGATTCTATGGCTGGAACAGCATCACTTCTTGCAGCAATAAAGTATCCAAACATTTTTTCAAAAGCCATTTTACAATCACCGTATGTTGATGAACATGTACTACAATTAGTTGAAAAAACTCCAGTTAACAATACCTTATCGATTTACCATGTTATTGGCACAGGTGAAGACAAAGTATTAACGACTGATAAGAAAATTAAAGATTTTCTAACACCAAATAGACACCTTCATAATTTACTTTTAGAAAAAGGCTATAATACTTTTTACGAAGAATTTAACGGTAACCATACTTGGAAATATTGGAAACCAGATTTAAGAAGAGCATTAATTGAAAACTTTAGTTAACAAAATGCTCGTTAAAATGCCTAAATTTCTCTAATCTGCTATAATTAAATTCGAAAAGAAGATTTAGGGAGGTAATGAACGATGAAATATGGAATTGTTGCTTTTCCATCTAAGAAATTACAAGATTTGGCAAACACTTATCGAAAACGATATGACTCACATTATACAAAAATAACGCCGCATATTACATTAAAGGAAGCTTTTGATGCTGATGAAATCGAAATTCAAAAGATCTCTAAAGAAATCGCATCAATTGCTAATAATTTTGCGCCGTTAAAAATTCATGCATCTCGTATCAGTTCGTTCTTCCCAACGACAAATGTAATCTTTTTCAGAATTGAACCGACAGATCAGTTGAAAAACCTTCATCAAGAACTTCAAAGTCGAATAAATATCGGAAAACCGAAACATGTATTTATTCCACATATTACGATTGCTCAAGATTTAACTGAAACAGAGCATGACGATATATTTGGTCAATTACGTATGATTGGTATTAATGAACAAGAAACGATTGATCGAATCCATTTACTATACCAATTAGAAGATGGTTCATGGACAACGTATGAAACATATCGCTTAACTGGGGATGAGTAATGAAGTGTTTGAAGTTAAAGTAGTTAAAACAAAGGAAGAATTAGAACTAGCATTTGCCATAAGAAAAAAAATATTTGTAATGGAGCAGGGGGTTCCTTTACATCTAGAATTAGATGAATATGATGCTATTTCTACTCATTTTATCGTTCTTGATCAAGACAAAACAATCGCTGCTGCAAGATTACGTGAAATTGACAGTAAAGTAGGCAAAGTTGAACGAGTTTGTGTGTTAAAAGAATACCGAGGAAAAAAGCTAGGTGTTCTGATTATGCAAAAAGTTGAGGAATACGCTATTAAACAGGGCTGGAAAAAACTTAAGTTAAATGCACAAAGTTATGCCGTTCCTTTTTATGAAAAACTAGGGTTTAAAGTAACATCTCCTGAATTTTTAGATGCCAATATTCCTCACCGAGCAATGGAAAAAATAATATAAAAAGGACGCCACTTTAGTCGAAACCAATCTTCTTATTGGTCTGAGTACTAAAGTGGCGATATTTTTATCCTAGCATTTTTTGAATTTTTGATAGATCTAAAGATTGACCTTCTTGAATAATTGACTTTACGATTTGATTTTCTAAGTCTTTAGAAATTGGCTTATTCGCTAATTTACTTACTCGTTGTACGATTTTTCGAACTTGCTTTTCATTTTTAAAATCAGCATATTGAATGGCATTTGCCAAAGCAAAAATTTCTTCCATGTTTACGCCAGTTTTATTTTCTATTTGTTTAAAAAAAGGGTTCTGCATTTTTTTCCCTCCCTACTTAAAGCAGCTTCCTACGATTATCAATAAAATAAATAACACAACAATTAATACAAATAACGATCCGTTGTATTTATTGCCTCCACAACAAACGTTCTTTCCCATATCATATGCTGGACTTTCTTGAGTGTGACCACAGTAATTATATGGCATAACTTGATCGTGTCCGTAACACATTAAAGGACTTTCTTGACCATTATGTTCCCACATAAAAATCCCCTCCTCTCGACTGTATATTATGCTCATATACATTCGAAAGGAGGGGTTAAACGCCCTAGTTCACTTTTCCTTTAGGTTTAAAAATTAATGCAGCAATAAAACCAAAAACAATTGCAGAACTTATACCTGAGCTCGTAACTTCAAACATTCCTGTTAATACCCCAACCCATCCATGTTTTTCAGCCTCTGCAATTGCACCAGATGTTAATGCATTGCCGAATGATGTAATTGGGATTGTTGCACCTGCTCCAGCTAAATCGATTAATGGCTCATACCAACCTAGTCCTGCTAAAATGGATCCTGCAACTACTAAGGTCGATAATGTATGGGCGGGAGTTAATTTTCCAACATCCATTAAAAGTTGGCCAATTACGCAAATCAACCCGCCTATTACAAAAGCTAATAGAAAATCAATAAAAATCATCTATACTCCTCATTCCACCGTAATTTCAACTGCGTGTGCTGTACAAGGGATCGATTCCCCTTGTTGAAACGATAATGGAGAAAGGAGCGCACCAGTAGCACAGAGTAATACCCTTTTATACCGACCAGTTTTTAATTGCTGTTCCATATAACTATAATAAACACTTGCCGAGCACCCTGCTCCACTTGCCCCAGATTGGAAACTTTTATCTTCTCCATAAAATTCAGCACCCGCATCACGGAATATTTCTAATTCTTCTTGTTTTGCACCAGTTTGAGCAAACATCGCTTTTAATATTTTCAACCCAATTTTTCCTAAATCTCCGGTCATAATGACATCATAATCTGAAATCTTTTGATTACGCTTTTTCAAATGTGATTGAATCGTATCAAATGCAGCAGGTGCCATTGCTCCTCCCATATGGAAAGGATTCACCTCACCATAATCCACTACTTTCCCAATTGTTCCAGCTACAATGGAAGGTAAATTTGGTTGATGTTTTCCGACTAATGCATAACCTGCAGCAGTAACTGTCCATTGTGCAGTTTCTGGCTTTTGTCCACCATAATCAATAGGATAACGGAATTGGCGTTCAATTGAATTATGCTGACTGGATGACCCAGCGATTGCATATTTTGATGCTCCTAGTTCTGTTAACAGACTAGCAACAATCAACGATGATACAGAGGTTGCACAGGCAGAAAACATACCGATAAATGAAATAGCTAGTTCCCTCGCTGCGAAATTTGTTGGTGTCATCTGATTAACTAAATCACCACTAAGGAAATAATCGATATCTAAATTATTTGTTATATTTGCTTTCTTCATAATAATTTTGCAAGCTTCTTGAATCATCATTGCATGGCCTTGTTCATTCGTTTGTTGATTCCAACGTTCATCTTCTACTACCGAATCAAAATACGAATAAAAAACACTTTTTTTCTCTAATGGCCCCGCAACTGACCCACATGCAATAATTGATGGTTTTGTATTAAATAAAATTACCATTCTACCACGCCCATTGATACTAAGATTAGTTTAATTAACGCTACGAAAAATGCGGAAGCTACACCAAACACGATTACAGATCCTGCAAGTTTAAATATATTTCCACCAACACCTAATACAAGACCTTCTGTTTTATGTTCGATTGCAGCTGAAACGACAGCGTTACCAAAACCTGTTACAGGTACTGCACTTCCTGCTCCAGCAACTTGTCCTAATTTACGATAGAGCCCGAACCCAGTTAAAAGCATGGCAAGAAAAACCATAGTAGCGGCAGTTGGATTACCAACTGTAGTTTCTGTAAAATCAAAAAAGATAATATAAAAGTACGTAATTGCATGTCCTATCGTACAAATTAATCCACCAATTAAGAAGGCTTTTATTATGTTCTTTAAATAGGGGGTAGGTGGTGTGATTTTATCTTCTATTTGTTGATATTGTTGCTGGTCCACTATGTTTCCTCCTTAGCAAGATCTTTTAGCTTTTCAACTTCATCGCTAATCTTTTTTTCATCCTCTTCTTCAAGAAGTTTTTGTGTTTCCCAAAATAATTTATAATCAGCTGAAACAAACACTTCTAAATCAGGAAATTTCTCTTCAATTTGTTTTTTTAAGTTTTTTTCAATTTTTTTCTTTTTATAATCTAGCCAAGGTTTCGCCTGTACTGCTACTAATAGTTGATTATCTACAAAAATTGCATTACCAGCGTATACTTCATTAGAGTTATTAATCACTTCCCTGACGCCTACATCGGTTTCATTATTAACAGTATTGTTAACTTCAACTGTTTGTTCACCAGAGCATCCAAATAGAAAAAATGGAATGCAAAATAATGTCCATGCTATTTTTTTCAAAATGAAACCCCCTTTTTTTATCCATTATGAGCATGTCTATTTAAAATTATTCAGAACGACAAAATGCACTATTTTAAGCCATTTTTATTTTTTCCCGATTTTTCAAAAAGAATGTAGACTAATGAAAAAAATCAAAGAACAATTAAGAAGACCTTCATCAATTTAGTAAAATTGTGCTGAACTACCACAAATTTTAGAACAACTAACTATATCAAAACTTTTCAACAAAAAAACTGTCCTAATTATGCGGCCTAAGGACATTCGCCCGTTTTTTAAATTCAATTTGACATATTGTAGATTGAAGTCAAAATAAGTGAGGTGAAAGATAATGGGTTGTGGTAGAAATAATGTTGAAGGCACTTCACATCATGAGGGTTGTGTATGTGAAGTAGTAAAAACAATCTTAAAACTACAAAACCATGTAGTAAGACATGAATGTGATGAGTGTGGAACAAGTTGCTTCTTAGAGCCACTAGGAGGTTTAAGAAACCATTCTCGTAACAATGCAGATACTCGTGTGTTCATGCTATTAAATAAAGACGGTACTCCATTCAAAGCTTTTTTCAAAGAAAAAGATAATAATAATAAAAATGGTAGAGGTAGAGACGGTAAAGATGGTAAGGATGGAAAAGATGGCAAAAAGGATAAAGAAATGTTCCATTTTTCACCATTCTTCCGTGTAGAAGATGTATTTGGTGATTGCTGTGCAACATTACGCGTTTTAGCACCAGTTGACGAAGATGGTGAAGTTGTTGATGTGTTTAATGGTAATGGTGATGGCAAAGGCGGTCACAATCATGGTAATAACAATGATGGAAATCTAGACTTAGATGAGTTAGAAGATGTTGTAGACTTCGAAAAAACAGACAGCTGCTTAACTGTTGATTTAGCAGCATTCGTTGCTATCCAATGTATCGCAGACGTTGACTTAGATATCTGCAGAAGATAATTTACAAAATGGAGGGACTAATCATTGCGATTAGTCCTTCTTTTAATTTTTCGTAAAGATTCGTGCAAATTTAGCTCCAAATGAAATACAAAGATTCTTTGAGCAAATGGAGATATTATCTAAATCCTTAATAAATAAACAAAAATAAAAACTGACAAACCGCTTAAGCGGTTTTGTCAGTTTCATATTTTATCTTGAAGTAGTAATTACCTCGATTTGATTTCCATCAATTTCGATAATGTCTTCATTATTATTTATTTTCACTATATTCCCATTTATTTCTTGAATCTTTCCAGTGATCGATTCCCCATTACTTAAATAAAATCGTAAAATCCGATTGCTATTTATTGGTTGGGAAAAGAAATTGAGTTGTCTAGCAATAACAGGATTTACTACACGACCTGATCTAGCGATTTCATAAACGGAAGTACTTTCCTCCATAGACACATCCAGTACATCCTGGGGTTCTGCCTCTTCTACCTCAATATAATAAAATGGTGGAGTTGGAATAAATAATAACGGTTCTTCCATTTTGCACATCCTTTTTTTCATAAAATATGCAAAATCTTAAAATACGTGAATATTGCCTAACTTAACCTATTTGTCCTAAAAAAGTTGTTGCTAATCCTAAATAAATTAAAATACTCGTTACGTCATTTAAAGTTGTAATAAATGGGCCGGAAGCTACGGCTGGGTCAACTCCTAGCTTATGAATTAACAAAGGAATAAAGGAACCTGCGATCGTTGCAACAAGGATGGAACAACAAATTGCTGCTCCTACTAATAAACCTATAATAAGGGAATGCTTCCAAAAGAAAATAATACCAATTACAACAAGACCACATATTAAACCTGTAATTAGTCCTGTCATAATTTCACGCATCAACATTTTAAATTTGCTTTTCTCTTGAATTTCACCTGTAGCTATACCGCGAACAGCAACGGCTAAAGCTTGTGTCCCACTATTCCCTGAAGTACCAGAAATCAATGGGATAAAGAGGGCAAGCAGTGCAACTTTATCTAAGGTTGCTTCAAATTGAGCCATAATTGTCGCCGTAATCATCCCTAAAAACAGTAATATAATAAGCCAAGGTAAACGTTTCGTTGCCGCTTTTAATGGACCGCCATCAATGTCATCAATATCGGATACCCCTGCTAGTTTGGAATAGTCATCTGAAGCCTCTTCGTCAATTACGTCAATAATATCATCGACCGTAATAATCCCTTGCATTTCATGTTGTTCATTGACAACTGGAATTGCTAAGAAGTTATAATCTTTCATAATTTGTGCAACTTCTTCTTGATCATCGGATACTTTAACATATACAACTCGCTCATTCATAATGTCGCGGATTAACGTATCTTCCTCTGAAATAATTAAATCACGTAATGAAATAACTCCCGTTAAATGGTGTTGGTCATCCACTACGAAAACATAATAAATCGTTTCGGCATTTGGAGCTTCATTGCGAAGAACAGTCATTGCTGATCGGACTGTTGAATTTTCCAATATCGAAACATACTCGGTTGTCATAATAGCCCCAGCCGTATACTCTTTGTAGGCTAGTAATTCGTTTATTTCTTCAACCGTTTCACTATCCATCATTTCAAGAAAACTTTCCCGTTGTTCCTCATCAAGCTCATGTAACACGTCAACGGCATCGTCTGTATACATAAAAGAAAGCATTTCTGCTGCGTAAGATGTGTCCATCTCGTTTAAGAATTGCTCATATTCTTCATCTTCTAATTCAATTGATTCAAAGATTAATGCCATTTCTCGAGGAGACAAGAATTGATAGATGGTGATACGTATGTCAGGTCCAACCTTCTCATAAAATTGTGCCTGATCGTACGGATGAAGTGCTAAATAGTTTTCACGAAACGAATCAATATCTTCATCTAGTAATAATTGTCGTAAAAATTCTTCGTCATATTGAGTTTCTTGATTATTTTTACGTTGTTCTACCATACTTGTCCCCTCCTCTCAAACTTCATCATATGTGCAAATACAATACAGGTAAATACCTTTTTTTAAGTTCACAATACTTTTACAAATATGATTCTTTTTCTTAAAAGTTCTAGCCATTAATTAGATAGATTATCATTTTTCTAATATAACATAGATTTTCAAATGAGCGATTTGAAAATAAAAAGATGTTCGATTCATTTTCGAACTGATATTATCCCCTTTAAGTAGACAATGTAAAAAAGGCTACGGTAATCTGTAGCTAACAGTCTATTTAGAGGGGATTTTTCTATGTCCAGAAAAAACAATACTTATTCAAATGATTTCAAA
>NZ_RBZN01000012.1 GCF_003628435.1 Ureibacillus endophyticus | reverse complement strand
AGAAGAGAAATGCTCCTGCGGTGGTTGACACCATCCTCGTCGCAGAAGAGAAATGCTCCTGCGGTGGTTGACACCATCCTCGTCGCAGAAGAGAAATGCTCCTGCGGTGGTTGACACCATCCTCGTCGCAGAAGAGAAATGCTCCTGCGGTGGTTGACACCATCCTCGTCGCAGAAGAGAAATGCTCCTGCGGTGGTTGACACCATCCTCGTCGCAGAAGAGAAATGCTCCTGCGGTGGTTGACACCATCCTCGTCGCAGAAGAGAAATGCTCCTGCGGTGGTTGACACCATCCTCGTCGCAGAAGAGAAATGCTCCTGCGGTGGTTGACACCATCCTCGTCGCAGAAGAGAAATGCTCCTGCGGTGGTTGACACCATCTTCGTCGCAAAGTGTCAGTCTCAAAAATTACTTTTCAGACTGACACTTTTCTATGAGAAATTTTCAATTAAGTATTATAATTTTCATATAGTCCTTTGAAAACTTGAAATGTTGATTTAAAATTAAATCAGTTTATCTATTAACCTTCTTTTTTTAGTGGTTAAGTAGGGATTTGGGTAGATAATATTAAAAAGGAGGAGTATTTCCTCATGAAAGAATTATTTATAAAAACAGAACAACAGCGAGCTTGGCTAGAAAAGCTAGCTACATTAGAAGAGACGTTTAAAAATAATGCGCAAGTAATTGATGAACAATCAAGCTTTCCCCATCATCATATTAATGCACTACGTGAAATCGGTTATACAAAATTAACTTTACCAAAGGAACTTGGTGGAGAAGGATTTAACGTCTATGAAGCGATTGCACTACAAGAAACCCTTGGAAGCTATGATGGAAGCACAGCGCTAGCAACGGCTTGGACACTTCTTACAGTAGGTGAACTATTCGAAAATAAATATTGGGAAGCCTCAAAATTAAGCGAGTTTGCTAAAAAAGTAGAGCAAGGTGCCATTATTAACCGTGCAGTAAGTGAAGTTGCAACAGGAAGCCCAATCCGAGGTGGACGTCCAGGAACTTCAGCTAAAAAGACTAATGGTAAGTGGATTATTAATGGTCGTAAAAGTTATACAACAGGTTCCCCAGAATTAGATTACTTCTTAACATCTGCTTGGATTGAAGAAGAGGAGAAAATTGGTTTCTTCTTGATTCATAAAGATACAAAAGGATTATCGATTGATGAAACGTGGGACGTCATTGCAATGCGTGGTACAGGAAGTCATGATTTAGTGCTAGACAATGTTGTCGTTGATGAATCTGATTTAGTAGAAATACCAAATTACACTACAGGGTTTAAACTAAATGGTTGGTTATTACTAATTCCCGCTACATACTTAGGAATTGCACAAGCTGCAAGAGATTACGCGCTTTCATTTGCTAACACACATTCTCCAAATAGTATACAAGGAACAATTGCATCTTTACCCAATGTTCAAAGTTTAATTGGAGAAATTGAATTAGAATTGGCAAACGCACGATTTGCATTATACGGTGCTGCACAGAGTTATGTGGAATTAAAACAAAAGGAAGCAAATGGTCACGAGCTTTCAATAGAAGAAGGTACTATTATTGTAAATGCAGTAAACGTTGCAAAACATGTTGTAACAAATGCGGGGCTTAAAGTTGTTGATAAAGCGATGCGTGTTGTAGGCGCGAAAAGTTTACAACGGTCGAATCCATTGCAACGATATTATCGTGATATTCGTGCAGGTTTACATAACCCACCAATGGATGACCTAACAATTAAAAAGTTAGCAGATTTTGCACTGCAACAAAATGATAAATAGTGTTTAACAGTCCATTCCTGGGCTGTTTTTTTGTTAAAGGCAAATATCTTATAAGAAATAGCAAATAAGTCAATGGAAAAGGCAAATAACTCCTCCTAAAAAGCAAATAACTCAAGTAAATAAGCAAATAAAGTTTTCTTAAGGTAGGATATAATAAGTACATATTTGAGGTGGAATCATGTGAATAGATTAATAATTGCTTATATATCCTCAATGGTTGCCCTATTCGTTAGTATTTGGTTAGGGGTTTCGATTGGTTCGGTAGATGTACCGTTTTCAACATTTTGGGATGATACAAACGAGAGCCTTTATAACATACTTTGGACGATTCGTATGCCACGTGTTTTGTTAGCAGGTTTAGTGGGGGCTTCCCTTGCCATTGCTGGAGCAGCTTTTCAAGGGTTATTAAAAAATCCATTGGCAGATCCTTATACATTGGGCGTATCATCTGGTGCTTCCGTTGGGGCAGTAGCGACAATATTCTTCAGTATTTCCATTCCGTTCATTAGTAACTTTACGTTGCCGATTATTGGGATGGTGGGTGCGCTATTAACGATGGTTATTGTATTAACGTTTTCTCGATTAATTGATCGTTCAATGAAAATGGAGACGTTAATTCTTACTGGAGTTATTTTCAGTTCATTTTTAGGATCATGCATTTCCTTGATGATTGCATTAACGGGTGACCAGTTGCGCGAAATCATGAGTTGGCTTCTGGGAAGTGTGTCTATGCGCGGGTGGCCTTTTGTTAAAATGATTGTTCCTTTCGTAGCGATTGGTTCGATTCTATTATGGTTATACCGTCGTGAATTAAATGCTATGATGTACGGCGATGAACGAGCTATGGCTCTAGGAGTGAATGTGAAGCGAAGCAAGTACGCAATTTTAATAGGTGGTTCAATGTTAACAGGGGCAGCTGTAGCGGTTTCAGGGACAATTGGCTTTGTTGGTTTAGTTGTACCTCATATGACAAGGATGATGTGGGGAACAGATCATCGGCATTTATTACCTTTATCATTTTTAAATGGTGCAAGTCTATTAATAATTTGTGATTTAGTATCCCGCACAATTATTGCACCAGCTGAAATTCCAATAGGGGTTATTACAGCATTTATTGGAGCACCGGTATTTTCGTATATATTTTATAAACAACGTCGGAAGTAAGGGGGAGTCGTATTGCTACAAGTCAAGAATATATGTGGAGGGTACGGCACTACCCCAATTCTTAAGGACATCTCTTTTCAAGTAGGGAAGGGAACATTTTTAGGCATTCTAGGTCCGAATGGCTGTGGGAAATCTACATTATTAAAAATAATAAGTAGCATTCTAAAACCTTCATCAGGAAAAATATTAATAGATGATAAAGAGATAGAATCCTATTCAAATCGAGAACTAGCTAAAAAAATGACCGTTCTTCCTCAACTGCAGGGAACAATCTTTTCTAATACGGTTCGTGAAACGGTGTCGATTGGACGATATCCTCATCAAAAGGGATTTTTCTCGCAATGGTCAAAGGAAGATGAACAAGCTGTTAATCAGGCAATGTTGCAAACCGGTGTGAAACGGTATGAAAATTCATATTTGGAAAACTTATCTGGTGGAGAACGGCAACGTGTATTTATTGCACAGGCTTTAGCGCAAAGTTCACAATTAGTACTTCTAGATGAACCAACAAATCATCTTGATATTGCCCATCAGCAACAAATTCTCGACATGATTAGAAAAGAAGTAACAGAGCATGGATTAACGGTTGTTTCAGTACTGCATGATATTAATTTAGCAGCATTGTACTGTGATGAATTATTACTGATGGAAAATGGACAAGTACGTGCATTTGGTAAACCCCATGAAGTAGTTTTGGAAAAAGAAATTGAAGATGTTTATGATGCGCAAATCTCTTTACAAGCCCATCCAGAACAACCGAAACCACAAATTACAATTTTGCCTGAAATCCAAGAACCATTGAAAGATAAAAGAATTACACGAAATCATATACAAATCAAAAGTGAGTATGTTGAATTAAGGTCACAATTTCCATTAAGGGTGTTGTCATCTGCTGTTCATAATGCAGGGCTTGGGTGGTACGAAAATTTCATCAATCGTACAGTTAAACCGGACTACAACATTGAGCATGTACAAGAAGAATTTATACAATTTTTAAATAAGGAAGGCTTATCGCCAACAAATACTGTAGGCATGATGACGGCTGTAGAATCAAGTAAAGCCATCATTAAACAATATAACGCCTCTTTTGGAGAAGTGATTGTCATTGTTACTGCTGGTATTGGTGGAGCTATTGATGTTTCGAAGACGTATGAACGGGAATTTCCAATAAGAGTTGGTACAATTAATATATGGGTTATTGTCAATGCAAAACTATCTGACGAAGCGTTTGTGCAGGCAATGATGACCGCAACCGAAGCAAAAGTAAAAGCATTACATTCTGAACAAGTAGTGGATGTTCAAACAAAAACAATCGCAACCGGTACACCAACAGATAGCTTGCTCATTGCAGCGACGCAAACCGGAGACTACATGCAATATGGTGGCCCAATTACACCAGTTGGGAAAATAGTTGGTCGCGGTGTATTTGAGGCGACGATTGAGGCAATTCGAAATTATAGAAAAGGGGATTGAGGAAGATGAAGCTATATACGAAAACAGGGGATAAGGGAAAAACAAGTTTAATGGGAGGACGTGTAAGTAAAGACGACTTACGTGTTGAAGCTTATGGGACAATTGATGAATTAAATTCATTCATCGGAAAAGCGGTAACAGAGCTAGATTCACAGAAGTTTAAAGATATTTTAGCTGACCTAGAGACAATTCAAAACGAATTGTTTGATTGCGGTGGAGATTTAGCCAATGTCATGAAAGAGCGAAAATATAAACTACAAGAAGCATCAATTGAAGTGTTAGAAAAAAGAATTGATGCACTAACAGATGAAGTCCCACCATTAAAACGTTTTATTTTACCAGGAGGAACACCAGCTGCTGCAACGCTACACATTGCACGTACAGTAACACGCCGAGCAGAACGTCAAGTAGTATCTCTAATGAATGCAGAAGAGGATGTACCCGCTATTGTTCAAAAATATCTAAACCGTTTATCGGACTACTTCTTCGCTGTTGCAAGAGCTGTGAATTTCAGACTAGGTGTATCGGATGTTGAGTACATTCGTAGTGGGGATGTATTTAAATAAGAAACCTGTGGAAAAGGCAATCATGATTATTACTTCATGTTGCCTTTTCTTAAAACGTTGTTCTCCGTTTCGGCTGACGCTTTTCGCGGGCACGGCTTCAGCTAATTTTTTTCGCGTGGTCGCGAAAAAAATAGATCTTCCGCTCGTGCTGTTCCCGCAGAAGTCGCAGCCTCCACTATGAACAACTAATTTGGTTCTTAAATTTAGGACTATTAATAAAATTCTACTTTAAGTTGTTTCAAAACATCCCTCAACAACAATGTTTTTTCTCTTCATATAAAATTAAAAGACAAAACAACGGGATAACAGAAGTTTACAATCTCCTTGTTTTGTTTCAACCAAACTACTTCTGTTCCAAGCCCTTTTAAATTACCTTTTTCCCTAACCAATGGGCAAATAACAAAATTGGTGCAATTAAAATCGTAAATGGTAAACAAATAAAAATAGTCTTCCAATTTATAAGCTGGTTAGAAAATAGTTTGCAGTAAAGGATTATGCTATACGGAATGAGTATTACAATTGATGTCACAACTCCTGGTGTAATTGAGCGCAAAATAATCGATTGCCCAATATGCATAAAACTATGTAGAAAAAATACTAATGTCATAATTATAAACATATATAAATTATTAAATTGAACTGCTATAAAAGTAGAGCTTGCAACAAATAAAAACATAATAAGCACGGCTACTGCAAATTGTGCGGTTGTCATTGTAAATTGCTTCATTACTTGGTCTGCTAGTCGTTTCGGAAGTACTTTATAAATTTTTGATGAATTGTTTTTTATCCAACTTTCAACCATTATAATTTCTTCAAAGTCATGGAAAATAAATGCAATCACAAATAACCACATTAATGTCTCTATATCCATCAAATCACTCCAATCCTTATATTTCCATTTTACAATACTTAATGCTGCATAATCTTAAAAACGAACATTTTCCAGCTAAATTCACATTAATTGTAGAAAAATTTAGTGTCATAAATATACGAACGTTGACTGAATGTTCATTCATATTTTAAAATTGTTGTACAACTGAGAAATAATAACAGTTTGATACAAGTATCATATTTTTGAGTTCGTCAATTTTTTAAAGTGGTAACTTTCAAAGGGGGAGAGGGTTATGAATCCATTATTAATTGCAAACTGGGTATTCTTTATAGCTGTGATATTGTATGCTGTCGGATTATTTGTTTATTTATTAAAAACACGAGCAGCCTATGTAAAGCTAGGAAAGAAAGAACAATTTAATGATAGTGTGAAAGAGCGCCTAGAAAAAATTTGGGTTAATGTGTTTGGACAATCAAAACTCTTAAAAGACAAAAAAAGCGGAATTATCCACGTTTTATTTTTCTACGGATTTATCCTCGTTCAACTTGGCGCGATTGATTTCATTTGGAAAGGGTTAGCACCTGGATCTCATTTACCTTTTGGACCGCTTTATGTGGTATTTACTTTATTTGAAGAGATAGTTGCTGTTGTTATTTTAATTGCTGTATTTGCTGCCTTTTACCGACGCTATATTGAAAAACTTGTTCGTCTTAAACGAGGTTGGAAAAATGGGCTAGTTTTATTATTCATCGGTGGATTAATGGTAACAACATTAATTGGAAATGGTATGGGGATTTTATGGCATGAGCACGGCTTTACAGGAAGTGAACCAATTGCATCAAGTATTGCTACGATTTTTGGCTTCCTATCACCTAATGCAGCAACGGGTGTATTTTATGTAATGTGGTGGGCACACTTACTTATTTTACTAACATTCCTAGTTTATGTACCACAGTCAAAGCACTTCCACTTAATCACAGGGCCAGTAAACGTATATTTCCATCGGTTAGATCGTGCTGGTACGCTTAGACCGATTAATTTCGAGGCACTTGAAGAAATGGATGAAGAAGAGCCATCGTTTGGTGTGGGTAAAATTACAGATTTTACTCAAAAGCAACTTCTTGATTTATATGCCTGTGTTGAATGTGGTCGTTGTACAAATATGTGTCCCGCAACGGGTACAGGAAAAATGCTCTCTCCAATGGATTTGATTGTGAAACTTCGTGATCATCTAACAAATACAGGTGCTGTAGTTACGAAGCAAAAGCCTTGGGTACCTGCATTTGCGTTCAGCAAGACTAAGGGCAATCAATTAGCAATGGCTGCAGGTGCAGAAGGAGCTGTAATAGAAGATATTTATAGCCCATCATTAATTGGTGAGGTAATAACAGAAGAAGAGATTTGGGCATGTACGACTTGTCGTAACTGTGAAGATCAATGTCCTGTAATGAATGAACATGTAGATAAAATTATTGACCTTCGTCGCTATTTAACGATGACAGAGGGAAAGGTAAATAGTGATGCACAACGCGCGATGAACAATATCGAACGTCAAGGTAATCCGTGGGGGCTAAACCGTAAAGAGAAAGAAAATTGGCGCGAACTCGACCCAAGTGTAAATATTCCAACTGTAAAAGAAGCCAAAAAGTCAGGTGAAGGATTTGAATATTTATTCTGGGTTGGTTCGATGGGTTCCTTTGATAGTCGTTCACAAAAAATTGCTTTATCCTTTGCAAGGTTAATGAATAAGGCAGGAGTTAAATTTGCAATTCTTGGGAATAAAGAGAAAAACTCTGGTGATACACCACGTCGCTTAGGAAATGAATTTTTATTCCAAGAACTAGCTACTGCAAATATTGATGAGTTCGAAAAAAATGAAGTAAAGAAAATCGTTACAATCGACCCGCACGCATATAACATTTTCAAAAATGAGTATAAAGATTTTGGGTGGGAAGGCGAAGTTTATCATCATACAGAATTACTGTATGAATTAATTAACGAAGGTCGCTTAACGTTGGATCACCGAGTAGAAGAAACAATTGTATTCCACGATTCTTGTTATTTAGGACGTTATAATGATGTCTACGATGCACCACGAGAAATTTTAAAAGCAATCCCAGGTGTAAACCTCGTTGAAATGGAAAGGAACCGTGAAATAGCAATGTGTTGTGGAGCAGGTGGTGGTTTAATGTGGATGGAAGAACATATCGGAAACCGTATTAACGTAGCTCGCACAGAACAAGCATTAGCAACAAGTGCATCTGTAATATCTTCAGGATGTCCATATTGCTTAACAATGTTATCTGATGGTACGAAAGCAAAAGAAGTGGAAGATCAAGTAGGTACATTCGATATCGCAGAATTGTTAGAGCGTTCCGTTTTTGGAGAAGAGACAGTGGAAGAATCTCCTTCAAATGAAAATTCTATTTCTGAGTAAGGAAAAGACTAAGTCGCAATCGGCTTAGTCTTTTTACATGATTATTTAACTGAACTTAAATTAATTAACTTTGCAATCTTCTTACCAGATTTCGTTTCAATAACTAATGCATTGTCACCAATGGATACAGGAGTTTCAGTAGAAGTTACAACGGCTTTACCTGTTTTTAAATTCATGATCGTATTCGTTAAACTTAAACCATATCGTTCTTTTGTATCAAAAACATAATATGGGAAAATATCAGAAGTATATTGTAATTTATTTTTTGCATTATAAAAATGGATTTTACCATTTAAATACAGGCTGTATAGGTTGTTAGTTAACTTCCATACAAGTGGTGTATCATTTGTCACGATTGTTTCTTCTGTAAAGTTATCTAAATTAATAAAATGATAACTTCCATGCTCCTCAGATGCAGAATGGAAAATTAATTGATTGCCTATAAATATAGGTTCATTAAGAATTTCGTTTGAGATTGCTTCAGGTAGCTCCATGTAGTCTACTACTTTTCCTTTTGAATTGATCTTAACTAAACGTTGATTCCCTTCGCCTCTATTATTTTTTCGTAATAACGTATAAAAATGATTGTTATATTTCGTAATTACTAGGCTTGAAAAACTATAGCGAAAACCATTCTGTACATCTGGTATTGTATTTAGATCTACCTTTATTCGATACTTTGGTTGTTCTTGATACGTTAAATTTTCCATCGTAATAGTAGGTGATTCAGGATAATAAAGACTATATTTTTCTCCAGGAACTTTACTTTCTGGAATATCAGTTAATCGTCCTTTACTATCTGCTGTCATATATACAAAATAGGCGTCTCTTTTGTTTGTACCCAATTCTTGAGTACTGCCACCAAATGCAAATATTTTTTGGTCAACTTTAGATTTGTTAATTTCGAAAGTAATAAATTTTAAATTTGAAGGTCTAGGTTTTGAATAAACTTCTTTAAAATTTTCATCATAAATTGTTGCTAATTTCATATGATGGTGAAGGATATATGCTTTACCATTTACATCAAAAAGAAAAAGCTTCCCACCAGACAATTTAGAAACCTGTTTAACTTTCTTCGTTTTATTATTAACTTTAAAAATTTCATATTGGTTCACATTATTTTTTCTTGTATATGTAGTTAGTAATGTTTCATTTTTTGATGTTGTTGCACCTTGTAATAGCATGGATTTGTTTCCTAGATTCTGTTGCCAAATGACTTCAGGAGAATTTGCTGAAGAATGGGGTAATGGAATAGTAAATATTAAGGCGATTGAGGTTAAAATTAATAGTATAAATTTCTTAATTTTCATCGTGATTTCACTCCTTTTATACTAATATAATAAATCTGCTTCCTATATTTTTCAATACAGTCTGAATCTTACTAATAATCTAGAAGTCAGAAAAATAGGAATTGAATAAAAAAGGAAGTTTCTGTACAATGGATATAAGCAGAAATTGGGAGTTAAAATGACTCCCATTTTTACTGAAGTGGGATTGAGCGAGCGTTCGGTCAATTAAAATAACAGAATAATAGAAACTTAATATCACATAAAGGGGATGGGGATTTGAGTAAAACAGTTATTTTAGATGGAGCAAGAACACCATTTGGTAAATTTGGTGGTACGTTATCAAGTTTAACAGCAAGTGATCTTGGTGGAAAAGCGATTGCGGCAGCTTTAGAAAGAGCGCAAATTAAGCCAGAAGAAGTGAATGAAGTCATTATGGGAACTGTCCTACAAGCAGGGCAAGGCCAAATTCCTTCACGACAAGCTGCAACAAAAGCAGGGATTCCGTATTCAGTAAAAACAGAAACGATTAATAAAGTTTGTGCTTCGGGCATGAGAAGTGTCACTTTAGCCGACCAATTGATTCGCCTTGGGGAAGAAGAAGTGATTGTGGCTGGTGGAATGGAGTCCATGTCAAATGCTCCGTACTATTTACCAAAAGGACGTTGGGGTTTACGTATGGGGGATGCACAACTTGTTGATGGAATGATTTATGATGGTCTTTCATGTGCGTTCCATCCAGATCAAGTTCACATGGGGACATACGGCAACTCAACAGCAAGTGAATTTAACTTAACTCGCCAAGCGCAAGATGAATGGGCTGTTCGTAGTCACCAACTTGCTTTTAAAGCAATCGAAGAAGGTAAACTTGCAGAAGAAGTTGTTTCAGTGGAGATCAAAGGACGTAAAGGGGAAGTTTCACTTGTCGTTGAAGACGAAGCGCCTCGAAAAGATACAACTTTGGAAGCGTTGTCAAAGCTTCGTCCAGCATTTGATCGAGATGGGACAATAACTGCAGGAAATGCCCCAGGTGTAAATGATGGTGCATGTGCCCTTGTATTAATGAGTGAAGACAAGGCACAAAAAGAAGGTCGCACGCCTTTAGCAACAATTTTAGGTCATGCAGAAGTTGGCGTTGAACCAAAAGATTTCCCTCAAACACCAGGGATCGTTATTAATGAATTATTAAAGAAAACAGGTAAATCAGTTGAAGATATAGACTTATTTGAAATTAACGAAGCTTTTGCAGCAGTTGCTCTAGTAAGTAACCAAATTGCAGGACTAGATTCAGAGAAAGTGAACGTAAACGGGGGAGCAGTTGCACTAGGACATCCGATTGGTGCATCTGGCGCAAGAATTATTTTAACCCTTGCTTATGAGTTACGCCGTCGTGGTGGTGGTATTGGAATTGCTGCAATTTGTTCAGGTGGTGGCCAAGGGGATGCCATCATGATTGAAGTACCGAAAAATTAGTATATGAAATGTCACAGTTCAAACAAAATGGGGGATTTATATATGACAATTCAAAAAGTGATGGTCGTTGGAGCAGGGCAAATGGGATCAGGCATTGCCCAAGTTTGTGCACAAGCAGGCTTTGACGTAACACTAAATGATATAAAAGAAGAGTTTGTACAAAGAGGTTTGGGTGTAATTACAAAAAATCTTTCTCGGGATGTGGAAAAGGGGCGTAAAACTGAGGAAGAAAAGCAAACGATTTTAAACCGAATTACTTCTTCGGTAGATTTAAAAGATGCTCATGATGCGGACATTATTATTGAAGCAGCCACTGAAAATATGGATATCAAGCAATCTATTTTTAGAGAGTTAGATGCAATCGCTCCTAAACATGCGATTCTAGCTTCTAATACTTCATCTCTACCAATTACAGAGATTGCAGCAGTAACTGAGCGACCTGAACAAGTGATTGGAATGCACTTTATGAATCCAGTACCGGTCATGAAACTAGTGGAGATTATTCGTGGTCTTGCAACAGCTGATGAAGTATACAAAGCTGTAGAAGAAATGACGGTGAAGTTAAGTAAAACACCAGTTGAAGTGAATGACTTCCCAGGTTTTATTTCGAATCGTATTCTGCTTCCGATGATTAATGAAGCAATTTACGCGTTATATGAAGGGGTAGCAACAAAAGAAGCAATTGATGATGTTATGAAGCTTGGGATGAATCATCCAATGGGTCCATTAACATTAGCAGACTTTATCGGGTTAGATACATGTTTATATATTATGGAAATCTTGCATGAAGGTTTAGGAGATAGCAAATATCGTCCATGTCCACTGCTTCGTAAATATGTAGCGGCAGGATGGTTAGGCAAAAAGACAGGCAGAGGATTTTACATCTACGAAGACTAAGGAGCGATTTGCATGAATCTCAACTTTTCCGAAGAACAAGTAATGGTCCAGAATATGGTTCGTCAGTTTGCTGAAACGGAGATTGCACCATTTGTTGAAAAAATGGAAGAAGGCGAGTTTCCTCGAGAGATTTTAAAAAAAATGGGCGAACTTGGTTTAATGGGGATGACTACTCCCGAAAGCTTAGGTGGCGCAGGGATGGACTTTACTTCTTACATCATAGCAATTAATGAGATTTCTAAAATTAGTGCAACAGTCGGTGTTATTTTATCTGTTCATACATCAGTAGGAACGAATCCAATTTTGTATTTTGGAACAGAAGAACAAAAGCAAAAGTATGTTCCGAAACTTGCAAGTGGTGAGTACTTGGGAGCGTTTTGTTTAACAGAGCCTGAAGCAGGGTCCGATGCAGGGGCGTTGAAAACAAGAGCCGTCAAAAAAGATGATCATTATGTTTTAAACGGATCTAAAGTGTTTATTACAAATGGCGGGGAAGCAGATGTGTATATTGTTTTTGCTTCCACATCTCCTGAGAAAGGGTCAAAAGGAATTTCCGCATTTATTGTAGAGAAAAACACTCCAGGACTAATGATTGGTAAAAACGAACATAAAATGGGGCTTCATGGGTCGAAAACAGTACAACTTACTTTTGAAAATATGAAAGTGCCTGCTGAGAATTTACTAGGTACGGAGGATGCAGGATTCAAAATCGCACTTGCAAACCTGAATGCAGGGCGTATTGGTATTGCAGCTCAAGCACTTGGTATTGCCGAAGCAGCTTTAAACGCAGCAACAAAATATGCGAAAGAGCGAGTTCAATTTGGTAAACCAATTGTAGCAAATCAAGGGGTTGGATTTAAGTTAGCAGATATGGCGACAAGTGTTGAAGCAGCAAGATTACTCGTGTATCGAGCTGCCGATATGCAATCTCGTGGAATACCAATTACAAAAGAAGCATCTATGGCAAAACTCTTTGCCTCTCGCACAGCTGTAGAAGTATCAACAGAAGCTGTTCAAATTTTTGGTGGCTATGGCTATACAAAGGATTATCCTGTAGAACGTTACTTCCGAGATGCAAAAGTAACCGAAATATATGAAGGTACAAGTGAAATTCAAAAAATCGTAATAAGTAAAGCGTATCTGGTTTAAACGTGTGTACCAGGTACATCACAATAGGGGGATGTAAAATGAATTTTCAATTATCAGAAGAGCATGAGCAATTAAGAGAAATGATTCGTGATTTTGCCGTTAATGAAGTGGCACCATCAGCAGCAGAACGTGATGAAAATGAAACATTTGATATGGAAATTTGGCACAAGATGGCTGAACTAGGTCTTACGGGTATTCCTTGGCCAGAAGAATATGGTGGAGCAGGGTTTGATTATTTAGCTTATTGTATCGCAGTAGAAGAGCTTTCCCGTGTCTGTGCGTCAACAGGGGTAACGCTTTCTGCCCATACATCACTAGCTGGTTGGCCAGTTTATAAATTTGGTACAGAAGAACAAAAGCAAAAATATTTACGCCCAATGGCAGAAGGTAAGAAAATCGGGGCGTACTGTTTAACAGAACCTGGTTCAGGTAGTGATGCAGGAGGAATGAGAACGACTGCAAAACTAGAAGGTGATGAATACGTTTTAAATGGTTCTAAAATCTTCATTACAAACGGAGGAATTGCGGACACTTATATCGTATTTGCCGTAACTGATCCAGAATCAAAACATAAAGGAACAAGTGCGTTTATTGTTGAATCTAGTTTCCCAGGCTTTGGTGTAGGGAAAAAAGAGAAAAAGATGGGGATCCGATCATCTCCTACAGCTGAAATTATTTTCGATAATTGCCGAGTTCCAAAAGAAAACCTTCTTGGAAGCGAGGGAGAAGGTTTCAAAATCGCGATGCAAACATTGGATGGCGGACGTAACGGAATTGCAGCTCAAGCAGTAGGTATTGCCCAAGGAGCTTTAGATGCAGCAATTGACTATTCAAAACAACGCGTTCAATTCGGTAAACCAATCGTAGCGAACCAAGGAGTATCATTCAAATTAGCGGATATGGCGACAGCTGTTGAAGCTTCAAGACTATTAACTTACCAAGCAGCTTGGTTAGAGTCTAATAACTTACCATACGGAAAAGCATCTGCAATGGCGAAATTAATGGCGGGCGATACAGCGATGTCTGTTACAACGGAAGCTGTACAAATTTTCGGTGGCTATGGCTATACAAAAGAATACCCAGTGGAACGTTATATGCGTGATGCAAAAATCACACAAATTTACGAGGGTACGCAAGAGATTCAGCGCCTAGTTATCTCGCGTATGTTAACGAAATAGATGTTAGAAAACGAAGAAAAAATTTTAGTTCAAACTAACGTGAAAGATGAAAACCTGATTGAAATAAGGCGCAAACAAATCGTGAGCGGAGCAGTGAAATTATTTAGAGAAAAAGGTTTTCATCGGGCAACAACGCGGGAAATTGCAAAAGCGGCTGGATTTAGCATTGGAACATTATATGAATATATTCGTACGAAAGAAGATGTTCTCTACTTAGTGTGCGATAACATTTATGATCAAGTGATTCAGCGTCTTTCTACAATTTCAACAAGTAAAGGGACGTTAGAGGAATTAAAATTAGCAATCAAGCAATACTTTTCGTTGATTGATAGCATGGTAGATGAATTTACAATCATGTATCAAGAAACAAAATCACTTCCAAAAGATAAGCAACAATATATATTGCAAAAAGAATTGGAAATGGTATCACTATTTGAAAAAATTATCAAAAACTGTGTTCAATCTGGGGAACTGACTATCTCCAATCAAGAAATTTATTTGGCAGCAAATTTACTAGTCGTCCAAGGTCAGGCATGGGCGTTCCGTAAATGGGCACTCCAAAAGCATTTTACGATTGAAGAATATACAGAAGCACAAATAACAATGTGCTTATCAGGACTATTGCATTATGAGTGAAGGGGGAACATCGCTAAAGAGCATACGTAAATTTGCGTTGCATTTTGGCGGTGTTTTTCATTTCTAAAAGGCTAGATGGGAAAATAACATTTGTTCATTGAAAAGGGGTATATCAAATGGTGAAAGTAGATGAAAAGAAACAACAATCTCATATTTACAGACCACAACATCACGTTCGTTTTGTAACAGCTTCAAGTTTATTTGATGGACACGATGTTTCAATAAATATAATGCGCCGTATTTTACAAGCAAGTGGTGCAGAAGTCATTCATTTAGGTCATAATCGCTCTGTTGAAGAAGTGGTCAATGCAGCGATTCAAGAAGATGCTCAAGGTATTGCTATTTCCTCCTATCAAGGCGGGCATATGGAATACTTTAAATATATGTATGATTTATTGTTAGAAAAAGGGGCACCACATATTAAAATTTACGGTGGTGGTGGTGGAGTTATCCTTCCACGTGAGATTGAAGAATTGCATGATTACGGTATTGCGGGCATTTTCTCGCCAGAAGATGGTATGAAACTAGGGTTACAAGGGATGATTAATAAGCAATTAGAAGGAGCAGATTTTTCAACCCTAAAAGGAAACTACTTAGAAAAATTAGAACGACTATCCACTGAAACACCTGAAATTTTAGCAAACTTAATTACTGCTGCTGAAATTGGTGGAGATGGTGAAGTGACGTATTTACTTGAAGAAGCGCGCAAAAAATCAAAAAACACTCCTGTATTAGGTATTACGGGTACTGGTGGAGCAGGTAAATCTTCGTTAACAGATGAATTAATCCATCGTTTCTTGCGTGAATTCCCTGACAAAAAAGTAGCCATCATTTCAGTAGACCCTACTAAACAAAAAACGGGTGGCGCACTGCTTGGCGACCGTATCCGTATGAATGCAATTTTCAATAATCGTGTTTATATGAGAAGTTTAGCGACGAGAGGATCGAGAACGGAACTATCTTCGGCGACTGGGGATGTCCTTGATATTGTAAAAGCAGCTGGCTACGACCTTATCATTGTAGAAACAAGCGGTATTGGTCAAGGCGATGCGGAAATCACAAAATATACAGATCTTTCGATGTATGTAATGACAAGTGAGTTTGGTGCACCAACGCAACTTGAAAAAATCGACATGATTGACTATGCAGACTTAATTGCCATCAATAAATTTGAAAGAAAAGGTTCCGAGGATGCCCTTCGCCAAGTTCAAAAGCAATACCAACGCTCTCATGAATTGTGGAATGAACCTTTAGATAAAATGCCTGTTTATGGTACGATTGCTAGTCAATTTAATGACAAAGGGACAAATTCATTATTTGCTGCACTTGTTGCAAAAATCAACGAGAAGTTTGGATTTAATTGGAAAACTTCCTATGAGCAGTTTGTTCAAACTCAAAAGCAGGATGTCATCATTCCAAATGATCGCCGCTATTACCTGCGTGAAATTGTTGATACAGTAAGAAATTATCACAAACATGCGGCACATCAAGTAGAGCTAGCAAGAAAACTATATCAACTAGAAGGTACGATTTCGCAAGTTCAGCAAAACTCACCAGAGGATGCTTTATTACAATCTTTACAATCTCTTGCCGATAGTGTGAAAAACGAATTATCAGCAGAATCTAAACGTATTTTAAATAACTGGGAGAAATTAAAAGAAGCGTATTCTGGGGATGAATTCGTTACAAAAGTTCGAGATAAAGAGATTCGTACAATTTTAAAAACAACATCTTTATCAGGGACAAAAATTCCAAAAGTGGTCCTTCCAAAATATAAAGATTACGGGGAAATCTTAAGATGGGTTTATGCTGAAAATGTACCAGGTGAATTTCCGTATACTGCTGGCGTATTTCCATTTAAACGCCAAGGTGAAGATCCGAAACGTCAATTCGCTGGGGAAGGTACACCTGAACGAACAAATAAACGATTCCATTACTTATCAAAGGATGATGATGCAAAACGATTATCAACAGCCTTTGATTCTGTAACATTATATGGAGAAGACCCTGATTACCGTCCAGATATTTATGGGAAAGTCGGGGAGTCTGGGGTTAGTGTTTGTACTCTTGATGATATGAAGAAACTATATTCCGGATTTGATTTATGTGCACCATCTACGTCTGTTTCTATGACTATCAATGGACCTGCACCAATTATTTTAGCGATGTTTTTAAATACAGCGATTGATCAACAAGTGAAAAAACGTGAACAAGAACTAGGTCGTACGCTTACAGTCGAGGAATTTACTCAAGTACGTGAGCAAACATTGCAAATTGTGCGCGGAACTGTTCAGGCAGACATTTTAAAAGAAGACCAAGGTCAAAATACGTGCATATTCTCTACTGAATTTGCTCTTAGAATGATGGGGGATATTCAAGCATACTTTATCGACCATAAAGTACGAAATTATTATTCTGTTTCTATTTCCGGTTATCATATTGCAGAAGCTGGGGCGAACCCAATTTCGCAACTAGCGTTCACGTTAGCGAATGGATTTACTTACGTAGAGTATTATTTAAGTCGTGGTATGAAAATTGATGATTTTGCACCAAATCTTTCGTTCTTCTTCTCGAATGGTTTAGACCCAGAATATACAGTAATCGGTCGTGTTGCTCGTCGTATTTGGGCAATCGTTATGCGCGATAAGTATGGTGCAAATGAGCGTTCTCAAAAATTGAAATATCATATTCAAACATCTGGTCGTTCATTACATGCACAAGAGATTGACTTTAATGATATTCGTACAACGCTTCAAGCATTAATGGCACTACAAGATAATTGTAATTCACTTCATACAAATGCATATGATGAAGCAATTACAACACCAACAGAGGAATCCGTTCGCCGCGCAATGGCGATTCAAATGATTATTACAAAGGAACATGGATTATCGAAGAATGAAAATCCATTACAAGGTTCCTTCATTGTTGAAGAATTAACAGATTTAGTGGAGCAAGCGGTTTTAGAGGAGTTTGAACGACTTAATGATCGTGGTGGCGTGCTAGGTGCAATGGAGACACAATATCAGCGCGGAAAAATTCAGGAAGAGTCCATGTATTATGAGCATCTAAAGCATACTGGTGAATTGCCAATCATTGGCGTAAATACTTATTTGAACCCTAATCCACCTTCAGCTGATGAAATTAATAATATGGAAATCGCCCGAGCAACAAAAGAAGAGAAGGAATTGCAAATTAAAAATTTACAGGAATTCCAAAAACGTAATGAGGCAAACTGTTCTACTGCATTAGAAAAATTAAAACAAACAGCCCTTTCTGGAGGGAATATTTTTGCAGAATTAATGGAAACAGTGAAAGTTGCGAGTCTTGGGCAAATAACGCGAGCGTTATATGAAGTTGGTGGGCAATATAGAAGAAATATGTAAATATGATTAATTATAAAGCGCTTGCAAATGAGTATAGTTCAATTGTGCAAGCGCTCCTTTTTGTTAAAAAAGTTTTTTCTCACAATACTGAAATTACCTTTTTTAAGCAAATTTCTACTCACTTAATAAATATTTTACTGAAATTATAATTTTAAGGAGAATGTGGCATGCTGTTTAGTAGCAATTTTTAGTTTTTTTGTCTAAATTTTAGCTATAATATATTGTACAGAAAGGAAGTTTTGCACTTTGATTAAACAATATTATCATTACATTTTTATACTTTCTTGTTTACTGGCAACTTTCTTTTTGTATAATAAACAGTTAGGTTCTATACCATTACTGATATTATCAGGTTTTTTATTTTACTTAGGGTTTAAAGAAGTTTATAAAATAAAAAAACAGTAAATGAAACTAGCATAGTGTATAGTACTTTGTATATAATGGATATTATGCTTAAGATATGTAGAATCGCAAAACAAGAATATGCGAAATTGTATTGATAGAAAGGACGTGCACGAGTTGAATATTCGTGAATTGACAAAAGAACAATTAGCAGAAGAATCGTTAATTGACTTAGCCTACGCAGTATTAGAAGAGAGAAAATCACCGATTGCATTCCATGACTTACTTAAAGTAATCCAATCTTTAAACGGTCTTTCAGATGAAGAAATCCAAGCACGCCTTGTACAGTTTTATACTGATATGAATATTGATGGACGTTTCCTTCTAAACCATGAAAACGGCTGGGGCCTACGTGAGTGGTATAAAGTTGAAACAATCGAAGAAGAAACAGCTCCAACAGTAAAAGCTCGTAAACGTAAATCTAAAGCAGTTGATGAAGAAGAAGAAGAATTAATTGTTGATGAAGACGATTTAGTATTCGAGGAAGACTTCGAAGAGTTTGTTGACGAAGAAGAAATCGATGAATTAGATGATGAAGAAGATTTAGAATTTGTTGAAGAAGAAATTGATGATCTTGACGATGTCGATGCAGACATTGACGATGAAATCATTGAGGACGATGAGGAATTCATTATTGAAGATGATGAAGAAACAGAAGAAATTGAGGAAGAGGAAGAAGAATAATATAAAAGTGTTAGATTTTGCCGCTAGATAAGCAGAAACACCATTTTATTTTTCGATACTCAATTTAAAAGGGCTTGACTTCTCCTATTTTTCAATATACTCTTTTACTTGGGCTCCTTAAAAAAGGAGATTGACCGTGATAAATTCACGCTCCCTCTGCTATTTGCAGAAGGAGCGTTTTTTATTTTGAATAAGAAAAACAGAATAGACCATTAAAAACGTATAGGTTTAAATATCCGGTGGAATGTTTTTATAGAGATATAAAAATTTTGATTAGAAACCACGGAAATGTTCTGTCTTTCGAAAAATGTGTAATAGTAGTATTGAGGAGGAAAATTTGCAATGACAAAGTATATTTTTGTAACAGGTGGAGTAGTTTCTTCACTTGGAAAAGGGATCGTCGCTTCATCTTTAGGACGATTATTAAAAAATCGTGGATTAGAAGTAACAATTCAAAAATTTGACCCTTATTTAAATATAGATCCAGGTACAATGAGTCCTTACCAACATGGTGAAGTATTCGTAACAGATGATGGCGCAGAAGCTGACTTAGACTTAGGACACTATGAACGCTTTATTGATATCAATTTAGGTAAACATTCTACTGTAACTTCAGGGCGTGTATATAAATCTGTTTTAGCAAAAGAACGCCGTGGTGATTATAACGGTAAAACGGTGCAAGTTATTCCTCATGTTACAAATGAAATAAAAGACCGTATTCAACGTGCAGGACGTGAAACAAACGCTGATATCGTAATTACAGAAGTAGGCGGAACAGTTGGGGATATCGAATCTCTACCATTCCTTGAAGCAATTCGCCAAATGAAATCAGATCTTGGTCACAATAATGTTATGTATGTTCACTGTACATTAATTCCTTACATTGCTGCTGCTGGTGAATTAAAAACTAAACCAACGCAACACTCTGTAAAAGAATTACGTTCATTAGGAATTCAACCTAATATTATTGTTGTACGTACTGAGCAACCAGTATCTCAAGAAATGCGCGAAAAATTAGCTTTATTCTGTGACGTAACGGCACGTGATATCATTGAATCTCGTGATGCAGAGCATTTATATGAAATTCCGTTAAACTTACATGCTCAAGATTTTGACGATATCGTTTTAGAACATTTCCGTATTGAAGCGCCAGAAGCAGACATGTCTGACTGGAAAGAACTTGTTCATAAAGTAAAAAATCTTCGAAATAAAACTCGTATTGCTTTAGTAGGGAAATATGTAGAACTACAAGATGCTTATATTTCAGTAGTAGAAGCTTTAAAACATGCAGGATATGTATATGATTCTGATATCGAAGTAGATTGGATTAACGCAGAACATGTGACTACTGAAAATGTTGGAGAGTTATTAAAAGATGCAGCTGGTATTTTAGTTCCTGGTGGTTTTGGTGATCGTGGGATTGAGGGAAAAATCGCTGCTATCCAATATGCTCGTGAAAACGATGTACCATTCTTAGGAATTTGTTTAGGTATGCAGTTAGCAACAATCGAATTTGCTCGTAATGTTTTAGGACTTGAAGGAGCACATTCTACTGAATTAAACAAAGAAACACCTTACCCAATTATCGACTTCTTACCAGATCAAAGTGATGATATCGATTTAGGTGGTACATTACGTTTAGGATTATATCCATGTAAATTAAAAGAAGGTTCACGTGCAATGGCGGCATATGATGATGAATTAATTTACGAACGTCATCGTCACCGTTACGAATTCAACAACGAATACCGTGAAGCAATGGAAGCAGAAGGGTTAGTATTCTCTGGTACAAGCCCTGATAATCGTTTAGTGGAAATTATTGAATTACCGGAGAAAAAATTCTTCGTGGCATGTCAATTCCACCCAGAATTCATCTCACGTCCACAACGCCCACAACCATTATTCCGTGAGTTCGTAGGAGCAGCATTTAATAACAATAACTGTTAATAAACAAAAAGGACTGTCATTTGGAGACAGTCCTTTTTTAAATATTACTAAATTTAATTCTTTAATATAAAATAGAATTAATCCAAGTCATCATCTGATAGCATTTCGTCATAGTTTAATTTGATTGCTTCATAGACAAATAAACCGGCCATTAAATATGGAATAACAACACGTTCTCCTAAATTTGTTGGATGAGGTAATATTCCACCACGAATTTTCATAGAAACATAAGTATAGGCTAAATCACTTAATAGATTCTTTTCGCTCGGCGGTTCACTTGAGACAACGGAAAAAGGAATAAATTTATCGTATAGCATATTGGCAAGTTCTACAGCTTTAAGATTTTCAGCACTTGGAGTAAAAATACAAACGCGATCTACATCAGTGATTACAGTATCTTCTGACCATTTTTCAAGATTGGTGAATTTTTCTATTCCGTGTAGAGCATTCGTTTCAATAGCTTCTAACCCATCAAAACAAGCAAAGTATACTTTACCTTGTCCAACACTTGCTTGTGCTAGTAGACGAGCAGTTTCTTCGATAGCATCTTCTTCACTTTGAATGATTCTTTGGAATAACCCACTCATTTGAGTAGAAAGTATTTTTGACATAGTTCCACCTCTTCTTTTGGTATTATAAAATTTCGAAAGGTAAAAATCAAAATTTGAAATTATTGTGAATGATTAGAAACTGGGAAATAAAAATAGCAGGACATACATGTTTATATATGGAAATATAGGGAAATGTAAAAGTGATAATACATAAATCTAAATTTTTTTTAAGGGGAAAAGAACTGTGAGAAATATATTAATTGTAGATGATCAAAGAGGCATTCGACTTTTGTTGGAAGAGGTATTTTCAAGAGAGGGTTATAATGTTTTTCAGGCAGTGAATGGTTTAGAAGCACTAACCATTATCGAAAATAACATAATTGACTGTGTCTTATTGGATATGAAAATTCCGGGTATGAATGGTTTTGAAATTTTAAAACATATTCGAGAGCGTGATTTTATGATGCCAATTTTTATGATGACAGCTTTCGGCGATCAAGAGATGATGGAGGAAGCCAAAACTCTTGGTGTAGTCAGATATTTTACGAAGCCATTTAATATATTCGAGGTAACGAAAGAAGTAAATGACGTGTTAACAGCTTGATAAATTTTTTTATAGTGATTTCTCCTTAAACCACTATTTTAGTTTATATAAAAATTGATTTTAAAATTCCTGTCTCTTTTTTGAGTGATGGGAATTTTATTTGTTAATAGGCTATAAATGTGATTTATATCTGAATTGTCGATAAAGCTTTAGGTTCATTACGTTTATGTACTAAAAAATATATAAAGAAAGGATCTGACGTTATTTTACATGTCGGTGTGCTTTCTATTAAGAAAACAAGTTATTTTGACAAAAAGTAATTTTTCCAAAAGATTGAATAAGTGTTAGCTTTCTCGAAAAAAAGTTGATTGGAATGGAGTGTGGCTGAGTGTAGCTGACGGCATTCGCCTTTCGCTACAGAGCAAAGCTTCCTGCGGGAATAGCAAATTTATTTGCGACGAAAGCGGAGCGACAGTAGCACTGAGCCGAAAATCCATTTTTGCCGGCGTTAGCCGGAAAAAATTAGTTGAGGCCATGCCCGCGGAAAGCGTCCACACGGAATGGAAATCAACTTTTACTTAATAAAGACCATTTGCAAATAGATGTTAGGATCCTGAAATGTATAAACTAAACTTTTTTAATTAAAAACTAATAAGAGTTTTTGAGCTTGATGCTTGCTTTCACCGCAGAAAAGCAAGTCGTCTCGCACTTGAGAGACGAGAATAAGGAAATACATTAAAAATAATAAATTACTTATTGAGAAGTTTTTGCGCCTTTCGCTACGCTTTCGGCACAGAAAACGATGTAGTCTCACTTGAGAGACTAATAAGTGAAAGCCTTAGAATTATTTGAATACTTATTAAGAATTTTTGCGCCTTTCGCTACGCTATCGGCGCAGAAAAGCATGTCGTCTCGTACTTGAGAGAGTAGATTAAATAACAATTCCGGTAAAGTAATATTTACTTTATAAAAGTTTTTGTGCCTGACGCTACGCTTTCGGCACAGAAAACGATGTAGTCTCACTTGAGAGACTAACAAGTAAAGCCTCTGAATTAGTGTCATACTCATAAAGAATTTTTGCGGCTGACGCTTCGCTTTCGCCGCAGAAAAGCAAGTCGTCTCGTACTTGAGAGAGTAGATTAAATAACAATTCCGGTAAAGTAATATTTACTTTATAAAAGTTTTTGTGCCTGACGCTACGCTTTCGGCACAGAAAACGATGTAGTCTCACTTGAGAGACTACATCGTTTTTGTTATAGTTAATCTGGAATATTTAATGGAATGTTTTAGCATAATAATAAAAAATTTTGGTCTGGGAGTGTATTTAACGATGCCATTAGTTTCTATGAAAGAAATGTTAATTAAAGCGAAAAAAGAAGGTTATGCTGTAGGGCAATTTAATATAAATAACCTAGAATTTACTCAAGCAATTTTACAAGCAGCTGAGGAAGAAAAATCACCAGTTATCCTTGGTGTTTCTGAAGGTGCAGGGAAATATATGGGTGGATTTATTGCAGTTGTCCACATGGTAAAAGGGTTAATGGAAAGCTACAAAATTACAGTTCCAGTGGCAATTCATTTAGACCACGGTTCTAGCTTTGAAAAATGTAAAGAAGCGGTTGATGCAGGGTTTACTTCTGTTATGATTGATGCTTCTCATCATCCATTTGATGAAAACGTAAAAATTACTTCTGAAGTAGTGGAATATGCACATTCAAAAGGCGTTTCAGTTGAGGCAGAGTTAGGTACTGTTGGTGGAGAAGAAGATGGTGTTATTGGCGGTATCATTTATGCAAATCCTCAAGAATGTAAAGCGTTAGTAGAACAAACAGCAATCGATTGTTTAGCTCCTGCATTAGGATCTGTTCATGGACCATATAAAGGTGAGCCAAACTTAGGATTTGCTGAAATGGAGGAAATCTCAAATTTAACAGATCTTCCACTTGTACTTCACGGTGGTACTGGTATCCCAACTAAAGATATTCAACGTGCGATTTCTTTAGGTACAGCTAAAATTAACGTAAATACAGAAAACCAAATTGCAGCAACAAAAGTTGTTCGTGAAATTTTAGAAAAAGACCAAAAAGTTTATGACCCACGTAAATACTTAGCACCAGCGCGTGAAGCAATTAAAACAACTGTTATTGGTAAAATGCGCGAATTTGGTAGCTCACAAAAAGCTTAATTTAAAGGTTGCAGAAATAGTTTATAATGATTAGTAAAATGTTTACTAAGTGAAATATTTAAATGAAACTCTGCTTTTCTTGATTGAATATTAACTTACAGGAGAAGAGTCGTTTGTGTTAAACCGACCTTCTCCTCATTTTTGATAGATGACTATTTGAGGAGGATTACACAATGAAATTTTTTATCGATACAGCAAATTTTGAAGAAATTAAAGAAGCACACTCATGGGGTATTTTATCCGGGGTTACAACTAATCCATCATTAGTTGCAAAAGAAGAGAACGTTTCATTCCATGATCGTCTACGTGAAATTGCAGAGCTTGTTGATGGTTCTGTTAGTGGTGAAGTAATTTCACTTGATGCAGAAGGAATGATTAAAGAAGGTCTAGAATTAGCGGCAATCGCTCCTAATATTACGGTTAAATTACCAATGACTCCAGAAGGATTAAAAGCATGTAAATTCTTCTCAGAAAAAGGCATTAAAACAAATGTGACATTAATCTTTAGTGCTAATCAAGCATTAATGGCTGCACGTGCCGGCGCAACATACGTATCTCCATTCGTTGGACGTCTTGATGATATCGGTCAAACAGGATCTGAATTAATTAGCACAATTGCTGATATTTTTGCAATTCATGATATCCCAACTCAAATCATTGCAGCGTCTATCCGTCATCCTCAACATATTACAGAAGTCGCTTTAGCTGGAGCAGATATCGCTACAACTCCATTCAAAGTATTAAAACAGTTATTCCATCATCCATTAACTGATAAAGGAATTGAAGGATTCCTAGCTGATTGGGAAAAACGTAAAAGTAAATAACCAGTTGTCCCGATTGTCAACATAAATGATATTTACAATACAATAGAGTAAATTGAAAAAAACTTAGATTCTTTATGGAAATTAGTCTTTAAATTGGGAAATTGGTAAATAATAAGAAGTAATTAAAAAATTATTATTTGGTCACCTTTGTTTTAGAAAGTGAGCGGATCTAACTGATGCGTAAAGGACAATAATAAGTGAAACTTTCCAATCAAAAGGGAGAACGTGTAATGGATGTTTATAAAATCATCGGCGGGAATCGTCTAAAAGGAACAGTGAAAGTTAGTGGAGCAAAAAATAGTGCAGTTGCTTTAATTCCAGCTTCGATCCTTGCAAATTCAACTGTTACAATTGATGGAATACCTGAAATTTCTGATGCTTGGACGTTAAAAGCATTATTAGAGGAAATTGGTGGGGAAGTCCTTTTCAAAGACGGTCAAATGGAAATTGACCCGACCCAAATGCAAGCAATTCCTTTACCAAATGGAAATGTCAAAAAACTTCGCGCTTCTTATTATTTAATGGGGGCGATGCTTGGTCGTTTCAAAAAAGCTGTAATTGGGTTGCCGGGAGGATGTTTTCTCGGCCCTCGTCCAATTGATCAGCATATTAAAGGTTTTGAGGCACTTGGGGCGAAAGTAACAAACGAACACGGAGCAATTTATTTACGTGCTGATGAATTAATTGGTGCAAAAATTTATTTAGACGTTGCAAGTGTTGGAGCCACTATTAATATTATGTTAGCAGCAGTGCGTGCTAAAGGGCGTACTGTTATTGAAAATGCCGCAAAAGAACCGGAAATTATCGATGTTGCGACTCTTTTAACAAATATGGGTGCAAACATTAAAGGTGCTGGTACAAGTGTAATTCGTATCGATGGTGTCGATGAATTACATGGTACAAAACATACGATTATTCCAGATCGCATTGAAGCAGCTACTTTTATGATAATGGCAGCTGCAATTGGTGATGGTGTAACGGTTGATAATATTATTCCTCTACATTTAGAAGCTATAACTGCAAAATTACGTGAAATGGGTGTTAAAGTTGTTGAGGGCGAAGAAAGTATTTTCATCCCTAGAACTGATGCACTTCAAGCAGTGGATGTAAAAACACTGGTTTACCCAGGTTTCCCGACAGACGTGCAACAGCCACTCTCGGTATTAATGACACAGGCAGTTGGTGCTTCTAAAGTAACTGATACGATTTATTCTGCGCGTTTTAAACATATCGATGAACTGCGCCGTATGAATGCAAACGCAAGAGTAGAAGGGAATACGGCCATTATTCAGGGCCCAACTCGACTACACGGATCGAAAGTTACAGCTACCGATCTTCGTGCTGGAGCGGCATTAGTATTAGCAGGTTTACTTGCAGATGGCGAAACAGAAATACAGGAAATTTATCATATCGAAAGAGGATATAGTTCTTTAATTGAAAAGTTGTGTTTATTGGGTGCAAATATTCGTCGTGAAACCATTAGTGTAAGTACAACCAACCGTGTTGATTAACGACTTAGTTAAATGAAAACCTAAAATGCAAAAATCACAAAGTATGTTACAATAAAGACGTGATAAGTTTCGGCATTTCCGAAAACAGGAGGCAAATATAGAATGGAACGTAGTTTAACGATGGAAGTAGTACGCGTTACCGAAGCAGCAGCAATCGCTTCTGCGAAATGGATGGGACGTGGCTTAAAAGAGGAAGCTGATGACGCAGCTACAACAGCAATGCGTGCGTTATTTGATACAATTCCAATGCATGGTACCGTGGTAATTGGTGAAGGAGAAATGGATGAAGCACCAATGCTTTATATTGGTGAAGAACTTGGCCAACGTAACGGCGGTCCGCATGTGGACATTGCAGTGGATCCTCTAGAAGGAACAAACATCGTTGCAAAAGGAACAAACGGTGCAATTACTGTATTAGCAATAGCTGACCGTGGAAATCTATTAAATGCACCAGATATGTATATGGAAAAATTAGCTGTTGGTCCAGAAAGTAAAGGGAAAGTAGATATCAATGCATCTGTTACTGAAAACTTAATGGCAGTAGCAAAAGCAAAAAATAAAGAAATTTCAGATGTAGTTGCCATTTTACTAGATCGACCTCGCCATCAACATATTGTAGATGAAATTCGCGCTGCAGGTGCACGTATTAAATTTATCCAAGACGGGGATGTAAATGCTGCGATTAGTACAGCATTTGATGAAACTGGTATCGATATCATGTTCGGAACTGGTGGTGCTCCAGAGGGTGTAATTTCTGCTGTAGCATTAAAATGTTTAGGTGGAGATTTCCAAGGTAAGCTAATTCCAGAAGACGAAGAGCAGGCTTTACGTTGCAAAAATATGGGGATCGATCTTGAAAAAGTGTTATACTTAGATGATCTTGTAAAAGGTGATGACGCAATCTTTGCTGCAACGGCTGTAACAGATAGTGAATTACTACGTGGTGTGCAATATAAAGGTGATTATTGCTTAACTCATTCCGTTGTTATGCGTGCAAAGACAGGAACAGTACGCTTCATCGAAGGTCGTCACAGTATTGAGAAAAAACCAAGATACGTAAAAGAATAACTTCAAAATAAATGCCTGATTAAAAAATAGTGAAAAAGGAAATTCTTTTTCTAAGAAAAAGTTCCTCAATATTTCTACATAATTTTAATCAGGCTTTTTTTCCTTCAAAACTTTCAAATAACCCTACAGTAAGTAAATTCCAACAAATTTTAAAGTTATATAAAAATATAAAAGACTGGAGAAATGCTATGTCAGCTCTTACGATAGCACAATTAGAAAATATGACGTTGAAAGAGTTATATGCTCTTGCACGTGATTACAAGATTTCATATTATAGTAAATTAACAAAAAAAGAATTAATCTTTGCAATATTAAAATCTCGTTCCGAACAAGAAGGTTTCTTCTTCATGGAAGGAGTTTTAGAGATAGTAAATCAGGAAGGCTTTGGATTCCTTCGACCAATCAACTATTCTCCTTCAAAAGAAGATATTTATATTTCTGCTTCCCAAATACGTCGATTCGATCTTCGTAATGGGGACAAGGTATCTGGTAAAGTAAGACCGCCAAAAGAAAATGAGCGATATTTTGGATTACTTCAAGTAGATGCAGTAAATGGCGAAAATCCAGAAATCGCAAAAGAACGAGTTCACTTCCCAGCATTAACACCACTTTATCCAGACCGTCAAATTAAATTAGAAACAGAATCCCATAAACTATCAACTCGCATAATGGATTTAGTTGCTCCTGTTGGATTCGGCCAACGTGGGTTAATTGTGGCACCACCAAAAGCAGGGAAAACATCGCTTTTAAAGGAAATTGCTAATGCTATTACAACAAACTATCCAGAAGCAGAGTTAATTGTTTTATTAATAGACGAACGACCTGAAGAGGTTACAGATATTGAGCGTTCTGTAAAAGCTGATGTAGTAAGTTCTACTTTTGATGAAGTTCCTGAAAACCATGTAAAAGTAGCAGAACTTGTATTAGAGCGTGCCCGTCGTTTAGTTGAACATAAACGAGATGTTATTATTTTAATGGATTCTATTACGCGTCTTGCCCGCGCATATAACCTAGTAATTCCACCAAGTGGACGTACATTATCAGGTGGTATTGATCCAGCAGCATTCCACCGCCCGAAACGATTCTTTGGATCTGCTCGTAATATTGAAGATGGTGGTAGTTTAACAATTCTAGCAACAGCATTAGTAGATACAGGTTCACGTATGGATGAGGTAATCTATGAAGAGTTTAAGGGTACTGGTAACTTAGAACTTCATTTAGACCGGCAACTTGCTGAACGTCGTATTTTCCCAGCTCTTGATATTCGTCGTTCTGGTACGCGTAAAGAAGAATTGCTTATTCCTTCAGAGCAGCTAGAGAAACTATGGGCAATCCGTAAAACATTCTCAGATGCACCTGACTTTGCAGAACGTTTCTTGAAAAAACTTCGTAGTACAAAATCAAACGAAGAATTTTTCGAGAAACTTGATAGTGATATGAAAAAGGCAAAAGGTAAAGGTTTGCTATAATCGAGTGAGTGGGATTTTTGCGCGAATATACAATTCACATACTATATGTGGACAAATTCTAAGCATGAATCGACAAACTATGTAAATGGCAAATATTTTTCCTTGCGATAAGTAATATTACTTGCTATAATCTTTTAGGTATGTAACGTGTGCATATATAACTGGCATATTCGGGTTATGTAAGGCACAGTACGAATAATAACTCTGTTCCGGATGGTTCAGGGCGAGAGGAGAAACGAATATGAAACAAGGAATTCATCCAGATTACAAAACTGCAACAGTAACTTGCTCTTGCGGTAACACTTTTGAAACTGGTTCAGTAAAAGAAAAAATCACTGTTGAGTTTTGCAACGAGTGCCACCCATTCTATACTGGCCGTCAAAAATTCGCGTCTGCTGACGGACGTGTGGATCGTTTCAACAAAAAATACGGTCTTAAATAAGAATTTTATAAAATGCCTGCCAAGCAAATGCTGGCAGGCATTTTTTAAGTTTTACGATATAGGTTTGTTCGTCCAACGATGATGAAATTGAAGAAATGAGGTATTCTTGAATGGCGCAATTATTTTTTAAACATGGTGCTATGAATAGTGGAAAGTCTATTGAAATTCTTAAAGTTGCTCATAATTATGAAGAACAAGATAAACCAGTATTAATTTTTACATCAGGAATCGATACGAGAGATGAAGTAGGTTACGTATCTAGCCGAATTGGACTTCGCCGTAAAGCAATACCTGTTTTTGATGAAACAAACATTTTTGAATACGTGAAAAACTTTCCAGGAAAATTATATTGTGTTTTAGTAGATGAAGTGCAATTTCTAACAAAAGAACATGTTTTACAATTAACTAAAATTGTCGACATTTTAAATATACCTGTCATGGGCTTCGGATTAAAAAATGACTTCCAAAACGAACTGTTCGAAGGTAGTCGTCATATGCTCATTTATGCGGACAAAATCGAAGAGATGAAAACGATTTGTTGGTTCTGCCATAAAAAAGCAACAATGAATTTGCGTGTTGATGAAAATAACAAACCTGTCTATACAGGAGAACAAATTCAAATTGGTGGCAATGATACATATTATCCAGTTTGTCGCAAATGTCATGTAAATCCACCTTTATAAAAGGTTGTAATTTCTTTATACTAAGAAAGAAAAAAGCAATTGGCGGATAAACGGCTCGATTTGGCGGATAAATTCAAAAGTTTGGCGGAAAAACCCCTCAAATTGGCGGATAAATACCCATTTTCGGCGGATAAACGCTAGTACACATAAATTATAATAATCAAAACAAGAGGTGAAACCATGTTTGATCGTCTACAAGCGGTTGAGGACCGTTATGAAAGATTAAATGAATTATTAAGTGATCCGGATATCGTAAGTGATAATAAAAAACTTCGCGAATATTCAAAAGAACAATCAGATATTCAAGAAATGGTAGAAGTGTATCGTGAATATAAAAGTGTGAAACAACAATTAGCCGATACGAAAGAAATGTTAGAAAACGAAAAAGATCCAGATATGTATGAAATGGTAAAAGAAGAGTTTAACGAATTAAATGCGCAAATTCCAGCATTAGAAGAACGCCTAAAAATCCTTCTTATTCCGAAAGACCCGAACGATGATAAAAACGTTATTATGGAGATTCGCGGTGCTGCAGGTGGGGACGAGGCAAATATCTTCGCAGGAGACTTGTTCCGTATGTATTCTCGTTATGCAGAAGCTCAAGGTTGGAAAATTGATATTATGGAAGCAACACCGAATGCAATGGGTGGTTATAAAGAGGTAATCTTTATGATTAACGGCCAAGGAGCATACTCAAAATTCAAATTTGAAAACGGAGCGCACCGTGTTCAACGTGTACCAGCAACAGAATCTCAAGGTCGTATCCATACTTCTACAGCAACAGTTGCATGTCTTCCAGAAGTAGAAGATGTGGACGTTGAAATTCATGAAAAAGACATTCGTGTTGATACATTTGCATCTTCTGGTGCAGGTGGGCAATCCGTTAACACGACAATGTCTGCTGTTCGTATGACCCATCTTCCTACAGGTGTAGTTGTTTCGATGCAAGATGAGCGTTCACAAATTAAAAACCGTGAAAAAGCGATGAAAATTTTACGTGCTCGTGTTGCCGATATGTATCGACAAGAAGCACAAAAAGAAATTGATGCAACACGTAAATCAGCTGTTGGTACGGGAGATCGTTCTGAACGTATTCGCACATATAACTATCCACAAAATCGTGTCACAGACCATCGTATTGGTTTAACTTTGCAAAAGCTTGATATTATCATGGAAGGCAAGTTGGACGAAATTATCGATGCATTAATGTTAGAAGAGCAAGCATCGAAACTTGCCCACTTAAATGATGAAGCATAAAACTATTTTTGAGGCCCTCAAATGGGCTTCTTCTTATTTAGTGGACAAAGGTCGTGACGAAAATGCTGCAAGACTATTATTGCAGCATATTTTACAAACGAATTATTCTGGATTAATGATGCGAATGCACGATGCAATTTCGAACGAAGCACTCGAACAATTTGAAAACTATGTAGAGCAACATGCAAAGGGGCGCCCTGTGCAATATATTACAGGGGTTGAGGAATTTTACGGAAGACAATTTACTGTAAATGAATCGGTATTAATCCCACGACCAGAAACGGAAGAATTAATTGTTGCCGCGCAAGAACGTATCCACAAATTGTTTGGCAAAGCCGCTCCTATAAAGATTGCTGATATCGGAACAGGAAGTGGTGCTATTGCTATTACAATGAAGTGCGAAATGCCAAACGCTGAAATTACTGCAACAGATATTTCTGAATCTGCTCTTGAAACAGCACGTCTTAATGCAAAACAAAATAAAGCTCAAATTGATTTCCGTTTAGGTGATTTAACAGAACCACTTCAGAACGAAAAGTGGGATGTCATTTTATCAAATCCACCTTATATTAGCTATGATGAAGCAAAAGAAATGTCAGAGGTCGTTTTAGAGCATGAACCACACTCTGCTCTTTTTGCTGAGGAAGACGGACTCATCTTGTATCGAAAACTTGCAGAACAACTGCCGCCTTTATTAAAAAAGCCAGCATTAATTGGTGTGGAAATTGGTCATTTGCAAGGTGAAGCGGTTGCGAATTTCTTTAAATCTAGCTTTCCAGAGGCAAAAATAGAAATCATAAAAGATATTAATCAAAAAAATCGTTTTGTTTTTTGTGAAATTGATGTATAAAAAAATCTCTTCCTGCCAATTATGATGTCAGGGAGGGATTTAATATGTTAAACGATTACGAGATTACAAGAGTGGAAAACGATGAGAAGGTAAATACGATTTTAAGTCTACTAAAACTAGTAGCTATTTCAGTAGCGATATTATGTTCAATCATTTTATTGCCAGATTTATTCGACAAAGTTTATGAAACTAGAGAAAGTGCAGTAGATGATTCATTAAAAATTCGTGTAGTTGCAAATAGTAATACAACAGCCGATCAACAACTAAAAAATGAAATTGTGGATAGTTTACAACCGATTTTTACGCAAATTCAGAAAAATGAATTAAATGGTGTGGATAACGATGAAAGTTATGCACAATTGGTAACTTTCGTACAAAAGCATTATCCACAAGAAGAAATTAATATTAATATTGGAGAACATTTAATACCACCAAAGTTTGATGCAAACACGTTTTACCCACAAAATGTGTATAATTCTCTTGTATTAACAATCGGAAGCGGTCGTGGTGACAACTGGTGGTGCAGTATTTTCGGAAATGTTTGTGAAAGTGCACAAGCAAAAGAAGATACAAAACAAGATGCTAAAGAAGTTGCGAAAGAAGAAGAAAAAGACGAACCAGAAGTGAAGTTCTTTATTTGGGAATGGATTAAAAAATTATTTAGCTAAAATTTTTTTCAAACAATTTAGAAAGTTGTACACATAAGTTGATAAGTTATCCACAAATTGTGTATAACTATTGAGTAATACTCAAAAATAAAGGAGGGAGTAGGATGGAGACTTTCCGATTGCTTGTGGATAAAGATGGGGATAATGAACAGATTTATTCACAAGCTGTGGATTTATTAGAAAATGGGGAAGTTGTAGCCTTTCCAACCGAGACTGTTTATGGACTAGGCGCAGTTGCAACAGATGATCGGGCGGTAAAGAAAATCTTTGAAGCAAAGGGCCGTCCATCTGATAACCCATTAATTGTACATATTGGTTCTATTGAAGAAGTATCTAATTTCATAGAAGAGATTCCTCAAAAGGCAAGCAAGCTGATGGAGATTTTCTGGCCGGGAGCGTTAACGCTTATTATGAAAGTAAAACCAGGTGTATTTGCCCCGAGCGTTACAGCAGGGTTATCCACAGTTGGTTTACGTATGCCGGATCATGAGGTTGCATTAAAACTACTGAGAAAATTAAAAAAACCAATTGCAGCTCCAAGTGCGAATAGAAGTGGGAAACCAAGTCCTACGAAAGCAATTCATGTTGAAGAAGATTTGCGTGGAAAAATCCCGCTTATACTTGATGGGGGTACTACTGGCATCGGTTTAGAATCAACAGTGTTGGATATAACAGTTAACCCGCCAGTCATTTTACGTCCAGGTGGAATTACAAAGGAAATGCTCGAAGAAGTAATAGGTGAAGTGATTTTACCGAATAAGGAGCAACAACAACTTGAATCAACACCAAAGGCACCAGGAATGAAGTACACTCACTATGCTCCAGAGGCACCTGTTTATTTAATTGAAAGTGATCAACAAAAAGTGGAAAAAGCCATTGCCCAACTAAAAAATGATGGAAATAAAGTAGCTTTACTTGCTCCGTCAAATTACCACGCTATTGGCGCCGACTATTTCTTTACGTTCGGTATTGAGGGTGACCAAGAAAGAATGGGAGCAAAACTATATGATGATCTCCGCGCTTGTGATAAAACAGAAGCAAATATCATTCTAGTAACTACTACCTCAACAGAAGGAGTAGGAGCGGCAATCATGAATCGACTAGAAAAGGCTTCTGGTGGGAAATGGTATACAGTTTAAAACATAGGTTAGTAATTAGGACATGACTAATTGCTAACCTTTTTTATTCTTACTTTAAAATCTATGTCGATGAAAAGCCATGATATTGTAAACTTTCTACGCATAAGATGGTAGAAATCTTAAATAGGAAAGAGGACAATATTTGCAGGAAATATTAACTGGTCTCATTGTCGCTTTAGATGTTGTTGCATTATATTTACTACTACCAGATGTGAAAAAACGTTTCTTACTTTCTTTATGGACAGCAATTTTACATATGATATTCCCAATAATCGGTTATAATTTAGGTAACTGGATGTTATCTATTTTAACTCAGTGGTCGAATCTAATATCTAGTATTCTTTTGTTTTTTATTGGTCTTCAGTTAATACTATCGACAAAAAACCGCCAAGTAATAGCGATACCTCTCGTAATTTTAGCAATAACAGCAAGTTTAGATACCTTTTCAGTTAGCATTTCTTTTGGTATGCTAAACTTACAAAAACATTTATTTATAATGAGTGCAGGTATATGGACGTTTGTCCTATCTTATATATCGCTCTATCTTGCCAAAAGTCATTTCCCTATTAAAGGGGCTATTTTGAAATGGATTGCAGGAATATCACTATTAACAATTAGTATCCTTACTTTTATTAACAGTCTTGATAATACTTAAAAGGAAGAGTGACAGCATGAATATCTATTTTATATGTACAGGTAACACATGTAGAAGTCCAATGGCTGAGGCCATTTTAAAAGCACGCAATATTCAAGGGGTTCAAGTAAAATCTGCAGGAATCTATGCACTGGAAGGGGGAGAGATATCTGAGAATGCCAAAGCAATATTAGCGCAAGATCAGATTCAGTTTGAACATATTACATCTCAAGTAAAGCAACAAGATATTGAGTGGGCCGATTTAATCCTTACGATGACATTGGCGCATAAAAATATGATTTTGCAATCGTTTCCAAATGTTCAAAATAAAACATTTACTTTAAAAGAATATGTTGCCCCATATAGTTCCAAAGATGTATCGGACCCATTTGGAGGAGATATTAATACGTATAGACAAACATATGAAGAATTATCGAAATTAATTGACGAATTACAACATAAGATTGCTGGGGGTCGTACTACTGAATGAAGAACAATAAAAACTTTAACTTACGCAGAAAGTTAGTTTTATTCGTTGGCGTATTAGCAATTATTACGTACTCAACTAGTTTTATATTTATTCATTATTTGCATCCAATGTTCTTCTCAAAATTTATACCAAATCTTATAGTATTTGAATTTTTAACATATGCTTTAGGTATTTTATGGTCTTGTATTTTAGCGGCTATTTTTAGTGTGGTATTAGTAAAACCATTACAAAAACTCGAAGAATCAGCAACCCTTGTTGCAGAGGGTAAAATTGGACGAGATGTGGAAGTTAGAAACTCTCATGATGAAATTCAATCTGTTGCGGAAGCATTCCAATTAATGCTGACGAACTTAAGACAAATGGTTGATAGTATTGAAAAGAACTTCCAAACAACAAATGAAACGATTATTAATCTATCAAATCAAACAGAGTCTGCTTCAAGAAAAGCAGAGGGAATTGCACACACAGTAAGTCAAATTTCTGAAGGTGCAGAAGCTTCTGCAGTGGCAGTTCAAGAAACAGTAGAAGCAATTGAAGATGTTCGATTACTTGCGTCAGAAGTAAATGAGCGAGCACTCAATTCAGCAACACAATCTAAAAAAATTATTGGAAACTTAGAGTCAACTACTGATTCGATTCAAGGCTTAGTAAGTAGTATCCAACAAATCGCAAATGGAAATGAAAAAGCGTTAGACAGTATCCATCAACTTGAGAAAAATGCGGAACAAATTCAACAAATTATTAGTTTAGTAGGGGATATTGCTGCTCAAACAAATTTACTCGCTTTAAATGCTTCAATTGAGGCAGCAAGAGCAGGGGAACATGGTAAAGGGTTTGCTGTCGTTGCTGAAGAGGTTCGTAGTTTAGCAGATGAAAGTGGAAAAGCAGTTCAAGGAATTACGGCGTTAATTAAAGCAATGCAAGAAAATGTGAATCTCGTTGTAAAACAAATGAATGAACAAGTAACTTTTGCTGTGAAAGAATCTTCAAAAGTCTCTCAAACTACTGCGATTGTTGAAGGAATGGCGTCAAGCGTAAGGGAAATGGCCGATGCTGTTGTGGATATTTCACAATTAGTAGAAAGACAAATGATCAACATTGAAACTACTGCTCGACAATCTCAAGAGGTAGCAGCAATTGCTGAACAAACATCAGCAGGAGCTCAAGAAGTTCGTGGCTCAACAGAAGAACAAGCCTTTGCCATCGAACAAGTAGAAAAACTATCTCAAGATTTAAAACGTCAATCTGAGGAATTATATCGCATGATTCAACAATTTGACCGTTCAAATTAAAAATTCCATATTTAACCAATAGTGCTATAATAGTTATAGCACTATTTTTTTATGGAAGGGGATTGTTATGAAGGGGAATGGATTCATTAAAATTCTACTAATTAGTTGTTTTCTTCTCATTTTAATAGCTGGTTGTAGTGAAGATGAAAAGGAGTCAACAGCAGAAACAAACAGTACACAACAAGAAGAAGGACAAGCTTTGGATGAAGCGTTAGTAGCAGAGGGAGAAAAAATCGCGAAATCTAGCTGTATTGGTTGTCATGGGGTTGATTTATCAGGCGATATTGGACCAAACTTACAAAACATTGCGTTATCAAAAGAGCAAATTGTAGAGGTTTTAATAAAGGGAAGAAAAACAATGCCACCAGGAACAGCAAACGGAAATGAAGAATCAGTTGCGGAATATTTGTTGTCTTTAAAATAACCAACGTTGTAATACATAAGAAAAGACGTAATCACTATAAATGAAGCGCGGCCTACCATTGTAAGCCGCGAATTTTTTTGTAGGAAATCATTGTAGATATGTCCAATAAAAAAGTGGACGCCTTTATGACGTCCACTTTTGCTATTCAGTAATTTCAAACATAGTTCGAATCGCTGGGATTCCTGTTCCAGGATGATCTTCGCGATAAGTCAGCATTGGTCTTAAATAATAAGTTGGTTGTGTTTGTTGACCTTTATAGATAGATGGATAAATATCGATAAATTGATATCCTGGTTCGCCAGTTGCTTTCAATCGTAATTTAATTGTTCCTTGGCTATTAAATCCACAAATATATCCAATATAAGAGTTATTATATAAAACCCCTAATGCATTATCGAATTCTGTCCATCCTGAACCTTTAATTTCAATAACAAACTCAGTTCCTACAGGGCCAGATGAAGGTGTTACCGAAACGATGGAAGGTAAAATTCTTAAATAGGTTTGACCGTAAACTTCATCCCCAACCTTCAAGTCGATTAGATGAGGAAGCCCACCTAAATCATCTGGAATATTAAATTGGTGAGTTGAATTGCCCTCAGCATCGGTTTTTCCTTCGCCAATATCAAATACTTCCTCGCCATAGCCTTCAGCCGTTACGCGAGTTCCAACCATAGTATGCCAATCAAACTTAATCGTTTCATTTTTAGGTAAACCAGAAGCTGTTAACACTACAGGTTCTCCAACTGTTCCTTCCGATTTGTCGATTGAAACGGAAACCCCATCTTTATTCACAGGGTCAGGTAATTTAATTCCGCCATTTGCAGGTTCTGGTGCTTCTTCGACATAAGAAGCGGTTGTAATTGGCTGATCTCCTGTCACTTCAAAATTGAAATAATGTGTATCGATATAATTGATTGCAGAACTACTTCTACTTAAATATGGGAAGCCCATTGCACCACTTTCTACTGTGATGCTGTGTAAACCTTCATTACCAGCCGCGCGTACAACAGCTTTTGCTTTTCCGTTTGTCGTAATCGCTGTAATAATTCCTGAGAAGTTGTTATCGTAGTTTAAATGCCATAAACTACCGAACATTTTCCAGCTTAACCCTTCACCAGTAACAGTAATTTCAGTACCAGGTGGGCCAGATTCAGGACTCATTGTAAAGACCGTTTCTACGAACACATTTGCTTTTCCAACGACTGTATCTTCTTGATAAATTAATAAGTCGTGATCGTCACCAAAGCCATCTGGAATAGTAAAAGTGCCTTCCCATTTTCCTGCACTATCAGCAGAACCTTCTGCAACCGTTTTTTCTACAGGTTCGTAAGTAGTACCGATAAATGAATAATTATCTTCAATTTGATAGGAACCAATCATATCTACCCATACTAATTTTACAGGTAAATCAGGTTTTAACGATTCTGCTGTAACTTTTATTTCATCCCCAATGCGTCCGCTTGCATTATCTAATGTAATTTTTCCTTGGAGATTTATTTCTGTTTCTTTTTCTTCAGGTTTTGTAGTTTCGTTTGCTTCTTTAGATTCAGACGAATTTGTTGCTTCATCTGGTGTTTTTGATTTCTCTTCGTTTGCGGCATCAGTACATCCGCTTGCTAATAATAGTAGTGAGAATAGTGCTACGGTTAGATATTTTTTCATTTCTATGCATCACCTTCTCCGTCTGCTGGTTGCTGTTCAGCGTTCTCTCCTCCGCCTTCAGCTTCTTCTTGAGCTTTTGCTTCAGCAGCAGCCTTGGCTTCTGCAGTTAATTTCTCTTCAGCACCTTTTTCAAGAATCGTTAATTTTGATAAAGAAACATTAAATGGTTCATGGGTATATTCTGTACCATCAACATCAGCAATGATTTTATAATCAAGTGTTCCTGTTGGGAAATCGTCTGGAATTGTCCATAAAACTGTCCAGAGTATTGTACCTTCTTCACCATGAGGTCCCATTTTCATTTCATATTCTTCGCCATTACCTAAAACAACTTTTACCTTAGCGTCTTCAATTGTTTCGTTTGTTTTACTATCGATAACATTTGCGCGGAAGACTATACTATGGCCACGTTCAAATCGACTATCCACAACACAAACTGCATCGGCTTGGAAGTGGGAATTAATCGTATCTCCTTTCACAACAACAGCAGGTGCTTCACTAGCTGCTTTCTCGGTTGTTTCAGTTTCTGCTGTGCTTTGTTCGGAATCTACTACTTGAACGTCCTCTTCTGTACATCCCGCTGCAATCATTGATGCTAGTAAAGCGCTTGCAATTAAACTTCCCTTAGCTTTCCACTTCATAACATTCCCCCTAATTAAATGTAATTTATCCACCATTTTTTCCAAAATAATGAAGTTACTTTCTATTATAATATTGGTGAATTTTTAGTCAATGGACAAAGTTTTGTAATATTCAATGATTAATAGTGAAAAAAATAGAATTTTCACTATTCTTTGACACATCTCCTTGGATAAATTTATTCGGTTTAACAATAAAATTTGAATGATTTATATTGAATTTCGTGTTAATATCAACTTAAAAGTGAACAATTTCATGTATGTAAGCGAAATCATTCGTATTTTCGGAAGAAGTTTATCGTTTTCTATGTAAAATTCATGTTATTCTTCAGCATTTAGTGGTACACTGATGATGAAACAATCGCGTAGGAGGTTACAAAAGTGAAAATCGCAATTTCTTCTGACCACGGTGGGAATAATTTACGTAGAGAAGTTATGTCACTTTTAGATGAACTAAACATTAGCTATGAAGATTTTGGCCCACAAAATTCAGATTCAGTGGACTATCCTGATTTTGCAAAACCGGTTGCGGATGGCGTAGCTAGCGGGAAGTTTGATCGTGGTATTTTAATTTGCGGAACTGGCATTGGGATGTCAATTGCTGCAAACAAAGTAAAAGGAATTCGTTGTGCTTTAGTACATGATGTGTTCAGTGCAAAAGCAACACGTTGTCATAATGATTCAAACATTTTAGCAATGGGTGAACGAGTAATTGGTCCTGGTCTTGCTTGTGAAATTGTAAAAGCTTGGCTTGGTACTGAATTTGAAGGTGGTCGTCACGCTCGACGTATTGAAAAAATTACAGAACTTGAAGGGTAAGTGACATCTATGTCGTTTCAACATCTACAAGATCAATTAGCTCAATTGCTTAATGAAATGGAACAACAAGTCGATTTTCAACCAAAGCAATTATTCGTCATTGGTTGCTCTACATCTGAAGTTGCGGGTTCTAAAATCGGAACTGCAGGAGCAATGGAAGTAGCAGAAGTACTGTATGCAGAATTAAATCGTTTTGCAAAAAAACACGATCTTTATTTAGTTTTCCAAGGCTGCGAACATATTAACCGTGCCTTAACTATGGAATATGAAGCAGCGTTAAAGTATTCATATGAGCCTGTTACAGTAGTTCCGGTAAAACATGCAGGCGGATCTATGTCAGCATACGCTTATACACAAATGGAAAATCCAGTTGTCGTAGAACATGTACGCGCCCATGCAGGTATCGACATAGGACAAACAATGATTGGAATGCATTTAAAAGAAGTGGCTGTACCAATTCGAACATCTATCCGTCAAATTGGGGATGCGATTGTTACGGTGGCAAAAACTCGACCAAAATTAATCGGTGGAGAACGAGCTATTTATATAAAAGTAGAAGAGTAGTACAAGGTGTTTGCAGATAAGTTTGATAAAAATCTAAATTAAGATTTTTTCACTATATAAAATTTACAAGATTCTTAGGGGGATTTGAACAATGGCATACGAAAAACTAGCAGCGCAAGATAAAGCGGTACTAGAAGGAATTTTAGCGGAGAAAAAACGTCAACAATTAAATATTGAGTTAATCGCATCTGAAAATATTGTTTCGGAAGCTGTAATGGAAGCACAAGGTTCTGTATTAACAAATAAATATGCAGAAGGTTACCCTGGTAAACGTTACTATGGTGGTTGCGAACACGTTGACGTAGTAGAAGATATCGCACGCGATCGTGTAAAAGAAATCTTCGGAGCTAAATTTGCAAACGTACAAGCCCATTCAGGTGCACAAGCTAACATGGCTGTATACTTTACACTTTTACAACCAGGCGATACAGTACTTGGTATGAACTTATCACATGGTGGTCACTTAACACACGGTTCACATGTTAACTTCTCTGGTATTCAATACAACTTCGTAGAGTATGGTGTAACAAAAGATACAAATGTAATCGATTATGAAGATGTTCGTGCAAAAGCGTTAGAACATAAACCAAAATTAATCGTTGCTGGTGCATCTGCTTACCCACGTGAAATCGACTTTAAAAAATTCCGTGAAATCGCGGATGAAGTTGGCGCATACTTCATGGTAGACATGGCACACATTGCAGGTCTTGTTGCTGCAGGTGAACACCCATCACCAGTTCCTTATGCAGACTTTACAACTTCAACAACACATAAAACATTACGTGGTCCACGTGGTGGATTAATTTTAACAAACAATGAAGAGTTAGCGAAAAAAATTGACAAAGCTGTGTTCCCTGGAATTCAAGGTGGTCCATTAATGCACGTAATCGCTGCTAAAGCAGTAGCATTCGGTGAAGCATTACAACCAGAATTCAAAGAGTACGCAAAACAAATTAAAGCAAATGCTCGTGCTTTAGCTGAAACATTATTAGCAGAAGGATTAGAGCTTGTATCAGGTGGTACTGACAACCACTTATTACTAGTAAACGTAAAATCTGTAGGTTTAACTGGTAAAGTTGCAGAACATTTACTTGATGAAGTAGCAATCACTGCTAACAAAAACACAATTCCTTACGATGAAGAAAAACCATTTGTAACAAGTGGTATCCGTTTAGGTACTGCTGCAGTTACTTCTCGTGGCTTTAAAGAAGAAGACCTTAAAGAAGTAGGTTTAATCATCGCCAAAGTTCTTAAAAACCCTGAAGATGAAGCAGTTAAAGCTGAAGCACGTGATCGCGTAAAAGCTCTAACTGACAAATACCCAATCTATGAAGATTTAGTAACTAATATCTAATCGATTTTAAATCCTCGCTCATAATAGGGCGAGGATTTTTTATGTGAATTTCAACAGTATCTAGCATGCCGGCACTGTGTAATATCATTCTGAGTTAATGAAGTGTCCATAGTTTTTCTTTTTTCGACATTATGTTTTATGTTTAAACATTTTTTGATATACTATGCTAGATATAAAGTGAATCTTCATTATATAGATGGGGAAAATAGTTAGGAGCGAACAACATTGAGCAAAGTTTATGTATTTGATCACCCACTAATTCAACACAAATTAACGTATATTCGTGATAAAAACACAGGAACGAAAGAATTCCGTGAACTTGTAGACGAAGTAGCAACTTTAATGGCTTTTGAAATTACACGTGATTTACCAGTAGAAGAAATTGAAATCGAAACTCCAGTACAAACGGCAAAGGCTAAAGTTCTATCTGGTAAAAAAATCGCTCTAGTTCCAATTTTACGTGCTGGTATCGGAATGGTAGATGGAGTACTAAAATTAATTCCAGCTGCAAAAGTAGGTCATATCGGTTTATATCGTGACCCAGAAACTTTAAAACCAGTAGAATATTATGTAAAACTTCCTGCTGATGTTGAAGAACGTGAATTCATCGTGGTGGACCCAATGCTTGCAACAGGTGGTTCTGCTGCAGAAGCAATTCATTCATTGAAAAAGCGTGGAGCTAAAAATATTAAATTTATGTGTTTAATTGCAGCTCCAGAAGGTGTACAAGCACTTCAAGAAGAACACCCTGATGTGGATATCTATATTGCAGCGTTAGATGAAAAACTTAACGACCATGGTTACATTGTTCCAGGTCTTGGTGATGCTGGCGACCGTTTATTTGGTACGAAATAATAATTTGTTAAATAATTTGTAGGGAACCACCCATATAAGGCGTGAATCCGCCCATAAAAGGTGGAAAACCGCACATAACCACACCAAAACCGCTCATAAAAAATCAATTTGCGTCCTTCGTCTAGGCGAAGGGCGCTTCACAATTTAAAAGGATGGTGCAAGACATTGACTAAAAAGTGGAAAGTAATGACGATTTTCGGAACAAGACCTGAAGCGATTAAAATGGCACCGCTTGTTCTAGAATTGCAGAAACATCCAGATAAAATCGAATCAATAGTTACCGTTACTGCACAACACCGCCAAATGTTAGATCAGGTACTTGAAACATTTCAAATTCAACCTGATTATGATTTAAATATAATGAAAGAACGTCAAACTTTAATTGATGTTACAACAAATGCACTTAAAGGTTTAGATGAGGTCATGAAAGATGCAAGACCTGATATTGTGTTAGTTCATGGTGATACATCAACAACATTCGTAGGAAGTCTTGCGGCATTCTACAATCAAATCGCAATCGGTCATGTAGAAGCAGGTTTACGTACAGGGAATAAATACTCGCCATATCCGGAAGAAATGAATCGCCAACTAACTGGTGTAATGGCAGATTTACATTTTGCTCCTACAGAAAACTCAAAAGATAACTTGTTAAAAGAAAATAAAAATAGTGAAAATATTATTGTTACGGGAAATACTGCAATTGATGCATTAAAAACGACTGTTAGAGAAAACTACACACATCCTGTACTGGACCTAGTTGGGGATAATCGAATGATTTTACTTACAGCCCATCGAAGAGAAAACCTAGGTGAACCAATGCGTAACATGTTCCGTGCAATTAAACGATTACTTAGCGAACATGACGATGTTCAAGTAGTTTACCCTGTTCATTTAAATCCAGCTGTACGAGAAGTTGCGGATGAAATATTAGGCGACGATTCTCGAATTCATTTAATTGAACCTTTGGAAGTACTAGATTTCCATAATTTTGCTGCCCGTTCGTATATGATTTTAACGGATTCAGGTGGCATCCAAGAAGAAGCGCCATCGTTAGGTAAGCCAGTACTAGTATTGCGAGATACAACGGAACGTCCAGAAGGAATTGCGGCGGGTACTCTTAAATTAGCAGGTACAGAAGAAGAAACAATCTATCAATTAGCAAAAGAATTACTAGAAGATGCTTCAGCATATGAAAAAATGGCTCATGCTTCAAATCCATATGGTGATGGATACGCTTCGGAGCGAATTGTCAAGGCTCTAATTAGCTTTTTAGAAAAAACTTTATAATATTAAGCGATAGTGAGCATAATTTTGTTGAAAAATTAATATTCCATACATTTTTAACAAGATAATTGAACATAACTTACAACATAAATTCAAATTGTTATCATAAATTTGTCGACAATTTGACAAGATTAGAGTTGATGTGAAGTTTTTCACCGGAACCAATTGACATCAAATTACCCCTATTGTATGCTTACAAAGGGTAAGAAAGATAGGGGTTTTGAGTCCGGAAATGGTCCCGAAACGCTTGTTATATCAAGTTTCTACTAGGTTGACAGTTGAAATTAATCAATTGTCAATTTGCAACGTTTTCAAGCGTCTGAATACTTAATGATTGCATTGGAGAAAATGTGGTAATAAGGAAGGGAATTTTCGAAATTTCGACAAATTTCTGATTAAAACAAGATTTTCCAATTCCAATTTTCCACATGCATGTCAATACACTACGCTTGATTTCCTTAAAGTAGAGAGCGATTAAACACATTACTCGAAAAAGATTTGGGAGATAAATTGCCAATGCTAGATTTGCATCACATTTTCGCTATGCAGAAAAAAGCGTTATTTTTTTTGCTTGCTCTTTGTGCATTAGGTTGGGGGTTCACCTCACATCCTACAGTATTTGCTGGTATTGCTGTCGGTGCTTGCTTTGGTACATATAACTTTTGGATTCTTGTTCGAAGAATGGACAAGTTTGATCGTTCCTTAAGTGAAGGGAAAAAAGTAGTATCACTCGGTTCAGCTTTACGCTTTGGATCAGGTGTTGCAGCAGTCGCAATCGCAATTACGTTGCCACAATATTTCCACTTAATTAGCACAGTGATAGGGCTAATGATTCCATACGTGTTCCTGAGTGTAGGGGTATTCGTATATGTAGTAAGAGACAATAAGGTAACTAGAAAGTGAGGTGAATGCAAGAATGAATCATGAATCTCCAGAGTTAACGTTGGACCTAGGTGCCTTTTCACTTACGTTCAACTTATCCACAGTTTTAATGCTAGTTATCACAGCTGTTGTAGTGTTTCTAATCGCATTTATTGCAACTCGTAATTTAAAGCTGAAACCAACTGGCATGCAAAACTTTATGGAATGGGTAATGGACTTTGTAAAAGGGATTATCAAGAGCAACATGGATTGGAAAACTGGTGGTCGCTTCCACATTTTAGGGATCACTCTTATTATGTTCATCGCAGTTGCAAACTTGTTAGGTTTACCATTCTCAGGGATAGTAATTAATGATCAGTTATGGTGGAAATCCCCAACAGCTGACCCAACTGTTACATTAACATTGGCTTCAATGGTAACGGTTTTAGCTACTTGGTATGGTATTAAATTACAAGGTAGCAAACATTATTTCGGTACATTCTTCCAACCTATGTCATTTATGTTCCCATTAAAAATTATCGAGGAGTTTGCTAACACATTAACGTTAGGTCTTCGTCTTTACGGTAACATTTATGCAGGGGAGATTTTACTTGGTTTACTAGCTGGTTTAGCTGGTTCAGGCGTAGTAGGATTCGTAGGTGCTATTATTCCAACAATGGCATGGCAAGGATTCTCAATCTTCATCGGCTTTATCCAAGCCTTCATTTTCACTATGTTAACAATGGTTTACTTATCACATAAAGTGAGTGCAGACCATTAATAAAAGCTTTTAGTGTAAAACATTAGATGCTTAATAAAAAAATATAAACAATTCCAAGGAGGAAATTTTACAATGACAGGTTCATTAGGTTTATTAGCAGCAGCAATCGCAATCGGTTTAGGTGCACTTGGTGCAGGTATCGGTAACGGTCTTATCGTATCACGTACAGTTGAAGGGATCGCTCGTCAACCAGAAGCTCGTGGCGTTCTTCAAACTACAATGTTCATCGGGGTTGCGTTAGTTGAGGCCCTACCTATCATCGCAGTAGTAGTAGCATTCATCGTAATGAACCGATAATTATCGGTTTACAATGTGGCGAAGAGTTTTCCACAAGAAGAACTTCGCCATTCCTTTTGTTATAACTAATGGAAAAATTCTAGTTCTTAATAGTAGTAAATAGAAGTACAACACATAGATGAAAAACCTATTACGATAAGTAATTAGGTTGCTTGTATACATTATCTGAAAGCTCTTGAAGGGAGTGAAACAATCGTGAATTTAGATTATTTAGTACTAGGTTCTGACGGTCACTTTAACGGTGGAGACGTTCTTGCAACTCTAGTTATTTTCCTAATCTTAATGTTCCTTCTTAAGAAATTCGCGTGGGGTCCATTAATGGGCGTTATGCAACAACGTGAAGAATTAGTTAAGAGTGAAATCGATGCAGCTGAAAACGCTCGCAAAGAATCAGCTAAACTATTAGAAGAACAAAAAAGCCTTTTAAAAGATGCTCGTACTGAAGCTCAAACAATCGTGGAAAGTGCGAAAAAACAAGGTGAATTACAACGTGATGAAATCATCACTGCTGCACGTGCAGAAGCAAACCGATTAAAGGAATCTGCTGTACGTGAAATCGAAACTGAAAAAGAAAAAGCAATCGCTGCAGTTCGTGCAGAAGTCGTTTCACTATCAGTTCTTGCTGCATCTAAAGTTCTTGAGAAAGAAATTTCTGAAGAAGATAATAGCGCATTAATTAAAGAAACGATTGCGAAGGCAGGCGAGGCGAAATGAGTCAAGTAGCGAAACGTTATGCGGAGGCATTGTTTCAATTAGCTCAACAAAAACAAGTTGTTGACGAAATCACAACTGATTTAGAAGAGCTTATTAAAGTAATTGAAACAACTCCAGAATTGCTTTCATTACTTTCTTCGCCAAAGTTCTCTATCGAACGTAAAAAACAAATCGTTGCTGAGATCTTTGCAAGTGCAAGTCCAATTGTTGTTAATACGTTACAACTTCTTATTGATAAAAAACGTGTTGACGAAGTAAAAAGTTTAGCAAATGAATATAAATTACTTGCTTCAGGAGCTCTAGGTTCTGCGGAAGCAACTGTTTACTCAACTCGTGAGCTTACAGATTCAGAGAAAAATGAAATTTCTACTGCATTTGCGAAATTAGTTGGTAAAGAAAAATTAATCATTAAAAATGTAATCGAACCATCATTACTTGGTGGTGTTCGTGTTCAAATCGGCAACTACATTTTCGATAACACTGTAGCTAATAAGCTAGAGGGTCTAAAACGTACGTTAGTTGGTTAATTCATAAGAAATGTGAGAGGTGACATTCATGGGCATCAAGGCTGAAGAAATCAGCGTGCTGATCAAAAAGCAGATTGAAAATTACCAATCTGAATTAGAAGTAAGCGAAGTTGGTACGGTAATCACAGTTGGTGACGGTATCGCTCGTGCTCATGGCCTCGACAACGTCATGGCTGGAGAGCTAGTAGAGTTCTCTAACGGTGTTATGGGTATGGCTCAAAACTTAGAAGAAGGTAACGTTGGTATCATTATTCTAGGTAACTACCTTGGCATTAAAGAAGGCGATGAAGTTCGTCGTACAGGTCGTATCATGGAAGTACCAGTTGGTGAAGAACTAATTGGACGCGTTGTTAACCCACTTGGTCAACCAGTGGATGGACAAGGCCCAATCAATACTACAAAATCTCGTCCAATCGAAAGTCCAGCTTTCGGTGTAATGGCTCGTAAATCAGTACATGAACCATTACAAACTGGTATTAAAGCGATTGACGCATTAGTACCAATCGGTCGTGGTCAACGTGAGTTAATTATCGGTGACCGTCAAGTTGGTAAAACTTCGATTGCTATCGATACAATCCTTAACCAAGCAGACCAAGACATGATTTGTATCTATGTTGCAATTGGTCAAAAAGAATCTACAGTTCGTGGTGTAGTTGAAACATTACGTAAACACGGTGCTTTAGATTACTCAATCGTTGTAACTGCATCTGCATCTCAACCAGCTCCATTATTATACCTAGCTCCTTATGCTGGTGTATCTATGGCTGAAGAGTTCATGTTACAAGGTAAACACGTATTAATCGTATATGATGATTTATCAAAACAAGCAGCTGCTTACCGTGAGCTTTCATTATTATTACGTCGTCCTCCAGGTCGTGAAGCTTACCCTGGTGACGTATTCTACTTACACAGTCGTTTATTAGAACGTGCTGCAAAGTTAAACGAAACTTACAAAAACGGTTCTATTACAGCTCTTCCATTCGTTGAGACTCAAGCTGGGGATATCTCTGCATACATCCCAACAAACGTAATCTCAATCACTGATGGACAAATTTTCTTACAAGCTAACTTATTCCACTCAGGTGTACGTCCAGCGATTAACGCCGGTCTTTCTGTATCACGTGTAGGTGGTTCTGCTCAAATTAAAGCGATGAAAAAAGTTGCTGGTACATTACGTCTTGACTTAGCAGCATTCCGTGAACTTGAATCATTCGCTCAATTTGGTTCAGATTTAGATAAAGCGACTCTTGCTAAACTTGAACGTGGTAAACGTACGGTTGAAGTATTAAAACAAGACCTTAACAAACCAATTAAAGTTGAAAAGCAAGTAACAATTCTTTATGCTCTAACTCGTGGTTTCTTAGATGATATTCCAGTACAAGACATCGTTCGTTATGAAAATGAATTCTTAAGCTGGTTAGATGTAAACCACACTAAAGTTTTAGATCATATCCGTACAACAAAAGACTTACCAGCTGATGCAGACATGGCTGCAGCTATTAACGATTTCAAAAAAGTTTTCGTTAAATCAGAATAAGTAATTTTGTTGTAAAACGTGTGATATTTGATTAAAAACTTAAAGGTGGTGAAATACCAGTGGCAAGCTTACGCGAAATAAAAAGCCGTATTAACTCTACGAAGAAAACAAGTCAAATGACAAAAGCCATGCAAATGGTTTCTGCTTCTAAAAGTAAACGTGCTGAACAAAATGCAAAAGGATATGTTCCTTACATGGAAAAAGTACAAGACGTGGTTGCAGCAATCGCGGGTGGTACTAGTGATGCATCACATCCAATGTTAATTTCACGTCCAGTAAAGAAAACAGCTTATCTTGTTATCGGTTCTGACCGTGGATTAGCAGGTGCATATAACTCAAGCATTTTACGTCAATTATCACGTACACTTAAAGAACGCCATAGATCAAATGATGAGTTTGTAATTTTGGCAATTGGACGTGTTCCTCGTGACTACTTCGTAAAACGTGGTTACAACGTAGTTGAAAGTATCGTTGGTTTACCAGACCAACCTACATTCTCGGACGTAAAACAAATCGCTCGTAAAGCTGTTGGTATGTTCGCTGATGGTACGTATGATGAACTTTATATGTACTATAACCACTTTGTCAGTGTTATTTCACAAGAAGTTACTGAGAAAAAGGTATTACCAATTACTGATCTAGCTCCAAAAGCAAATGAAGGTTTATCTGCTTCTTATGAATTCGAACCATCTGGTGAAGCAATTCTAGAAGTATTACTACCACAATATGCTGAAAGTTTAATTTATGGTGCTTTATTAGATGGTAAAGCCAGTGAACATGCTGCTCGTATGACAGCGATGAAAACAGCAACTGATAACGCTAATGAACTTATTAGAGACTTATCACTTGTATATAACCGTGCGCGTCAAGCGGCGATTACACAAGAAATTACAGAAATTATTGGTGGGGCAGCAGCTTTAGAATAGTTGCGCTCCCCAACTCGGATAAATTGACGGATATGGCAAAGAGCTTCCTTTTTAGATTCACTAAAGTGGGTGCACACATTTTAGTCATTCATAAAAAAGAAGTATCTTGCCTATGAAGTTTTTTAGGAAGACAGCATGGGTGAATAATTCACATCAGCTCGACACCAATCTTGATAGGAGGGTACACAGGAATGAATAAAGGACAAGTTATTCAAGTAATGGGTCCGGTTGTTGACGTTAAATTCAGCAACGGTCAATTACCAGCAATCTATAACGCTTTAACTGTTAAGATTGAACGTCCAAACGAAGAAGCTGTTACTTTAACATTAGAAGTAGCAGTTCATTTAGGTGACGATTCTGTCCGCACAATTGCCATGTCATCTACTGACGGTTTACAACGTGGTGCAGAAGTTACAGACTTAGGAAAACCAATCTCTGTTCCAGTTGGTGACGTAACATTAGGACGTGTATTTAACGTACTAGGAGAAGTTATCGACTTAGGAGAAGAAATCGCTCCAGAAGCTCGTCGTGATTCAATCCACCGCGAAGCTCCAAAATTTGAAGAATTAACTACAGAAGTACAGATCCTTGAAACAGGTATTAAAGTAGTAGACTTATTAGCACCTTACATCAAAGGTGGTAAAGTAGGTTTATTCGGTGGTGCCGGTGTAGGTAAAACTGTATTAATCCAAGAGTTAATCAACAACATCGCTCAAGGTCACGGTGGTATTTCGGTATTCGCGGGTGTAGGTGAACGTACTCGTGAAGGTAACGACTTATTCCACGAAATGAGTGACTCTGGCGTTATCGGTAAAACATCAATGGTATTCGGTCAAATGAACGAGCCACCAGGTGCACGTATGCGTGTAGCTTTAACTGGTCTTACAATGGCTGAATATTTCCGTGATGAACAAGGCCAAGACGTATTACTATTCATCGACAACATCTTCCGCTTCACTCAAGCAGGTTCGGAAGTATCTGCCTTACTTGGACGTATGCCTTCTGCGGTAGGTTACCAACCAACTCTTGCTACTGAGATGGGTAACTTACAAGAACGTATCACTTCTACAAACAAAGGTTCTGTTACATCAATCCAAGCGATTTACGTACCAGCCGATGACTATACTGACCCGGCTCCAGCAACAACTTTCGCTCACTTAGATGCTACAACTAACTTAGAGCGTAAATTATCTGAGATGGGTATCTACCCAGCCGTGGATCCATTAGCATCAACTTCTCGTGCACTTTCACCTGAAATCGTTGGTGAAGAACACTACAAAGTTGCTCGTGGCGTTCAAATGACGTTACAACGTTATAATGAATTACAAGATATCATCGCAATCTTAGGTATGGATGAATTATCTGATGAAGACAAGCAAACAGTAGAACGTGCTCGTCGTATTCAATTCTTCTTATCTCAAAACTTCCACGTAGCGGAACAATTCACTGGTCAACCAGGTTCTTTCGTACACGTAAAAGACACTGTTCGTTCATTCAAGGAAATCCTTGAAGGTAAATACGACCACTTACCAGAAGATGCATTCCGTTTAGTAGGTAGCATTGAAGAAGTAGTAGAAAAAGCGAAAAGCATGGGCGTAGAGGTATAATTTTAGGGACGAGGAGGAAAAAATATGAAGACAGTTCAAGTCAATATTGTCACTCCCGACGGCCCAGTATACGATTCAGAAGTCGCAATGGTTATCGCAAAAACAGTTTCTGGTGAAATTGGGGTTCTTCCTGGACACATTCCAATGGTAGCTCCTCTTGCAATTAGTGCAGTTACTCTTAAAAAAGATAACGGTTCATCAGAAGTAGTTGCTGTTAGCGGTGGTTTTATTGAAGTTCGTCCTGACAAAATTTCAATTTTAGCTCCATCTGCTGAAGTTGCATCAAATATTGATGTAGCACGTGCTAAAGAAGCTATGAAACGTGCTGAGGAACGCCTTCAAAAGAAACAAGATAACATCGATTTCAAACGCGCTGAGCTTGCTTTAAAACGTGCGATTAATCGTATCAGCGTTCATGAGGGTAATAAATAATAATTAATTTAAGAAGCGGGCAGGTTTTCTGTCCGCTTTTTCATATGTGTATAAATGATGGAGGAAACGAAATGGAAGTATATCAATCTTTAGGACTGCAAGCAGTATTAGGGCTATTTTCGCATATATTTTTTATCGGCATTACGTTTTATGCCATTCAATCATTCCGCTTTGATCAATTATTTAAAAAAGGGCACACTTTTCAGATTCAATTAGTTTATATTTTGCTTAGCATTGCTATCGGATCATCCGTGTCAAATTTTGTTTTAGAAATTACAAATTGGTCTCGACAATTACCTTATCTTTTTTCGTAATTCGAACATACTATATAGACAAAAGGCAACAAGTTATATGCCTTGTAAGGACAAATGAAGTTCGTTTGCCGTTACAACACATATAGATTTAATTTTCCCATCCATGATTTACTTACACGTGTAAAAATTTGCCGCACTTTGAAGGTTTTATCTATTTCCTGGGTAATATTGTAGAAATTTGTACACCTCAAGAACAATTCACCAAAAGTTTTATTACGCGTAATATAAAAGTGTAGATAATTATTGAGAAGTACCGTAAAATAGTGATTTGGATGCTTGTTTAACCCGTTAGAAAGCATTAACATAGTGATAGTTTGTGTGTTTTATAGCTTACAACTTTTTTTTAAAATGACAGTTTTGGACAATTGAATTCGGAGGGACGAATTGTGGAGAAAATCATTGTTACGGGAGGCCAAAAATTACGTGGAGTCGTAAAAGTAGAAGGAGCCAAAAATGCCGTACTACCAATTCTAGCTGCATCTTTACTAGCTTCAAAGAGTATAAATATTATAAAAGACGTTCCGAATTTGGCGGATGTTCATACAATAAATGAAGTACTCAAAAGCTTAAATGCTACTGTAGAATATAATGAGAAGAATAATGAAATTTATATAAATGCTCAACAAAAATTATCAAGTGAAGCACAGTTTGAATATGTAAGTAAAATGCGTGCATCAATACTTGTTATGGGTTCTTTACTTGCACGCAATGGATATGCTCGTGTTGCGTTGCCTGGTGGTTGTGCAATCGGTTCTCGACCAATTGAATTACACTTAAAAGGCTTTGAAGCAATGGGTGCAAAAATTTCTTTTGGCCATGGCTATGTGGAAGCAAAAACCGCTGCTGGTTTACACGGTGCAGAAATTTATTTAGATTTCCCAAGCGTAGGAGCTACAGAAAATATTATGACGGCTGCTGCATTAGCGAAGGGTGTCACTGTAATTGAAAATGCTGCAAAAGAACCTGAAATTGTCGATTTAGCTAATTTCATTAATGGTATGGGTGGCCGAATCTTCGGTGCTGGTACAGATACAATTCGTATTGAAGGTGTTTCTGAACTACACGGAACTACACATCACGTTATCCCTGACCGTATTGAAGCAGGTACATTTATGGTTGCTGCAGCAATTACACGAGGCGATGTATTTATCGAAAACGCAGTACCTGAGCATATGACAGCTTTAATCGCGAAATTACGTGAAATGGGTGTTGAAGTGTTAGAAGAGGGTGACGGCTTACGTGTACGTGCCACAGATCCTCTAAAAGCTGTTGATATTAAAACGATGCCACATCCTGGTTTCCCAACAGACATGCAAGCACAAATGATGGCATTATTATTAACAGCCAATGGAACGAGTATTATTACTGAGACAGTGTTTGAAAATCGATTCATGCATGTGGAAGAATTCCGTAGAATGAATGCACAAGCAAAAATCGAAGGTCGTTCAGTTTTCATTGAAGGACCTGTGAAATTACAAGGTGCTGAAGTTTCCGCAACAGATTTACGTGCAGCAGCTGCATTAATCTTAACTGGACTTGTTTCAGAAGGTGTTACACGCGTTACGAAACTTAACCACCTAGATCGAGGCTATGTTGATTTCCACAAAAAACTCGCTGCTCTTGGTGCAAACATTGAACGTGTTGCAGATATGGATTTTGAACAATCACCAAAGCATACTATCGAAATATAGACTTTGCCCATTATAATTTATCTAATTTAATTAAAATTATGTATAAATGAGATAAATTATGACGAAAAATTTATAATGACCAACGAACGACAAAATTCTTAAAAGTGAGTTTTGTCGTTTTAATTTATCTTTCCTTTTATCCCTCAGTCAGTATATCCAAATTCTACTTCTTCATAACTCATAAATTTTCCTTCCATATCATAAATAATATGTATGAAAAAATTTAAGAAGAAAAAGCAGTTAATAGTTGTTGCATCAATTTTTGGCTTTATTTCTCTATTATTTTTCTTCCCATTTCTTTTCAAGCAAATGGATCATAAAACTGAAGCTACATCAGAGAAAGAAGAAGGGGAAAACTTTGCGAACGCTTGTGAACTAACTATCCAAGTAAGTGGTAGTGATGAGCCAATTGATTTAGAAGAGTATGTAATTGGTGTTGTTTCGGCTGAGATGCCAGCAAACTTTCATCCCGAAGCATTAAAAGCACAAGCAATTGCAGCTAGAACGTATGTATTAAAAAACACCGAATATGGGAAAAAGGCAATCGAACCAACCGTTGCAAAACAAGTTTTTTATGATTCAAATACTCGAAAAGAAGTTTGGGCAGAGTCCTTTGATGATTATGAAAAAAAAGTGAGACAAGCTGTTGAAAGTACAAAAGGAGAAGTTATTAACTATAATGGAGAACTCATAACGGCGATGTTTCATTCGATGAGCAACGGTATGACGGAAAGCTCCAAAAACTATAGTGGGACAGACCTTCCATATCTACAATCTGTTGCAAGTACAGATTTTCAATATGCTGATAATTACGAAGTGGAAAAAAGTTTTACTATTAATGAATGGAATCAGCTATTAAACACCAATTTGACTCTAAATCAGCTTAAAAACGTGCGTATAAAAAGAAATAATACAGGGAGGGTAGAGACTGTTATTGTTGGAAAAAATGAATGGTCCGGGCGAGATATGAGAACGTTACTCGATTTGCGCTCTACAGATTTCCGTATTGAAGTAAAAGGAGAAAAAATCGTTGTAACGACTGAAGGCTATGGTCATGGTGTTGGTATGAGCCAATACGGCGCAGATGCAATGGCGGAAAATGGTGCAACTGCCCATGAAATTATCCAACATTATTATAAAAATACAAATATTGAAAAAATATCTTGTAAATAATAGAAATTTTTTTCCAAAATGTGTTTAGAATTGTAAAATCTTGTTCACACTTCAATCAGAGGTGATGAACATGAGAGAAGAAAAACAAACTACTCCTTCTCCTAATAAAAACAGTTGGCAGAAAAAGCCATGGTTTTGGCCGTCAATCTATGCAGGTATCGCAGCAGTGTTAATCGGTCTAATTTTCAGTTATAATGCAATCATTAATGATGACGAAGAAAAGGAAGTTGCATCAACTAATAATGAAACAACTTCACAAGAAACAGTCATCGAAACAAATGCTCGCCAGGAAACATTGAAATATCCTTTCAGTGAAGATCATTTAGATCAAGTACAAGTGTTACAAGATTTCTATGATGTAACGGCTGATGAAGCAACAAGAGAAAATGCACTATTAGTATTTAACCAAACATTCTCTACTTCATCTGGTGTATCACTTTCTGTTAATGGCGAACCATTTGAAGTACTTGCTGCAATGAGCGGTGAAGTAACTGAAGTAAAATTAGATGCATTTACTGGAAATAAAATCGTAATTACTCATCCAAATGGCATGGAAACGCAATATAGTTCGGTAACTGATATCCTTGTTAAAGAAGGGGATACAGTAGAACAAGGCCAACCATTAGCGACAACAACTGAAAACGAATGGAATCCAACAGCTGGAAACCATCTGCACTTCCAAGTGTTACAAGATGGCGAACACGTTAACCCAAGAAATTTCTTAGCTTTCTAATTTGACAAGATTCAACTTTTTGTACAAGCAATAAAGCAGAACGTCCATAAACCCTGTACCGTTGAAACCGACGAAATTTTACCTAATTTCAACGGTACAGAGGAATTATGGGCGTTTTTGCAGTTTTGTTCACAAAATTGGTTCTTAAATCACGGAAATCCTCATATGGTGAATAAACGTTATATCGCTAGTTGCAAAAATTTCAATGAAACACTCACAATATGAACATGTTGAAGAAGACACCTCTCGTTAGCAAAACGGCACATTCTTATATCCGATAGAAAGGAAGAGAACGTGCACGAGCACATTCGGCATCGTTGCGTACGGCTTGGAGAGCTGCTAATTGAAACTGGTGAGACAGTTCGTGTCCTGGCGAAAATGACGGGTTATTCGAAGAGCACAGTGCATAAAGACCTAACCGAAAGACTGTTCCTAGTTAATGAAGAATTAGCGAATGAAGTAAAAGAGATATTAGCTTATCACAAATCGATTCGTCATTTACGAGGAGGCGAGGCAACCCGTAAGAAATGGCAGTCCCGACAAAAACAATGAAAGAGCATTTAGTTTGGCTTTCTTTACGAAGTCAACTAAATGCTTTTTTATTGGTGTACCGGGTACATATACAATTTTGAATATTCTGAATTGTTTGTGTACCTGGTACACAAACAATTCTAAACTGCACACAAAATTGTAATACAACTGTAACAACAATGAAATTAAAGATGTAATTACTACATGAATATGATAAAATAATCTAGATAAAGAGAAATTTTGAACGTGAATCATGTTGGAATTGGCGGGAAGGAGAAATATACATATGTTTTCAAAAGATATTGGGATAGACCTAGGAACGGCAAACGTCCTAATTTATGTTAAAGGTAAGGGAATTGTTTTAAATGAGCCTTCCGTCGTAGCAATAGACAAAAACACAAATAAAGTACTTGCAGTTGGTGAAGAGGCACGCCAAATGGTTGGACGTACACCTGGAAATATCGTTGCCATTCGACCACTCAAAGATGGTGTTATTGCAGACTTCGACGTAACTGAAGCAATGTTAAAACATTTTCTAAACAAACTGGATTTAAAAGGATTTTTCTCAAAACCACGCATTCTAATTTGCTGCCCAACAAACATTACAAGCGTGGAGCAAAAAGCAATTCGTGAAGCTGCTGAAAAATCAGGCGGGAAAAAAGTTTATTTAGAAGAAGAACCAAAAGTAGCTGCAATTGGCGCTGGAATGGATATCTTCCAACCAAGTGGTAACATGGTAGTAGATATTGGTGGCGGTACAACAGATATTGCAGTACTTTCTATGGGTGATATCGTAACAAGTGAATCAATTAAAGTAGCAGGTGACGTTTTCGATAATGACATCTTGCAATACATAAAAAAAGAATACAAATTACTTATCGGCGAACGTACTGCTGAAGCGATTAAAATCAACATCGGTACAGTTTATCCAGGGGCACGTGACGAATCAATGGAGATTCGTGGCCGTGACATGGTAACAGGTTTACCTAGAACAGTGACAATTCATTCTACAGAAATCGAAAAAGCACTTCATGAATCGGTATCATTAATCGTTCAATCAGCGAAAAATGTATTAGAAAAAACACCACCTGAATTATCAGCTGACATTATTGATCGTGGCGTATGTATCACTGGAGGCGGTGCGCTTCTACATGGCATGGATCAACTATTAATTCAAGAACTAAAAGTACCAGTATTTGTAGCAGATAATCCAATCGACTGTGTAGCAATCGGAACAGGATTAATGTTAGACAATATCGATCGTGCTCCTGGTTCTAGAATTTAATCAGTTCGATATTTTATTGAAATAGTTTTGTAAACTGAATACTTTACAATAAAAAGAGGTGAATATAGTTGTTTAAAGGGTTTTACACAGTTGCTACAGGTATGATTGCACAACAAAGAAAAACAGAAATATTAACAAATAATATGGCAAATGCGAATACACCTGGCTTTAAAGCAGACCAATCAACAATACGTTCATTTCCTGATATGCTTCTTTCTGCAAGGGGTACTACAAATATCCCTACAGAAAAAGGTATTAATACATTAAAAGCAACTGAAATTGGTGCACTTAATACTGGCGTATATTTACAAGAAACACTAGCAAACTATACACAAGGTACTCTTATAGAAACAAACCTTACAACGGACATTGCTCTATTAAACGGTGCAATGCCGATTGATCAAGAATCTGGTCAAGCTGGTACGATCTTTTTCCGTCTAGAACATCCTGAAGGCGGAGAAGCATATACACGTAACGGAAACTTCACAATTGATGGCCAAGGATATTTAGTAAATCCTCAAGGCTTATATGTACTTTCAGATCAAGGAGAGCGTATACAATTACAAAATGAAGATTTCCAACTTTCACAAGATGGGCGTATTTTAGTGGATGGTCAACAAGTTGCAACTTTAGGTGTGGCTTTCTCAGCAAATCCTGATGTGCTTATTAAACAAGATAATGGTTTGTTCCGTTCTATTGACGGGGAAATGCTACCATCTGCGTATGGACAAGATGGAGTTACCTTTGCACTACAACAAAACTATATTGAAGGTTCCAATGTAGATGCTGCACAATCCATGACAGAATTACTTACAGCTTATCGTGCCTTTGAAGCAAATCAAAAAGTACTACAAGCGTATGATAAGAGCATGGATAAAGCAGTCAATGAAATCGGTAAAGTGTAGTTGGGAAGGGGATAAAACATGATCCGTACAATGATTACAGCAACAAATACATTAGGTCAGTTACAACAACAAATTGATACAATTAGTAATAATATCGCTAATAGCAATACAACGGGTTATAAAGCAAGAGAAGCACGTTTTTCTGAGCTTTTATACCAACAATTTGAAAACGACCAAATGGATCCTACAGTACGCCAATCACCAGTAGGCATTCGTTACGGAGTTGGTGCGCAACTTGCTCAAATCCAAGTGAATACAAAGACAGGTAGTTTACAAAATACAGAACGTGATTTAGACATTGCTTTTACAAAAGCAAATCAATATTTCAACATTATTATGCCTGATGGTGAAAATGGACAACGCACTGTTTATTCACGCCAAGGTGACTTTTATGTAACCCCTGTTAACAATGGCCAAGTCATGCTTGTCAATCATGATGGCTACGCTGTTGCAGATTCGAATGGGAACGCAATTACTTTTGCGGATAACATGAAAAACTTTAATTTACTAGATGATGGAACGTTATTAGTAAATTATAATGATGGTACAACACAAGGATTTGAATTAGCGGTTACACGAGTGGACAAACCTCAATCAATGGAAAAGTTATCGGGTTCATATATTGGGGTACCAGGAAATCTTGAACAATTAGGATTAAATGAGGCAGACCTTTATACAAATTTACAAGGTGGTCTTCGAACTGAAATTGGACTTGCTAATGGGAAACTTGAAATGTCAAACGTCGATATTTCTAAGGAAATGACGGACTTAATTAATGCCCAACGCTCATATCAATTCAGTTCTCGCGCAATTACGATTGCTGACCAAATGTTAGGGTTAATTAACGGAATTCGATAATTGACCCGAAAACTACCTAATAAAGTATACCCTCTATATCAAATATTAAGCATTACAAAAGGGAGAAACGGCCAATGACTAACGACTTAAAAAGTAATTCGCTAAAGCCGAATGTTCCTCAAGAAGAAAAGGAAAAACGAACAGCTAGATATTCTGAAAGACCGATTCGTTTTCATAGCTTTCGACTTTTTCCGATTTGGTTAAGATTACTTATTGTTTTTATTTTATTATTCCTAGCAATTTGTTTTGGAGTAATGATTGGGTATGGAGTCATTGGAGATGGAAAACCGTTAGATGCTCTAAAATGGGGAACATGGCAACATATACTAGATATCATAAATGGCAAAGAATAAATATTACATACTCTTGGGGGGAAGAACATGTTAACTGCTGATCAAATACAAGAAATTTTACCGCATCGTTATCCATTCCTTTTAGTGGACCGTATTTTAGAAGTAGAAGAAGGAAAACGCGCGGTTGGAATTAAAAATGTATCAATCAATGAAGACTTCTTTAATGGACATTTCCCAGGATACCCTGTAATGCCAGGTGTTTTAATTGTGGAAGCATTGGCACAGGTTGGTGGAGTAGCTTTATTAATGTCTGAACAGTTTAAAGGTCGTCTTGCGTTCTTAACTGGGATTGATAACTGCCGCTTTAAACGACAAGTGGTACCAGGAGATCAATTAAAATTAGAAGTTGAATTTGTAAAATTACGCGGTGCAATGGGTAAAGGACACGCAATTGCGACAGTTGAAGGCGAACTAGTTTGTGAAACCGACATTTTATTTGCAATTGGACCAGTTCAACCGAAATAAAAAATTGTTCCTTCACTAAAATAAATGAATTTTCTTAGTATAAAATCCAATTTTTTATGGGTATGAATGCTATAAGAAGATTTCGTCAAATGTCCGTGAATTTGCATTTTAATAGTGAAGGATATACAATAATATGGTTGACTTTATTTGTACGTACGAATATACGTATTGTTTGGCTTTTTAAACGTAGGAGGTTTTAAATAGATGTATAAACAGTTGTCTTCAGGCGTCAAGATCAGCATCACTCGATCCATCTCAACGTCTTTCGAGTCATACTTAGCAAGCATTGGATGGGATGAAGATAAATTCTCAATGGAAGACTTCGTAGCAAGCTGGCAAAAGTATTTTACGGAAAACGCTGCTTGGTTCGATAAAGTTCCTCCAGAAGTATTAGTTAGTCAAGAGTTTCATGAGGAGATTGCAAAGAAAATTGACGAAACAATCGCAAAAATTCTAAATGAAAAACCGACTAAAAAGCAAATTGATTCTATCGAAAAAATGCAAAAACAACTTGGTACAAGCTACACATATGGATGTAAAGCAGAAGCCGCATATGTTGAACAACTTTTAAAAGAACAATTAGATAAATAACGATGTCAATTTTTTAAAGATTAACTAAAATCGACTCGTTTAAATTTCGGATAGTTCCCTCCTTTCCCGGGCACTCTATAACTAGTCACATTTAAATGTGATGGAGTGTGCAAATCTTGAAAGGAGGGAATTTTTTATGTGGAAAAAACCAGTCTTTGCATTTATTCTTGGTTCAGCATTACTTGTAGGGTGTAACAACGCTGCAAATGACACTGAGGATGCTTTAGAGGATGTTGGTGAGGACATTAATCAAGGCGTTAATGAAGTACAACGTGATGTAGATGATGCCATTGATAATGATATGAACGATAACAATGGTAACGGCTACGATGCTGACCGTAATGTAGATCAAGACGGTGTTCCAAATAGCAATGGTGCAGGTCAAAATGGTACTTCTGGTACGGTGAACAACAATGATGAACGTATCCTAAATGACAACCAAGAAGACATTATTGAAGATAATCGTGATGTCCGTGACCGTGACCAAATAGATGAATAATAAAACAAAAGATCGTCTCATTCAAGTGAGACGATCTTTTGTATGGCGTGCGGGGAGTGAAGTTGGAGCAAAAGAGGGAAGGTTATGATTCTCGCAAGCGCGGACGTTCACGCATACCCTTTTTAAATCGTTCCAATAACTCATCCTTTGATAAATTTTCTTCTAATAAAAGCTTTAGCAATTGTTCTGCATATTTATTTCGTTGCGCCTTAATTGTCCCTTTCAGTAAAACGGAAATGTTTTCTCCAATTTCCTTAATGGAATAGACAATCACTTTGAACGGGGCAGGTTCATTTTCTGGAAAGGAAATAATGGCGTGCACATCTAAAATATCTCCAGAGGATTCATATTTTTCAAACGTGGACTTGTGTTCTTTTGAAGTAAATATTTCTAATATCCATGATTTGTGACTATTTTCTTGATTAATAATAATCCCATCAATTAGTGGTATATTTAGCTTCCCTCCCTCATTGATAAGATCAAAAGAGAGCATTTTAAAAGTCTTCATTCACGTACCCCCTGTAGATTTTCGTTAATTTTAGTATAACATAGAAAAAATGCAAAAATTATAAATTGGACACACTCAATAAATAAGAATAAACCCTTCTCATATCTACATTTATCCAGATATTAATAAAAAATACATATATTGAAAAATTATTTTTCAAAACGGAAACGAGGCCAAAGTTCATTTTCCTGATTTTGCTAAATATTTTAACTTAAGTTAGGATGTAGTCAAAGGAGGTGAACAACATGAATCAAGTCGGACTAGTCGGTAGAATTACTAAGGATCCTACACTGAAGTCGTTTTCTGAAACTCGTAACCAAACTAGTTTTGTCATTGCAATCAATAGAAACTTTCGGAATAGCCAAGGCATGATTGATGCAGATTTCGTACCCTGTATAGCGTGGGGAAAGCTTGCAGAACGAATTGTTCAATATTGCGGAAAAGGATCGTTGATTGGAGTTAACGGCCGTCTACAATCAAGATCTTATATTACAAAGGAAGATACGAAAGTTTATACTACAGAAGTTGTAGTCGATGATGTCCGATTTTATGCACTGAAGTTACCACAAGATTCAAAACTCTCCGCACCAAAAGATATTGCACAACACTTTGTACTTCCTGATCAACAGGATGTAGTACCTGTTCCGTAACTGTTAAACATTGTGGATGAAGTTGTTATCGTTGTTGAAGGGTAAGTAAGTTGTCAGTAACCATTCTCCTTGTTAAAAATGTAGAGGGGGTGATAGTTCAACCGCTACTGCTGACCGCACAGTAGTGGTTCCCATTTCTCCTAACTCTACATATCTTTTGCCATCTATACGAAAGTAACGTAGAGAAAATAACAACTGAATATTGGAATAAAAGTGAAAAAGGATAACGAGACTAAAAAAGAGTCGAGTAACTACTACCTACTCGACTCTTTTCATACATTTAGTTTCTTATGGTTGTTGTATCTAACATTAATAAATCCATTAATTCCTCTTCTTGAAGCTCTGTTAACCACGTACTTGATTGAATCAATTCTTCGGATAAAGCGGATTTTAACTCAATCATCTTATCAATTTTTTCTTCAATCGTTCCAATCGTGATAAATTTATGAACCTGGACAAATTGTGTTTGCCCGATACGGTACGCACGATCCGTTGCTTGATTTTCAACAGCTGGGTTCCACCAACGATCCGCATGCAATACGTGATTTGCAGCAGTTAAATTTAAGCCAGTGCCTCCTGCTTTTAGAGACAGTAAGAAAATCGGGAATTCTCCTGTTTGGAAAGCATCGACTAACCGGTCTCGTTGTTGTTTTGGCATACTACCAGTTAAAAATGGTACATCAATATCATACAGTTCTGAGAAGCAATGCTGTAACAGATGCCCCATTCCAATATATTGAGTGAATATTAAACATTGTTCGCCATTTTCAACGATTTCCACGGCCAGTTGCACGATGCGTTTTAGTTTGACTGATCGATTCATCAACGTTTTCGCATCATCAAAAGGTTCTTTTAAATACAAAGCAGGGTGATTACATAGTTGTTTTAATTTACTTAGCATTTGTAAGATACGTCCCTTTTTCTCAAATGCAGTCATTGTATCAAGCTGTGCCATTGTATCTTCAATATACCCTTCATATAATGCCGCTTGCTCGCTTGTAAGGGAGCAAAACTCTTTTGTCTCTTGTTTATCCGGTAAGTTTAGCATCAAATCAGGGTCATTTTTCGTACGGCGCAACAGGAATGGACGGATTTTAGTACGCAAGATTTGTTTATGACATTCCGATTCATCCCGTTCAATCGGCAAGATAAATTGTTCTTGGAATTTGCCGAAGCTTCCTAAATAACCTTTGTGAATAAAGTCAAAAATAGCCCATAACTCAGAAAGGCGGTTTTCAATCGGAGTACCTGTTAACGCAATATGATGTTTACCATGTAATTTTCGTATTGCCCTTGATTGCAATGTTTGCATATTTTTAATGTTTTGCGCTTCATCAAGAGCTACTGTGGACCAATCGATATATTGTAAAAACTCAATATCCTGCGAGATTGTTCCGTAAGTGGTGAGCACTACGTTAGGTTGCTCCGTTTCAAGATAGTGTTTGAAATCCTCATCCTTTAGGCGCGCGGAACTGTAATGGGTATATACTTTCAAAGAAGGGGCAAACCGAGCTAATTCTTTTTGCCAATTTCCTAATACGGAAGTTGGGCAAATGATTAAAGTTGGTAGCACTTCACCGAGACTTTCAACCGTATGCAATAAGTAACTAATTAATTGAACAGTCTTTCCGAGCCCCATATCATCTGCTAATACAGCACCGAATTGTTGGTCACGCATAAATACAAGCCATTCAAAGCCTTCTTGTTGATATGGTCGTAATTCTGCTTGTAGTCCATCTGGTCGTTGAACTTTTGGTAACCCCTTCTTATGTTGTAGCTGATCTATATAATTTTTCAAAGAATGCTGCATTTCAAAGGCAAATAATGGGTCGTCCCGTTCGGCATCTTCTTCATCCATTTCTAAAGGAGCAGTCAGTTCTTCAGGCAATTCTCGGAAAAGCAGTTCGCGTACAGTCCAATTTTCTTCCTCAGCCTTTTCCATCAGTTCGCGAATTTCATTCATCCATTCAGCATCCATTCGGAACCATTCATTGCCGATACGGATAAATTCACGCTTTTCATCGACAATTTTGCGGAACTCCTTTGAAGAAATTTCCTCGCCATTAAGGGAAAGTTGCCATTTGAAGGATAAAATATCGTCTAGTCCTGCAACAGACCGTTGTGTTTGACTATTTGCACTCACACGAACACGCATTTTTGTTTGTTTTAATTCTTTTAGCCATGCAGGTAAGATTACTTCAAACCCTAATACACTTAGCTTGGCAAAGTCATCACGTAACAGTTTGCGAACATCCGCATCTTCTAAATAAACATGTAAGAAAGTATCCTCAGAAACGTGGTACTTGCTTAAGTCCAGTAGTTCTAGCATTTGATGTTGCAAATCCGATATATCTTCCGCAAAGGGTAACCATTTATCCGGTAATGCCCGTTCAATAGGCAAGTGACGTTTCCGAACGGCTGGTGTCCAATGTTTGGAAGTACTTTTCGAGCTTAATACAGTTTCCAATAGCCATTCTGAAGAAGTTTCTTCCGGTTCACTTAAACGAAGAGCGACTTTTATATTACCAATCGACCGTTCTTTGTTCATTGGCCAACCACCATTTTTGAAAAATGGCATTAATGTAGGAAGATCTGTTGTTGATAATCCTGCATTGGCAAGCTTCTGAATAGTAGCCATCGTTAAAAGGGAAGTGCATTGTTGTAAATCAATCGTCTCTTTTCCAAAGATACTTTGAACTGTTGCATCTTTTGAAAACTGAGTGGGAAGTTCAAAAGATAATCCATTGTCTAACGAAGCATAATCCCAAAGTGCAGCACTATTCCAAAGTAGTTCAATGGCCATTGAAGTTTTCAGAAGTATTTCTGAATCGCTATCTGTCCCAACTAAGTTCATGAAGGGATGTTGATACCTTGGGGAGAGAAGATCCAGTAATTCTGAAATGCTTAGTAATAGTTCGTTATCATCGACATTTGCCTTTAATCCATAAAAGTTAGGCTCAAATCGATAAAATAGTTGAGGTGTCCAACTTGCTGCTGGGATAATAGTGCCGTCGTTATTGATTGCTTTAATTGAATAATATCCTGGTTGTTGTTCTTCAAGCTTTATATGAATCGTTTTTGTGAATGGTGAAATGTTTGTCATGCAAGTAAATTTCCTTTCTCTAACTCTTCTTGCAATGCCCTTAAACGTTTAAACTGTTCCCGAACCGTTTGAATATAGTCGGTCCAATAATTTACTTTTCCGCTTTTTTTCGCAGCAGATTTCATCATCTTCCATATACGTACCGCTTGTTTATAATTCATACGCGATTTTTGATTCACTTCTTCCAAGGCGTAATAATGGTATAAAGGTAAAGTTACTGCTGGTTCGTGTTCAAGTATTTCCTTTAATCCACATGTTTCTAAATAAGAAATAGAAGAAGGGTAAAGAAGATGCAGCGCCACCCACTCCTCATAACGTTGTTTCTTTAATAAGAAAGATGAATAAGGTTGTACGCCATGAACACCGAAAGCAGAATAGAGCAGTATTTCTTCTTGTTCCGTTAAATTAATATTGTCGTATAATGAATGAATTCTTTTCACAGACAGTTGGCGTTTAGAAGGCATTAAATAATGATTAATATAATCGCTCAAAAGAGGAAGAATGGATTTTAAAATGTACTCACTCGCAACATCATCTCTTTTAGATATTGAAAATTTAGCAAGCCCAAAGTATACATCTAAATGCTCAGGGTTGATTTCCTCTAAGTTACGCTTTAGCTTTTCATAATTTTTAAGCAAAATATGAAAAATGTTAAGGATATCAGAGAGTGGAACATCGTCGCTAACTTCTTGCAGATCCTCTAAGACGTCTCGTTCTTCTTCAGCTCTTCGTCTTTCAGTAAAAATTGAATCCCAAAATAATAAATAGATGTTAAATCTCCTACTAAAATAAGTGTTTCGATCCACTAACAGTTCGCGTACCATCACTTGAAGAGCGTCGAAAAACACATCTGTTGCAAATAACCGAGATTTACCCGTTAATTCATTTACATAAATTTGAATCCCTTCAAATCGACGATCAATAAAGTACTCGAAGTATTCTTGTTTCATTCCTACATTTGTTTGAAAAATATGCTTCCATAGCTTACTCAAAATTGCTATTTCCATAAACAGATGATAAATCGGTTGCCATTCCCTTTCGAAAGGTTGATGCTTCCGCAATTTTATATAGGCATTTTCGTAAATAGTAGAAATTAAATAATGTTCAATTTGCCGTCCAGTTGGTAAAAGATGTGACATTACTTCATCAACCATTGCTAGCCAATTTTCAGGTGTCCGTTCAGCAGCTAGTAGATGTAAGTTAACCCCTTTTTTCGCTCTCCATTTCGCTGCCCAATCTTGGACAGACTCTAAATATTGATATAAAGACAATATAACGCTCACCTTATGACGGCACCACCCATCATGGGGACAATTACAAACAATAATTTGGCTTTGCAAATGAAGGATGACTTCAGTAGGTCGAACATCTTGTACTTGTGTATATAAAATCCCGTTAGACGGAATATAACGCCCGATTATAACGGACTTGTTACGAACAGCAAACAACGCGCGGCGAACCAATTCTTCATCTTCTGTCACAGAAGGGTGTAATGCGCGTTCAATTTGCTCAACTTGTTCTTTTATAAAAATTTCATGCTCACGTGCGAGGGATGAAATTGATAAAGCCATTCTATTCGCTCCTTAAGTTTGCGGAATATCCGCTTAAAAAAGTCTTTCTCTCCATTATAACTTGAATGAGGGGGGATGATAAGTAAAAGGATTGAATATAAAAAGGCAGCGCATGAATTTGCACTGCCTTACATCACTATTCAGTTACAAGTTCATCGGCTAAATCGCTGTAAATGACTAAGATGGATTTGATTGCATTTAAACATAACCGACGCTTTTTATCATCTAAATTATTGAGGAATCCTAACAATTGCCTGAGTTCTTGTGTATTGGAAATTAAATCAAAATAAGATTCACCAAAGCTAATCATATATCGTTCACGCAATTCTTTTGTTTGTATTGCTAATTTTTCAACGGTCATTTTCTTACGACGATGGGATTGGTTAAGGAGCATGTCCAAAAATTGTTCATCTGGGATGTTAAACGCTTTTTTAATTTTTGGGAGTAATTCAATGGGAATTGGTCTTTTGCAACGTTCGTAATTGGAATATGTATTCGGTACTAAGTCTAACTGATAAGCAGCTTCGAGCTGGGTAATGTTCATATTTTCCCGGTATTGTCTTAACGATTTTCCAAAACTCATTCACTCGACCTCCATTTTTCAGAATTTAGCTTAATTATACTTTAATTTTGTCGGATTGAGGGGAAATCTGATAAATATCTTGAAAATTATTACAATGGTTACTGAAAATTAATTTGAAATGGGGGAATGATGATTGGCGATGGTTGAAGTTTCAATTCCGGTGACGAACAATTACTCTGCATTTCAATGGACGCTTACGATTTTTGAAAATTCTGTGCAGAGGCGACTTCTGTACTCGTCATGTAATGTGTACGAAGAAATTGGAAAAATTGAAATCAATGGATACTCATATGAGAAATTAATTTTTGATTTTCAGAAAGGGAAATTACATATTCAATTAATGAAAAATGATCCCAAAGCTGTTATAAATATTTTAAATGCTTTAACCATTCATACCTCACCAACGTCACAAATGTATTTCTTAAAACGAGGTAAGAGACGGCGGAATCGAGAGGTATAAATTTTAAAAGATTTCGTTTGAAACAAGAAAAGTATGGGGAATATAGCATTAATAAGAAGGGAGAAACGTATAATACATTACAGAGGCTCATATACTTCATGAAACCCTAAGAGATTGAGGAGGGGATTGGATGATTCAAGTGCAATTTATGAAACCTTTTTACACGAAAGTAACTGGCAAAAACCTACGTCTCGTTTTTGCGTACCAGTATTTTTCAATTGTAAAAGATGATGAGCTTTACCATTTTGTGCCGGTGGAAGGAAAAGAGATGATTGTCAACTTAGAAACGAAGCAAATCGAAAATTTATCGGAAATTTTTGTTTTCCAGCGCGGAAATCGTTTTATTAGAATGCCATTGTATCAGTTACTTCTGATATCGAATGTGCATGAGCATTTATCACCAATTTTGGATAAAGCCTCAACCCACGAAGAAACAATCAATCTCTTACCGAAAGATGAGGAAGTATCCGAAGTGCAAAAGCTAATTCGTCGATTTGAAGAAGATAATATTAACCGTCTAATTGATGAGGCTTTAGAACAGCGAGATGAAAAGCGATTCTATCAACTTCTTGATGAAAAGGCAAAAATGAATTGGGCATAACAATGTATTCTACAACAAGATCGCATATGACAACGGAGGATAGACATCATGAATAGTCACAAAAAATAAGCACCCTCGATTTGGTTGATAATCGAAGGTGCTTAAATTTTTTAGGGGAGGAGGAAGGGAGAGTTTCGAGATACAGTTCAGATAAAAAAATTCGAATTAACAAAGAGTTGGATGATGATCATTACAATTCCAGAGCCGATAATTCCTAGAATACAATCCTCTTTTGAAAAGGACAGTCGTTTTAAATCCTTCATTCGTCTCCCTCCTATAAGAAGCATTTCCAATGGATTGGAAAATTAAACGCAAATTATGGAAATTGTTTTGATTTTGACCGATAAAATAAATAAAGGGGGATTCCACATGCTTGGACAATGGTGGTCTACTGGGATGTCGATACTAAATAATATGAATCGCAACTGGTATTCCGCAAATCAAGCTCTAATGCGAATATCTACTGGGTACCGAATTAATAGCGCGGCAGACGACCCAGCTGGTTTAGCCATTTCTGAAAAAATGCGTGCGCAAATTCGGGGACTTAATATGGCAGCAAAAAATATTCAAGATGGCATATCCCTCGTGCAAACTGCTGAAGGAGCACTAAACGAAACACACGCCATGATCCAACGCATGCGTGAATTAGCTGTACAAGCTGCAAACGATACCCTGACAGACGAAGATCGAAAGCAAATCAACATTGAATTTCAGCAATTAAAGGAAGAGATTACGAGAACAGCTACAGATTCGGAGTTTAACACACGAAAATTATTAAATGGGGATTATGAAAAGGACCCATTAAAAATTCAAGTGGGTGCTAATGCTGGTCAAACAATTGATATTTACATTGGTGGGATGGATAGTACGAAGCTCGGTATTGAGGATTCCGATATTTTGACTCGAGAAAATGCGGACAAGACCATTGGAGAACTGGATGGCGCTTTGAAGCTAGTGTCATCTGAGCGATCTCGACTTGGAGCATATCAAAACCGAATGGAGCATGCGTACAACAATAATGTAAATACCGCCGAAAACCTAACAGCAGCTGAATCCCGTATCCGTGATGCCGACATTGCCAAAGAAATGATGAACTACACAAAAGCCAGCATCCTCCTACAAGCAAGCCAATACATCCTCGCACTTCATATGCAACAAGCCCAATCTGTTCTCATGCTATTGAAAAACGACTAAAACTCACTTTTGGAAGTGAGTTTTTTACATTTACATGGATGTTTTTGTAAACGCATTCACAACTGTGGATTTGTTTGATAATTTAATAGCAAAAACGGGGTAGGTGAATGTAGGAGTGATTTTGAAAGGGTTTGAACCAAGTAATTTAACGTTAGGTCTTACTGCACTAAAAAAGCGATTAAATCAAAGATGTGAAAAATTCCCCATTATTGTTGATGAACTGAATAAACACGAAGCGGGTGAGCATGGTGAGCAGTACTTACTATCATTATTTGAAATGAACAGGTTACCTGAAAATACGGTGATACTCCACAACGTAGCATTTACATCAAACGTACAGACTCAAATAGATATCCTCTTTATTTCTCCTAGTTGGTGCTTAATTTTAGAAGTTAAAAATATTCGGGGTGTGTTATCTTTTAATAGTAATCCGAAACAGCTTATTAGAATAAAGGAGGATGGAACTGAAGAAGTGTTTGGAAGTCCTGAAGTACAGCTAAAGCAATATCAATTCGGTCTCCATTCGTTGCTTTTGAATAAAGGAATTCGTATGCCCATTTATTGTGCAATTATTTTCCCCTTTAATAATGCGATCATTAAGCTGCCACCTGAGAAATACTCTCTTTTAATCGGGCGTGAAATTATTCAATATATTTGGTCACTTCCAATTAATAAAAACATCGTAAGTCCACATCATGTAGGAAAACTAATAATGCATCATTTAGAACCATGGGAACCATTTCCTCTATGTGATTATTACGAAATTAATAAAGAGTGGATTCTCAAAGGGGTAGAATGTCCATACTGTGGAACCATTCCAATGAGTAGAACGTTAAGAACATGGAGTTGCCCAAAATGCAAAAAAAATAATATATCTGCCCATATGCAAGCATTAAAAGATTATTACATGCTTAATCAGTAAGACAATTTCCTCTAAAGAAGCAATGAACTTTTTGCAATTAAGAAACCGATTCGAGGCAGTGCGAATAATAAAGGCAAATAGTCTAAAGAGAACAGGTGCAACTAATACGAGTCGTTTTGAATTGACATTAAATAGACCAGATAAGAAGTGAGAATACCCGTTGGGTGGCTAAGCGCACAAGAGAGGAAGTAAGTGCACTAGATGTTAGGCTAAGTGCACAAGAGGAGTAGTATGTGCACAAGTAGTAATACTAAGTGCACAAGTTAAGTCACGATACGCACAAAACTGATTGTTAAGCGCACAAGATAACTGATTATCTACACAAAACAATTAGCAAAAACTTCATTCTTAAGATTTTCATTTCACAGAACCTCATGAAAGTTGTATACTATAATGCGAGATTGTAGAAGCGTTCATCCAAATAGAATGCTAGCATATAAATCGAGTAGATAGGCGTGTTCTGTGATTTGCATAAATTCACAGTATGTGGACATTTTAAAAAGAAACTGCTCGAAGATGATATAATGATGTATTGAATATAACCACACTCGTTCTCGAAGTTGAAAGGAAGTAACGAAGATTATGACAAAGACAGTTTGTGTTGTTGGTTTAGGATATATTGGATTGCCAACAGCAGTTATGTTTGCAAACCACGGTGTGAAGGTGCATGGTGTTGATGTAAATCCTGCAGCCGTTCGAAGCATTCAAGAGAAAAAATTACACATTGAAGAAACAGGCTTGCAGGAGCGTTTAAACCAAGCAGTTGATGAAGGTTTCTTAACAGCATCTACGACACCAGTGGAAGCAGACGTATTTATTGTGGCCGTTCCTTCACCAATTAATCCTGATAAAACAGCAAACTTAGAATATGTACGCCAAGCTACGGCATCAATTGTGCCTTTCGTGAAAAAAGGAAATTTAGTGATTCTAGAATCAACAGTACCACCAAAAACAGTTGAGCGAATTATGATTCCTGAATTAGTGAAAACAGGTCTTGAAATTGGAACAGATATTTATGTTGCCCATTCTCCAGAGCGCGTTATTCCTGGACGTATTTTTGAAGAGTTAGTGAACAACGATCGTATTGTTGGTGGGATTAACAAAAAATCTGCTGAATTAACAAAAGAACTTTATGAAACATTTGTAAAAGGAACGATTCATTTAACAGATGCGACAACTGCAGAATTAGTAAAAGTAATGGAAAACACATACCGTGACGTGAACATTGCTTTTGCCAATGAATTAGCAAAAATGGCTGAAGTGTTAGATGTAAACATCTGGGAAGCAATCAAATTTGCAAACTTCCATCCACGTGTAAATGTTCACTTCCCAGGACCAGGTGTAGGCGGACACTGTATCGCAGTAGATCCATGGTTCTTAGTAGAACTTGGAGGAGAAAAGGCGCAAATCATTCATATGTCTCGTAATACAAATGACAGTATGCCAGCATTCACTGCTCAAAAAACTCAAAGCATCTTAAATCGTAATAAAATTGCTGGCGGAAAAGTAGCGGTACTTGGACTAGCATTTAAAGGAAACGTAGATGATATGCGTGAAAGTCCATCTGTGGAAGTAATTGAACAGTTACAACATCTAGGATTAGAAGTTGTTTCGTATGATCCACATATTAAAGAGAACAAACATGAAACTCAAACACAAAGTTTAGAAGAAGCGACTAAAGAAGCGAACATTATCGTTGTGTTAACGGATCACAATGAATTTAAAACATTAAATCCATTAACAATTAGCGCGGAAAACAAAATTGTCTTTGATACGAAAAACTGCTTAAACCGAGAAGCATGGCAAGAAGCAGGATTCCAGTTCCATCTATTAGGGGACGCGAAAAATAAATAAATAGAAGAATGCATGATTGTTCAGTATGAACTGAACCCTATTTTATAGACAGTTTAATAAAAAGGGATATAGTTGTGTTTAAGCCGCAATAAGATGACTTCGGTAGGCTGCCGGAGTCATCTTTTTTAACGTCCATTGCTTTCTTGT
>NZ_RBZN01000123.1 GCF_003628435.1 Ureibacillus endophyticus | reverse complement strand
TACCTCCTGTTAAACGTTGTTGGTCCAACGAGGAGTGTAACTTTATTGGATAATGTTGACAAGTGGTTTTTTCATGCATAAATTAATGTCCGAATGGTACATTTTTAGTTTGCCATAACCAGATAGTGCAAATTACACAGATGCTGATGGCAAATACTACTTAGTTATTATTATTGAGACAGGCAACCCAGTACCCTATGAAATATGGTTAATCAATTACGAAGTTGTTCCAGATTTTTTAGATGGTGTTGATTGACCTACTCGCGACATTACTAACGGTAAACTCACGACGTAAGTAAATGCCAATGACTCAAAAAATAGAAAGTGCATGCGACACATAGCATGTGCTCATTTTGCATGCTTAAAAACTAGCGCCATTATTATATAACTGTCGTTAGTCAACTAAAAATTTTGAATAGAATAGGAGAATGAAAAATGACTTTACCAAATATACCTTGCCAAACTTTCGGAGGAAAATACTTCTGGGACACACTCACTAACTCAAATGGATGGAAACTACAACAAAATAGATTCACACAACATTATCGTATTTTGGATCCATCAAATATTAGACAAGCTTGGAATGTAGACGAAGAAGAAATTTGGCATGTATTTCTTGCAATGACAAGTCAACAAGAGCATCAGAATGTAATTGAACATGAACCGTTCTCGTGAAATCTATGTTTGATGGTTCAGACAAAGTAAGGAGGTGAAGTCTATGTGGCAACAAATAGTCGTAGCAGCAGTAGTCTCAGTTGTAGGTGCTATCGCAAAGGAAATCATTGAGGAGAGATAGAATGTTTATGTGTCCCTGTATATTGAAAGAAAGAAAGTGTAAAAGATGCCGTTCAAGAATAATTCTATGGTAATAAAAATTGAGTAGTGGTGTAATTGAACTGAACCCTGAATAGTGGACACTTTAAAAAAAGTGGACCTATTCGGGGTTTTACTATTTTCAGAGTGAAGAAACCCCGTTATACTAACTTTACGAATTATGAACGGGAGAACATCAT
>NZ_RBZN01000122.1 GCF_003628435.1 Ureibacillus endophyticus | reverse complement strand
GGCGAAGGGGAAAAAGTAGGCACACCAAATAACCCTCGCCAAATACCAATTTTAACCTTTTCTCCATTCGGTTTGTCAAGAGTTCGCTACGCCGATTGTCATTCGTATGTAGTTATTTGAGGGCTCTGCTAAAAAAAGTAGGCTGCGGTTATTTCGTTAACTCCAATTGGGCCAGTTCAATCAGTTTTGTCCAACGTGCTGGCATATGTGGCATCTGGTCCAACTCTGGAATCATGACCGGCACACGCTTTTCCAGCTTTGCATGCGGTCGAAGGAAATTAAAATAGGCCACAAACATCGTCACAAACGATACCGAGCCAGCTTCGGAACCAAAGCCTGTTGTCGCACGGTAATGCCCTTTAAATGTCCGGTTTAGACGTTCGATAATTTGTTTCAACCAACGATATTCGGCTGACACTGGATCTTCGTTCGTTAAGCCTATCACTTGTGTCACATCAAACCAAATGTCATGTTGTGCGAAAAAGTGTTGTGCTAATAAGTAAATGGGGTTGCCATCCACGATTAAATTCAGGTTTTCGGGAATCTCCTTGAACTTTTGTAAAACATCATCGATTGCTTTAATGGCAGACAATGTATCGCGATTAGGCGAAACACGGTAAGAGAGAATAACTTTTTTCGCCGCATCAAAGAAAAAGAATAAGTAATGCCATTTCCCATTAACCCGAATATACGTTTCGTCGCCACAAAATTGATCGGACAGTTCATAAGGATAACCATCAACGAAGGGCTTCATCAAGATGGAGACACTGTTCACGTAATTTAATATCGTTTGATGTGAAATGGAAACATTATGTATGTCTTGCATAATCGCTGCTGTTTTCCGTGCTGAAATACCGTAATTCACATGGTATGTCAAAATCAATCCAAGTGTATGGGATGACGTATGAATCCGTGATAAATCTACACGTGGTTTTACTGGTGATGCTGGAGATAAAGGTTGATAATCAAACAAAAATTCACGATAAATATAACGCACTTTAAACGCCTGTGGATCTTGTTTAAATCGGGTCTTTTCTTCCTTACTCATTCGACCTATATTGGATAAATAATAGGAACACTGATTA
>NZ_RBZN01000121.1 GCF_003628435.1 Ureibacillus endophyticus | reverse complement strand
GATAAAGCTCAAAAAATTGCTGGCATCAAAATTGATGTCCAAAATTTTGTTCCTCAATTTAATGAGAAACTATATTCATTAACGTTTTGTTGTTCAGTTTTCAAAGTTCATTTTTGCTGTCTTACCGACAACATTTCTATTATACCTAAATAAACAAAGTGTGTCAATAGTATTATTTCAAACCTGTTTCTACAGGATTTTTATTATATCGCTATAACTTCATCTGGTCAATAATATTTTTTAACCTCTTATTTCCAAAATTGCCACCAAGCTTTTTTATATTTTCCCATATCTTTATTTTTCACTTCTGTAATAGCGTCTACTATTTGCCTTTTTACTTCCATAGATTCTTTTATTAAAAGCATTAACTTTTGATCACGAGCTTCGATACTATTTTTGATATATATTTCTTGTTTTTGAAGTTGCTCAATGAGGTGCTTATTAAATTCCGTTTGTTCTTTTGTAAAAGTAGAAAATCCCTCAAGAATTTTGCTGTAATCTGAAGTTAATATGGTTGCTATATCAGATATACCATTTGTATCATCTATATTCGACTCAAGAATTACTTTTACCACTTCTTCTAATGTTAAAGAACTGGATTTTTTTAAATCTATTATTTTCTTAAGCACATCAACATCCTTGTTATAGAATATACGATGGCCAACTGAGTTTTTAGCAAATTTATAGTGATATTTTTGCATTAATGTACAGTATTTTCGAAGAGTACTATCTTGGACACCTAAAATTTTACTTACTGCTGAATTATCAAATGTTAATTTTTCTTCACCAATAGAAACATCTGTCATAACTGATATATCAGACATTTTATCCCCTCCTTATACATATCAATTCGAAAAAAATCAGTACAATCCTTTTAAAACCTTTTTACAAATATAGACATTTCAAGGGGAATAATGTCAAAATACCATTTTTTCGCGAAACAAATTAAATTAATATCTGCTATATCAGATATAGTATGTTTGTTTATCTAGGAAATTTTTCTTTCAATAATTTCACATACAAAAAACCACCACTATAATTTAGTGGTGGTTTTTATTTGCCTAGCAACGTCCTACTCTCACAGGGGGAAGCCCCCAACTACCATCGGCGCTAAAGAGCTTAACTTCCGTGTTCGG
>NZ_RBZN01000120.1 GCF_003628435.1 Ureibacillus endophyticus | reverse complement strand
CGCGTAACTCATCCAGTGTTTTGACCATGCTGAAATCAACTTCGTCTTTTAAGTGTCCGAAAAAGGATTCCTGTGGTGCGTTATCCCAACAGTTGCCTCGACGTGACATCGATTGACCAAGTTTATAGTGCTTTAAAAGCTTTTGGAATTTTGGACTTGTATAATGAACACCTTGATCTGAATGGATGAAGGCTTCTGGATGGAGCTTTACACGTTTATTGCGGAATAGTTTCTCAACAGTTTTTGTTGCGAGGTCCAGCGTAATACGATCTGATACATGATAAGCTAAAATTTCATTGGTAGACCCGTCTTTAATGGTCGACAAATAAGCCATTGTTCCGTTATAGGGAATATAGCTAATGTCTGTTAATAGGACTTTGCCTGGTACACCTTGCTTAAATTGGCGCTCTAGCTTATTTGGCACAACACGATGTTCTTTTGTTGCTTTCGCTATTTGTTTATACGGATTGGCTTTGCGGTGAGGGCAGACAATTCCATACTTTCGCATAATACGTTGGATTTTCTTGCGATTCATCACGATGCCAAAGTCGTGTTCAAGTGTCATTTTAATTGAACGTGACCCCTTCTTATAACCACGGCGATTGAAGGCTTTTAAGATCAAATCACGTGCTTCTCTATCCTTCAACTCTTTCGTTGCACGTGTCTCACTTGTCTTTAAATAGTTGTAATAACCAGAACGTGAGACGTTTAAAAGTGCGCAAAAATAAGTCACCATTCGTTTAAATGGAAACTGCTCTAGTGTATCGGAAATCAGTTGGAATACCTTATTTGTGCTTAATTTTTGACTGGTGTTTAGCAGCCTCCTTTCTGTCACTTCGAGCTTTTTTAGCATCTCTACTTGCCCTTCTAGTAGTTCAATACGTGCTGCTTGTCTTCCGAGAACTTCTGCCATCGTTAATTCACGCTTTATAGGTCTTCCGGAACTCGTTTTACGTGTATCGGTTAGCCCAATTAAACCATTTTTCTCATACGCTTTTCTCCAACGAGAGGAGGCTTGTTCAACACGTTTCATGCCTATTACTTCAATATCAAAACCGTATTCCTCAAAAATTCGCCGAGGTGTTTTGCCTGCTAAATATTCATCTATAAATTTACTTTTAAATGCATCTGCGTAAGTAATGGTACGTTCGCTTACCTTTAATACATGTGGATTCTTTTGTAGTTGTTCAATCTGTT
>NZ_RBZN01000011.1 GCF_003628435.1 Ureibacillus endophyticus | reverse complement strand
ACAGCCTTACCAAATATTATCACCATTAATATTTTAATTATTTTTTCTTGGTACTTGATAAATTCAATTAAATACGCTAATAATTGAGGGTACAAACTTGTCACTTCCTTTTTGGGTAGTTGTGTGGTGTGGTAACCTCAACTAACATCAAAATTCAGGGGGTGGCAAGTTTTTTTGCATAAAAGACTGTAAAACCAACGATTATTAGCGATTTATATATATAAGTTTTGACAATACGCCCGAACACCTAGGGGGAATTAGATGAAATTGAACAAAAAGAAAAAACAAAAACTTACATTAGCAAGAAAATTAATTGCATACTCAAATCCAAAGTCAATTATCACAGAACAATTTCGTACCATCCGAACTAATATTCAATTTTCAATGCCCGATCAAGAAATTAAAACCATTTTAGTAACATCTTCTATTCCAGGAGAAGGGAAAACGACGAATGCTGCCAATTTAGGTGTTGTTTTTGCTCAAGAAGGAAAGAAAGTGCTAATTGTGGATGCAGATATGAGAAAGCCGACTATACATCATACCTTTAATTTGTTTAATGTTGTAGGGTTATCAAATATATTATCAAATCAAGTTGACGTTCTGAATGCTATACAACATTCCGACATAAATAATATCGATATTATCGTTAGCGGTCCAATTCCACCAAATCCTTCTGAACTACTATCCTCAAAAAAATTAGAGACATTTCTTGATATTGTAAAAAATGAATATGAAATAATTATTTTTGATGCACCACCAATCTTATCCGTAACGGATGCTCAAATATTATCAAATAAATGTGATGGAACGTTGTTAATTGTGAATAGTGGCTATGTAGATAAAGCGGATGTGATTAAAGCAAAGGCAAGTCTTGAAGCGGCACATGCAAAAATATTAGGTGTGGTATTGAATAATTACAAAATGCCGAAAAATAATAATTACTATTATTACTGATTGCATTCTTAACGCATTTCCCCCGGAGGATTTGCGTTTTATTTTGCCCTTTTGTTCTAGGGAATGGTAAAATAAAAGTGTTATTATAGAAAGTAGGTCGTACGATGAAAGTATTGTTTATTGGTGATATTGTTGGTTCAATCGGGAGAGATGCTGTAGAAAAATATTTACCACGCTTAAAGAAAAAATATGCTCCTGATGTTGTGATTGCAAATGGAGAAAATGCTGCAGCTGGACGTGGCATAACTAGAAAAATTTATCAACAGCTATTACAAGTAGGTGTTGATGTGATCACAATGGGAAATCATACTTGGGATAATAAAGATATATTTGACTTTATTGATGATGCAGATTATTTAATTCGTCCTGCAAACTTTTCGAAGGAAGCACCTGGAAAGGGCATGGTTCAAATTTCGAAAAACGGTGTGACATTATCAGTAATTAATTTACACGGTCGCGTCTTTTTACCGCCCCATGAAGATCCATTTGCAGTTGCAGATGAATTAGTAGAGGAAGCAAGAAAAACATCTCCATTAATTTTTGTTGATTTTCATGCGGAAGTAACGAGTGAGAAAATTGCCCTTGGTTGGCATTTAGATGGACAAGTATCAGCATTAGTTGGAACACATACCCACGTGCAAACAGCAGATGCACGCATTTATCCAGGAGGAACAGCGTATATTACAGATGTTGGGATGACTGGGCCATATGATGAAGTATTAGGAATGACAAAAGAAAGCGTTATTTATAAATTCCAAACAAATATGCCATCACGTTTTGAAGTACCAAAAGCTGGGCGTGAAGTGTTGAGCGGATTTTTTGTTGAAATTGATGATAAGACAGGTAAAGCAAAACACTGTGAACGCGTATATATTAATGAAGATTATCCGTTTCAAGGTTAATGGATCTACTGCTTTTTCAAAAGTTTCATAATAATAAAAAAACATTTCCAAATTCAGTTACATTAGATTCTATTTTCCACTTTAGCAACATAAAATGTGTTACGGACACTAAGTTGAAGTCCTTTGAATGAACGCCAAACAATTCAATTGCTTCATTCAACATTTATTAAAGCTATATGGGGAGGAATAAATGTGGATTCATTAAAAGTATCGTCTCGCTCTAATCCAAATTCTGTCGCAGGTGCGCTTGTTGCGGTGATCAGGGAGCAAGGATATGCGGAAATGCAAGCTGTAGGTGCAGGTGCTTTAAATCAAGCAGTAAAGGCAGTTGCGATTGCGCGAGGTTTTGTCGCACCAAGTGGTACCGACTTAATTTGCGCACCTGCATTTGCTGATATTACAATTGCAGGGGAAGATCGTACGGCATTGAAGTTGGTTGTTGAAAAGAGAAATCGTTAGTTAAAAATTTAAACCAGAAAGCTCTTGTTAATTAGCTTATGTCTAATTAGCAAGAGCTTTTTCAATTTGTTAGTATGTTCTATATTTTAATGAAGAAAGCTAAATTGACTGAAATGTACAACATGTGATAACTGTCATTCCGTCAAAGGTCTGATTTTCATGTAAATGTTGTAAATTGGATAGTTAATGAAAAAAGTTCGTGTTAAACTATGATAGGAAAAAATATAAAAAATAGTTTCGTTTAAGGAGTTGTTAAAATGTTACATCAGCTTTCATGGAAAGTCGGTGGGCAGCAAGGGGAAGGGATCGAGAGTACCGGAGAAATTTTCTCAATGGCTATGAATCGTTTAGGATATCACCTATACGGTTACCGTCATTTCTCTTCACGTATTAAGGGTGGCCATACGAATAATAAAATTACAGTTAGACCTACAGAAGTCCGTTCTATTGCAGACGATTTAGATATATTAGTTGCATTTGACCAAGAAACAATTGAAGTAAATTATAAAGAGTTAACCGAAAAATCAATTATATTAGCGGATGCAAAATTTGAGCCTGTGAAACCAGAAGACTCAAAAGCACCATTATTTGTTGTTCCTTTTACAGAGATTGCAACTGAACTTGGTACATCTCTAATGAAAAACATGGTGGCAATTGGTGCAACTTCTGCGCTTCTAAACTTAGAAACGTCAGTATTCCAAGGTGTTGTAGAAGAAATCTTTGGCCGTAAAGGAGAAGAAGTCGTTCAAAAAAATATGGACGCAATCCAAAAGGGTTACGATGCAATGAGTGAACTTTTAGGCGATCGTGTTGGTGAATGGGAGTTAGCACCAGCTGACGGAAAACGCCGTATGTTCATGATTGGGAACGATGCTGTTGCGCTAGGTGCAATTGCAGCGGGATCACGTTTTATGGCAGCATACCCAATTACTCCAGCATCTGAAATTATGGAATATATGATTAAAAAACTTCCAAAATTAGGTGGAGCAGTTATTCAAACGGAAGATGAAATTGCAGCTGCAACAATGGCTATCGGAGCAAACTATGGTGGTGTACGTGCCTTCACAGCATCTGCTGGCCCTGGTCTTTCATTAATGATGGAAGCGATTGGTCTATCTGGTATGACAGAACAACCATTAGTTATTTTTGATACGCAACGTGGTGGTCCATCTACTGGTTTACCTACAAAGCAAGAACAATCCGATTTAATGGCAATGCTTTATGGTACACACGGGGAAATTCCAAAAGTGGTTATTGCGCCTTCTACATTAGAAGAAGCATTCTTTGATACAATTCAAGCATTTAATATTGCAGAAGAATTACAACTTCCTGTAATTGTAATTACGGATCTACAACTTGCGTTAGGAAAACAAACAACAGATCCATTTGATTATAGTAAAATTCAAGTTCGCCGTGGTAAACTTGTTGATCGAGAAATCGAACCAAACGACAACAAAGATTATTTCAAACGATATGAAAATACTGAAGATGGTATTTCACCTCGCGTCTTCCCAGGTACACCAAATGGTATTCACCATGTAACTGGTGTTGAGCACGATGAAACAGGTAAACCAAGTGAAGCAGCTGGTAACCGTAATACACAAATGGACAAGCGTTTCCGCAAATTAGAAAACTTGAATTTTGATACACCTATTTACGTAAATGCTCCTCATGAAGAAGCAGACGTATTACTTGTTGGTTTTAACTCAACACGTGGTGCAATTGAAGAAGCTCAAGAACGTCTTAACGAAGAAGGTTTAAAAGTAAACCATGCACATGCTCGACTAATTTTCCCATTCCCATCAAGTGAAATGGCTCCATTAGTTGCAAGTGCAAAAAAAGTAATTGTCGTTGAAAACAATAAAACTGGCCAACTTGCAAACATTATGAAAATGAATGTTGGCGGTCACGATAAAATTGTTAGTCTCACAAAATACGACGGTACACCGTTCTTACCAGGTGAGCTCAAAACTAAAGTAAAGGAGTTGCTTGACTAATGGCAACATTTAAAGATTTTCGTAACTCAGTGAAACCTAACTGGTGTCCTGGCTGCGGTGACTTTTCTGTTCAAGCAGCTATTCAACGTGCGGCAGCAAATGTCGGTATTGAACCACATGAGCTTGCAGTTGTTGCTGGTATCGGTTGTTCTGGTCGTATTGCAGGTTACATTAACTCTTACGGATTCCATGGTATTCATGGCCGCGCATTACCGATAGCACAAGGTTTAAAAATGGCAAACCGAGATTTAAACGTAATCGCTTCAGGTGGAGACGGTGACGGTTTTGCAATTGGTATGGCGCATACAGTCCATGCCATCCGTCGCAATATCGATATTACGTACGTTGTAATGGATAACCAAATTTACGGTTTAACAAAAGGTCAAACATCACCACGTTCTGCAAAAGGATTTATTACAAAATCAACACCTGAAGGAGCAATCGAACCTTCATTAAAACCTTTAGAAGTGGCATTATCATCAGGTGCAACATTTGTAGCACAAGGATTCTCTACTGATATTAAAGAATTAACAGCATTAATCGAAGCAGGTATCCAACACAAAGGCTTCTCGTTCATCAACGTATTTAGCCCATGTGTAACATACAATAAAGTGAACACATATGAATGGTTTAAAGAGCATTTAACAAAACTATCTGATATTGAAGGTTATGACTCTTCAAACAGAGAATTAGCAATGCAAACAGTAATGGAAAAAGAAGGTTTAGTAACTGGTATTATTTATCAAGATACTGAAACAAAATCGTACCAAGAAAAAATTCCAGGGTTTGCTGAAGCGCCATTGAATAGCTTAGATATGAATTTAAGTGAAGATCAATTTAATCAATTAGTTAAAGAATTTATGTAGTCTTAAGAAGAGCTCCTATTTGTTAGGGGCTCTTTTTTACAATTTATTTACAATAAATCTACATCAACTTTATAGTACTAATCTATGCTCGAACTACAAATGTTGTGGGGGTCGAGTACATGCGTTTGAAACGCTATATAAAGGTGAATGACCGATTACTAGTTTTAATGATAGTTTGTATCTTATCAAATTGCATACTTGCTATTTTTAGCATGGATTATTTAAGAAAGATGGAAAATAACACTGAGAGAATGTATGAAGAAAAGGTTTTAGCTGTAAATACAATTTCAAACATTGAAGAAAGTGTATATCAGGGTAACTTCCGTGAAGCAAGGGAAATTCAAAATAACTTACCTAATTTTGATAAGAAATTGGAGTTTTACAGTAAACAATTAAATACCACTTTAACTGACCAGAACTTAAAAGAATCATTAAATATTTTGAAAGAAACAAAACAATATGTCGTTGATCGGGCTAATAGTCAATTGAATACATATCAGAAAGATATTGCATTTGGTTATAAATTATTAACTAGTGTTTCACTTTTTATTATTTTAGTCATTATCTACTTTAATTTAGGGGCAACACGTGCTGTAAAAATTCCAACAAGTCAACTTAAATCATTATTAAAAAAAGCAGAACAAGGAGATTTTACGAGTGTTGCTACTTATGATACAAAGGATGAACTTGGAGAAGTAATGCTTAGCTTTAATCAGATGGCTACAGAAGTGAAAGAGTTGTTAAAAATTGTTCAACAAAGTGCTGCTTCAGTTGATGAAGCAAACGAACAACTCCAACGCGCATCAGAAAAAACAACGGAAGCCTCTATACATATTTCCCAAGATGCTACGAGTTTAACGAAATCAACAATTCGTTCAACCGAGCAACTAGATGTAAATACAATCTCGATACAAGAAATTGCTTCTGGTGTTGAAACCATTACCCAGCAAATTGAATACATTGAAAGAAATATTCATCAAACGGTAAACGAGGCAAATGCAGGTGTTCACTACGTAACAATGAACATGGAACAAATGCAAAAGATAGAACATGCAGTAACACTAACGAATGAAATGATGTTAGTTTTAGCGAACCACTCCAATAAAATTGAACAAGTCATTGAAATAATTAATTCAATTGCTGAACAAACCAAACTTCTTGCTTTAAATGCAGCAATTGAAGCAGCAAGAGCTGGTGAATCTGGAAAAGGATTTAGTGTAGTGGCAGGGGAAGTTCGAAAACTCTCTGAGCAATCAGTTGATTCAACGAGGGTTATTGAAGAAATCGTTAAACTTATTCAAAAGGATATGAAAGAATCCGTACACTTTATGGCTAGTGCTATTGAATCAGTTCAATCAGGTATTGAAATCACAAATCAAACTGCTGCTAAGTTTCAACAGATAGTTTCTGCAGTAAATGAGGTAGGTCCACACATTGGTGAAGTATCCGCAACGATACATTCCATTACTACAAACACGAAAGAAGTTGCAAATAACTCAGTGCAATTAAGAGATATGGCAAAACAAAATGCCCTTCGCATTGAAAAAGTATCGAACGCAACTAATGAACAATTAAACGCAACACGAAAAATGCATAGCGAAATTCAAAGAATTGCAAAAAATATTCGCTCGTTAACGAACTCTATTAAAAAATTTAAAGTGTGAAATGATGAATTTCTAGCATTTTCTAGTTTCCTATTTTATCCCTCTCGCCTTTCAGTAGAATGTAAGGTAGGAGGGATTTTTTTGACCGTTATTGAAAGAAAACTACCAGCGAAAATAGTAGTATTGGATGCGTTACTTCGAAGAGTACCTTTAGAAAAAAGCGAGTATATAAAGAATCTATTAAAACGCGCGGAGATTGGTTACTTAGGAGAATTAAAGGTAGATACTATTTGGAAAGAACTAGATTTGCCAATGAAGTTTTTACTTTTTCATAATTATGAAATACCTCATTATCAAATTGACACATTGTTCGTTTGCCCTCATTTTCTCCTTATTCTTGAAATAAAAAATGTGGCAGGATACATTTGGTATGAGCCGGAAAAACATCAATTTTTACGGAAAAGAAAATCTGGTGAAATTGAAAGCTTCCAAAGCCCCTTTGATCAGGTCAAAAGAAATGTAGAAAAAATAGAACGTATTATAAAATATCTAGGGATAAATATTCCGATTCATAAAGCTGTTGTGATAGTTGAACCAACTACAGTGATTGGAAATATGGATGGGGAAATTTCAATTTTCCATGCAATTGGTTTGCGCACAGAGGTGAAAAGGCTATTATTAAAATATAGTAAGCAGAATTTAGGGATTGTACAATTTGAAACGTTAAAAGAGCATCTTCTCAAATTGTATCAACCTAGTAAATATAAACCTAAATTTGAAATTCCCCCTATAAGAAAGGGTGCCATATGTAACTGCGGAAAAGTGATGGCTTACAAAAGAGGTTTCACATGTATTTGTGGCAACAAGTCGAAAGAAGCACTATACCAAGGTTTACATGATTATCGTGTATTAATCAGTGAAAGGATTACAAATCGTGAATTTAGAGATTTTTTCTTTATCGAAAGTCACGATGCAGCTAATAAAATATTAAAAAGATTAGGTTTTAATTCAGAAGGTAGTAATAAAAATAGAAAATATTTGATACCAGAAGATGTTTGGCGGATATTTTAGTAAAGTTGGCGGATAAATTCCAATTTTTGACGGATAAATCACAAAAAATGGCGGATATTCTATCAAATTTGGCGGATAAAATCTTTCAAATAAAAAAACGAGGTCACTCAATTGAACAAAATAATCAATTTTCTCGAAATTAAACAACAAAAAACGAACGAGCAACTTAATAAAATATTTAGTAAAGCAAATACATTAAAAGATCCTTACCAAATTGATAAATTGGTAGAAGAAAAATCCCTCGCAATACAGGATCATAAATTATTTTTGGCATTTCTTAAATATCTAGAAGAAAAGCAAATAGAGCCGAAAACAATTTTTAACCAAGTACTTACCTTGCCAAAGCATCAATTTGAAGAACATTACCAAATGAATTGGCAATCGGTTGTGCAGCTTTGTTTTACTTTCCTTGCAATTCTGAAAGAAAATGATTACAAACAATATGAACAGTTCATCAAATTATAACAACTTTTATTGTTCTTTCTACCTATTATTCGTTATAATATTAAAATGGGATTCGAATGTACGAAACCAATCTTGAAAGGAGTTTCTGGATTTCAATGAATGAGGAACAACGACTAGCTAGTCAACAAGTGAAACAACCAAAACCTGAAAAAGATTATAGCAGTTATTTTGAACGAGTAGTTACAGCAGCTCCTTCTTTAAAAGATGCGAAAAAGCGCGGAAAAGAAGAAGTAAAATATCATAAAGATTTCGCAATTGATGAAGAATTCTTAGGAATGGGTCAAGGGCGTAAATTTTATATACGTACGTACGGTTGTCAAATGAATGAACACGATTCTGAAGTGATGGCAGGGATTTTCACACAATTAGGATATGAACCAACTCATTTAATCGAAGAAGCGGATGTTGTATTGTTAAATACATGTGCAATCCGTGAGAATGCGGAAAATAAAGTATTTGGTGAACTTGGTTTCCTAGTTAAATATAAACGTCAAAACCCTGAAATGTTAATTGGTGTTTGTGGCTGTATGTCTCAAGAAGAATCGGTTGTTAATAAAATTTTAACAACATACCAACATGTAGACATGGTGTTCGGTACACACAATATTCACCGTTTACCGCATATTTTAAAAGAAGCCTACATGTCTAAAGAAATGGTAATTGAAGTTTGGTCAAAAGAAGGGGACGTAATTGAGAACCTTCCAAAACAACGTAATGGTGCGATTAAAGCTTGGGTAAACATTATGTACGGTTGCGATAAATTCTGTACATACTGTATCGTTCCATATACTCGTGGTAAAGAGCGTAGTCGTCGTCCTGATGAAATTATTCAAGAAGTACGTGAATTAGCAGCACAGGGCTACCAAGAAATTATGCTTTTAGGTCAAAACGTAAATGCATACGGTAAAGACTTTACAGATATGGAATACCGACTTGGTGATTTAATGGACGAGCTACGTAAAATTGATATTCCTCGTATTCGTTTCACAACAAGTCACCCACGGGATTTCGATGATCACTTAATTGAAGTGTTGGCGAAAAAAGGAAACCTAGTAGAACATATTCATTTACCAGTTCAATCTGGATCAAACGACATTTTAAAAATTATGGCGCGTAAATATACACGCGAACATTTCTTAGAGTTAGTGCGAAAAATTAAACAAGCAATCCCAGATGTTGCATTAACAACAGACATCATCGTAGGTTATCCAAACGAAACGGAAGAACAATTCCAAGAAACAATTGATTTATACCGTGAAGTTGGATTTGAAACGGCCTTCACTTATATCTATTCCCCACGTGAAGGAACACCTGCTGCAAAAATGAAAGATAACGTTCCATTAGAAGTGAAAAGAGAACGTCTTCAACGATTAAATGCAGTTGTGGAGGAATTCTCATCAGCGGCATTAAAAAAATACGAAGGCCAAATTGTCGAAGTATTAGTTGAAGGAAGCAGTAAAAAACGTGATGATGTGTTAGCTGGTTATACACGTAGAAACAAATTAGTGAACTTTACAGGACCGCTTGATTTAGTTGGTCAAATTGTGAAAGTAAAAATACTCGAGGCGAAATCTTATTCACTGCGTGGTGAGTTTGTAGAAATCGTTAAACGACATGAGGTGGAAGTATAATGACAACAAAGCTTTATACAAAAGACGAAATCGTGGCAAAAGCAAAAGAAATTGCACACATGATTGCAAATACAGAAGAAGTTGAATTTTTCAAAAAAGCAGAAGCACAAATTAACGAAAATCAAATGGTACGTGAAAAAATCGCTTCTCTAAAAACTTTACAAAAACAAGCTGTGAACTTCCAACATCTTGGTAAAGAAAAGGCAGTAAAATTAGTTGAAGAAAAAATCGCAAAAATTGAAGAAGAAATCGATGCTGTACCAATTGTACAAGAATTTAAACAATCTCAATCAGATGTAAATAATTTATTACAACTTGTATCAAATGCTATTGCAAACACAGTAACAAATGAAATCATTGAATCAACTGGCGGCGACCTATTAAAAGGTGAAACAGGTTCTAAAATTAAAAACAGCCAACCTGGAAGCTGCTCATAATAAGTAAAAACCTCCTACATATTGTGGGAGGTTTATTTTTTGAGTTCTCCACAAATAACTCTACTCATTACTATAGAAGATACTTTAATTCCCCCCTATTTCACTCCCATATTGAATGACAGTTTCATAATTAGATTTTTCATTTTTTAGGAACACAATTTGCCCAACAGTAATACTATAAGTGGGAAGTCAGAAAGAACTCGGTTAGTGAACATCAAACTTAACAAAAAAATTCAAATCCAGGACATTTCACCAATTAGGCACTAGCCGCATACTATAGTTCGACTAGATAGTAAAGGAGGAAAAGCGTTGAAACGTTTGCGTCAAATTGTGACAAAAGCGGTTGTCGCGAAAGGTAAGAAAAGAACAGAGAGCAGTGAGGTTCTGCGTCCTTCAAATGTTCCAACGAGCATTTTAGGTTGTTGGGTAATTAATCACCACTATAGTGCAAAAAAAGTGGGTAAATATGTTGAGGTATCAGGTAAATTCGATGTAAACGTATGGTATGCGTATAATAATCATTCAAGAACAGCAGTTCATACAGAAACTGTTCATTACAAAGATCGTATTAAATTACACTACCGTGATGAAGAAATTATTGAAACAAATGATTGCCATGTACGTGTATTACAACAACCGAATTGCGTAGAAGCTATCATTACACAAAATGGTGAATGCTTCAACATTGTGATTGAACGCGACTTCTTAGTTGAAGTTATCGGTGAAACAAAAGTAGTTGTATCTGTACATCCAATTGAGTTTGAAGAAGAATGGAGATTTGATGACAATGACGATGATGAAAGCTCATCATCAAGCTCTAGCTCAAGTTCCAGTTCAAGTTCTTCTGAAGCAATTAACTTTGGAAAAGGAAAATTCGGTCATATAAGCGACGAATCGTCATCATTTCATCGATAATAAAGTGAGAGCGCCATCTACTAAGTATTTAGTAGATTAATAGGCGCTCTTCTTTTTTCTTATACTTTTTACTTTTCAAATTTGTGTGAAACTCTAATATAACATCAATTTTTGTTATAATGAATAGTATTAAGTAGTTTAGAGAGGAACAACAAAATGACGACATACACACCAATGATGCAACAATATTTAACAATAAAATCTGAATATGAAGATGCATTTCTTTTCTATAGACTAGGCGACTTTTATGAGTTGTTTTTCGAGGATGCCGTAAACGCATCACAAATATTAGAGATTACGTTAACAAGTAGAGATGCAGGGAGTAAAGACCGTGTCCCAATGTGTGGTGTGCCGCATCATTCTGCCCAAAATTACATCGAAACCCTTGTATCGAAGGGGTATAAAGTTGCAATTTGTGAGCAAACAGAAGATCCGAAGCAATCCAAAGGGGTCGTAAAAAGGGAAGTTGTTCAACTCATTACACCGGGTACTTTAATGGAAGGGAAAACAATTGATGGGAAGTCCAACCATTATATAGCAAGTGCAGAGCAACTAACAAAGGAAACTTTCTCCCTAGCCTATTTAGACGTCTCAACTGGTGAATCAAAAACGACGATTGTTGAAGGGGGAATTAAGTCACTGCTTCAACAATTAATCTCATTAAATATTCGAGAATTAGTCGTAACTGAACAACTACAAATCTTATTAGAAGAACCAGCAAAAAATTTAAGCTTAGTTCTATCCCTTGAAAAAGAAGTAATGCCAATCGAGAAGTCCGGGAAATATATTGAACAGTTGCCTGAAAATTTACAAGGTGTTGCAAAAAGCTTGTTGCAATATGTAGAACGAACACAGATGCGTTCGCTTTCCCATATCCAACCCTTTACATATACCGAAACTAAGCAATTGTTACGTATCGATTCTAATTCAAAACGTAATCTTGAATTACTTCAATCCATTCGTGGAGGGGACCAAAAAGGAACACTTCTTTGGTTACTAGATGAAACAGTTACTGCAATGGGTGGTCGTAAACTTAAGCAAATGCTACACCAACCATTAGCAAACCGAAAGTTGATTGAAGAGCGCTTATCCATCGTAACGGATTTATTAGATGAGTTTTTTGTGCGAGACGAATTACAAGAATTATTAAAGAAAGTATATGATTTAGAGCGTTTAGCTGGACGTGTTGCCTTTGGGAATGTTGGAGGACGTGATTTAGCACAGTTGCGGGAATCCCTTCGTCAGGTTCCACATATAAAAGAGCAGTTATTACAAAGTGGAAAAGAAACATTAATACAGTTGGGTAACTCATTGGATGAATGTAATGAAATTGAAGAGTTGCTATCCCGTGCGATTACAGATCACCCCCCAATTGCCATTAAAGAAGGCGATGTAATTCGTGACGGTTATGACGAAAAATTAGATGAACTGCGCTATGCAGCACGAAATGGGAAAGATTGGATCGCCCAACTAGAGCAAAAAGAAAGAGAATTAACGGGCATTAAAAACTTGAAAATCGGCTATAACCGAGTGTTCGGTTATTTTATTGAAATTACAAAATCCAACATTGCAAATGCAGACTTAACACGCTATGAACGAAAACAAACACTAGCAAACGCAGAACGCTATATTACAGAGGAATTAAAACAAAAAGAAGCCATTATTTTAAATGCAGAAGAACAAAGCTTAGCGTTAGAATATGATCTTTTTGTGGAACTTCGTGAACAATTAAAAGAATTTATTCCACGTGTACAAGCTTTAGCATCGAAAATAAGTGAACTCGATGTGTTTATAAGTTTTGCAGTCGTTTCGGAAAAATACCGTTTTACGAAGCCAACATTCCATGAGGGAAGAGCACTTAAAATAATTAACGGGCGTCATCCTGTTGTTGAAAAAATGCTAAATAAACAGATGTATGTACCTAACGATTGTGTTTTAACAGAAGATAAAAATATGATGTTAATTACAGGGCCAAACATGTCTGGTAAAAGTACTTTCATGCGCCAAGTGGCATTAATTGTTGTACTTGCCCAAATCGGATGTTATGTCCCTGCAGAAGAAGCAGAACTTCCGATTATTGATCAAATCTTCACTCGTATTGGTGCAGCAGATGACTTAGTTGCGGGGCAATCAACATTCATGGTGGAAATGTTAGAATCGCAAAATGCCATCACAAACGCAACAGAGAAAAGTCTATTGTTATTTGATGAAATTGGACGAGGCACATCTACATACGATGGAATGGCTTTAGCCCAATCAATGATGGAGTATATTCACAATAAAATTGGTGCAAATACATTGTTCTCTACACACTATCATGAGTTAACTGCTTTAGAACAACAGTTACCAAAGTTGAAAAACGTTCATGTTAGTGCGACTGAAAAAGATGGAAAAGTCGTGTTCCTTCATAAAGTTCGAGAAGGTGCAGCAGATAAAAGCTATGGTGTCCATGTAGCGAAATTAGCAGAAATGCCTGATGAAATTATTGAACGAGCTCAAACCCTATTAAATCAATTCGAGTCTAAAGAAATAGAAGTGGCTTCAACAAATGTGGAAGCAGATGAACTTCAACTATCATTATTTGAAGAAGTACAGCAACCAAGTGAGCTATCAAATATAGAATTGGAAGTAATTGGAAAATTGGAGAAAATGAACATTATGGGCACTTCTCCAATCCAAGCAATTAACATACTTTATGAACTACAACAAACACTTTTGAGTAAAAAATAGGGGATTGCTATTTTTTGTCAGCATTCCCTGGGAAATAATTCGACAAAATTAAAAGGAGGTTTACCATGGGAAAAATTCAAATTATGGATGAATGGTTATCGAATAAAATTGCGGCTGGTGAAGTGGTGGAGCGACCATCTTCTGTTGTGAAAGAGTTAGTCGAGAATGCCATTGATGCTGGAAGTACATCCATTGAAGTTTTTCTTGAAGAAGCAGGGTTAACCTCCATACAAGTTACAGATAATGGAAGCGGTATGGACGAGGAGGATGCATTAAAATCCTTCTCCCGCCACGCAACATCTAAAATTTCCAATGAACATGATTTATTTCGTATCCGAACACTCGGATTTCGTGGTGAAGCATTGGCATCAATTGCTTCGGTTTCAAAAGTTGTGCTAAAAACTTCAGATGGCCAACAATCAGGTGTAGAAATCGAATTAGACGGTGGCCATGTAGTGTCGATGAAACCCACAGCTTTTCGAAAAGGAACAGATATTACAGTGTCCCAACTTTTTTTCAATACACCAGCAAGATTAAAATATTTAAAAACCATTCAAACCGAACTTGGTCATTCTATTGACTATATGAATAGATTAGCATTAAGTAATCCAGATATTGCGTTTAAATTAGTACATAATGGTGGAACACTTCTACAAACGAATGGTAGAGGAAATGTTCAACAAGTGATTGCAGCAATTTATGGAGTTCAAAATGCTAAAAAAATGATTTCCTTTAGTGCTGAGTCCCAAGATTATAAGATACATGGCTTTGCAACTTTACCTGAAGTAACGCGAGCATCAAAGAATTATATGTCAATTTTTGTAAATGGACGTTATGTAAAACATTATCTTCTACAAAAGGCGATAGTAGATGCCTATCACACGTACTTACCAATAGAGCGATACCCAATTGTTGTGATGTATATCGAAGGTGACCCATACTTAACTGATGTGAATGTACACCCAGCAAAATTGCAAATTCGATTAAGTAAAGAACAGGAATTATTACCGTTAGTAGAAGATGCAGTTCGCAAGGCTATTCGTTCAGCAATACATGTTCCTTTGGCAGAAAAAAAGGAAAAACCAGTGAAAGTGCCAAGTGAACAAATGAATATTTGGAAACCAGCACCAACGTTTAATCAAACGAAAATGAATGAGATTGTGGAAAAGTTGAATGACTCTATAGTGAAAGAACCAACTGTAGAAGAATTCCCTATTAATGAGGTTGTTTCTGAAGAGCCAGAGCCAACACCAATAATAATTGAAGAAGAACCTGTACCTATGCCTGTGGAAGAGAAAAAAGAACCTTTCCCACAACTAGAGATTGTTGGGCAAATTCACGGGACTTATATTGTTGCACAAATGGAAGATGGATTTTATTTAATTGATCAACATGCAGCACAAGAACGAATAAAATATGAATATTTCCGTGAAAAAGTAGGCGATGTTAATCCTAATGAACGCCAATCTTTATTGTTGCCGTTAACGTTCCATTATGCTGCCGATGAAGCATTAATTCTAAAAGAGAATTTGCATTCATTGGAAGAAGTGGGCGTATTTTTAGAAGACTTTGGGCAATCTTCATTTGTAGTGAGGGAACATCCGACATGGTTTCCAAAAGGCTTTGAACAGGAAATTATTGAAGAATTAATAGAACAAGTTTTGAAAACGAAAAAAACAGATGTGAAAAAATTACGAGAAGAAGCAGCCATTATGATGAGTTGTAAAAAATCGATTAAAGCAAATCACTATTTAACAAAAGAACAAATGGTTGCATTGCTCGATGATTTAAAGAAAGCAGACAATCCTTTCACCTGCCCTCATGGAAGACCGGTCATGATTCACTTTTCTTCTTATGAAGTAGAAAAAATGTTTAAACGTGTAATGTAGATTTACCTATTTGAAATAAAAGGGGTAATCGTTATGTTTTCATATAAAGAAAGGTCTACTATTCTTAATACTTTGAATCACTATTCCTTTGATGTCCTTGTCATTGGTGGGGGAATAACGGGTGCTGGTATTGCGTTAGATGCCGCGTCCCGTGGTTTATCCGTTGCATTGGTTGACATGCAAGATTTTGCAGCTGGAACATCAAGCCGTTCAACCAAATTGATTCACGGTGGGCTTCGATATTTAAAACAATTTGAAATTGGCCTTGTTGCAGAAGTTGGGCGAGAACGGGAAATTGTATATGAAAATGCCGTTCATGTAACAAAGCCTGAGTGGATGTTGCTTCCTTTATATAAAAAAGGAACTTTAGGGAAGTTTACAACTCGTGCTGCTCTTACCCTTTATGATCGACTTGCACGAGTGCGTCCAAATGAGCGAAGAAAAATGCTTAATAAAAAGGAAACACTTCAAAAAGTACCCATTCTAAAAGAAGACGGTTTATTAGGTGCAGGTTATTATGTTGAATATAAAACGGATGATGCCCGCTTAACATTGGAAGTGATTAAAAAGGCACTAGAGTTTAAAGCGGTTTGTATTAACTATGCTCGAGTTAATGGCTTTGAATATAAAAAGAAAAAAATTGTTGCAGCAAACGTGCGTGATGAAATTTCAGGAATATCCATCACTATACATGCTCATCAGATTGTTAATGCAACTGGTCCGTGGGTGGATGATGTTAGGAAAATGGATAAAGTGCATAACAACAAACAAGTTCGCCATACAAAGGGCATTCATATTGTTTTTGATCAATCAAAACTTCCATTACAACAGGCCGTTTATTTTGAGACAGAGGATGGTCGAATGGTATTTGCCATTCCAAGAGGTGGGAAAACTTATGTTGGTACTACTGACACGTTCTATGATGATGACCCAATTCAGCCAGTTGCAAGTGCAGAAGATGTTACCTACTTATTAAATGCTACCCGATTCATTTTCCCTAAAATTAATATAACGGAAAAGGACATTGAATCTTCTTGGGCAGGCATTCGACCACTTATCTTTGAAAAGGGGAAAAATCCGTCTGAAATTTCTCGTAAAGATGAAATTTGGTCCTCTCCTAGTGGGCTTGTCACGATAGCAGGAGGGAAGCTTACTGGGTATCGACAAATGGCTGAAACAATTGTAGATGAAATTATAAAAAAACATAAATTTAAACATGCCCAAAAGAGCAACACGAAGTTTTTACCTTTATCTGGCGCTAAGGGATTAAATTCTATCAACTTTCATGACTTTGTTGCAAACAAAGCGAAAGAGGGAGAGCAACTAGGAATTTCATATAATGAATCGAAACAATTAGTAGAGAAATATGGAACGAATGTAGATGATGTTTTTCATTTTATTCGCAAAGGAAATGAAACGAATCTGCCAAATCCCTTATACGCAGAGCTTTTATATTCCATCTATTTTGAAATGGCTTTGACGCCAAGTGATTTTTTCATACGACGAACAGGATATCTTTATTTCGATATGGAATTAGTAAAAAAATACAAAGATGAAGTTATCGAAGTGATGAGTAATACAATCGGCTATTCAGAAAGTGAGAAAATATTCTATCAAATGCAGTTGGAACAATTTATTGATGAAGCAACAATATAAAGGTGCGTGATAGGGTTGAAAAAACTAACAAAAGTGGTCTCAATGAGTGATGGGCATGAAATTTTTGTACGGATTTATGAACCATCAAGCAATCCCATTGGAAATTTTCACATTTTGCATGGGATGTCAGAACATGGTGGTCGGTATGATGCTTTCGCTATGAATTTATGTGAGCAAGGTTATATTGTCATTGTTCACGATCATCGTGGACATGGTAAAACAGCGGAACTGAATGGAAGACTTGGTTTTTTTGCTGACCAAGATGGTTTTGAACGAGTGGTGCAAGACGTTTATGAGCTTGTTCAAAACTTTCGTCTCTATTCAGAAAATGAAACTGTACTATTTGGACATAGTATGGGTTCCTTTATTGCCCGTCGTTATATACAACTCTATAATGACATTGATAAATGCATCTTATGTGGAACCGGGAGTACAACATTTGCACACAGAATAGGTAATACTCTTGCTAGAACACTTTGTTTAGTTCAAGGTCCAACAACCCTTAGTTCAATCATGAGCGAATTGAGTTTTGGTAGTTTTAATAAAAACATCGCTAATGTTAAAACGGCTTTTGATTGGTTGTGTACGAATGAAGAAGAAGTTGAAACGTATATAAAAGATCCAAACTGTGGATTTGTCCCAACGAATCGATTTTTTGTTGATTTAACAGACGGCTTGCTTTTAATCAATCAACAATCTGAATTAGAAAACATTCGAAAAAACTTACCCATCCTTTTAATAAGTGGGAGTGAAGATCCTGTTGGCAATCGAGGTGCTGGTGTCTTCAAAGTTGCCAATCAATATAAAAAAATCGGTTTATCTAATGTAGTTGTATATCTTTTTGAAGGTATGCGCCATGAAATTTTAAAAGAAAAAAATAAAGAGCATGTGTTTCATGTGGTGTCACGGTGGTTAAAAAATGAAGGAAAAAGAAATTGAGGTTGTAGCTATAGTTGGTCCTACCGCTTCAGGAAAAACAGCATTAAGTATTAAGATGGCAAAAGAATTTAATGGGGAAATAATTAACGGAGACTCCATGCAAATATATAAAGGGCTTGATATTGGTACTGCAAAAGTGACTAAAGAAGAAATGGAAGGGATTCCGCACCATTTGCTTGATTTCAAAGAGCCAACAGAAAGTTTTTCTGTAGCCGAATATCAAACCTTAGTACGTGCGAAAATTCGTGAAATTCAACAACGCAACAAGCTGCCAATTATCGTTGGTGGCACAGGTTTGTATGTACAAGCGGTATTGTATGACTTTCAATTTACAAAAGAAGATGTAGACGAAGAAGCGCGGAAAAAATATTATGATGAGTTAGCAAAGATTGGTCCAGAAGCAATGCATGAACGATTGGCAAAGCTCGATCCAGAAACGGCAAGCCACATTCATCCAAATAATACTCGCCGTGTCATACGGGCACTCGAGTTAGTAGAATTACATGGGGTATCAAAGGCAACCGAGGAACTAAATCGAGGAAATGTCCCACTTTACAATCATCTAATCATTGGAATGGATATGGATCGGGAAAAACTTTACGAACGAATTAATTTAAGAGTGGATTTGATGATGGAAAAAGGCTTACTACAAGAAGTAAAGTCATTATGGGATAGAAATATTCGTAACGTACAATCGGTTCAAGCGATTGGTTATAAGGAACTATATGCATATTTTGATGGACTTTTGTCGTTGGAGGATGCCATTGAACAGCTAAAACAAAACTCGCGCAGATATGCAAAAAGACAACTAACCTACTTCCGAAATAAAATGGATGTGCAGTGGATTGGGAATGACTGGGCGAAAATTGAAGCGTTTTCAAAAAATTTTATAAATCAAGAAGGAAATTAATTTCCTTTTGCCGAATACTTCCAATATAAGAAAAAAAGATATAGAAGAGGTGTGTACGGCATGAAATCAATCAATTTACAGGATACGTTTCTTAACAACCTACGCAAAAACAATCTATTCGTTACTGTCTTTTTATTAAATGGTTTTCAGCTGAAAGGGTTAGTAAAATCATATGATAATTTTACAGTACTAATAGAATCTGATGGTAAACAGCACCTTATTTACAAACACGCAATTTCAACGTTCGTCCCTTCTAAACATGTTTCACTAAGTTCGGAAGATGAAGTAAATCAATAAACAATTAATCGGCGAAGTGATAAATACTAGCCGATTTTTTCTTTTTTCTCTATAATTACAGTGTATATCAAATTTGGAGGTTCTGTTAAATGAAAACAATGTCAACGGAAGAACTAATTAACCTGTTAGATGCAAATGAAGATTTAAATATAGTAGATGTACGTGAAGATAATGAAGTAGAGGAAGGAATGATTCCTGGAGCAATTCATATCCCACTTGGACAAATTCCTGAACGTGCAAACGAACTTGATTCATCAAAAGAATATATTCTTGTTTGTCGAGGCGGAGTTCGCAGCGAAAAAGCCTGCCAATATTTAGAGTCTCAAGGCTTCCAAGTAGTTAACTTAGAAGGCGGCATGATGGCTTACGATGGAGAATTAGAATTTAAATAAAATACATGAGGACTGGTAATTCATTATAATTATCAGTTCTTTTATTTTATAGGGGGACAACTGATGTTAATGATGATGTTTCTTGTCGTACCAGCAATAGGGGTATTATGGTTTTTAAATTTCACTACTTTTTTAAAACATTTAAAGGATGGGAAAAGCACCCATAATCAAAATGTTTTAGGAGGAGCCTTAACGTTTATTTTTCTATGTGCTCTAATGTTTTGCTTCGTTGGAACCCATTAAACGTCCTTGTCTAAAAAATAGTTGAAATGCCTATAGGAATTGTTAAGATGGTAGAGGACGATAAATAAGGGAGTAATTATACATGACATTTATTTCAAATATAAAAGAAGAAACGATTCAACTTGCAAATCAAGTTGAAGAAAAAATTAAGCCATACCTTACAAAAGTTGACGAAATGGCATTTTTCAATCAACAGAAAGTATTAGCTGCTTTTCGCAAACATCAAGTAAGTGATTTTCATTTATATCCATCAACAGGCTACGGGTATGACGATGAAGGCCGTGATAATTTAGAACGTGTCTATGCGGAAACCTTTGGAGCAGAAGCAACGATTGTTCGTAGCCAAATCATTTCTGGTACCCATGCCATAACTCTAAGCCTATTTGGAGTTTTACGCCCTGGTGATGAACTAGTATACATAACTGGTAAGCCCTATGATACCCTTCAATCGATAGTGGACGGTGGAGAAAAGGATACAGGATCATTAAAAGATTTTGGCATTGGCTATCGACATGTAGATTTAATTGATGATCGAGAAATTAATTGGGATGGGGTTCAATCTGCCATTACTGATAAGACAAAAATGGTCGCCATTCAACGTTCAAAAGGCTATGCGACAAGACCTTCATTTTCGATTGATGAGATTCGCCTAATGTGTGAAAAAATTCGTGAAATCAAGCAGGACGTTGTAATTTTCGTGGATAACTGCTACGGGGAATTTGTTGAAGCGATGGAACCAACAGAAGTAGGGGCAGATTTAATGGCAGGTTCTCTTATTAAAAATCCAGGAGGGGGCTTAGCTAAAATCGGAGGCTATATTGCAGGTCGTGCTGACTTAGTAGAAAAATGTGCTTATCGTATGACGTCACCGGGAATTGGTGCTGAAGCGGGTGCTTCTTTAAATACATTAGCTGATTTTTACCAAGGATTTTTCTTAGCACCTCATGTAGTGGCACAAAGCTTAAAAGGGGCAATCTTTACATCCGCAATGCTAGAAGAAGTAGGAATGCAAACGTTCCCTCATTACACTGCGAAACGTACAGACCTTATTCAATCCGTTTCATTCCAAACAGCAGAGCAAATGGTAGCGTTTTGTCAGGAAATCCAAGCAGCCTCCCCAATTAATGCCCATTTTGCACCGGTTCCTGCCTATATGCCGGGTTATGAAGATGACGTAATAATGGCAGCGGGAACATTTGTACAAGGGTCAAGTATTGAATTAACAGCTGACGGTCCAATTCGTCCGCCATTTACTGCTTACGTACAAGGCGGATTAACCTATGAACATGTGAAATATGCTATTTGTAGCGCGGTGCAGAAAATTCGAGAAGCTTAAAAGCAAATAAGTTTCAGGTAAAAGCAAATAACTCTTATAGAAAAGCAAATAAGTCTCAATCAAAAGCAAATAAATTTAGCAATAACGAGGTTCACACATGCTAACATTAGATAATATTAAGAACTATGGAGAATATATTGCTGTTGAAGCACCACACCCCCTTCGAACGTTTAGCTCGGCCATGCACAACCCTGGCTATGGGGAATACAAGTACTTTATTAATCGGACGGTAGACATTAGTTATAATCCTTTAGATGCCCACGAAGAAATGAAGCAATTTATTCAAACTAGTAGTTATTCGTTACATCAAACGGTAGCAATGATGACGGCTGTTGATATGAAGTTTGCATTTATGGACTTTTATGAGGATGGCGATACGTCCATTGTCGTCCTCGTTACTACAGGTCTTGGGAATGCGGTAGATATTACTCGCTCACACGAATACGCCCATCCCCCGAGAGTTGGTACAATTAATACCTTCATTTTCATAAATGGCCATTTAACGGATGAGGCACTTATTCAGGGGTTGTGTGGTGCAGTCGAAGTGAAAACAAAAATCCTTTCAGAACACGATATCCGAGATCCACAATCAGGGACAATTGCAACGGGTACCTCAACAGATAGTATATGTATCGCCTCAACGCAAACAGGGGAAAGACATGAATTTGGTGGTTCCATCACAAAACTAGGTAAACTAATTGGAAAAGGATTGTATAACACAATGAATCGTTCTGTAGAAAGTTTTCTGGAATATAAAAAGGGGAATCGATAAATGCACATTATCGCTGTGATTTTTGGACAACTTCTAGATTTAATCATTGGAGATCCTCCAAAAATGCCTCACCCTATCAAATGGATTGGTTCATTCATTGCACTACTTTCGAAAAAATTAAATAGTGGAAGATTTCGTATTGTAAAAGGTGCCTTTACCGCATTGTTTGTTATTGGGGTTGTAACGGGTATAACTTTTACAATTGTAACGCTATCCTACAAAATTAATATATTTGTCGGTCTGTTTATAGAAATGATATTAATTGCCATTGGTCTTGCTCAAAAAAGTTTAAAAGAGGCGGCAATGATTGTTTATGATGCGTTAGATAAATCTGATTTAGATGAAGCTCGCTTGAAGTTGTCTTGGATCGTAGGACGTGATACAGAGCATTTAGAGGAACCTGAAATTGTGCGCGGCGTTGTGGAAACGGTGTCGGAAAATACGAGTGATGGTGTAACCGCTCCACTGTTTTATGCCATTTTATTTGGAGCTACTGGTTTATGGGCGTATAAAGCCATTAATACTCTGGATTCAATGATTGGCTATAAAAATGAAAAATATATGGAATTTGGGAAAGTTGCTGCAAGACTGGACGATATTGCGAACTTTATCCCAAGTCGAATCACAGGATTTTTACTTTTATTCACAAAAAATAAAACGAAACGAAATTTTATGGAACGATTGAAATGTTGGTTAGTTGATGCGAAAAAACATCCAAGCCCGAACAGTGGATATTTGGAGGCGGCTACTGCTTATCAGCTAGGAATTCAACTAGGCGGGTTCAATACATATAAGGGAATTACGTCATTCCGTGCCTATATGGGAGTACCAGAGCAAACATTACAAAAAGAACATATAAAAGATGCGATTACACAAATGTTTATCGTATCCTGGTTATTTTTGATCATCGTAGGAGGTGTTTATGTTGCAGTTTCCTTCCCATGGAGCGAATTATGAACAATTGTATAAAAATTTCAAATTGGACATGCCAGAGATTGTTTACGATTTAAGTGAAAATGTAAACTTTTTAGGTTATCCGAAACAAATTGAAAACTTATGGCAACAATTACTTCCAAAAATCACAGCTTATCCAAATCCTTTGGCAGAACCGCTTCGAACGATAATAGCAGAGAAACACAAAGTTTCACCTGAATGTATCTTAGTAGGAAATGGGGGGGCAGAGTTACTAACTTTTTATGCCCAACTATATAAGGGGAAAAAAGTGATACTAGTCCACCCAACTTTTTCAGAATATAAAATGACGCTCGAAGCTGCTGGAGCAGAAATTGTAAATGTTACAGTGAATGACCTTGTAAATTATGAATTACCTTTAGATGAAATAAAATGTCATATGAAGGCTGCCGATTGCCTTTATTTATGCAATCCAAATAATCCAACAGGAGCATTAATTCAAAAGAATGCAATTTTAGAGTTAATTGAGCATGGTGAAAGTGTCGTTTGTTCTCTTTTAATTGACGAAGCATTTATGGATTGGACAGGTGAAGAACATTCTGCAATCGAATTTGTGACATCTCATGAAAATGTAACAGTAGTCAGATCGATGACGAAAATGTATGGAATAGCGGGAATACGCCTTGGTTATTTAATTGGCCGACCAGACTTAGTAAGTACTCTGCGAAACCGTTTGCCCCACTGGAATGTAAATAATTTAGCCATTTCCATTGGAATTGAATGTTTAAAAGATGAAGAATTTCGACTACGAAGCATAAACGAAAATCTCGCTATCAAAAACGAAATTATCCATTTCTTAAAGTCATATCATTGCACTGTTACGAACAGTACGGCTAACTTTTTATGCTTCCAATTGCAAAATCCAGATGAAACCGAAAACGTCTATTTCCATTGTTTAAGAGAAGGGATTGTTCTACGACATACGAACAATTATGAAGGTATGAACGGGAAATGGCTTCGAATCGGTATGAAAAATCGTGAGGCAATGGATAAATTTAAAGAAGTTTTGGCGGATTGGCATGAGTAAAGTGGAATTATATTTTGTTCGGCATGGAGAAACAGAGTGGAATAAAGAAGGGCGCCTTCAAGGATGGTTAAATTCGAGTTTAACAGACTATGGTAGGGAACAAGTAAAAGCATTACAACACGAATTACAGCAGTTAACATTTGATGCTGTTTATTCAAGCCCACTACAAAGAGCGGTGGAGACGGCGGAAATATTAGTTAGTAACACAATGCAAATAAAACTGGATGACCGGTTAAAAGAAATTCATCTTGGGAGCTGGCAAGGACGAAAAATTTCAGATATTTGGGATGAAGATTATGATCGTTATTTTGCTTATTGTAACGAACCTCAATGTTACACTCCAGATAGTGGTGAATCTTTTTTGCAAGTGAGTGCGCGGATGACCGAACTTCTTACGGATTGTCTCAATCAATATAAAAGCGGGAAAATTTTATTGATTACCCATGGTGTTGCTATACGAGCATTACTTATGAATGTTCTAGGGTTAGATTGTAATCAAATATGGGTCTTTGAAGAAATTGATGGTGCGAGTGTAACGAAGCTAGTTGCTGAAAATAACAAAATAACGGTTCAATATATCGGTAAAATCATTAATAACCACAACTTCATTGAAATATAGTAATTAATAAATCTATAAAGATTGGGGTTGTGTATGAGGCAGATAAGTAGAAATCGGAACTACGACCTCATATTGAAACATTTTGCTGTAATGTGGATTCTAACTGTACTTGGTGCTCTAATTGCAATTGCTTTACCAATGTGGATTGTCGTTACTTTATCCATCATTTGTATTGGTCTATTGGTTTTGATTTACTTAATGAAACTTGCAAATGTTATTTTGTATTATTTGATTCCATTTTTCATGGGTGTCTTTCATTTCTTAATCATCACATTGCTCATTGGTTGGCTTGGAAAAGCTTTAGTTTTATCTGTCTTTATTGGAACCGTTATAATCTTTTTATTACTCGCCTTTTTAGGGTTAAAGTTAATTGCAGAAATTTCCGATAGTGCAATTTATGCAATTTCAGTGGCCATTGTATTTGTTGTCTTTGCATTTATTTATATTTTTATTCCTATTAGTAGTCATGTGATTCTAGTGTTAGCTGGATTGTTTGTATTATTATTTGCTATTTATACTGTTTATGATTTAAATAATATTCGCAAAAGTTTTGCAAGAGACAATGAAGTAATTGGAGTTGCTCTAGGATTATATTTAAATTTCTTAAATGTATTTTTCAATATAGTAGAGGTTACGAAAAAAAGAAGATAGTTTTAAGACGGGAGATTGTTCACAAGTCTCCTGTTTTTTTCGTTCAATTCTAAATTTTAGTCGATTTCTATTAAATTTTGTTATTAATGTTAGTTTTCCTAACATAACATTGACATTATAACTAACCGAGCGTATTATAAGACAAAGGGAGGTGAATTAAATGAGTGAAAAGAAAAAATCTAGTGAATTAAGAAGATCTATGCCACTATTACCAATCGGTACAGTAATGCAATTAACCGAACTTTCCGCTCGACAAATTCGCTATTATGAAGAACACGATTTAATTCAGCCCCATAGATCTGATGGGAATCGAAGAATGTTTTCTTTAAATGATGTCGATACTTTACTTGAGATAAAAGATATGCTTGAACAAGGCATTAACATGGCAGGTATTAAAAAATTATTTGATATGAAAAAAAATGCTGCGGTTCAATCCGTGCAAGCTGAAAAAGAAATTTCTGATTCAGAACTACGTCGAATTTTGCGTGAAGAAATGCGAAATGCAAATCGTCACCAAAAATCAACGTTACGTCAAGGGGATTTATCGCGTTTTTATCAATAAGACGCGTAAATTATAAATTTTTCGTTAGGTAAAAAAGTAGGAGTGTGGAATACTGTGGGTAAATACACAAAAGACGACATAAAACGTCTTGTAGAAGAAAAAGAAGTAAAATACATTCGATTACAATTTACAGACATTTTAGGAACAATTAAAAACGTAGAAATTCCCGTAAGTCAATTAGATAAAGCATTAGACAATAAAATGATGTTTGATGGTTCTTCAATTGAAGGATTTGTTCGTATTGAAGAATCTGACATGTACTTATATCCTGATCTTGATACTTTTATGGTATTCCCATGGACTACTGGAAATGGTAAAGTTGCTCGTTTTATCTGTGATATTTATACAGCACAAGGTGAACCATTCGCAGGGGATCCTCGTAATAATTTAAAACGTGTATTAAAAGGTATGGAAGAACTAGGCTTTACTCATTTCAACCTTGGTCCAGAGCCAGAATTCTTCTTATTTAAATTAGATGATAAAGGCGAACCAACACTAGAAGTAAATGACCATGGTGGTTATTTCGACTTAGCACCAACTGACCTTGGTGAAAACTGCCGTCGTGATATCGTGTTAGAACTTGAAGAAATGGGCTTTGAAATTGAAGCTTCTCACCATGAAGTAGCACCTGGTCAACATGAAATCGACTTTAAATATGCGAACGTAGTTGAAGCTTGTGACAACATCCAAACGTTCAAATTAGTAGTAAAAACAATTGCTCGTAAACACGGTTTACACGCAACATTCATGCCAAAACCATTATTTGGTGAAGCAGGATCTGGTATGCACTGTAACGTTTCATTATTCAAAGGAAATGAAAATGCATTCTACGATAAAGATGCTGAACTAGGTTTATCTGAAACAGCTATGCAATTCATGGCAGGAGTTTTAAGACACGTACAAGGGTTCACAGCAATTACAAACCCAACTATCAACTCTTATAAACGTTTAGTTCCTGGTTATGAAGCGCCATGTTACGTAGCATGGTCTGCTCAAAACCGTTCACCTTTAATTCGTGTCCCATCTGCTCGTGGTTTATCAACACGTATTGAAGTACGTTCTGTTGACCCAGCTGCAAACCCATACTTAGCTTTAGCGGTTATTTTAGAGTCAGGTTTAGAAGGTATTCGTGAAGGTTTAACACCACCACCAGCTATTAACCGTAACATCTATATCATGAGTGAAGAAGAACGCAAAGCAAACGGAATCGATAACTTACCAGCTGCTCTTGACGATGCATTAGTTGCTCTTGAAAAAGATGAAGTGGTAAAAGCAGCACTAGGCGAGCACATCTACGCAAACTTCAAAGAAGCAAAAGAAATCGAATTCGAAATGTTCCGTACAACAGTACACCCTTGGGAACGTGAGCAGTACTTAAAAATGTATTAATTGTTTAATATGTACCCGGTACACAAACGATTCTGACTATTTTATACAATTTAAAAAGCATTGGAGCTCATGAATTACTCCAATGCTTTTTCGTCTATTTCTTCCATGTTAATACGTTTGATAGTTCAGTAATGAGGGAGCCGTTTTCTTTATCAAAGATTTGTACAAGCACTCGTGATAAATTATCATAACTTTCATGAGGTTGTAATTTTAATAAAATATAAACCTCGCCTTCATTATGCTTTTCAAATGTCATGGTCGTCTTATCAATTTCAGGTTCGCTGTACCCAATAGATTGAATAGCTTCGGCACGTTCCTCAAATGTATAGGACTCTGCTGCAACAAAGGCATCACTCAATTCTTCTTGAGCAATTTCAGATGCTGATGCAATTTCTTCCTCTGAAAATTTCTTCGCTTTGTCTGAAACATCATAAAATATCGTAAGTGCACCACCGATTAATAACAAGATAATTAGAGTGATGGATGTAATTTTTACTTTGGACATGAAGATACACCTTCTCCGTACGTAATTGAAACATTTCTCAATTACAATGTACTTCAAACTCCGTCATAAAACTACAATGTTACGAAAATCTACCGATTATTTACTAATGGTTGTCACATTTAGTTTTCAAAAATTCGATTATTGATTACTAAATTTGTATTTTTCGTTATATTCATTGTCTTTTGCAAGATGTTGGTAACTTGCTAATTGAAATCTGTTGAAAAAGTAATACTTTAACCTCCACTAGCAGGTAAGTTATCAGAATTGATAGTCCATTAAATTCAAAAAAGCGCCCCCCTCTTGAGAGACGCTTAAAAAAGTTAGTTATAGGTTATTTCACCCTTTTCTACCTGACTTTTAATTTCTTCTATTACCGTAGAAACATCAGTCCCAGAATCATTGCCGGATTCATTTATATTACCAAATCTCATACATGTATAAATACCTTCTTTCCAAGTATCGTCAGGCTCGGGAAAACTCTTTGCAGTTAATTGTCCCCCTACACAAATTTTTGAATTTTTTATTTCCTTAACTTTATTATGAAAGATTAAATCTTTAGTGACATAAATAGTTGAATTTTTAATAGTCCCGTTTAAATTATGTATAGTTGCTGTTTTACCAACAAATAATTTTAATTTTTCTACTCCAGCATTAAGATTTTCAAAATCTACATTTTCAGTAATATAGAGATGTGAGTTTTTTATTGAACTATTACTTTTATTAGAAGAGAGTAAACTACCTGATATATAGGCAATTGTATTGTGTATACTTGCATTGTTTGTAAGTGTTTTGTAGAAGTATCCTACAGTCCCACTCTTTAATTTAGTACATGTTGTACAATCGTTTAGTCCATCTTTCGAAAGAGTTATATCCATTAATGTTTTACCTCTATTGGCATTCCCACTAGATCCAGAACCATCACCAGTACCGCTTCCTCCATTTAGAATAGTATCTATTACCTCCTCTATATTCAGATTGATAGTTGCTGTAATTTTAGATGTGCTTCCATTCATAATTCCATTACTTTCAAAAATTACTTTTAGATTTCTAGAGGATATGCTTAGACTGTTTTCGATTATTTCGAATCTATGGGTAGATACAGGTATTTCTTTTGGAATTCGTATTGGAAGTTTAAAATCATTAACACTAATTGACAATTCATTTAAGATATTATCTACTGTTATTTCTCTTCCTTGGTTAATTAATTCTGATTTAGCTGTGCTTACTGCAGTATCAAATGTATTATATGCGTTTTTAATAAATGCATTTTTATAATATATTATCCCCATTTCAGATAGATCAACAGCCTGCATATTATCTTCAGTTTTATTTAATTGTTTAGCATTTGTAAATGATATATTTATTAATACTGTTCCTAATAGTGTAAAAATAACAATTATTATTAATACGGTTACTAAAGCAAAACCATTATTGTTCTTTTGATGTTTCATTTATCCCACCTACAATCTTGATAGATTAGTGTTAATCTCATAAGAATCATTCTTCCCGATTATGACAATTGAAATATAAGTGATTTTATCAACTATATCAATTGGTGTTGTTGGTGAGACTCCATTAATATCAAATTTAAATTGACTATCATTTATTGTTGTATCTATTATATTATCGCATGATGAATCGATACGAACTTCATGATAATCATTAGATATACTAATTCTATAACAATTGCCTTTTTCATGTTCTTCTCGTAATATTGCTAATACATAATTTGCTTTTTGTTGTAGTAATGCATTTTCCTTTGCTTTGGATGCAGTGTTTAAACCGTTAATTAATATTCCAAAAATCAATACAACTATGATTGAAAGAACCGATATAGTAGCTAGGATTTCAACTAAAGATATACCATTTTGATTTATCATCTTTTTATCCACATGACACAACTCCTTGATGGTATATATATGTGTAGGTTTCGGAAAGAATCTTATCTTCCATATTTTTCACTACAATTATAACTTGGTGAGGCTCTTGGTAAAAATCATCCGTGTTTCCTTCACCCATTTTTTTTATAAAAATCTTAATTATAAATTGATCTTCAATTTCTTCTTTAGAACAATATTCGCTTTTTGAAGGATCTATATCAGAATTAAATTCCGTTAAATCTACTGCATCGGGATCGGTAGTTGAATTTGTGCCTTTTTCAGTGAATTCAGCTGATTTATATCTTGCTAAATTCATAGCTACTATATTGTTATCATTGATAGCATTAGATTTATAAATATTCTTAAATACTCCGAAAAATGATATTAGTAATATTGATATTAATAGGATTGAAGCTACAACCTCTATTAATGTAAAACCCTTTTCATATTTCATTAAATAAATCCACTCTTTTCTTTTGTACAAATCAATTTTGAGTTACTTATATTTTTAAAGTTGATTTGGGAAATATTATACTTTAATTGGTTATTAATAGCTATAAAGACTTTATGAGATTATGAAATGTCATAAATTATATAATTTATATAGTGCAATAGTAATATATATTTATTTGATAAATATTGTATGCTATTCTTGTATGAATAAAGAATTAATTTAATTTGTTACAGTATATTACTTCTCTAAAATATGACTAAGAGGTGAAGTATTTTGTTCAAGAGAAAAAAATTAATTATATCAATCTCAATTACCTTATTGTTATTTATCTTTTCGATATGTTCAATTAGAACACATACAGTCTCTGCAGACGAAACAGCAACAACCGGATCAACAATTGGTGGAGTCGAAGTTAGTGGTCTCAAAAATGCAGAAATTCAAAAAGTTTTAATGGATGCAATTCAGAGTTGGAAAGCAGAAGCAGTTATAATCAATGGTGGCGGAACTGAACTAACTATAGATGCTAACGAACTTCAATTTAATGTAGAATCAACCATTACGCAATATGAAATGCTGACCGACAAACCTTGGTATGATTTCTGGTCAAAAGAGAAAATTGTACATTTACCATTAGAGGTTACAATTTCAGAGGATGCAATGAATACTATTGAAAATGTATCTATTTGGGATAGTGAAGAAACAATTAATCGAGTTTTAGGACAAGCTTCCTATCTAAAGGAACATAATATAGAAGCAGAAGTTACAGATTTATCAATCATCGAAAATGATCGATTATCCCTTTCAATGGAAAAAATTCCGGAAGGGGCATTAGGAATATCCTATTTAGCTCAAGCAATTAATGAAACAGTTATCAATCCAAATGAAACTTTTTCATTGTTAGAAACGCTAGGTGAAAATAGTGAGATCTCAAACAAAATAGGTCTAAATTTCCTAGCATCAGTACTGTATAACAGTGTATTACAAACAAGTTTTAATATTCTTGAACGTCATTCACAGAACGAAATTCCCAATTATTTAGAACCTGGAATTGAAGCTGCTGTGAGTGAGCTTGAAAATAAAGATTTACGATTTGCTAATACAACAGAATCACCTGCTCTTATTAAAGCTAGTATTGAAAATGAAAGGTTAAAACTTGAAATTTACTCTAGTTTGAAAGAAAGTGAAGTCACTGTCCAGGTTAATCAGGATGAAATCATTATGCCAAGAATTATAAATCGATTCTCAACAGATTTACCTACTGGACAAGCTAAAATCATACAAGAAGGTAAGAATGGTGTAAGAATTTCGGTCTATCGAACTATTGAAAAAAATGGTAATATCGTAGAAGAACAAATTAGTCGTGACTATTATCCTCCGACAAATCAAATTGTTCTAAAATCTTCAAGACAAGTACTAGAATCTGATTCAGAAAATCCGCTAACAGATGATGATTTGAATCTTGATTTAAATGGAGATGGATTACCTGACTTAGACAATTATTTGCCAGGCAACCCATCTGATTTAGTTCCGAATGACTTACCAAAAGATGAAGATGAATTGCCACCAGGTAGCTATTATGATAAAGGTGGAAATTTAGTCACTCCATAGAGAGGAGAACAGTAGATGAAACCTTCTTCACGTAAACGCCTAGGGGATTTACTTGTAGATGCTGGAGCGATTACGAGTGAGCAACTAGACTATGCCCTTACAACAAAAAGTAGGGAAGAAAAAATTGGGGATTTCCTCATTAAACAAAAAATTATTACAGAACAACAATTAATAGAAGTTTTAGAGTTTCAATTAGGCATTCCACACGTACACTTAAATCAGTTTACGATTGACCCTGAATTACTACATTTAGTTCCCGCAGAGTTGGCAAAACGGGCAATGGTTATGCCGATTCGTCGAGATCGAAATAAACTATTTATTGCGATGGCTGACCCTATGGATTACTTCGCTATTGAAGAAGTACGTATGGCAACTGGATGTCAAATTGAGACCAGTATTGCTGCAAAAGATGATTTATATCGAACAATTACGAAATATTATGACCTCCAAGAATCCATGGAAGCTGCACTTTCTGATATTGGTTTAGCTGCTACTACTGCTGATGCCCCACCACAACAAGAGATGACTGATGAGGATTCACCAATTGTCCGATTAGTAAACCAAATCATTGCAAATGGTGTTGCTCAAAAAGCGAGTGATATTCACTTTGACCCACATGAAAACGAATTTAAAGTTCGATATCGAATTGATGGAATATTACGAACAGAGCGATCTTTACCAAAACATATGCAAAATATGATGACAGCCCGTGTAAAAATTATGGGGGATTTAAACATTACCGACAACCGTACACCCCAAGACGGACGTATTCGAACAACGGTAAACTTTAAGCCGATTGATATTCGTCTTTCAACATTACCAACGATATACGGTGAAAAAATCGTAATGCGTATTCTTGATGTCACAAATGCAGCAAATGATATAACAAAACTCGGATTTACAAGAAAAAATGAAAATCTATTTCGTGATATGATTGCACGCCCTAATGGAATTGTATTGATTACAGGTCCAACAGGGTCAGGTAAATCATCGACTTTATATGCTGCTCTGTCAAATTTAAATAATGAAGATGTCAATATTATTACAGTTGAAGATCCTGTTGAATATCAATTAATTGGTGTAAACCAAATTCAAGTAAATGAAGATGTTGGCTTAACCTTTGCTTCAGGTTTACGATCAATCTTGCGTCAAGACCCTGATATTATCATGATTGGGGAGATACGTGACTTGGAGACAGCTGAAATTGCTGTACGTGCTTCATTAACAGGACATTTAGTATTAAGTACACTGCATACAAATAGTGCAGTTGAATCGATTGCCCGCTTAAGAGATATGGGTATTGAACCATTATTAATTTCATCATCACTCGTTGGGGTAGTAGCACAACGTTTAGTGCGAAGAATTTGTCGAGACTGTGCTGAAACGACTGAAGCAACTGAACGGGAAAAAGAAATTTTTGCAGATAATGGATTACATGTAACGACATTGAAAAAGGGACGAGGTTGTCCTTCTTGTAATCAAACTGGTTATAAAGGCCGCTTAGCAATTCACGAAGTATTACCAGTTGATCGCAATATAAAAGATTTGATTTTAAATAACGGTAGTACGGCACAATTGCAAGATTATATGAATAAAGAAGGATACAATACTTTATTAGTAGATGGCCTACTTAAAGTTATAGATGGTTTAACAACAACTGAGGAAGTAGTTCGAGTAGCTACAACAGAATAGGGAGTTTTTCTATGAGTATATTATCAATTCGCGATTTACTAATGCGTGCATATACAGAGAAAGCATCAGACTTACATTTAACTGTTGGGGTTCCTCCAATTTATCGTCGAAATGGTAAGCTCGAGCAATATGGTAATGAAATTTTAACACCTGAAATTTTGTATGATATGGTATATGACATTATACCTGAGCATAAAGTTGCAGAGTATAAGAGTAATGGGGAAACAGATTTTAATTTTTCCTTAGATGACTTATGTCGATTCCGTGTAAATGCCTTTCACCAAAAAAATTCTAGTGCTTTAGTACTGCGACTGATATCATCGAAAATACCGACAATTGAGTCATTGCACATGCCGGATGTACTTTATAAACTGATGGAGAAACCTCAAGGATTAATTTTAGTAACAGGTCCAACAGGGTCAGGTAAATCAACGACTCTTGCGGCAATGATTGACTATGTAAATGAATCAAAAGCAAAACATATTATTACACTTGAGGATCCGATTGAGTATTTACATAGCCATAAACAGTCTATTGTCAATCAACGAGAAATTGGTGTAGATACTGAATCTTTTGCAACAGGTTTACGTGCTGCATTACGTCAAGATCCAGACATTATTTTAGTTGGTGAGATGCGAGATTTAGAAACGATTTCAACAGCAATTACTGCTGCTGAAACGGGACACCTCGTATTAGGGACATTACATACATCAAGTGCACCGACATCCATTGACCGAATTATTGATGTGTTCCCACCGCATCAACAGGGGCAAATACGTGTACAACTTGCAAACGTTCTACAAGGAATTATTTCACAACGATTATTCCCACTTAAGGATAATAGTGGACGTGTTGCTGCAACTGAAATTTTAGTAAGTGTACCAGCCATTGCGAACTTAATTCGTACAGAGAAAGTTCATCAAATTCCAAGTGTTATGCAAACGAGCAGAGCTATAGGAATGCATACTTTGGAGAGTTCTATTCAAACGCTTGTCTCTACAGGTAAGGTTTCATTAGAAGAAGCAAGACCATACATGAATGTTGGTGAATATAGTTGACGGTTTACAAATATACCGGTCGAACAAAACAAGGTGCACAAAAAAAGGGAACTGTCGATGCGCCCACGAAAAAAGCAGCCATTGCGAAACTTCGTGAACAAGGCATCAACCCACGTCAACTCGAGGAATCTAAAAGCATACTGCATGCGGAAATCAAGCTAGGGGCTAGCGGAAAAGTAAAAAACGAGGACTTTGTTATCTATTGTCGTCAATTTGCAACGCTAATTCGAGCTGGGATTTCCATAGTTGAAGCTACAAAAATTTTAGCTGAACAAACAACAAGTAAAGCATTGAAAAAAGTTTTGTATGAAGTTGAAGAAGATGTACGAGCTGGAACACCTTTTTCAAAAGCAGCAAGTAAGCACCCAAAAGCTTTCCCTCAACTTTTCGCGAACATGATTAGTTCAGGGGAAGCAACCGGGAATATGGACGATACATTAGAACGCCTTGCCAACATGTTTGAAAAACAATTTAAGTTAAAAAAGAAAGTGCAATCTGCATTAACTTATCCAGCGATTTTACTTTTTATAACAATAGTTGTTGTGTTATTCTTACTGATTTTTATAGTACCGAGTTTTGTTACTTCATTTGAAGATATGGGCGCTGAGCTACCATTAATTACTGTATATACTATTTCTATTAGTAACTTTTTACAAAATTATTGGTGGATAGTAATCTCTATAATTTTATTTATAGTTTTAGGTTTTCAATTATTATATAAAAAAAATTATCAATTTAATTATTCTATCAATTTAATATTATTAAAAATCCCGATATTTGGGAAGTTATTTCAAAAATCAGCTATTGCTCGAATGACAAGAACTCTATCCTCCTTATTTAGTAGTGCAGTACCAATATTAAATGCATTAACAATAGTAGAAAAGGTAGTAGGTAATCCAGTACTTGGTAAAATAATTAAAGAGGCGAGGAATAGCTTAGAAAAGGGACAATCTTTATCTGGTCCTTTTGAAAGGAGTTGGCTGTTTCCTCCACTTGTTTCATCTATGACAAAAATAGGTGAATCTACAGGTTCATTAGATTTAATGTTGGGAAAAGTTGCAGATTTTTATGAGGAAGAAGTAGACAGAACAGTTGACACATTAAAGTCTTTAATCGAGCCACTTATGATTCTTATTCTAGCTGGTGTTGTAGGTCTTATTGTTTTAGCAATAATGATGCCAATGTTTAGTTTATATGAGCAAATGTAAAATTTGAATTTCTTATTTGTAAGGAAGGTTTGCAAGGAGGTGAAAACAATGCGAAAAATATTCGTGCGAAAACCATGTGTTAAAAGTATGATTAATTTAGGAGGAAATAATATGTTTAAACAAATGAACAAGCGTTTAAATAACCAAAAAGGTTTAACATTAATTGAATTATTAGCAGTAGTGGTAATTTTGGCAATTGTAGCAGCAATTGCAGTACCTGCTATTGGAAATATAATTGAGGATTCACGTATTAAAGGTATGAAAGCTGATATTGCAAACGTTATTAATGCCGCCAACTTATATAAAGTGGAAAATGGTAACCTTTCAGCATCAATCACAGTTGCTGACTTAAAAACTGCAGGTTATTTAGAATCATCAGGCTCTGTAAATGAAACAACAGCTGTTTTAGATCATGATGTGACTGTAGGTTCAAAAACAAAAAATGTAATTGCATTAGATGGAGAAGCAGAAGTAAATAAGAAGAAATATGATTTAGACAATGTTTATCTTGATATACTGAAAGTTGATTCACCAGATTTAAAAGACACTGGCATAAAAAAAAATGATACTCCTACTGGAGGTGGAGATAGTTAAAATTAGTTAATTAAAGAACATCCAAATTAATTGGGTGTTCAATTGTTTAACTAAAAACATATATCTGGATTATTAGGAGGTCCCCGCATGTTTAACTCAAAAAAAAAATTACATCTATCCATCGAACTTCGAGATTACATCATACGTGCACTTGTGGTAAAGGGGCCGAGCTTGGAACAATCACAGCTTTTTGAAATACCATTAGAAAATGGAACGATTGTTGAATCTGTCATTGAAGATGAAATGACGTTGTTTGATATTTTCAAAAAATATGCATCAAAATGGGGCGGGAAAAAGCAAAATGTCCGCCTTTTTGTGCCGGATACGTCTGTTCTTTTAAAAACCTTCGAACACCCTGAAGATGTTGAGTCTGATAAATTGTTAGAATATGTGCAAATGGAGCTTGGCGAATCAATTCGCGTTCCTTTTGAAGATCCATTAGTGGACGTATATGATCATGATCCTAATGATGGACAAGCGGTTATTTTTGCTGCACCTTCTGATGAAATTTCTAAACTCACATCGCTATTTTTAGATATTAAAATGGAGCCCGAAGTAGCTGATATTCGTTCTCTTTGTAATTTACGATTATTAGAGAAAATCGGTTATCTAGATGGGGAACGAACATATTTAGTTGCTGATTGGTCCATCAATGAACTTTCCATTTGTATTTATTCACTAGGACAAGTGGAGTTTTTGCGTTTCCAAACGATTGAAACTGACTTACATAAATGGGCAGCCACTATTGAATCTGAACAAGAAGTACAATTCTCGTTACAAGGTGACTCACAAAGTTATTTAATGCAAGTGATGGATGAGGTACTTGAACTTGATCGTATGATGAACTTCTTCCGTTACTCTTTACATAAGGGTGAAAAGGGTGTTGACGAAATTCTTGTCATGGGGGATAATCCGTTTTTAGAACAGATTACAGAAACATTAAACAATAACTTAGTGGTCCCTTCAAAAATGGTTACTGATGAAGTGATTGCGAAACATTTTCCTAATTTTAAAGGGAAACATGCTGCATTATTAGGCCTCGCCCTTAAGGAGGTTCACCCATGATTCCAGATATAAACCTTTTGCCCAAGGTAGAACGGCGACCAAATAACACAAAATTACTCTATATTTTATTAGCGATTATCGCCTTACTTATATTTAGTCTTTTAGTTTGGCAATATTTTAGTGCAAGAAGCTCATTAGTATCGATAGTAAATGAAGAACAAGCTCTTCTTGCTCAACGAGATCAACTTCAATCCCAGCTAAACGTTTACAACGATTCAAAATCCAATATTAGTTTAGAGCAATCTGTACAATTTTTAGACCAAATTTCTTATCATGTTTCACCGTTAATAAAAGAAATTTTGAATTTACAACCTAATAACTCTTTCTTAAGAACGTACGAATTTACAGAAAAAAGTGTGACGGTTTGGATCGATTTTGAAACGATGAACGATATATCCAACTATGTAACTCGTTTAAATAACAGTGATTATTTTTTAGATGTGCAAGTTTCCACTATATCGAACTTTGAATTAGTAGTAGAATCAGGAGACACAGCGGAAAGCTCTACTAACTTTAATGAACAACCACGATATACAACGAATCTAACTTTAGTTATAGATGAAACCTATTTATCTACTGGAGGTGAAGAGTGATGAAACTTTTCTCCGGTAATAAAAATTCAAGTCTATTATTAGTAATAGCTTTTGTCGCAGCAGTATTGTTTGCCTTTTATTACTATGTAGTATTGCCAAAAAAAGAAGAGTTGAACTCAACACAAAACACTATTTCGAGTACACGGACTGAAATCAGGTCAATGCAAGAACAAATTGCAAATTTAGAAAATGAACAAGCCATAGAAACGAATATTTTTTCGCTTCGCAAGAGATTACCACAAAGTCGTGAAATTGATCAGTTGCTACTAAATATTGAAGAAATCGAGTATGTTTCTGGGACAAGGGTATTAAATATCAATTTTAACAATTACGATTCCCTTGTGTCGGAATCAATGAAGCAGGAACAAACAGCACCTGAAGAGAATACAGATGGTGAAGAAGAGGAAGGAGAAGAGAAAGAAACACCTATCTCCTCAATTGACATTTCAACATTACCGAGTGAATTAAAACTCATTACTTTCGTTCTGGATGTTGAAGCTCCTGATTACAATAGTTTGTTAACATTTATCGAGGAAATTGAAAATTTAGAACGAATTATGCACATCGATGCGTTAAATTTTGAATTACCAGGTGAAGAAAGTGTCATCCAAAATGAAGAGGAAACAGTAACGGTTTCTGTACAAGTAACAACGTTTTATCATGAAGGTACCGAATAATTGAAACAGGTATAAGTAAGGAGCGTTTTCCATGGACATTGCATATGCTATTTTTGCGTTATTATTTGGACTCATTTTTGGTTCATTTTTTAACGTTGTTGGGTTGAGGGTTCCAAAGAAAGAATCAATTGTGACCCCACCTTCCCATTGCACATCTTGTCAGCGTAGATTAACAGCACTTGACTTAATACCTGTTTTTTCATACATATTTTTAGGTGGTAAATGCCGTAGCTGTGGCGTAAAAATATCACCGATTTATTTATTAACTGAATTTGTCACAGGGATTTTATTTGGTTTTGCTGTCTGGCAATTAGGAATCACTATTGAAACGGCAGTTGCTTTATTCTTCATTTCGTTATTAATGATAATTGTTGTATCTGATATCGCGTATATGTTAATTCCTGATAAAATTCTATTATTCTTTTTACCATTTTTAGTTTTAGGAAGAATTTTATCACCTTTAGACAATTGGTGGGATTGTATACTAGGTGCAGTAGTTGGGTTTGGTATTCTTTTATTAATTGCTGTCATTTCGAAAGGCGGAATGGGTGGGGGAGATATTAAGCTTTTCTTCCTTATTGGGTTAGTATTAGGTACTGCCAATACTTTAATTACACTGTTCTTAGCTTCCGTAATAGGTATGATTGTTGGAATTATTGTATTAAAGGTGCGTGGTCAAGGAAGAAAAAATCCTGTGCCTTTTGGTCCATCCATTGCACTTGCTGCAATAATTGTCTATTTCTATGGAGAAAACATGTTAGATTGGTATATTAGTTTATTTTAGGAGGTGTCCAAAAAGTAATAATTTTTTGGACACCTCTTTTCTTTCATGATAAATATCTCTTATGAATTATTGCTCCTGCGGTAGTCGAAATAAATTTCCACTATCCTCGTCGCAAAGGAGTTGTCTCAAAATGACTTTTCAGACAACTCCTTTTTTATTGTCAGGAATGATTTATAGCCCCCTTCGAATAGTTTATAGTGGAGGTGGTTTTGTGAAGCCAATCATCGGGATTACCATGACAACGAGTGATGGAAAGTATTGTATTAACTCTCCTTATGTTAAATCGGTACTAGATGCTGGTGGGATTCCATTTTGTATTCCTTTTGGTGTTGAAAAAGATGTCAGGCAAGTAATCGATTCGATTGACGGTCTATTGTTAACTGGTGGGGTCGATATACATCCTCACTATTTTCAAGAAGAGCCACATCCCAAACTCGGTGAAGTAATGTTGGAACGGGACAAAGTAGAAATTGCTCTTGCTCATGCGGCGTTAAATCATAAGCTACCTGTTTTTGCAATTTGCCGAGGCATTCAGCTATTAAATGTAGCGCTAGGTGGAACATTATATCAAGATATTAATGCTCAATACGAAGCTGAGCCATTATTGCACAAACAAAATGCATTAAGACATGAACTTGCCCATTTTATTGAGATAACGGAAGGTACTAAATTGCATAACATACTTGGAAAAAATCGTATTGCAGTAAATTCTCTTCATCATCAGGCAGTTAAGGATGTTCCTGCATTATTCCAAATTTCTGCAAGTGCGAGCGATGGCATTATCGAAGCAATGGAATTAAATGACTACCCGTTTTGTTTAGCTGTTCAATGGCACCCAGAAGAAATGGCTGTAAAAGGGGAGGAGCATTCTTCAAAGTTGTTTAAGGCGTTTATTGAAGCTTGTTTGGAACAAGGTGTAACTTAATCAAAAAGTGAACAAAAAGGGAGTGCTAAACGCACAAGTTCAGGGTTAAGTGCACGAGAGAGAATACTAAGCGCACAAGAAGTGGTCTAAGTGCACCAAACCGAATGCCAAACGCACAAGACATACTTACTCAAATAAAAATCTTAACCTCACAAAAAATGGTTGTCCTTCAGTCTAGTTATGACTAAAGTGACAACCTTTTTTATTGAATATTACGGTATAAGCCAACTACCTTGCCTAAAATCGTAACTTGGTTTACTAAAATCGGATCCATACTTGAGTTTTCTGGTTGTAATCTAAAATGTGTTTTTTCTTTAAAGAAACGTTTTACCGTAGCTTCGTCATCTTCAGTCATAGCTACAACAATATCCCCATTGTCGGCTGTTGAGGTTTGTTTAACAATGACATAATCTCCGTCTAATATACCTGCTTCTATCATGGACTCTCCCATTATCTCAAGTATAAATAGATTTTCTTCACCCGTTCCATATGTATCTGGTAGAGGGAAGTATTCTTCTATATTTTCAATTGCTGTAATTGGTAAACCTGCAGTAACTTTCCCAACTAGAGGAACATGGATTACGGATTGTTTTTGAACAGTGTCACTTTCATTTTCTAATATTTCAATTGCACGTGGTTTCGTAGGGTCTCGGCGAATTAGACCTTTACTTTCTAAACGTGCTAGATGGCCGTGTACAGTGGAACTTGATGCAAGACCTACTGCTTCTCCAATTTCTCGAACAGATGGTGGATATCCCTTCGTACGTACTTCCTCTTTAATAAAAGCTAGTATATCTTCTTGTCTTTTTGATAATTTTTTCAACTTTCTCACCTCTTTAAGTGAATATCTATCTCTATTAATTACATATAGTATAGCAGTGAAAGATTGGAAATGCAAACATAGGTTCGAAAATGTTATTGACAAAAACATGTGTTCGTATTAAATTAGGAACATAGATTCCGAACAAACATTCGATTAGGGGTTGATAGTATGTATTGGTTACAGAAAAATAATTACATCGTTGTACTATTTATTGCATTTGTTGTAATAGTAGGCATTTTATTAATAACAGATAACGGGAAAACAACATACGAACAAATAGAAATTCAACATGGTGATACACTTTGGACTTTAGCAGAACATTATCGTGGAGAAATGAAGCCACAAGAATGGATTAATCTTGTACAATTGGAAAACCACTTAAACAATGAGATAATTATTGCTGGACAAGTTATCACTATCCCAATTGCTGAAGATAGTCATTACATTGCCCAAAATAAAATGAATGAGGATTCTCATTCAATAGAGGTAGCGAGTAAAGATCAATGAATAAAAGTGCAGTAATTTACACAAGAGTGAGTACAGAAAAAAATACACAGGAAACTTCTCTCAAAAGACAACAAGAAGAATTATCCCGTTATGCTGAACAAATGGGTTATCGAGTTCTAGCAACTTATCAAGATCAACAGAGTGGCTACGATGTAGAGAGAGAAGGCCTATTAGATATGATGGACTATATAAAAGAGCACAATATTTCTGCATTGTTTATACAGGATGAAACCCGTTTAGGACGAGGAAATGCAAGAATGGCAATTCTACACTTACTTCAAAAAAGTGGAACAACCGTTTATTCATTAAATTATGCTGGTCCACTAACATTAAACGAAATGGATACAATGCTTCTTGAAATATTGGCGATTGTGGAGGAATATCAACGAAAGATCCATAATGCGAAGATTAAAAGAGGGATGAAACGAGCTGTTGAAAATGGCTATCGTCCTGAGTTGAATATAAAAAATCGTCAAAATCACGAAGGCCGTGAAAGAATTGATGTGCCTATTGAAGAAATAGTGAATTTGCGGGAAAAGGGACTTACTTTCCAAGAAATCGCTTCAACATTAAGAGGATTAGGGTTTCAAGTTAGTAAGGCAACAGTTCATCGAAGATACACTGAATATATAGAAGGTCTAGAAGACTAACACTTGTTCTTTAAGTGTTGCAATTATTTAAGAAATGCATATATATAACTTACTTGGGGTTGGTTCATAAAGAACTGCCCCATTTTTTGCCCCATTTAACCTTTAAACTATCACTAAACATCTCAACAATTTTCCCATGAATGCAATGTCAATTTCATTTTCTGCTTTGATTCACCTCAACAAAAAATTGCGTAAAATCCCATATACAATGAAAATTTCATAAAGAAAAATTTCCGTAGGCGAAAGTGATTATATAAAATACATTTTTATCCTATAAAACTAGTAACTTCATAAAAAATTAATGATAAGAGACAAAAATTATTGTAAAATTCATATATATTAACTTTTAATTCCATTAAATGGAGGAATTTGGAAATGACTACAAATGTAGCTGAGATTCGTTCAAAGGAACAAACAATCTTTAATTTCACTGGAAACAAAGTTAAAACAGAGGACAGAGTAATTGATGTATTGGCGAAATACGAAGAACCGTTAGTTGTTGTATTAGGTTCTGTATTAGATGGTGAAGAATGCGATAGACTCATCGAATTATCAAAGAATCGCCTTCAACGTTCTAAAATTGGAGTAGAAAAAGTCGTTAGTGATATCCGAACGAGTAGTGGATCATTTCTTACGGACGTTAATGATGAGATTGTGTCAAAAATTGAAAAAAGAGTTTCTTCTATAGTGGGTATCCCTGTAGAGCATGCGGAAGGTTTGCATATTTTAAACTATAAACCTGGGCAAGAATATAAAGAGCATTTTGATTATTTCGCAGCAACAAGTAAATCAGCAAGCAATAATCGCATTTGTACGGTTGTATTATATTTAAGTGATGTGGAAGATGGTGGAGAGACGTATTTCCCAAAACTTGGCCTAAAAGTGTATCCTAAAAAAGGAATGGCTGTATACTTTGAATACTTCTACAACGATCAAACATTAAATGAATTAACATTACATGGCGGCGCTCCAGTCGTTACAGGCGAAAAATGGATCGCAACACAATGGTTTAGAAGAAAGAAACTTGATTAATTCACATATACATAAACTGAAGTGAGTTTTTTTCTATCTCATTCATCCTATAATCTACGAAATTTAATAATTCCCCTTCTACATGATAGAAGCAGAATTGGAGAACAAAACGTTTACCAATTCCGCTTATTTTTTTACTTATTAGAAGACAGCACCTGCTTACAACTCTTCATCAAAATTTCCCCCAAGACTCTTAAAAATATATGGTTTAATCTATTTATATAAGAAAGAAACCTTATTAAATAGCGACTTTTTATAAAATTAATGCCCAATTTGTTAAGGTTTATTACTTGCGCTCCCAGTCTTTTTTACTTACCTTTTAAGTAGTGAAGATTGAAAGGTGAGAGAAATATGTTATCCAAAGAAAAAATCGAACGAATTAATGCACTATCTAAAAAAGCAAAGGCTGGAACATTAACTGAAGAAGAAGCAAAAGAACGCACACTTCTTCGTAAAGAATATCTAGAATCCTTCCGTAACTCATTTAGAAATACAATCGAAAATGTGCAAGTGTATGATTCGAATGGCAATGAAGTAACGCCAGAAAAAATAAAAAATATCCAAAAGAATAAATTGAATTAATAGAGTAAAAACTTTAAAACAGTGCGTGGCTATACATTGACATAGCTGCATTGTTTAATGATGTAGCACAATTCAAAAAAAGTATGTCATAAATCCGAAAATGTCTGTAAATAGGATTGTTTTCTTACACAATCTTGTCTAAACTGTAAAAGTATACACATTAGCACGAGAAAGGATGTCAAATAATGGCACAAAACGCGGATCTATTAGCAATTAACGCTATCCGAACATTATCTATTGATGCAATTGAGAAAGCTAATTCGGGCCATCCAGGTTTACCAATGGGTGCAGCTCCAATGGCATACACTTTATGGACGAAACAATTACGTCACAACCCACAAAATCCAAACTGGTATAACCGCGATCGCTTCGTTCTTTCGGCTGGTCATGGTTCTATGTTACTTTATAGCTTATTACATTTAGGCGGATATGGTTTAGATATGGAAGAAATTAAAAACTTCCGTCAATGGGGTTCTAAAACTCCAGGACATCCTGAATATGGCCATACAGTAGGTGTTGAAGCGACAACAGGACCACTTGGACAAGGTATTGCAATGACTGTTGGTATGGCTATGGCTGAAAAACATTTAGCTGCTACATATAACAAACCAGGTCATGAAATTGTAGATCACTACACATTTGCACTTTGTGGTGATGGGGACTTAATGGAAGGTGTAGCTGCAGAGGCAATCTCTTTAGCTGGACATTTACAATTAGAAAAATTAATCGTGTTATACGATTCAAATGATATTTCTTTAGACGGTGATTTAGCAAAATCATTCTCAGAAAACATCCAAAAACGTTTTGAGTCTTATGGTTGGAACTATCTTCATGTTGCAGATGGTAATGATATTGATGCAATCAATGCAGCAATTGAGCAAGCAAAACAATCAAAAGGCAAACCAACATTAATTGAAGTAAAAACAGTTATTGGTTACGGTTCACCAAACAAATCTGGTAAATCAGATTCGCACGGTGCTCCACTTGGTGCAGATGAGGTTGTTTTAACTAAAACAACATATGGTTGGGAACATGAACCATTCCAAATTCCAGAAGAAGTTTACACAACTTTTAAAGAAGCTGCTGAAAAACAAGGTGTTCAACCAGAAGCAGATTGGAATGCGAAATTTGAAAGTTACAAAGCAGAATATCCTGAGTTAGCTGAGCAATTCATCAAAGCAATGAACAACGAATTACCAGCAGACTTTGATGCAGAAGTACCAGTATATGAAGCAGGTAAATCAGTTGCAACACGTTCTTCATCAGGTGAAGTGATTAACGCATTAGCGAAAAAAGTACCTTCATTCTTTGGAGGAAGTGCTGACCTAGCTGGATCAAACAAAACAACTATGAAGGGTGAAGGCGATTTCTCACCTGAAACTCCAGAAGGCCGTAACATTTGGTTTGGTGTTCGTGAATTTGCAATGGGTGCTGCATTAAACGGTATGGCACTACATGGTGGTTTAAACGTATTCGGTGGTACATTCTTCGTATTCTCGGATTATGTACGTCCAGCAGTTCGTTTATCTGCATTAATGGGTCTACCTGTAACTTATGTATTTACTCATGATTCAATCGCAGTAGGGGAAGATGGTCCAACGCACGAACCAATCGAACATTTAGCATCTTTACGTGCAATGCCAAATCTTTCAGTAATTCGTCCAGCTGATGCAAACGAATCTGCAGAAGCTTGGAAATTAGCAATTCAATCTAAAAATGTTCCAACTGTGCTAGTTCTTTCTCGTCAAAACTTACCAGTATTAGAAAATTCAGCACAACTTGCAAAAGATGGAGTGGCTAAAGGTGCATATGTGGTTTCACCAGCTACAAAAGAAACGCCAGATGCAATCCTAATTGCAACAGGTTCAGAAGTTTCTCTTGCTGTTGAAGCGCAGGCGAAATTACGTGCTGAAGGAATTGATGCATCTGTTGTTTCAATGCCATCAATGGATCGTTTCGAACAACAATCAGCAGAATATAAAGAATCTGTACTTCCAAAAGCGGTGACAAAACGTCTTGCTATTGAAATGGGTTCTTCATTCGGTTGGCATAAATATACAGGCTTTGAAGGAGACGTTTTAGCAATCGATCAATTCGGTGCAAGTGCTCCTGGTGAAGTTGTAATGGAAAAATACGGTTTCACAGTAGACAATGTTGTTTCTAAAGTAAAAGCTTTATAAAAAAAGGGAGGTCTGAAAATTCATTTTGAGACCTCCCTTTTGCGCCGAGGATGGTGGCATCTTGATGCGACCACCGCAGAAGCAATAATTCCTAAGAGAAGAAAAAGGTGCCCAAGAAGTAATTACTTCTTGGGCACATATTTTTTCTATACTTTTCCTTTTTCATTCAATAAATATTTTAACTGACGAGGCGTGATTTTTAATGAATCCGCTGTCTTTTTTCGGTCTCCAACATGATTCTTTAGGGATTTTAAAACAAATGAACGTCCAACTTGTTTTTCTAATTCTTTCACCGAATAAAGCACATCGTCTAATTGAATGTCTTTATTTCTATCCCACATCGTTAAAATATGCCTTGTCCAATTCGATAAGTAGGACTCTAAATCATCTTCACTATATTGTAATTCTGGTTGTTGTCCAGAATTATGCAATATTTTCTCAGGTAAAAATGTTGGTGTAATGATGCTTTCATCTTCGTCCATTAAAGCGACTGCGCGTTTAACAATATTAAATAGTTCCCGGACATTTCCTGGCCACTCATAATTTCTCATAATGTCTAAACATTCTTGTGAAAAGGACAAATGACTAGCATTTACCTTTTTCAAAAAGAATTTTAGATATAATTCAAGATCTTCCCGGCGCTTTCTTAAAGGAGGAAGGTTTAGTTTTACAACATCTAATCGATATAACAAGTCTTCCCGAAACGTTTTTTCTTCTACTGACTTTGCTAAATCTCTGTTCGTTGCTGCAATGATTCGTGTGTTTGTTTTTCGAACGGATTCGCCACCTACACGATAATATTCACCGGTTTCTAATACTCGTAACAACTGTACTTGGATTCCTAAACTTGCCTCTCCAATTTCATCTAAGAAAAGTGTTCCATTATTAGCAATCTCAAAAATCCCTTTTTTCAACTTTACTGCACCTGTAAATGCACCTTTTTCGTGTCCAAATAATTCACTTTCTAGTAAAGTCTCTGGGATGGCACCACAGTTGATTCGGATAAACGGTTGATTGTAGCGTAAACTCACATTATGAATAAAATTGGCAAGTACCTCTTTACCTGTACCTGTTTCACCTTCTATCAATATATTGATATTTTTCTTGGCAATTTTTTCGGCAAGTTTGGCTAATTCATTCATTTCTTTATTTTGTCCAATAATAAACCCTAGTTTAGAAGCTAATTGATTTGTCTCTTCTTGGTTGGCAATTGGCTCTATATTTAAATGTTTGTCCAATGTTTTTTCTAATTGATCTAAATCATCAAAAGGTTTTTCAATATAGTCATTCGCGCCATTTTTCAGTGCTTCCACGGCAGTTTTGACGGTGCTATAACCGGTCATAATGATAGCTTTACAAGTTTGTTGTGAATTTTTTAGTAGTTTTAATAATTCAATTCCATTTGAATCGGGCAGTTTTAAATCAATTAAAGCTAGGTCGAAAGTAATTTCTGATATTAAGGTAGAAAAATCATTTTTATTTGTTGCAACACTTACTTGTAATCCTTTTTCCTCCAATAAATGTCTAAAGAAATTTCCAACTTCAATTTCATCGTCCATAATTAAAATATGTTTCAATTTATGAACACAACCTCTCTATTGGCATTTCGCTGGTAATTTTATTCTGAATTCGCTACCTTCCATGTAAGTACTATCGATTTCAATGAAACCATTATGTTTTTCTGCAATTCCTAAACTAACAGATAGACCGAGTCCTGTACCTTTCCCTGGTTCTTTTGTTGTGAAAAATGGATTAAACACATCTTGTAGTCGATGGTTAGGAATTCCACAACCATTATCCTTTATAGAAAGTACAACCCATTTCTTTTCATTTTCTATTACTTCTTTTGATTCAACGAGGATAACTTTTTGTTCAGTATCTTTTTCTTCAAGAGCGTCTTTTGCATTAATGAGCAGGTTCAAAATGATCTGCCCGATTTGTTGGATATTTCCTTGGACGCAATGAAGATTCTTCGGCAAATCTTTTTTTATTGTTATGTTGAGCTTATTAAATTGATCGCCAATAATATCTAACACTTGTTCCACTGCTTCGTTTATGCAGAAATCTTCAAAACTATATTCGTCTTGGCGAGAGAACGTGAGTAAATTTTGGATAATGTTTTTGCATCTTTTTCCACACACATAAATATCTGATAGCAATTTATTGGTTCGCTCATCAGATTTTCCAACACGTAATAATAATTGGGAGTTTCCTAGTATAGCAGTTAATGGGTTGTTTAATTCATGAGCAATTCCAGCTGCAATTTCTCCAATCGCCGCAAGTTTACCTGATTGAATGAGTTGTGCTTCCATTTTTCGTTTTTCTGTAATATCAATAATGTAAATGATATAAGAATAGATTTGATAATTTTTGTTAGTAATTGGATATGCCCGTAATTCAAACAAATGTTGCTTATAATGAAACTCTTGATAATAATTTTCTTCTATAATCGCTAAATCGGGAAGTTCAAGCAGATTTTGCAAGTTTTGACCGATAATATATGAATCAAAAAATTTATTGGCTGAATTATTACACTTTAAAATGGTGCCATTTGTATCAGTTACAAAAATCAAATCTGATACAGCACGAAAAGTTTCTTCCCATTCCTTTTTTGAATCCAAAACTTTCTGATACAGCTTTACATTTTCAATACAAACGGCAATTTGATTTGAAAGCTGTTGGAAAAATGATAAATCAGACTCACTAAAGTGGTTTAATTCCTTACTCCCAATGCTTAATACTCCAATGACCGCTTTTTTACTAACAAGAGGTATGATTAGGATGCTTTTTATTCCTAACGAATGATAAGCAGCTTCTTCTTCATAGGTTAGCGACTCACTTTCTAGCTTGAATAAAACCTTTTCAAGAGATAGGATAGAATTCCAATAAAGGGAGTTTTCCTTTTGAAATTGATGTCCAATTGGAAAGTGAATGGAGTCTATTGGATAGACATTTGATAAAAAAAGCTCATTATTTTCATAGAGTGCTAAACTTATTCGATCGATGGCGATAAATGCTTTTATTTTCTCAAAAATATTACTTAACATTTCATCAATGGACATTTCGATATTGATACTTTGGGTTACTTCATTGATGACTTCTAATTGCATGTTTTTCTTTTTTAATTCTTCAACCATTACTTTTAATTCACTGTAATAGCTCTTTTTTGAGGATTGGATGCCTGTTAATTTACCGATTAACGATTCTCGCTCTTTTAATACCAAATTTACCAGGCCTTTCTGAATAGTTGTTCAATGTCATCGATGGTCACGTCTCTTGGGTTCGTTAACATACATGCATCATGCAAAGCTGTATAACTCATTTCAGTTATCTCACTATCTTTCACTTCTAATTCAGAAAGTTTTTGTGGTGCACCGATATCTTCAATTAATTCATTTACTAGTTTAATAGCGATTTTTCCTGCTTCCATTTTCGAAATGTTCGGGTCTTTAAGTCCAAGTAAGTAGGCAATATCCGCAAATTTTTCTGGATTGGCTAATAAGTTAAACTCCATTACATGGGGAAGAAGAATAGAGTTAATATCACCATGTAAAACCGGATATCTGCCACCAACTGCATGACTCATAGCATGAACAGCCCCTAAAATTGCGTTTGAAAATGCAATTCCAGCTTGAAGACTTGCCATTGCCATATGCGTTTTTGCTTCTTTATTGTATTTAGATGCTACTGATGAGCGTAAATATTGACCTACTAGAGAGATTGCATTTTTTGCGTGAACATCTGTTAATGGGGTTGCAGCTAAACTAATGTACGATTCAATTCCATGGGTTAATACATCTATGCCTGTAGAAATTGTCAGTTGTGTACTTTTAGTAACAAGTGTTTCAGGGTCAACAATTGCGATATCAGGAATTAATGACTTTGAGATAATTGTCATTTTTTTTCGTTCTTCTGAATTTAGGATAATCGAAAACTGTGAAACTTCTGATCCAGAACCTGCTGTCGTTGGAACCATGATTTGAGGGGGAAGGGGGTGTTTAATTTTATCAACACCTTCATAATCACGAATATGTCCTTCATTTGTAGAAAGTAATGCAATTGCTTTTGCAGCGTCAATTGTACTTCCACCACCAACGCCTATCACTGCATCGCAATGATTTTCTAAATAAATTTCTCTACCTTTTTCGACTTCGTAATCTTTTGGATTAACAGTAATATCCGTGAAGGTTGTATATTTTAATCCCGCTTCTTTACAGTTTTCAACGACTTTATCGAGCCAGCCTGCTTCTGCTATACCCTCATCACTGACAATCAAAACATTAGAAGCACCTAATCGTAGACAACAATCGCCAATTTGCGAGAGAGTATAATTGCCGAAGATGATTTCTGGTAATACAAATTTATGAACGTTCATATGTACCTCCTAAAAAATCTTATATAGTTTTAATTCAATAGAAGTGAGTTTTTCCCTTTTTTCCAAAATAAAAAGGTTGTCCAAATCGACAACAATTCGACTTGAACAACCTTGGTAAGTGCTATTATTCGAGAGTTAAAACAATGCGACCGTTAATTTTTCCTTCTTCCATACGTTTGAATACTTCATTAATATTTTCAAGTTCAGTAGTTTCAATCATTGCACGTACTTTACCACGTACAGCAAAATCAATAGCTTCTTGCATATCTTTTCTTGTTCCAACAATTGAACCTTTTACAGTTACACCATTTAATACAGTGTCGAAAATTGGAATTGGTAGTTCATCATTTGGTAACCCAACTACAACAAGTGTTCCGCCACGTTTAACTGATTGGTAAGCTTGTTCAAATGCTTTTTTGCTCACGGCAACACTTACTGCTGCATGAACGCCACCAACTTTTTCTTTGATTGTTGCTACTGGATCTTCTTTTAGACCGTTAATTGCGATATCAGCACCTAGTTCAAGGGCTAATTTTGATTTGTCATCGCTAATATCTACAGCAACAACATTTAATCCCATTGCTTTAGCATATTGTAGCGCAATGTGACCAAGACCACCGATACCATAAATTGCTACCCATTCACCTGGTTTTGCACCGGAAACTTTTAATGCTTTATAAGTTGTTACACCTGCACATAAAATTGGTGCAATTTGTACTGGGTCAGCTTCTTTTGGAATACGAGCAACATAGTCAGCTGGTGCTTTACAATATTCTGCATATCCACCATCTACAGAATATCCACCATTTAATTGATCTTCACAAAGTGTTTCTTGTCCAGATAAACAGTATTCACATTCACCACAAGCAGAATATAACCAAGGAATTCCAACACGATCTCCTACTTTAATAGAAGAAACATCATTAGCAACTTCAACAACAATACCAACGCCTTCATGACCAGGGATTAACGGTAATTTTGGTTTTACTGGCCAGTCACCGTGTGCTGCATGTAAATCAGTATGACATACGCCACAAGCTTCAATCTTAACTAAAACCTCTCCACTTTCTAACGTTGGTTTTTCAACCTCTTTGATTTCTAAAGATTTTTTGAACTCATTTACTACTGCTGCTTTCATTAAAATTCCTCCCCTTTCTGGTTATACTTTTATATAAGCAAAACCGATGCCAACTATTAAACCTGTAAAAAAGGCATATTTTAATAGATTTTGAACTTGGTATGGCCAAAATTTTGGCCGTTTTGAACAATAAAATGTTCATTTATGATTTTCTGGTTGTTTGGAGAAGCTATTGGTTTAGATAAATGCTGCGGGTAACTATAAAAACATCCATGAAGCTGAAGAAAAATTGATTTTGAGAGTTATATTGTATGGAGGAGGAGGGGGGATTGGAAATAAGTGTAATATGAAATTCAGTTGTATGTAATCTATCATGAGATTTGATGTGCTCTTTGATATGAAGGTCACTAGAATCAAATTTCGCATGAGATTTGACGTTCAACCAGGTTATGAAGGTCACTAGAATAAAATTTCGCATAAGATTTGACGTTCAATCAGGTGATGAAGATCACTAGAATCAAATTCACATGAGATTTGACGTTCAACTAGGTTATGAAGGTCACTAGAATCAAATTTCGCATGAGATTTGACGTTTAACCAGGTTATGAAGGTCACTAGAATCAAATTTCGCATGAGATTTGACGTTCAACCAGGCAATGAAGGTCACTAGAATCAAATTTCGCATGAGATTTGACGTTCATTTCAATTAAGACTGTCACTACAAATCGTAATTTACCTTTTATCACAGAAATTAAGTACACACTAGAATCCACTCTTACTTATTTATCCACAACCAATCTCTCAAAATAACCCTAAACCTTATTTAAAAATAAAATTGACGAATAAACTCGAAAAAGTATCACTAAAGTCCTTTATTGAATAAATATTCAAATTGTATAATTTTCCATAATATGAGAAAATACCCTTTCTATAGTACTGCCAAATATGTACGATTAATAGTAAGAAGCTTAAAAAAGGTGGTGCACTTACTTGAGATTTTCTATTAAGAAAAAAATGTGGATGGGTTTTAGCTCAATTTTATTCTTGTTAATTGCAGTTACTATTTTAGCGATTGTCGGTCTATTTGATTTAACGAATCGATATAAAGAAATACTAGAAATCGATATGCAGAAGATTGCAAAGATTACTGAAATCGAACAAAGTCAAAGAATTATAGGTGCTACATTGTTGGAGTATGTGTCTTTTGAAGATCCTGAATCCTTGGATATTATTAATTCTACAATCGAGGAGCGACTGACAGCTATTGATGCGGTATTTGCACTGGGAATCGATGACCAATCGGCTGCATTAATTGAAACGTTTAAAATGAATTCTGAAGAATATTTTGCTACGAATGATAAATTAATAGAACAAGTTCAAAGAGGTAGATTAAATGAAGCCACTTTTATTGAATCAAAAATATTGAATGAAAAGTTAATAGGCACTTTAGATGAATTAAAAGTAATTTTTGAGAACGATATTCTTGTGTCACAAACAAATTTGGAATCTTTCCGAAAAGCAGCGAATACAGGATTTACTATTGTTACAATTATTAGTATATTACTAGGCATATTAATTTCATCATTCATAAGTAAAATGATTGCGTCACCAATTTTAAAAGTTACCAAAGCTCTTGAAGAAGTAGCGAATGGAAATTTCTTAATTGAACCTATAAAAATAAAAAATAACGATGAAACTGGCACAATGGCTGAAACCTTCAATAAGATGTTAGCTGACATACGAAATGTTGTGACAAATGTTCGTTCATCGTCTATTCAGCTTGCAACAAACGCTGAGCAGTTATCTTCAACGGCTGAAGAAACATTAGCATCTTCTCAAATGGTTTCATCATCAGCCGAGCAACAAATGTTAACAAGTGAAGAACAATCGAATTTGATGCATTCAGCTGTACAAGCTATTGCTGAGTTAAATGACGCGGTTTCACAAATAGCTTCTGATAATGAATTAATGCTAGGGTCGGCAAATGGAGTTCAAAAATTAGTTAAGTCAGGATCTGCTGTTGTAACGGATGTAGTTCATCACATGAATAATATTCATGATGCCTTTAGTGAAACTTCAAATATTATGAAAAAGGTAGAAAGGCAATCCAACGAAATTCAAAGGATTACATCTTTAATTACAGAGATTTCAGATCAAACAAATTTACTTGCACTTAATGCAGCCATTGAAGCAGCTCGTGCAGGGGAATATGGTAAAGGGTTTGCGGTAGTTGCTGAAGAAGTTCGTAAGTTAGCAGAGCAATCGAAAAATTCCGCAATAGAAATTACATCTATGGTTCAACAAATTCAGTCCGCAAGTAGTGAAGCTGTTAAAGTCATTGCAGTTGGTGGAGATAAAGTAGATCAAGGATTGAGTAAAACAAGTGATTCCCTTGAGGTGTTTAATCAAATTGAAACAAGTGTAGGGGATGTGGTGGTCCGGGTAGAATCTGTTTCAACAGCGATTGAACAAATTCATGGGATGGCGGAAACGGTATTAGATAACGTCCATCAGATTCAGAATCTTGCAAATAATGGGGTACAACTTTCAACAGAAACGAGTGCAGCATCAAAACAACAAATCGCGGCAAATGAAGAGATATCTTCTAGTGCAGAATTTTTAGCGGAATTAGCTGAAAGACTTCAAGTAGAAGTGGAGCAATTTAAAATATAAAAATAAAACGGGTATTCATGTCAATTCGTGAATGCCCGTAAATTTTTTTATTTGACCAATCCATTTTGAAAAGCATAAACAACCGCTTGTGTACGATCTTGTACTTCGAGTTTTGCTAAAATATTGCTCACATGAGTTTTTACTGTTTTTAATGCAATAAATAATTCATCGGCAATTTCTTGATTTGTTTTGCCTTGCGCTATTAATAAGAGAATTTCGGATTCCCGATCTGTTAATTGGTCATGTAGCGCGGTTGCAGTACCACTTCTCATTTTTGAAATCATCTTTGTTGTTACTTCTGGTTCGAGTACAGTTTCGCCTTTCATCGTTTTCCGAATGGCTTCTGCGATTTGTTTTGCATTAGATGTTTTCAAAATATAACTGATTGCTCCAGCTTCTAAAGCAGGATACACTTTATCATCATCTAGAAAACTAGTAACCATCATTATTTTTGCTTCTGGCCATTTTTGAATAATTTGTGCTGTGGCTTCGGCTCCTGTCATTACTGGCATCACGTTATCCATTAGAATAATATCAGGTCTTAATTGTAAAGCAAGTTCAACGGCTTTAGCGCCATTTTCTGCTTCTCCCACAACCGTCATGTCTGGTTGTGCGGAAAGATAAGCAGATACTCCGATTCGAACCATTTCATGATCATCTGCTATTAATACATTTATCAAACTATCACCTCATTTATTTTGATAGGGGGCTAATTATTCAGACTCCGTTGCATTGACTTCCGTATCTAGCTCATCGGATTCAATATTTGTTTTTAACGGTACCTTGACTTCAACAATCGTTCCAACATCTGGTACAGAAACGATTTTGTACGTACAACCAATTTCTACAGCGCGTTCTGCAATGTTTTTTAGACCATAAGAAGTGGATTTATCTTCTTCCATATTGAATCCTTGCCCATTATCTTGAATACGCAAAATACCAAAGTTGTCCCTTGCCACTAACAGCAATTCCACTTCAGTTGCTTTGGAATGGCGTAACGTGTTGGATAATGCTTCCTGAGCGATTCGAAATAAATGATCTTCTTCAGCCTTCGATAATGCAACTTCTTCTATTTTATAAACAATATTAAAGTAAACTTTTTGTTGCAATTCAACAATTAATTCAGTTAATCCTTGAGCAAGTGTATTGTTTCGTAATGCAATTGGTCTTAAATGTAGCAGTAAAGCGCGCATTTCGAGTTGTGCTTGTTGAACAATTTTCTCCACTTGCTGTAATGTATGTTTGGAATTTCCTAATTCTTCCTCTTGCTCTGTTACGGCAGAAAGTAACATGGAAGCTGCAAAAAGTTGTTGAGAGACAGAATCGTGTAATTCACGTGCTAGTCGTTGGCGTTCAGCAATGATTCGTTCTTGAATGACTTTATCGTTGGCTTCTGCTTTTTCGTTTGTTAATCGTTGTAAACTTTTTCGTTGAGTATCAATTAGTTCATTTGCTTGTAGTAAGGCCTTTTTCAATGCGTGGGAGACATTTTTCTTCTTTAATGAAAAATCAGGTTCCGCCACTTGCTTTACATATCGAGTTGCTGCAGATTCCCTTGATCTTGCAACGGAACTCATCCAAAGACTAATAACGATACTTAAGAAACTTATAAAAGTAAAGATGATTGCGATATAAGGTAATTGTTCAAAATTCTTTTCCCATAAAATGTCCCAATTTTTTTCGTTGGGTTCTCCGAAAAATAAAAAGCAGAAGAAAAATGTCATGCCAGTTAATAGAAAGAAAAGTGTGATAGTACGAAAGAAGAATGAAATCATTTACGAATCACCTCCACATCGCCAAGCCATGTTGCCACATGTATGACTAGTTTACGTTTTGCATCTTCTGGGTTTCCATCTTCAAACACTAACTGTTCATTAATTAATCGTTTTTTTCCTTTTCCAAGTAGTTTTGCTTCGCCTAAAATCGTTGAAAATTGTAGGCGGAACGGTATTTCATAAGGAACAATAATCGTCACTTTCCCAATGGATTGACGAATGGATATAACGGATGTTCCGGCAGGTAAAATTGTTTCTGTCGTATCAATGGTAATATCCCCGATAAAACGCTGAATTTGTACATCTTGCCATTTATAATTATCAACTGGAGGTGCAGTTGATCCAATTAGTTCATTCGTTTCGATAGACTTTACTTGAAAATCGTTTGTATCAACCGTTACATATTTTTGTTCTTTTGTAGCATGTTTATATAGCAAATAAATGAGTATGCCAACAATGAGCAAACGTAAACTCCATACTGTAAGAACTGCAATAAATAAGAAGAAACATCCTAGCCAAAAATAGCTTCTTTTATTTTTCGAAAAACTGTAATAGAGTAGTAGTGCTCCAACAATAAGTAAAAAGGCGCCACCATTATTAAAAATTGTGAGCTCGACGAACACAATTAATAATACGATTATTGTAATGAATGTAAGTTGATCTGTACTAAATCTGCTCAAAATGGTCCCTCCTTTTTACATTATTACATAGGTAGGGCTGTGTAGTAAGACACAGCCCTTTTCATTACTTTGTTAATAAAATGTTAGAAAATATTGCTCCTGCGGTGGTCGCAATAAAAATTGCCACCATCCTCGTCGCAATTTATCTGTGACGAAAGCAAAGCGCCAGTCACAAAGGAGGCGTCTCAAAATGACTTTTCAGACGCCTCCTTGACAATTATATCATGTTCGAATTACTTTTGTTCTGTCATTTCTAGTGCTTTTGTCTTTTCTAGTTGTGCTAAACGTGCTTCAAGTTGAGTACGTTCGTAATCTTTTTCAATGTTGTTTGCAAGATTATCGATGTATGAAGATAGCTCGTTAAAATCCGTTTCATCATTTGATTTTAAAACATTATCCATTTTATGGTGAGCACGAGTAACATTTTCTTTACCCATTAGTTGTAATTGACGAACTTTCATATCTTTAATTTTGTGCTTCATTGTCTCAAATTTGCGTTCTAAAGAAATAAATTCTTCATCCGCTTTTTCAAGACTTGTAGCTAAAGTAACTTGGCGAGTTTTGTAAGCTTCCACTTCTTGTGTTGCGAATAGAATTAAATCTTCTTCGCCATTTGCTTGGGCAAGTTGAAGTTGATTTGAACGCTTTTCTAACATTTCTGTTGTTTCTTTTAATTCTTTTTCTAACTGCTCTTTTAATTGTGCCTGACGTGTTAGTAATTTACCAGTTTGTTCTGTTTGTTTTTCTGCTTCACGGATATATTGATTTAACATTGCGATTGGATTTTTACGTTCCTTTTTATCAAACATTTCGTGTAAATCTGCCTCAATTGTATACTTAAATCTTTTTAATAAACCCATCATTTTTACCTCTCCCTTATTTTGTAAGTTTTGCCCATTCGTTTTCAAAGTTTGTGAATGGATCATCTTCTTTAATTGTTACATTGCTAAAAGAAACTTCCTCATTGTTCCATTTTTTATATAGAACATAAATTACCGCTAAAGCACCAAGACCAATTAACGCTGGAATATTTGAAATTGCTGAGAATACACCGATTAACCCTAGTACTACATAGAAGATTTTCGAAATAGTTGATTTCGATTTTACATAGTAGTGCATACCAGCAAAGACTAACAATGCTGAAAAAGCAAATCCAAGTAATGGCCCCGTTAGACTAAGTGCAACAATAGCAGCAATTCCTCCAGCAAGTAAGATAAGTAATTTTTTCATTTTTTCTAGCTCCTTTCGTTATGTCTCTATGTTATCTCTCCTGCCAATTTCTTAAAACGGACTGGAATTGCATTTTCAACTAGGTCTAGAGGCTGAGAGGAACTAGGACAACAATACGAAAAGTTAGTTTCCCTCTTATTTGACAAAAATAGAAATGAAATCATGACACTCTTTGACAAAAAATTCAGATTTCTTCTTATATAATGAGTTTAAAGAGAGGAGGACGCATATGAGAAAATATTCGATTTTTAATATAAAAAAACAATATCAATCTTTTGTGTTTGGTAGAGAAAGATTGCTTCTAGAAATGGTATCATCAAAAGGGCAAGCTCTCGAGTCCTCTGTTAGTAAGCAGCTAAGTTTTATCTGCGAACCAATAGAAGGAAGTTTAGAACAAAGTGTTATATATGAACATTTAAAAAAGAGCTTTCCAAATATAAAAAGGGAAGATGATTATTTTATATTTGAACACCAATTTAAAGGTGGCCTAAAACTAAAATTATGTACTTACCATATAGAAGCAATTTGCGAAGGCTCACGGATGTTGGATCTAGATTTGTTTCATTCTTTAAGTCAAATGAATGATTCCTTTATTGCCTTTAACAAAGAAGAAGCGGAATGTGGTTGGTTAAAACCAGTTAAGCATGTTTCTTACTAGATTGAGTTTGTCGAAAAAATAGAAAAAACAAGTGAAAAGCTAGTATCCATAAAATTTATAGTGTATAATCCTTCATGGAGAGTTATCTCGATGTATTCGTAAGTGGAGGAGGTAGGCACAAATGGCTACATGGATTTGGATTATTATCGTTATTATCGCACTAGCTGGAGGAACAGCACTTGGTTTCTATTTAGCGCGTCAATATATGATGAAATATTTAAAAGAAAACCCACCAATTAATGAACAAATGATTCGTGTCATGATGGCTCAAATGGGACGTAAACCATCTGAGAAACAAGTTCGTCAAATGATGGCACAAATGAACAAATTCCAAGATAAATAATCGCAAAACAAACAACAACAGTCTTCATTTGAATGAACTGTTGTTTTTATTTTGTTTTAAAATGGATGATGATGGTTGATGGTGATTTAAATGGGTAGGAATCTTGCTGAATTGTTATTTGTACATCTGAGAACCGATTCTAAGTGGGGGGGCAATTATAATTTATATCTATCTATGTAAGAGAGAAGGAAAGAATATTCATTTTATGATATGTAAACTCTGAATGAATACAAAAATTGATGAAGATCTCAGCAGAAAATGTATTCATCCCCACAATGAATACAAAAATTGATGAGGATTACAGCAGAAAATGTATTCATCCCCTCAATGAATACAAAAATTGATGAAGATCTCAGCAGAAAATGTATTCATCCCCACAATGAATACAAAAATTGATGAGGATTACAGCGGAAAATGTATTCATCCCCTCAATGAATATAAAAATTGATGAAGATCTCAGCAGAAAATGTATTCATCCCCTCAATGAATACAAAAATTGATGAGGATTACAGCAGAAAATGTATTCATCCCCTCAATGAATACAAAAATTGATGAAGATCTCAGCAGAAAATGTATTCATCCCCACAATGAATACAAAAATTGATGAGGATTACAGCGGAAAATGTATTCATCCCCACAATGAATACAAAAATTGATGAAGATCTCAGCAGAAAATGTATTCATCCCCACAATGAATACAAAAATTGATGAGGATTACAGCGGAAAATGTATTCATCCCCACAATGAATACAAAATTTGAAGAAGATTACAGCAGAAAATGTATTCATCCCCTCAATGAATATAAATTTTGATGGGGATTTCAGAAAAAAATAGTATTCAAATTATCGATAGATATAAATTGTGGAAAATCAGCAGAAAGTTTTATTCATATATACAACAAAAAAGAGTGCTACACATCACGATGAGCACTCCTTACTATGATATTTCCTTTTCCAACTCTTTGACGAGTACATAATTTTGTAAAAACTCCGATACAACCTCTTCATATTCTTGTGGGTTTTGATTAAAGCTTTGGGCATGAGCACCTTTTTCAAAAAGCTTTAACATTTTCGGTTCGCTTTTTTCTTCGTACATTTCTTTTGTCATGTACGGTAAGATAAAATCATCCTCCATGCTATGAATGAACAACATTGGAGCTTGAATATTTTTTACTGCCTCTTTTGGTGTAATGCTTTTTAAAGAATAACCGTCTCGCAATCTTAAGAAAAAGTCTGCTAAATGAATTGGCAGTTTTGTTCGTAAAATGGTTTCCTTTTTCACAATTTGAGCAATCAGTTCGGAAAAATTAGAGAAACCACAATCTGCTATATAAAAGTCTGCGCCATCTTCCACTAATCCCGCATATAAAATCATACTTGCTGCACCCATTGATTCACCGTGAATACCAAGTATCGCATCATTACCAATAAGAGTTTTTACAGTTTTTACAACAGCTGCAAGATCGAACTTTTCATAATATCCATAGCTTGTTGTCTTTCCACCTGATTCACCATGTCGGCGATGATCAAATACAAAAGAATTGAATCCTAGACGTTCAAACATACGTGCATATCGAACGGAATTAATTTTATTTTCCGTTACACCGTGACAGATAATAATGGTATTGTTTGTATTAAGGGGTTTAAAGAAAATCCCTTTTATTGGATATCCGTTTGGAGAATCAATGCTTAATTCTTCTTTCGGACAATTGTTAAACCAATTTTCATCAAAACGTTGTGCTTTTAATTCACGATCGTAAATGAAATGATCATCTTTCTTTTTTATATACATTAAACGATTCGTCACCATAAATCCAAAACCAGTAGTGATAGCAGAGAGAGTAGTAATAATACTAGATAGCCATAATACTTTTTTTCGTTTCATTAAAAACACCTCGATTCCTACATAGTATTGAATATTCCTATTCACTTCATACGAGTGTATTAATACATGAATGGTTATTATTATTTTACGCAAATATACTTTAATAGGTTCTTTATATTAGAGAGTTCTTTCGTGAAATTTGGCTAAAAAATGTTAAACTAAAAGTGACTTTATTTTGAGTAGGTGAAGAAAATGGCAAAGAAACAAAAACAAACGGTTAATAAAGATGATTCTGTAACATTAAAAGATCAACTAAATGCTGATGTGTTAGCAAAATTAAAAGCTGCGAAACAAAGCCTAGTTGCAGAAGAGCAAGCAAAAGAAGAAGAGCGTCAAGCAAAACTAGCATTTGAACGAAAACAACGTGAGAAAAATATGAGCTTTGAAGAGCTATTAGAAAAGTACGGAGATAAAGGTTCGAAATTTTAATTGGTGGTAAAATATCCCGTCAAATTAAACGATAATTCCGCCAAAATAGTGAATTATCCCGCCAAAATCAAAAATAATCCCGCCAAAAGAAAAAAGCGTTAAGTAATCATCAAGATTACTTAGCGCTTTTTCTCATTCCATAAGTAAACAACAATAGTATAAACCAAACTGGTGTAAGTAATAATGCAGATCTAGTATCCTCAGAAATAAACATAATAACTAAAATTGCTAAAAATAATAGCAATACAACATAATTGATAAATGGTGTTAATGGAGCTTTAAACGTTGATTTTTTATGTAAATCAGGTCGTTTTCTTGTATAACGTATATGTGATATTAAAATAATAGCCCATACCCAAATAAAACAAATGGCACTAATTGTTGTTACAACACTGAATGCAGAATCTGGAATCACATAACTTAATAATCCACCAATTGATACAACAACCGTTGAAACTAGAAGAGCGTTGCTTGGTACAGAGTTTCCATTTAATTTACCTAAAGATTTTGCACCTTGGTTATTTTTACTTAAGTTGAACATAATTCTACTCGTTGAAAATAGTCCGCTATTACATGCAGAAGCTGCAGAAGTGAGAACAACGAAATTGATAATCCCAGCTGCTACTGGAATTCCGACTAAACTAAATACTTGTACAAAAGGACTGTTTTCTGCACTAAGACTTGTCCAAGGATTTATACATAAAATGACAAAGATGGCTCCAATGTAAAATAACAAAATACGCATTGGAATTTTGTTAATGGCAGATGGGATGTTCTTCTTTGGATCAGAAGTTTCAGCTGCGGACACACCAACAATTTCAACTCCTACAAAGGAAAATACAACCATTTGGAAGGCGAATAAAAATCCAGTAATGCCATTCGGGAAGAGACCACCGTGTGACCAAAGATTACTTACTGAAACAGTACCGGTGTTTGTTTCAAAGCCAATAACTAACATGACAATTCCCACAACAATTAAAGCAACGATTGTTATTACTTTAATGATTGCAAACCAAAATTCTAATTCACCAAATAATTTTACAGTCAGTAGATTGAAAAATAGTAGAATAACTAAACATACAAGGGCTGGAATCCATTGCGGAATGTCAAACCAATATTGTACGTACATTCCGACAGCAATAATATCGGCCATTGCAGTCATAATCCAGCAAAACCAATAGGTCCATCCTGTAACATATCCTGCCCAAGGACCGATATAATCAACGGCAAAATCATTAAACGATTGATAGCGAGTGTTTGATAATAATAGTTCTCCTAATGCTCTCATGACAAAAAATAATGCAATACCAATAATTAAATAAACGAAAATAATTGAAGGACCAGCTTTTTCAATGGCTGCTCCAGAACCTAAAAATAAGCCTGTCCCAATTGTTCCACCTATTGCGATTAATTGGACATGACGATTTTTTAAGTCACGTTTTAATTCTTGCTGTGCCACAAGAATGCCTCCTTTTTATTACCATATTCCATAGAAAATAAAAAAATGAGATAGGATATCCCATCTCATTAGACATAAAAAATAACAAATAAAATATATAAAAATAGTAAGACAAAATAGTATTACTTCTTATACTTGTTACTTTTCTGTCCTTTTGCCTGAGATTGTGAACCCTTCGGCGACGCAAATGCGTTCTCTCCAGAAATTGCTCCGGCTATAGTTACCCCATAGCGTTCATCGCGGTTATTTAATTTACTTCCAAATGTTGTGTTCAATATTATCAATCTATTTTGTTTTTTTCAATGCTATATAACTAGAAATACGACACGGACATATGAATTTTAATATAGTTATGTAGAAAAATGCTGTGTGATATAGCTAGAATGAGGATAAAAAAGTTTTGAAAAATACAAAAAACTCCCCATCAGAAGGGGAGCAAATTATTATTCTTCACTAGTTTTAAACAAATATCTAATTGAGTAAATGACTTTAAATAGTAATAAGAAAGTAATGGCACCTGCTGTATCTAATAATACATCTTGAAAAATTCCAGTTCTTCCTGCGACAAAAGTTTGGCGAAATTCGTCTAGGGAAGCAACTAAAAATGTAGAAGCAATGGCATAAATAATCGCAAGTTTTAACTTGAACTTGCGATAGAATAAATAGAACAATAATCCGACAAATCCATAACCGACAAAATGTAGTCCTTTTCTTACTAAAAATTCAATAAAGTAATAATAGCCACGAGTTTCAACTGAAATCGTTCTACCCCAATAATAAAATTCGAATTTACTTAGAAAATCATAGAATGGCTCGTCCTTCAACAAAACTTGCAAAGATGGTACAATCGTTTGCTGTTCATAAGACATACTGGAAACCATAAATAATACGATAAGGACTGAAATGATGAGGAAAATATACTTTTTCATCGATGATCGGTATAAACATCTTTCTTTGTAATTTGATTAACGAAGGATAAGTCTGTTATACCTTGTGCTTTTTCGTATGCCTTGATATTTTGTTCAAGTTGTTCTTTATTGCGGGCTCCTATTACTGTTGATGCAACTACAGGATGTTTCAAATTAAATGCAAATGCAAGAGCATGTATATCTTCGTAATGAGATTCTAAAGATTGGATAACTTGTTGTAGTTCTTCACTAGAATAACTCATATAATTTTGTATTCTATTTTTCCAGTCACTTGTAAGAATGCCTTTCGCAATGGAACCTCTTGTCACGACTGAGGTACCTGCAGAAGCAATTTGTTCAAACCATTCCTCAGCGCGGCGATCTAATATGTTATATTGCATCATATTTGAAATGGCATTACTGTTCTTCAAAAATGATGTAAACACATTTGGACGTATAGAAGATATACCATATTCGCGAATATACCCTTGTTCCTTTAGTTGTTCAAATGTTTCAATAATGTCATCCCAGGGGTCGTTAATTGTTCCGCCGTGTAATTGATAAACATCAATATAATCCGTTTTTAATCGACGTAAGCTTTCCTTTAATCCGTTTTCAATGTGAGAAGGGGAAGGATCCCAACTCCATCCATTTTCTCCTGTATTCCATCTGTTTCCAACCTTTGTAGCAAGTACAATTTCATTACGGTGTGGTTTTAAAAGTTCACCGACAATTTCTTCGTTCATCCCATGATCATACAGGTCTGCCGTATCAAAATAATTAATACCATAATCAATGGCAGAATAGATCACTGGTTTCGCATCTTCAATAGTAGTTGGTAAAGACATACAACCTAAACTTAATTCGGTGATTTCGATAGAGCTATTCCCAAGAGCTCTTTTTTTCATTTATTACACGCCTTTCTGCCATACAAATTTCTAACTACAATGGTACAATGAATGTAATGAACACGACAAGCGAGGAATCTTAATGAAAAAATTTGAAGAGAAAACGATAAGTTCTAATCAAATCTTTAATGGGAAAGTAATCTCATTAAAAGTTGATGATGTTCTACTTCCAAATGGCAATCAATCTAAACGAGAAATCGTAAATCATCCAGGGGCAGTGGCGGTTATTGCAATTACGGATGAAGGAAAATTAATTCTTGTTGAACAATACAGGAAAGCATTGGAAAGATCGATTATCGAAATTCCTGCGGGGAAACTTGAACCAGGAGAAGCACCTGAAGTCACTGCACGAAGAGAACTAGAAGAAGAAACAGGGTACGGCTGTCACAAATTAAGTTGTCTTCAAACCTTTGCAACATCGCCTGGATTTGCGGATGAAGTAATACACCTTTTTGTAGCGGAGCAATTATTTGAAATTGAAGAAAAGGCAGAGCTTGATGAAGACGAATTTGTTGAACTAATGCAAGTATCTGTAGAAGAAGCAGAAGAAATGGTGAAAGACGGTCGCATTTATGATGCAAAAACAGCATTTGCAGTGCTTTGGATGAAATTAAATAAATCATAACTTGCCTAACAAATTAGGCAAGTTTTTTTAGTTTATAAACTCTTATAAAAAAGTAAATTTGATAGAATGGATTGAAAATTGGAGGGTATATTGATAGAGGACGAGCATAAGATGGTAACAACGAAAGGAGAATGCTTATGTATCGTTCCACTCTAGTAATCCAATTTGCAGTGATTCTAGCAATTAGCTTTGTAAGCGGTGTCGTTTGTTTTCAGTTATTTCCCCTGGACAAGGCCATGGAGTTAATTAAATATATAGATCCGAGAGTTTTGGAATTAGAAAAAATCACCATATGGAATACAATTTTTCCCCTTATACCTTGGATTGTCCTAGTATTATTTTTCACGACTCATCCTTATTTTCATGTGTTAGCACGTTTTGTCGTAGCAGTTAAAGCTACTTTTTTTGGATTTAGTTCGGTATTTCTATTAACTCAACAAGAATCACTATTAGTTTATAGTGTATGGTGGTTTCCTTTTCAATTTCTTTATTGCATTCTACTTTTCCTTCTTTGTTCCGTATATGCATCAAAGAAAGTTGGCAATAACCGAAAATTTTTCTTCTCCCAAAGGCTTTTTGTTACACTAATTATTGCAATATCCATTATTTGTATCGGTGAAAATTTAGTCATTACTTATATTATTCCAAGCTAATGACATGAAAGCTTTGAAGTTTTTATTAATAAAGTATCCCTCTCTTGTAATAGCTTTCACTCATTTGGTATAATGAGATGAGTTTAGGAGGGCGTCTTATGGAAAGCCGTATTGATCGAATAAAAAAGCAATTACATAGTGCTGGCTACAAACTGACGCCGCAGCGTGAAGCGACAGTTGCAGTGCTATTAGAACATGAAGAAGACCATTTAAGTGCAGAGGACGTTTACTTACTTGTAAAAGATAAAGCACCAGAAATCGGTCTTGCGACAGTATACCGTACATTAGAATTATTAACAGAATTAAAGATTGTTGACAAAATTAACTTCGGTGATGGCGTGTCCCGTTATGATTTGCGACAAGAAGGGGCAAAGCATTTCCACCACCATCTTGTTTGTATCGAATGTGGTGCTGTTGACGAAATTCAAGAAGACTTACTAGATGACGTTGAAGTTATCGTAGAAAAACGTTGGAACTTTATAATTAAAGACCACCGATTAACATTCCACGGAATTTGTCATCGTTGCCATGACCAACAAAATGAAGAAAAATAATTAAAAGGTGTACCTAAGATAGTGACTTAAGTACACCTTTTCACTTTTAATCTAACTTTGTTTTTGAAACAGTTTTTGTATCCTCAATGTTTGCGATTTTTAGAACACCATCAACTAACTGAAAGACATATCGTTTTTCCCGCTCATAATGCCAAGTACCTTCATCCAACGAATAGAATTTGAAAATCTGCATACCTATCATTATTTATTTCCTTTTCACAAGATGAGCAAATGGAAAGTTATCTTCTCCATCAATTGCTGGGGAACTGCATTCTATAATTCATCAGAATCTGTGGCGATTTTTCCACAATTGTGGCTAGAACGCATAAATTAGAACCTCCCCATAATATCTTTAATACTAATGTATTGTTACTTATTTTCAGTAATAACTATATTGATGGGGATTTTTGTTAAATTTAAGGGGGAATTCAGGTTGGTTAGAGCAAGTTACGAAAAGGAATTAGATATTCATGACATTAAAAAACGATTACTTGAAACAAACGAACAACGATTAGAATTAATTGTGAAGCTTGGGGAAATAACAAACAGTGTTCTAAGGAAAAGTGATGCAGAATTAACATTACTAAATCAATTTACGGATCAATTATTAAACTTAGATTTAGAGATTTACCAGCTTCTTTGTAAAATAGATAGTGTCACATCAAAATGTAAAGATTGCCCTAATTGTCACCTGTAAATAGTACTTCCCCTAGTGCCTATTGCGCTAGGGGATTTTTTTGTTTTTAGACATTACATGGTAGAATAAATAAAAAGTAGCAAATAGAAATGGGGCCTGTCCAAATGAGAAATTTTACAGATCCACTAAACGATTATCTTCACTTTTTGCAAGTTGAACGACAATTATCAACTAACACACTATCTTCCTATCGACGAGATTTAGAGAATTATATAAATCATTTAAATAAAGAACAGGGACTATCAAGTTTAAATCACGTAGAAAGAACACATATATTAATCCATTTAGAAAACTTACGGAATCAGGGAATTTCTGCACGTACAATAGCTCGTCACATTTCCTCAATCCGCTCATTTCATCAATTTTTATTACGCGAAAAAGTGACAGAGCAAGACCCGACTGTACACTTAGAAATGCCTCAAATTGAACAAAAACTACCAAAAGTTTTATCCATCCAAGAAATTGATGCTTTAATTTCTACACCAAACCGTGATAAACCACAAGGCATTAGAGATGTAGCAATGCTCGAAATTTTATACGGTACAGGGATGCGTATAAGTGAATGTATTGGACTAAACCTAGAGGATGTCCATTTAACGATGGGATTTGTTCGCGTTTACGGAAAAGGGGGAAAAGAAAGAATTGTGCCTCTTGGAAAAGGTGCAATTCGAGCGTGTGATCAATATCTACAAATTGCGCGGAATAAATTGCAAGGTAAATATCCAAAAACCGATGCATTTTTTATAAATCAGCGAGGAAAACGTTTAACTCGACAAGGTTGTTGGAAACTCTTAAAAGAGCATGCAACAAATGCAAATATCAAAAAAGAAATTACACCCCATACTTTGAGACATAGCTTTGCCACGCATTTAATCGAAAATGGCGCGGATTTGCGAGCAGTGCAAGAAATGTTAGGACATGCAGACATCTCAACAACTCAAATTTATACACATATTAGTAAGACGAGATTATCCGAAGTGTATAAGCAATTTCATCCGAGAGCTTAAGATAATGCATAAAAAATATTGTCTGTCGGATGTCTGACCTTTATTTCTTTTGCCAAATTAGGTAATATAAACGTTGTAAGAGGAGGACGAAATGATGAAACCCTTTAAAAAAATACATGTAGTAGTAATGGATTCAGTAGGCATTGGAGAAGCGCCTGATGCAGCAAACTTTGGAGATGAAGGTTCAGACACATTAGGTCATATTGCAGAAAAAATGAACGGTTTAACAATGCCGAATATGGAATCCCTTGGTTTATCGAATATTCGTGAATTAAAAGGAATTGCAAAAGCTGAGCAACCAAAAGCGTTTTACGGTATGATGCAAGAAGCGTCTGTCGGGAAAGATACAATGACGGGGCATTGGGAGATTATGGGTTTAAATATCGACAAACCGTTTAAAGTGTACCCAGAAGGTTTCCCTCAAGAATTAATCCAACAGTTAGAAGAAAAAATCGGTCGAAAAGTAATTGGGAATAAACCTGCAAGTGGTACTGCTATTATTGATGAACTAGGTAAAGAACATATGGAAACAGGTGCTATTATCGTCTATACATCTGCAGACCCAGTGTTACAAATTGCAGCCCACGAAGAAATTGTTCCTTTAGATGAACTATATAAAATATGTGAAATTGCTCGTGAACTAACGTTAGACCCTGAATTTTTAGTGGGTCGTGTAATTGCACGTCCATTTATCGGAACGCCTGGTAACTTTACAAGAACATCCAATCGTCACGACTATGCCTTAAAACCATTCGGACGAACAACAATGAATGAATTAAAGGATGCAGGACTTGACGTAATTGCTATTGGTAAAATTTCTGATATTTTCAACGGTGAAGGCGTAACAGATGCAGTCCGCACAAAAAATAATGATGACGGAATGGATAAATTTGCTGAAGTGGTAAAACGAGATTTCCACGGAATCAGCTTCTTAAATTTAGTTGATTTTGATGCGAACTTTGGCCATCGTCGTGATCCAATCGGATACGGAGAAGCTTTAGAGGAATTTGACCGCCGTTTACCAGAAGTGTTAACGGCATTAAATGAGGATGATTTATTAATTATTACAGCTGACCATGGAAACGACCCAACATTCCCAGGTACAGACCATACACGTGAATTTGTTCCGTTAATTGTTTATTCACCAAGATTTGAACAAGGCACAGAATTACCTTTACGTAAAACATTTGCTGATATTGCTGCGACGATTGCAGAAAACTTTAATGTAGCTGCACCACAATTTGGCACAAGTTTTTTATCGAATTTGAAGTAGGGGGTTAAAGCCGTGAGAATGGTTGATATTATTGAAAAAAAGCGTAATGGGGAAGAGCTAACTACTGAAGAAATTCGTTTCTTTGTTGATGGTTATACAGATGGTTCGATTCCTGACTATCAAGTAAGTAGTTTAATGATGGCAATTTATTTCCAAGATATGAATGAGCGTGAGAGAGCTGATTTAACAATGGCGATGGTTGAATCAGGCGACCAAATCGATTTATCTGGAATTGAAGGAATTAAAGTGGATAAACATTCCACTGGCGGAGTAGGGGATACAACAACTCTTTCCCTTGCAGCAATGGTTGCAGCAGTGGGCGTTCCTGTAGCCAAAATGAGCGGACGTGGATTAGGGCATACAGGTGGAACCATCGATAAATTAGAGTCTATTAAAGGGTTTCATGTTGAACTTTCCAATGAACAATTTATGAAACAGGTAAATGAAATTGGAACGGCGGTAATAGGGCAAAGTGGAAATTTAACACCAGCTGACAAAAAATTGTATGCTTTACGTGATGTAACCGGTACAGTACCAAGCATTCCTTTAATTGCGAGTTCAATTATGTCGAAGAAAATTGCTGCAGGTGCAGATGCCATTGTTTTAGACGTGAAAACAGGCGACGGTGCATTCATGAAAACTTACGAAGATGCAAAAGCTTTAGCCCAAGCAATGGTACAAATTGGGAATAATGTAGGTAGAAAAACAATGGCCATTATTTCTGATATGAGTCAACCCCTTGGCTTTGCTATTGGGAATGCCCTTGAAGTAAAAGAAGCGATTGATACATTAAAAGGTAACGGTCCGAAAGATTTAATGGAATTATGCTATACACTTGGATCGCAAATGATTGTACTCGGTAATAAAGCCAAATCATTAGAAGAAGCTAGAGTACTACTTGAAGAAGTAGTTCAGAACGGAAAAGCTTTAGACGTATTTAAGAAGTTTATTACTGCTCAAGGTGGAGATGCATCGGTTGTTGATGATCCATCTCTTTTACCTCAAGCGAAATTCCAAATTGAACTTCCGGCTAAACAATCAGGATACGTTGAAAAAATTGAAGCAGATGATGTTGGTGTAGCAGCGATGTTACTCGGTGCAGGTCGCGCTACTAAAGAGTCAACAATCGATTTAGCAGTTGGATTAGTACTTCATAAAAAAGTAGGGGATTCTGTCAAGGATGGGGAATCTCTTGTTACAATCCATTCGAACAAAGAAGATATTCCAGAAGTAATTGAGAAATTGTATAAACATATTATTATTTCAAATGAACCTGTCGAAGCCCCAACATTAATAAAAGATATCATTAAAAAATAACTGGTCAATAATATCTTTCGATGGTATTATGAGGACAATTATTACTTAATGATAATAAAAGTTAGTAGCATACTTGCTACTAATTTTTTCTTTCTATTTTCCAAAAATATGTTAGAATATGAATAATTTAACCTATATTCACTTCCGAGATATTTTTTGCCTGAAAGAGAAATTTTGTGTGAAATTCTATTAAAAGAAGGGATAACATGAGTAAGTTTTGGACAGGGAGATTTGAGGGGTATTCATTTGATCATTTTAAGAAGGATTTATTATCTGGAACAATTGTAGGGATTGTCGCAATTCCATTAGCAATGTCCTTTGCAATTGCTTCAGGTGTAAAGCCCGAGTACGGAATTTATACCGCAGTCATCGCGGGGATTTTAATTTCACTATTAGGTGGGTCAAAATATCAAATTGGGGGTCCTACTGGTGCCTTTGTTCCAATTCTATTAGGAATCGTTATTTCTTATGGATACGAGAATTTATTAATCGCAGGATTGATGGCTGGCGTCATGCTCGTATTGATGGGAGTCTTCAAACTAGGGGTATTAATTAAATATATACCTAGACCAGTAACAATCGGATTTACAGCTGGTATTGCTGTCATCATATTTACCGGTCAAATTTCTAATTTCTTAGGTCTAAAAGGGATTGAGCAACACGAACGTTTTATCGATAATATGAAAGAGATTGCTAGTCACTTAAATACTATGAGTATTTATAGTATTTTAGTTGCTGCGATTTGTTTCGTTATTATGTTATTAACACCAAAAGTATTACCAAAAGTTCCGGGAGCATTAGTAGGAATTATTGTTTCTTCTGTTGTAACTGCACTATTTTTCAGTGGTCAAGTTGCGACAATTGGTTCTACTTATGGAGCAATTCCAAATTCATTACCGTCCTTTGGAATTCCGGAAATTACTTTAGATAGAATACAAATGTTGATTGGACCTGCATTTGTTATTGCCATGCTTGGTGGTATTGAATCGTTATTATCTGCAGTTGTAGCAGATGGTATGACAAACAGTAAACATAATAGTAATCGAGAGTTAATCGGGCAAGGGATTGCAAATATCGTGACACCATTCTTTGGAGGTATACCTGCTACTGGAGCAATTGCTCGAACAGCAACAAACATTAAATCCGGTGCTACTTCACCAATGTCTGGTGTTATTCATGGGGTGTTCGTTTTATTAACGTTACTTGTTTTTGCACCTCTTGCAACACATATTCCATTAGCAGCTTTAGCACCAGTATTAATGATGGTTGCTTGGAATATGAGTGAGCGAAAACATTTTGCTCATATATTAAAATTAAAATCTGGGGATTCATTAGTTTTAGTAATTACGTTCCTTTTAACTGTATTTACAAGTTTAACTGTTGCTGTTGAAGTTGGTCTACTACTAGCGATTATTCTATTTGCAAAACGTATGAGTGAAATGTTAGTTGTTTCGAAAGTTTTACCAGATCATGAAAGCAGTAATGGGAAAGTATTACCTCATGTTGTAAGTCCAAACCATGATTGTCCACAAGTGAGTATTTACACAGTGGAAGGGCCGTTATTCTTCGGGGCTGCTCAAACCTTTGAGCAATCAATCTTGTCTTCTATTAATGCAAAACCTAAAGTACTTATTTTACGATTAAGAAAAGTGCCTTTCATTGATACAACGGGAGAGGAATATTTCAGAAATATTATTACTGATTTTAAAAGTCACGGGGGAACGTTGTTAGTAACTGAAGTTCGTCCATCTTTAAAACTTGCAATGGATCAAAGTGGTTTAACGAATGAAATTGGTGAGCAAAACTTCTTTGTTCATACAGGAGATGCAATCAATTGCGCATTAGGTTGTATAAACAGAAGCGCTTGTCTTGGATGTAAACATTTCGCCTTTAAAGAATGTGCTGAATTAGCCAGTTCAAAAAAACCCGTTAAACCAAAAGAAGTTGAAACAACTCTAGTCTAACAAATAAGGAGAATTTGAGTGTACTCAAATTCTCCTTTCTATTATTCTTTAGCTTCTTATTAATTCTTGCTTCCATTTATAAACCCGATCTCCAAAAAGTTGATCAATACTCCAATCTGTTTTCTCTTCAATATCTATTGAACAATCGGATAATTCTATATAATATTTACCTTTAATGTTTTCAATCGTGAGTTGAATACCACTTTCTAAAAAAGTTTTCTTTAGTCTGTAAATGGTTGTGTATAGATTTTGTTCTGCCTTTTTCATTTCGATACTAGGCCATAGCTTCTCGATAATTTGCCATTTTTCTATGCCATTTTTTCGATGTAGGACCATTAAAGAAAATAATTCTTCAACTTTTACAGTAGTCCATTTTAAACGAATTTCTTTATCGTTCTGGAAAACTTTTATATGTCCAAGGAGTTCGATTTTTAATGAATTATCACTTTGCATCATCTGATAACTCTTCTTGTCAATCAATCTTTGTATTGCTTCAAGAACATCTTCTTCGTCGGATGGTTTTAATATGTAGTGTATCGCGTAAAGTTTAAAAGCTTCTACGGCGTATTGATTATAAGCTGTAACATAAACAATTTCTAAATTCGGAAATTTATTTAACAATTTCGTACCGAGTTCAATTCCATTCATTCCTGGCATTTCGATATCAAGAAAAGCTACATCTGGCTTAATCACTGGAATTTCATTTAATGCATCGATGGGTCTGATAAATTCCTCAACAACGTTTACTAAATTCGAATGTTCTAATTGCATTTTCAAAAAATTTGAGACTAATCTTTCATCATCAACTATTACAGCTTTTAACACTTAATTAAGCTCCTTTTTTAGTTAATTGGTACCTCAAATTGTACCTTTGTCCATAATCCCAATTCACTTTCAATTGTTAATTGTGTCTGATAAAACTTTTCCAATCGTTTATTAATATTAGAAATACCTATACCTTGCTTAGTTGTTTTATCATTTATTATGTTTGATATTTTTTCTGGAGTTAACCCAATCCCATTATCAATAACCGCAATCTTTAAATGTGTGTCATTTTTACTGATAGACACTGTAATAATTCCACCTTCATCTATTGGACGTATACCATGAAGGATGGCATTTTCTACTAAAGGTTGGATTGACAGAGGGAGTATAGACTCTTGTAAAACTTCTTCATACACTTCAAACACGACTTGTAATTTCTCATCGAAGCGTGCTTGTTCAATGGCGATATAAGAGTTTAATAGTTTCAATTCTCTTTCAACCGTAATAAAAACATCTTTAGCGTTAAATTCAAAGGAATGTCTTAGAAAATTACTGAAATGTGATAATAATTAAGCAGCCTTTTTTCCATCTGTATAACATAACGACATAACGCTTGTTAATGTGTTGAAGAAAAAGTGGGGCTTTATTTGCGCTACCAAATAAGCTTGTTCGGTTACGTCTAACTCGTTGGATAAGTAATCATTCTTTTTATAAGATAAGTTTACTTGAATTGATAACAAAATAGCTAGAGCGATTCCGTATAATAGGACGTTATAAAATCCAAGTCTTAAGCTTTGGATATAGCCTATACTATATAAAAGCTGTAACCGTCAAGTAGTTTTTTACACTTTACGCTAAGATGCCTTTTACATTTCCGCCTCGAAAAGCTGTTGACGATTTTTCATCCGATAACTTTCTCCATCCATATGAACAACTTCTACTC
>NZ_RBZN01000119.1 GCF_003628435.1 Ureibacillus endophyticus | reverse complement strand
GGTTCTATAATATTTGTTGGGGTTTTACTACAATTTTTGACAATAAAAAAGCACGTAACCACCGATTTCGATATACTTGAATTGACGAGAAACAAGTTATGAAAGGTGATACGTGCAATATGAATTTTAACATGAATATACCAGGATTAAAAGATGTAACAATTCATAAGATGGAGGAGATTGGAGACCGTGTGGCTTTATACGTGTCGCTTCCGAAGAAAGAACATCAATGTCCAGTTTGTAAGAGAATGACCTCTAAAATTCATGATTATCGAGTTCAAAAAATTAAGCATTTAAAATGGTTTGAAAGATTAACTATCCTTTTTTATAAACGCCGTCGTTATGTATGCGAATGTGGAAAACGCTTCTCAGAAAAATCCCCTTTCGTGGATAAATATCAACGTTACTCAAAAGAATGGAACCAAGTTGTTGGAATTCGTTCAGTAAAAGCAAAGACATTTAAGGAAACTGCAGAAGTCCTTGGAACATCTAGTTCAACTGTAATTCGTCGCTTTAAAAATGTTGTAAAAGAACAGTTAAAAGAGGGAGTACATTTACCGAAATGTATTGCAATCGATGAATATAAGGGAGATACCGATGCAGGGACCTATCAACTAATTATTGCGAACGCTGAAACACACGAACCGATTGATATTTTACCAAATCGACGCAAAGAAACGATTAAGGATTATTTAATGAAATATGGAGCAGCTGTAGAAGTAGTGGTAATGGATATGAATCCAAGTTTTAAGGCAGCTGTTAGAAAAGCATTAAATCGCCCCATTATCGTAGCAGATCGATTCCATTTTTCTCGTTATATTTATTGGGCACTAGATGAAGTACGTCGTAAAGTGCAGAAAGAATGGCATCCTTATGATCGTAAAAAGTGTAAGAAAATGCGCCATGTCTTATATAAACGGTTTGATAAGTTAACAGAGAAGAATCGCTGGTATTTAAGACGCTATACAGGGATGTCTAGTGAATTGAGAAAAGCCTATGAACTTAAGGAAGCCTATTGTAAATGGTTTGATTGGGCAAAAACAACTGATGATATAACAGAAGTTAAAAAGAGATTAGAAGCTTTTTACCGTAAGGTAGAAGAAGCAAAGATTCCAGCATTCATAAAAGCGATTCAAACTTTTAAGAATTGGCAAGTAGAGATCTTGAATAGCTTTAGTTTTAGGTATTCAAATGGATTTCTAGAAGGCATTAATAATAAATCGAAGGTAATGAAACGAAATGCTTATGGTTTTAGAAGTTTTAAGCATTTTAAAGCAAAGATTTTATTAAAT
>NZ_RBZN01000118.1 GCF_003628435.1 Ureibacillus endophyticus | reverse complement strand
TGGACTTACCCCAGTCAAGTAGACAGCTTTAAAAGAGACTAAGCAGCCATCTGGTGTCGATATTCTATCGGTGCCAGGTGGTTGAGTCGTTTTTGGAAGCGTTGGTAGTTATAAAAGTAAATGTATTCCTCCACAGCCTGTCTCACTTCATCTGCTGAATGATCATGTAATAAATACAAACACTCACTTTTAAAGTGCGAGAAGAATGACTCGATACATGCGTTATCATGGCAGTTCCCCTTGCGAGAATGACTACCAATCATGCCAAGTTGTTCAACTGTCTGATGATATTTAATGGATGTGTATTGGAAGCCTTGATCTGAGTGAATAATGCTTCGATACACATTTCTTTTTGCCGTCAATTCCTGTAGCGTATCCATCACTAATTCTAAATCGTTACGTTCGCTAATCTTCCAAGCAACAATTTCGTTGTTATATAAATCTTGCACAGCCGATAAGTAGAGGAATCCACTTTTCGTTGGTAAATATGTGATATCAGTGACGAATACTTCATTTTCTGTTCGCTCGTTAAATTGGCGCTTTAGTACATTATCAAATACACGTGACATCTGATTTTTCCATACACGACGCTTTTTACGGATAATTGAGTGAATGCCGAGTTCACACATTAATCGATAAACTTTCTTATGATTCACATGGAATCCTTTCTCCCGTAAAGCAATTTTCATGCGTGGATAACCATACATTTTATATTTCTGATGAATCGATAAAATGTGTTCCTTTAACACGATATCAGCTTGTTTACGGGATGATGTCTTACCGTTTTTAATCCACTTATAATAGCCTGAACGTTCTACTTTTGCCATTTCAGTCAGCCACGTAATAGGATAGCGATCTTTCATTTCCTCTATAATTTGATAACGATCTGGATAAGTTGGCATTCCTCCATTTACAGATTTGGATACTGCTTTTTTAAATATTCAACCTGAGCTTTATAGTAATCACGTTCTTCTTCTACACTATTAAAGTGAACACGTTTTCCTTTTAAGGGATTCTTCACACCTTTTGCGCCAGATCCTGAAGAAGGTAGGCGGTTAAAAGCTTCAATCGAACCTACTTCTTTATATTTTTGAACCCATCTTTCCACCTGAGTTTTACTTCGGAGGTTAAACTTTTTCGCAGTTGTTACATAGCTATCTTCACTATTTAAGTAAGATAAAACAACTTGTAATTTGAAATCATTTGAATAAGTATTGTTTTTTCTGGACATAGAAAAATCCCCTCTAAATAGACTGTTAGCTACAGATTACCGTAGCCTTTTTTACATTGTCTACTTAAAGGGGATAATATCA
>NZ_RBZN01000117.1 GCF_003628435.1 Ureibacillus endophyticus | reverse complement strand
TCACTACCGTCGCATAAATAAGTTCTGAATTTTCAGTTTATATTTTCTGGCGTTTTAGAGAAAAAACGAAAACACCAAAGCTAAGGTAGTAAACATCCATTTTTTTACTATAACCAATGACTTGTGCAACAACGACTATCAACCCTTTACGGGACGCTCTTTCCTTGGATTTTGCGTAACCAAATGTGAGCGGATTTCCATAGGGCTGCTTTTAAATAACGGCTTATTTGTAAATAGCTTCGGTCGCTATTCGTGTTCAACTGCGCTAATACGTTCAAACAATACACAATCATCGCAATATACACTTGATTGTGTACAGCCTGTTCGCTATGACCGTAGAACTTTTTAATATTCAGATGTTGTTTCATCCATTTGAAAAACAACTCGATTGCCCAGCGTGATTTGTAAATTTCCGCAATTTCATCGGCACTTAAATCAAATCGGTTTGTCAGAAGCGAGAGTTCATTTCCTTTTGTATCGAGTAGTTTCAGAAGACGAAACACATTTTCTGAACGACTTTGGGTTGAACCAATGACCACCATTTCATCTGATAGAACGTTTGAATCTTCTGGTAAGGAAAATGTTTCAAGTACGCGTATGACGGCATTTTTCCGAAGACGTGTGACAAAGAAATAGCCATCATCCGTCATGCGATCAAAGCGCTCGTAATCCAAGTAGCCACGGTCAAACACGTAGAGGCATTCTTTATCGTCCATCAATACTTCCAACTGTAATTTATCATGTTCAATGGCGTTTGTTAGCACGGCTTGATCCGGATAGGAGAGCCCTTTTTCCATAAAAACAAGTCGAAGGTGAAGCTTTACACCCGATTTTGTCTTTCGAAATTCTGCCCACTTATGATTGGTTAAATTAAGCGGTAAGGTACTCGAATCAATGATTTTTAAAGGTGTTGTTATTTTCCTTCGTTTCTGAAAATCCGTTTTCTGATGGATTTGTGCGACTAAATCTAGAAAAATCGTTTGAAAGAAATCGGTTGGGATCGTATTGATTCGTCTGCCCAATTGGGAGAAGCTAATGGATTCTACCCCAGTTGCACGTTGCAGATCGTCTGAAAATACAGCGTCGCTCAATGCTCGTAAACTCTCCGTTTCATGAAGTTGGGCATACAATAGTAATTTCATAAAGGAAGCCATATATAGCTTCTTTGTATAGTAATTTAATTGATGTGTTTTCACCAGTTCCTCCATTAATATCAGGTTTAGTGGTGAAAACCATTGTTCAAATGATGTTTTTCGTGTAAACTTATCCATGCGATGTCCTTTATTTTGGATTTGGATCGGTTACTACCTCCAACCATTATAAGGGATTTTTTTATGCATATATGTTGTTACAGAAAATTCAGATTATAATATTGCGCCAAATTATTTTAATGCGACGCTAGTGT
>NZ_RBZN01000116.1 GCF_003628435.1 Ureibacillus endophyticus | reverse complement strand
TTCACTACCGTTGCATAAAAGTGTTCTGAATTTTCAGTTTTTGTTTTACTTAATTTTAAAGAAAAATTGAAAACACTAAAGCTAGGGTAGTAAACATTCATTTTTTTACTATAACCTGTGACTTGTGTAACAACGACTTTTAAAACCTTTATGGGACGTTTTTTCTTTCAATTTTGCGCAACCAAATGTGAGCAGATTTCCATAATGCAGCTTTTAAATAGCGACTAATTTCTAGGTAACTTCGATCGCTATTTGTGTTCATCTGTGCCAAAACGTTTAGACAAAACACGATCACTGCGATGTACACTTGATTGTGTACAGCTTGTTCACTGTGACCGTAGAACTTTTTGATGTTCAGATGTTGTTTCATCCATTTGAAAAACAACTCAATTGCCCAGCGTGATTTATAGATTTCTGCTATTTCATCTGCGTCTAAATCAAAACGATTCGTTAGTAACGTTAGTTCACTGCCTTTTGTATCAAGGATTTCTAGGCGACGAAACACATTTTCCGAACGATTTTGTGTTGTACCAATAACCACCATCTCATCTGATAGGACCTTTGAATCTTCTGGTAGAGAAAATGTTTCAAGTACACGTACGACGGCATTTTTTCGAAGACGTGTGACAAAGAAATAGCCATCATCCGTCATGCGATCGAAGCGTTTGTAATCCAAGTAGCCACGGTCGAACACGTACAGGCATTCTTTGTCATCAATGAATACCTCAAGTTGACCTCGGTCGTGTTCAATCGCATTTGTGAGCACCGTTTGATCTGGATACGAAAGACCTTTTTCCATGAAAACGAGTCGAAGGTGAAGCTTCACACCAGACTTTGTTTTTCGAAACTCTGCCCACTTATGGTTGGTTAAATTAAGTGGTAATGTACTCGAATCAATAATTTTCAATGGTGTTGTCGTTTTTCTTTGTTTCTGAAAATCCGTTTTCTGATGAATTTGTGAGACTAAATCTAGAAAAAGCGTTTGAAAGAACTCGGTTGGGATTGTATTTATTCTTCTGCCCAATTGGGAGAAGCTAATCGATTCAAACCCTATTGTCCGTTGTAAATCATCTGAAAACACAGCATCGCTTAATGCCCTTAAACTCTCTGTTTCATGAAGCTGGGCATATAAAAGCAGTTTCATAAAGGAAGCCATGTACAGCTTCTTTGTATAGTAATTTAATTGATGAATTTTCACCTGTTCTTCAAATAACGTCAAATTAATCGGTGAAAACCATTGTTCAAATGATGTTATTCGTGTAAACTTATCCATGCGATTAGTCCTTTATTTTGGATTTGGATGGTTTACTACCGCCCAACCATTATAAAGGCTTTTTTTGTGCGAAGAATATATTTCAGAAAATTCAGTTTTAATAAAGGTGTCAAATTATTTTAATGCGACGCTAATGAT
>NZ_RBZN01000115.1 GCF_003628435.1 Ureibacillus endophyticus | reverse complement strand
GGAAAAAGAGATGGAACAAGCACTTAAACTTATCAACAATCGACCAAGAAAATGTCTTGGTTGGAAAACTGCATACGAGGCGTTTCAGGAAGAACTGTTGCACTTAAATTGACAAAGTATCAAATAAAAATGCAGATTTGGATAGTGCTATAAATAGTTTGGTTAATTGGCAAACAACAAAGTGTGCTACTACTGGTTTTTTGACAGGGTTAGGGGGCGTTGTTACATTACCAGTTTCAATCCCGTTAAACATAGCCTCAGTTATATATGTTCAAATGAGAATGATTGCATCTATTGCACATATGAGAGGATATGATTTAAAAGATGATGAAGTACAAACATTTGTATATGCTTGTTTAACTGGTCAAAGTGCTTCTGAATTTGTTAAATCCGCTGGCATTAAGATTGGAGTGAAGATGGGACAAGCTCAAATTAAAAGAAATTCTGGAGAAGTAATAAAGAAAGTAAATCAAGCAGTAGGGTTTCGTTTAATAACTAAATTTGGACAAAAAAGAGTAATTAACTTAGGTAAAATGGTTCCTTTGATTGGTGGAGTAATTGGTGGGGGATTCGACGCTGTATCAACAAGAACAATTGCAATTGCTGCAAAGAAAACTTTTAAGGATAATGGTAACGATAAGGAAAAAGGAATTATTGATATGTTTTAAATTTATAAAAGAACTAGAACTTTGGCTTATTACTTTACTTTTGATAATTAAAATTTGTTTAGTGTCTTTTCTGGAAATTGATAGTTGAAAAATTATCTTACATTTATTGTTATTCTGAATGTCATAGCTTTATAAAATTGTAATATTGCTTTGAAAGTGGTTTCTACATCTTTAAGAAATAATCTTTCTCTATTGGTTTATTAGATACTGCTGAGAAGAATGCAGAAAAAGTGTTAAAGGAATTTTTTAAGAGTATTGATTATAGGGTAAATGTCACTTTTAAATAATAAGAAGACCTGCCCTTACTTGTTGGGACATACCTAAAAGACGATTACATTCTGAGTAATCGTTTTTTCTTTTTCCCCAAAATTTTATTGTACATTACAACTTTAACTTTCTGATAATTTGCAGTTTAGTATATAAAATTGTTCGAGACTAAACTTACACATCAAACTAAATAATACACATATTCATTTGATAGCAACCTTCCCCAAATAACAAATTAAGAAAACCTTAAGATTTCCCCTATGCTTTTCTTAAACTCTTCTCTTTATGCTAGTTATTGACTAGAAAAGGGGAGAGTATTTTGAAAAAAATCATCTTATCAATATTTCTACTAATCTCAAGTATAAATGTCAACGTTAATATGTACATTTATGCTTGTTTAAGGGTGTACAAAATTACTCGTTTACTGGTTCGAGGTGTTGCTTAAGACGGTACGAATCACCAGTAATAGTTACGACACT
>NZ_RBZN01000114.1 GCF_003628435.1 Ureibacillus endophyticus | reverse complement strand
TGAACTGAACCCTATTTTATAGACAGTTTAATAAAAAGGGATATAGTTGTGTTTAAGCCGCAATAAGATGACTTCGGTAGGCTGCCGGAGTCATCTTTTTTAACGTCCATTGCTTTCTTGTACAGTTGTAATGATTCATATAATCCATCACAAGTGTATGTAATTCTGCTAAACTCTCCGCTTCTTTATAATCTATTTCATCTTTTAAATGTCCAAAGAACGATTCCATTGGCGCATTATCGAGGCAGTTTCCTCTGCGAGACATTGATTGTCTCAATCCCATTTCTTTCACAAGTCGTTGATATTCTGGATGTGTATAATGAATTCCTTGATCGGAATGGATCATTGCTTCCGGATGAAGGTTGCCGTCTAAGTGTGTATTCAACTTCTCGAGTGTTTTATAAACAATGGACATTTTAAGTGTGCTTGATAATTCATACGCTACAATCTCTCGTGTCGCTACATCTTTTACACATGATAAATAAGCTGTTTGACTGCCTTTATATTGAAGATATGTAATATCCGTTAAGAATACTTTTCCTGGTTCATCTTGTTTAAACTCGCGCTTTAAGTGATTCGGAATAGAACGATGTGCCTCCGTCGCTTTTTCTAGTTGGCGATATGGATTTGCACGACGTACTTTCGCATATAAATTGAATTTACGCATCAGACGAAGAATTTTCTTATGGTTCATCGGTTTATCTAGCACATCTACTAATGCCATATAGAAGCCACGATAACCAATTTTCCCTTTCGCCTTATCATAAATCGATTTCAGTAAAAGGTAATCTTGATAGTCTGCTTCTTCACGTAATGTATGTTTCTCCATATTTTGAATCCATTTATAGTAACCACTTGGACTAACATTCGCGACTTGGCACAAATAACGTGTCAAATTTTTTAGTTGATGTTCTCGAATCGTTTCATTAATTATTTGGTATTTTTCTTTAGGAGTTAAAAGCGTTTCTTCTTCGCCATCCTTTCCATTTCGTCTAGCTTTTTTAGAAGAGCTAGTTCCGCCTCTAATAATTTAATACGAGCCTCTGCTTTCTCTAACTTTTTATCAGCTGATAAGTTTTCTTTACGAGGTCGACCTGTACTTCCTTTACCTCTACGTTCTTCGAAAAAGCCTTGTTCGCCATGGTTTTGATAGATTTTCTTCCAACGACTTATAGCACTTTGAGCTTTTTTAGTGCCGATGATTTCTAAATCAAATCCTGCTTCTCTAAAGATTTGGCTCGGTCCTTTTCCTTGTAAATTTTCCTGAACAGCTTTCAATTTAAACTCTGGTGTATATTGAATGGCACGATCAGATACTGATGTGACATTTGGATTCATTTCAATTAGGCTGCGTTGATGTTCGTTAAAAATAATGTTACTCATGATGTTCTCCCGTTCATAATTCGTAAAGTTAGTATAACGGGGTTTCT
>NZ_RBZN01000113.1 GCF_003628435.1 Ureibacillus endophyticus | reverse complement strand
AAAATATGGGCGCAACCTTTTCGGAATGTTTGTCAAGAGCGATTGTCCCCTCGTTCGGAGAGTACTTATCGCCCAATACCTTGTGTTTTTCAATTTTTCATAGAAGTTTTGACACTACCTCCCTTTATAACAGAGAGTTACGGTGGAAAATAGTGCTTAGTTAATTATAATTATTTAATACCTAAATTGTTGTATTGAAAATGTGTAACCGAAGCAAAATACCTTATTAATGACAGGTTAAGAGGTGTTAGTAGGTTGCAAAAAATATTAATCGGATTCATTTTTTTCACATCCATATTTTCTGTAATCCCTTCACAAGCTCAAGAATCAGATATATTACCTTCAACAAATATTACAATTACAGGTATTGCCGATTCAGATTTGATGAATCAATTTACAACCATCTTAAAAGAGAAAGAAGAAAAGAATTATGCGGACATAGAAAAGGATTCTGGTGAGCCTCAATACATCAATATGAACCAGTTTAAAACGTTTTTGAACCTTCCTTATGCCAATACAAAAAATCCACGACAACAACTAGATATTATCTACCCATCAGTCGGAAATGCTCCTTATAAAGTTATTGTAAATTTCCATGGGGGTGGTTGGATTTCAGGAAGTCGAAAGTCGGCAAACCATGCAGCAGTAATGCTTGCAACTCAGCAAGGCTATGCTGTAGTCAATGTAGGATATCGTTTAGCTACTGAGGCAGTTTGGCCAGCACAACTTCATGATGCAAAGGCTGCAATAAGATTTATTAGAGCTCATGCAAGAAAATATCGCTTAAATACAAACAATATTGTGGTATGGGGAAATTCTGCCGGTGGTCATATTGCAAGTATGTTAGCCGCTACAAATGGAATGAAAGAAATGGAAGACCTTTCAATGGGTTATGAAAAGTATTCATCAGATGTCCAAGGTGTTGTTTCTTTTTATGGCATTTCAGACGTGACAGATATGGGAAATGAGGGTGTAAAATACGCTAATGCATTATTAGGTTTTAATGTACAAGATAATCCTGAAAAAGCACGCACGGCAAATCCAATTGAATACGTATCAGAAGATTTTCCTCCAATCTTTATACTTCACGGTACAAATGATCAAATCGTACCCTTTGAACAATCTGTAAAGTTTGCTGAAAAAATTAATCGAATTACCGGTAGAAATCAAGCACAACTAAAACTAATGATTAAAGCAAAGCATGGAGATAAAAACATAAAAAGCGTGGAAAATATTGATGAAAGTTTAAATTTTGTAGATAAAATTATGTACCCTGATCGAAAAAATCCATATCGCACAAAAAGATATAAAGAAATTAAAATCACTACTGAAGTAGATTAAAAAATAGCACCTTGTAAAGAAATGATATGCTCCCCGTTAGGTAGACAGATTAAAAAATAAAATCTGTTTATCTAATGGGGAGTATTTTTATGTCAAAAATTTTTTCTAAAGATGAAAAATTAAGAATCATTAAGTTTTATCA
>NZ_RBZN01000112.1 GCF_003628435.1 Ureibacillus endophyticus | reverse complement strand
AAAATATGGGCGCAACCTTTTCGGAATGTTTGTCAAGAGCGATTGTCCCCTCGTTCGGAGAGTACTTATCGCCCAATACCTTGTGTTTTTCAATTTTTCATAGAAGTTTTGACACTACCATATAGATTGAAGAATCCCTAAAATATGGTGGGATTCCTCATAATTGTATTTATATACTAGCATTTTTAGAAATGGGAGACAAATTGCAATTCAAATAAAAATCCACCCATTGTACATTTAACGGGTGGACGACATTTATAATCGAAAAATACCAATAATGATTAACGCAATCCCAGGAAGTATGCTAAGGTGTTTCATCCACTCAACATGTGTTAAGAGCTTCCCGATTTTAATCCCTACGATTACAAAAAAGGTACAAGATATAGTAATAATGATAGAAAATAAAATTGGTGGCAAGTCGATCAACGCTGCACCCACCCCTGCACCAAAAGAGTCTAAGGATAGTGCTAATCCTAAAAATAAAGCTTCCATACTATTGATATTACCAGAGCGATTAAAATCCGCTTCCATTGGTTTATTAAGAATTTTAATAATAATCGAAAATGATTTCATCTCAAATTTAATAATTTTATATTCGGATTGGTTTTCTGAATTCGCTTTTTGTGAAGTGAAAAATTGATAAAAAACCCAAATACCTAACCCTATTAGGATAAGACCACCAAGTGTTTCTGCAGCCTCATGGGAAATAAACCTCTCAATAATGGTGCCAATCCCCATTGCAATCATTAACACTACAAATGTGCAGGAAGAAATAATGGCTAATGATTTAAAAGGAATCGTCACTTTTCGTAGCCCATATGTTAAGCCAACTGTAAAACTATCTAAACTTACTGCCAACCCTAAAATCAATAATGAAAGTAATTCACCCATTCTTTGCTCCTTTCAACCAATCGCCTCCTTATCATATGAACACGGGTTAAAAGATGACATTTTAATAGTCCAATTCCAACGAGATATCTATTAAATAATTAAGTTCTTAGTTACTTATTGCGTATTTTTAGATTGGGAAGCGTTTGATTTTTGGTGCGTGTGTATTAATTTTAAACACTAAGTGTCGGATAATATGCAATGTTCTAAAAATAAGAAAAGGCGTTTGAAATAAATCAAACACCCGTATGTTAAAACTTATTCAATTCTGTTTAAATTCTTTGAACTCTTCTATATAAAAACCAACATTTCCGCAGGCTGGACAAACGGCTGCTTTCGTTTTTGCGGATACTTTATTAAATATTCCTTTGCCTTTTTGACTGATCTTAATACCTGAAATATCCCCTTCAATACTTACTTTGCAATCAAGTATCATTTCCGTTTGACATTGATGACAAATTCTTTTCATAATTCGTCCCCCCTTTTATAGTTTCGTATTGTCAAAACTTATATATATAAATCGCTAATAATCGTTGGTTTTATAGTCTTTTACGCAAAAAAACTTGCCACCCCCTGGATTTTGGTGTTAGTTGAGGTTACCACACACAAA
>NZ_RBZN01000111.1 GCF_003628435.1 Ureibacillus endophyticus | reverse complement strand
AAAATATGGGCGCAACCTTTTCGGAATGTTTGTCAAGAGCGATTGTCCCCTCGTTCGGAGAGTACTTATCGCCCAATACCTTGTGTTTTTCAATTTTTCATAGAAGTTTTGACACTACCACCTAATCCAAAATGAAAACGATTGGAATCTGAATCATCGTCTAAAGTAGGATTAATTTTTGAGGTCCACCAGTGCAAACCATATTCACCAATGTGCTTATATGTAGAATAGTGTGGCGATATCGCTTGTTCAATTCACTTTTCGGATACAATTTGAGTTCCCTTCCATTGCCCTTTTTTAAGCATTAGCAAGCAAAGTTTTTCCATATCCGCTATCGTTAGCCTTAAACCATCTGCACCTTTATAAATACCTTTATTATCCTTATACCATTCCACATTGCTAATATTTAAAGGCTTAAATAAGTGTTTTTGGGCAAATTGTAATGCTGTTTCTCCCGTAACTTGCTGCAATATTGCAGTAATCAAATGGGAGCATCCTGAATTATAGTTCATTTTTTCTCCAGGAGGCAAAATGAGTTCTCTATCTAAAGTAAACTTTATAATATCCCCGCCTTGAACCATTGGCGCAAACCCGTCCCATTCTTCCCACTCTGGAAAATGTAAGCCTGGTGTCATGGTTAATAAGTGATATAGTGTAATGTCGTTTTTTCTTTTATCCCTTTGTTCTTGTAGTTCTTTTGAAAAATATTCTTGAATTGGTTGGTGAAGATTATGTAAGTACCCTTTGTCAAATGCAATACCAACTAATAATGAAAGGATTGTTTTTGTACAGGAATAGATTTTGTGTTGCTTATCTTCTATTTTTTTATTTTTAAAGTATTCAAACACACGAGATCCATTCATCATTATCGTGCATGCTAAAATCTTTTCTTTTGATAAAATCTTATTTAATTCTTGTTCATTCATTCCATTGCTCATTGATATGAATCTCCTCTTTTTCTATGTAGAAAACCATTACTTGCTTCAATTATTAATTCAATACAAAAAGAACAAATCCCTTTTGCAAATGTTCTACAAAAGTCACCTAAAATAGAGTTGATAAAAATTTACAATAACATCTAAAAGGGGAAAAATAGAAACCTATGATACACTTAGGTTGACTTTTCTTAAGATCACGAAGCAGGAATTGTTAAGAAAGTTTTATTAGTTTGAAAACATATTATAAACAGATGAGATTTCTAAACAAATAACTTAGGCTATTTCTATACACAAGTTGAGGAGTGGAAAATTGTATGGAAACTTTCGGACTTATTGGATTCATTTTTGGGATTGTAGCTTTTACTACAGTACTCGGTAATGCTAATAAAGTAAGAGAACTTGAAAAGAGAATAAACGATTTAGAAAATAAAAAGTAAACATGTTACTTTAAATTAACCGTTACTTTAGTTTAATGGTTCTTAGTCAAATGTTGGGGTGATGTGTTCTTGCACGTCACCCTTGTTAACCTAAATGAACCCCGATTTCTTTATATAAATCATTTAATAAAATCTTTGCTTTAAAATGCTTAAAAC
>NZ_RBZN01000110.1 GCF_003628435.1 Ureibacillus endophyticus | reverse complement strand
TTCTTACGATTAGTCAAGTATATTTAAGTTATTTCTTTTATTTTAATGAATTAGTTTTAGAAGGGAGGGGTACCCCTCCCTTCTAAAACTAATTTTTTCATGCCGAAAAAACCTAACGATTTTTATTTTTTTCGAAAGGTCTATATGATATAGTTGTATTACGTTTTATTACGATTTCTGAGCTGGTAGTGCGGACTCATAATCGTATAGGATTCCTCGTGTTAATAACTGAAAGGTCACTTTCAAAAATTTATTAACACAAGCTATCATCGCAACCTTATGAGGCTTTCTCTGAGGTTGCTTTTTTAATTTATAATAGTAATCCGCAAAATGATTGGGTTTTTCTTTTAACATAAGCATCCCTTGTATCATGAAATATAAAATTTTTCGCAAATGTTTATTCCCACGCTTATTGATTCGGTCCCGATATTGTGTGTTGCCAGATTGATAACGCATAATATCAATTCCTGCGTATGCATTTAATTGTTTCGCATTTTTAAAACGGCGAATATCACCGATTTCACCTATCAGACGACAAGCGGTTGAATCGCCCACACCAGGAATAGAACGTAATACAAGATATTCTTGACGTTCTTTTGATAACGTCTTCATCTGTTGGACAAGCGCTTCTTTTTTATCTTTCAATTCTGCAATCCGTATGGCGTAATCCTTTACTTGATCACATCGAACATCTGTCGGTTTAATGGCTGGATAACTATTTTGCGCTGCTTCGATTAGCTCAATTGCTTTTTTCTCTGCACGAGTAAGTGAAAGGTTCTTTTTTGTATTTGCCTTTAAATGATTTTTAATTACTGTTTTTGAATGGGCTAATACAAGTGCTGGATGTGGATACAGCTGCACGATATTTAAGAATAAAGCAGAACTTGGTGTAATGAGTTTTTCAAGCTCTGGGAAGCTCATATGCAAAATCGCATGCATCCGACTTTTAAGTAAAATTATTTCTTCATCCACTTCATCGTAATAACGTGTGAGAGCTCGCATCTGTTCATAATAATCCTCTTGAACGTATGTCGTTTCACGCTCCATTTTAAAGTGTGTTTTCGCTAATTCGTGTGCATCACTTACATCCGTCTTATGACGTCGCATTTTTGCCATTTGTAGGTTCGCTTCAAGCGGGTTCATCCGACTATATGTATAACCATGATTTTTTAAAAATGCTTCTACCGATTTCGAATAGACACCAGTTGCTTCAAAGACAATTTCAGGTGCTTGTCCATCAAACTTCGTTATTTCTTCAATACGATTATGTAATCGTTCAAAATCAACTCGGGTATGATTTAGTTCACCTTCATATTCACATTGTCGATATTGATTATACATAACTACCGAACTTTTCCCTTTACTCACATCTAACGCAATGACATGATTCATCATTCTATTCTCCTTTTTAGCCAATCATAGAAGTCCTCACATTGCCTTATCGATTCCACTTTCTTATACACGATCTCTTGGACCCAACATACTAAACTGATTCATATAAGGATGTGAAGTTAGCCGGTTTTTTTTACGGACTCTCATACG
>NZ_RBZN01000010.1 GCF_003628435.1 Ureibacillus endophyticus | reverse complement strand
TCGCATTTTACATCACGCAAGTGTCGTAACTATTACTGGTGATTCGTACCGTCTTAAGCAACACCTCGAACCAGTAAACGAGTAATTTTGTACACCCTTAAACAAGCATAAATGTACATATAAACGTTGACATTTATATCCTGATCTCACAAGTGTTTTGTTCACTTTCTCACTTTACAAACTCCCATTTTACTATCAGGTGATGTAGATTATTAAGAAATTTTTGTTTTACAGTAATACCCAATTTGTTATATTATATTAATAAATAAATTCGGTTAGTTCTTTTATAATAATTAGATTAGGTCTTTTTTATTTATATAAATTTTTAAAATATAACTTTAAAACTAATTATATTAGTATTATTTACTACTTTAATAAAAACACTAATGGCTCGAGCGAATTATTTAAGAGGTAAAATTATATTTTATGCTTGTGAGGAGATTTAATGAGGATAGTTCACAACGTTGTTGCTTTAAATTCTATAAATCAATTAGAGAAAAATAATAAAGGGTTGAGTTCTTCTACTGAGAAATTGTCGAGTGGTTTGAAAATTAGTAAAGCTGCAGATGATGCTGCAGGGCTAGCAATTTCTGAAAAAATGAGAGGGCAAATTCGTGGACTTTTTCAAGCGCAGCGAAACATCCAAGACGGTGTATCACTCGTGAATGTCGCTAAGGTGGCTTAAATGAGATTCATGCACATCTTCAACGTTTACGAGAATTAAGTGTATATGCTGCTAATGATACTTTAACTGAGAATGATCGAACTTTAATTCAATATGAAGTAGATCAATTAATTCAAGATATTGATTATATTGCAAACCAAACAGAATTTAATGAAATAAAATTATTAAATGTACCTAAAGGGGATGATAGCTATAAACAATACATTGAAACTGATGCAACTGCTCAAATCTCACCAATTGATCCTAGTTCGCCTACAAATACAATTGAGAGAAAATATTGGTATGCTGTTCTCCCTGAACATACAGGCTTAAACGATTCTGGAAACTATCAAGCTGTAGCATGGAATGGGGCTCAAGCTGTTATTGCTGGTGGAAATAATAAGATTATACGATATGATGGTACGAACTGGTACGCAGACGCTGTTTTTTATGATGTTGATGGTAATGTTAAAACAAACATTGCTCAACTTAATGATGTACAGTGGATAAGTGAAAATAACAATTTTGTAGCCTTAAGTAAAAATGGTGAAACATATACATCAGTTGATGGAATTAATTGGGTTCAACAATCTGAAGCTATAGATAATACTAATTTTGTCCAATTTACTTTTAATGGAGAAAAATATGTTGCTGTTGGCTCGATGACTAATGATAATCTAAAAGGGATTATGTATACATCCACAGATTTAAAAAGTTGGACACAAGTAGATATAAAAGGTAATTCTAGATTTAACAGTGTTATATGGAATGAAGAACGAGATGAATTTATGGCAGTTGGTCGACTAGTTACAGGCACTTCAAAGAATGGTGTTGATTGGGATTTTAATTCCTTTGCAGGAGAAATATATAGTGTTGCATGGGGAAATGGAAAGTATGTAATTGGTGGTAGTCTTTTACAAAGCAATGTGAAAAGTTCAATAGACGGAATTACTTGGGAGAAAGCAGATTTTGTGGGTGGATCACTTTCTGATAGAGTACTTAATGTCTCATGGAATGGAAATGAGTTTGTTCTGCAAGCATGGGAAAAGAGTACATATAGTTCAAAAGATGGTCAAACATGGACGAAAGGTTTAATGGATCGATGGACAAACTATCTTAATGATGCTACATATATAGGAAATGATCAATGGATAGCTGTTGGCCTTCAAACAGTCACTTCAACTGGTATTTACATAACTGGACCTGCTCCTAATACTCCCGAAAAAGAGAATGAATTTAAAAATGAGGAAAAAACAACGGAAGAACAAGTCGCTTCTAAGGATTTAATTAATGCTTTCATTTTACAAGTTGGACCAAATGAAGGAGATAGGTTCTTTGTGGAGTTAACAGATGCAACAACAAAAGCTTTAAGAATTGATAATTTAAGCGTTGTAATACAGGAAAAAGCATCTGAGGCTATAAGTCAACTTGATATTGCTATACAAATGATATCTGATGAAAGAGCGAAATTTGGCGTTTATGAAAATTCACTTAATCATATTTATAATAATTCAACAAATTATAGCTTAAATATTCAAAATGCCGAATCGCGAATTCGTGATACAGATATGACGAAAGAACTAATGTCAAAAATAAGATATACTATTTTGTCGGAAGTATCACAAATAGTATTTGCCCAATCAAATCAATCATCTCAACAAGTTCTACAGATTTTAAGATAATAAAGTTAAAAGTTACAAAGTTAATACGGGACATTTTGTTTTAAAAAAGGTAATTTTTACAAAAATTACTATTATTTAAATAGAAAACATGTTATAAAGAGCGTATAGAAACCTTCAAATAAACAACGAAGTTTAATATGAATTGTTTAGGAGGAACAATATGAACTTTAAAAGGAAAGAAGGCTTTCGTTTCGTCTTCAATGAACCTATCGAAGCAACTTATGGAATATACATAAATGATAAGCCAGTTAATATTGAAAAATATAATGGGAAAATATTAGATATTAGTCCACGAGGCATGAAGTTATTTTGTGGACCAGAAATAGAGAAATATTTAAATGATCCTTCATTACAAGTTGAAATTCAGTTCGTTCTTGACGTTACAACAATCCGAGCAATAGGTGACATTGTGTGGAGTAAGCCTTTAGGAGCTGGCTTCCAATGTGGTGTTGTCCTCACTGTACAAGAAGATGTAGATGAACTAATTATTAGTGAAATGAAACGGCGCCGCAAAAAAGAGGTTTTACAATCTAAACATAGAAAATATTAATTTTTTGTGAATGAAATTGTCGAAATATGAAAAAGATTCTCTTTAGCGGTAGGATTTTTTAAGACCTATGGAGAATATATATTACATAGGTGGAACTAAAGGAGGAGTTTACATGCTAAACTTTAACATTCGTGGTGAAAACATTGAGGTAACTCCAGCGATTCGCGAATACGTTGAGAACAAAATCGAGAAAGTTGAGCGATATTTCAGCGAAGGTGTTAGTGCGAACGCTAACGTAAATTTAAAAGTTTATAACGATAAACAAACAAAAGTAGAAGTGACAATTCCAATGAGAAACGTCACTCTCCGTGCAGAAGAACGTCATGATGATATGTATGCAGCAATTGATTTGATTGTCGATAAATTAGAGCGTCAAATCCGTAAACATAAAACAAAAGTAAACCGCAAATTCCGTGAACGTGAAGGAGTAGGCGTATACTTTGCTCAAGAAGTGGCAGGTACAACTCCTAGCCCAGTTGAGGAAGATGAGTTTACAATTGTACGTACAAAACAATTTGACCTTAAACCAATGGATCAAGAAGAAGCAATTCTTCAAATGAATCTTTTAGGTCATGATTTCTACGTATATACAGATGCAGATTCAAACAATACAAACATCGTATATAAACGTCGTGATGGTAAATATGGATTAATTGAAACAAATTAAGGTTTGGAGCTCCCGAGAAATCGGGGGCTTTTTTCATGGTTTCATATTCCATTTAAATAGAAAATACACTTAGTAATGCGAGGCAGTATTCATTATCACGTAATTATTATGTTAGAATAAAATGGAAATATTAAGTGATTAGGAGTTAAACATGCATTCAAAAAGAATATCATTTATTGATGGTTTAAGGGGATTTAGTTTGCTTGGGATTTTACTTGCGAATCTTCTCATCTTCCAATATGGGATGTACGGAAAAGATGATATCGAAACAACTTCTTTTTTAAATGAAGCGGCACTCAAGTTTGTTAAAGTTGCCGTAGAAGGTTCTGCCATGCCCATTTTTACGTTTGTATTTGGCTATTCTTTCATTAAATTAGTAGAATCCATTCGAAACAAGGGCAAGAAAAGTCGCTGGTCAATACTACGCCGAAGCACTGGATTAATCCTTCTTGGCTTTCTCCATGCGACATACTTATGGGATGGAGATATTCTATTATTTTATGGAAGTATTATGATTGTTTTATTACCTTTTATTAATCGCAAACCGAAAACACTTTTCATTTGGGCGACTATTCTCTTTGTTTTAACAACTGCTTTAGGCTATGGCCAAGTGGATTCGACAACAAAAGAAGAGCAGGAAATGAAGGAATATAATGAGCTGGCATATGATACATATGGAAATGGCACTTATCGGGAGATTTATGAATTCCGTAACGATGTCATGCCTCCGGGGTTTGAGGATCCTATTTTTATAATAATTCTATTAATCGTCGCACCTTTCATTTACATCCCTATGTTTTTATTTGGAATGGGCGTTGCAAAATTAGGTGCATTTGAAAATTTGGTAACTGAACGAAAGTGGTATGTACGAGGTTCTATTTTTGTACCAATTGGGCTGATATGTAAGGCGCTAGGTCTATTGAAAAATGATTGGGCAGGGGTCCTATCAATGGGCGGCTCTATGTTATTGTCTATTGGTTATATTAGTCTCTTTGCATTACTCTATGAAACGAATTTCTTTGTACGAATTCGTTCGGTCTTTGAAAATGTAGGGAAGTTGTCTCTATCAAACTATATTTTACAAACCGTGATTTGTACTTTTGTATTTTATGGTTATGGATTCGGTTTGTTCGGTCAACTTGGTGTTGCAATGGGTGTTCTACTTGGCATTGTTATTTATATCTTGCAATGTATTCTAAGCACATTGTATTTAAAGAAATTCAAGCGCGGCCCACTAGAAGTCTTGTTACGAATGTGGACTAATTTCTCGTGGAGTGGAAGACCGAAAGCATAAGAAAACTGCCCCAAATGCAATATTTGGGGCCTTTACTACATTAGTAGTTACAAAATGTCGGTTCATGGTGATTTTTCAAATGGCCTTTTATTTATCGTCACTAAATAAATACTCACACCTACAAGTAACATCCCAATAAATAAATTAATCGTAATTTGTTCATCCAGGAAGATTGCACTGACAAATACAGCTAGAATCGGCACTAAAAATGTAAATGCTCCGACTTTGCTTGCTTCCCCTTCATTCATCAATTTATAATAAATCACTTGCGCGGCCGCCATTCCAGCGGTTGTTCCCCATATTAAACTAAAGATTAAATCTGTATTCCAAACGATATCACTCACGTCTTCCATCATGAATCCACCTGTTAATAAAACTGCGCCACCTATCACAAGTTGCATTACGACCATCCAATAAGGATCCACGTTGTGACGGTTTTTCTTTACATAGACAACGCCAATTGCCCAACTGAGTGCCGTACCCAGAGCTAACATGACTCCGATTGCTGATAAATGGATCATTAGGCCGTCAATACTCACGAGAACAATCCCAGTAAATCCAATGATTAACCCGAGGATTTTCCATACTGTCATTGGTTCGCCAAGCCACCACCATGCTAACAGACCAAGGATCACAGGTTGAAAATAAACAAGAACAGAAAATAGTCCACCAGGTAAATAGATTAGTCCTACTGTTTGAATCCCTAAATATAATACGATGTTCAAAATGGCAGAAATGATGTAATAAACCCAGTTTTGTTTAAATTGCAGGATATGGCGATTTTTCCATGCAATGATGAATAAAATAATTCCCCCTAAAAAGGCCCGCACTCCTGCAAAGTACAGTGGAGGCATAAAATTCACACCATTTTTATAGATAGGCCAGCTCACGCCCCAAATGACAATGAGCAGAGCTAATAAACTATAAGTGGTCAGTTTCGAGGTTTCTTTCCCCATTTCAAACCTTCTTCCTTCGCAATTTACACTAGTATATGAATGGGTTTTCGTACCGGGTACTAATATAAAGCGTCCTTGACATTCCAATATAATGTAAAGTATACTTTACGTAAAGTTAACTTTACATTTGGTGGTGAAAGAGTTGCGTAACCGGATAAAAGATTTACGGCTCGTTTATGATTTGACCCAGGATGAACTAGCGGAAAAGCTTGAAGTCTCTAGGCAAACGATTATTTCTTTAGAAAAAGGCAGGTACAATCCATCGCTCATTTTGGCGTATAAAATTTCTCGTGTGTTTATGTGTCGTATTGAAGATGTATTTATATTTGAGGAGGGAAATGAAAATGGATAATCCGATTATTGCTGTGTTGTTTTGGCTAATGTTAGCTTCGATTATTGTAGGTTCTTTTTATTTCACACGCCGAATGATGAAAAAGAAAAAGCAATATGATGAGCGATTTGTTTATAATGATCATCTAGCGCGTTCATATAGTTGGATGGGTTCTCTAGGAGTTATTTTTGTAGCGTGGTTTTTATCTCTCGTTGTTTTCAAATCCATGACTGCTTTTTGGCTCATTTCTGCCATTTATATGGGACATATGATTTCTTATATGATAGGAGCAATGATTGCCAATAGTCGAAATTAGAAGGAGTTTAGAAATGACAATAGCAAAAGTATGTACCATTGCTGGGTCAGCTGCTCGGGGTGGTGCGGGTATACAAGCAGATTTAAAAACCTTTCAAGAGCTTGGTGTATTCGGCATGTCAGCTATTACCGCAATGGTAGCTACACATCCTGAAACGAAACAAGGAATATTCATTCAGCCATTAGAAGTCATCGAAGCTCAGCTTTCAACAATTTATGAGCAAGGAGATATTGCAGCCTTAAAAACTGGGATGCTTTTTTCTAAGGAGATAATCGAGTTTGTCGCAAATTGGCTTCAATCAACAGCGATTCAACATATTGTGGTGGATCCTGTGATGTTTGGGAAAGTTGGTTCAGCGTTACTTGATTTTGATGCAATGGATACTTTGAAAACGAAACTTATTCCTCAGGCAAAAATTATTACACCAAATATGCCAGAAGCCTCATACCTATTAGGTGGTGCGGAGATAAATTCATTAGCTCAATTAAAAGAAGCAGCAAGAGCTTTATTCGAATTAGGTCCGCAGTATATTATAGTTAAAGGTGGTCGTTTGGAAGATGCGGCGGTTGATGTGTTGTACGACGGGAATACAATGATGCTTCTTGAAGCTCCTCGAATTGATACGATTCATACAAATGGTGCTGGATGTTCCTATTCTGCTGCGATTACAGCAGGACTTGCGAATGGATTGTCAATGAAGGAGTCTGTTATTCAAGCAAAGAAATTTGTAACAGCTGGAATTCGCTTTGCAATTCCCTTTGAAAAGGTCGCGGGCATGATTGATCATCGTGCTTTTAAAAAATATGGTGAAGATGAAGTTACCCTTTACAATTCGTAAATTGAATTGTGAAGGGTTTTTTGTTCGAAATTTTTTTATGTTAGAAAACATTACATTGCAAGCGGTTTCCGAGAGTTTTTGTAAAAAAATATGCTTTACATATACTTCTTTGATGTTATATTATCTGACATATAAAGTTTTGATTTTTCATTTTTTTCGAAATTGTGGCAATGCGAGGGGGAAGTTGTATGGAAAAAAAGAAATTGGTTCTAGTAGGAAATGGTATGGCTGGTGTAAAGACAATTGAAGAAATATTAAATGTCTCCAAAGAGAAGTTTGAAATTACAATTATTGGTGATGAACCTTACCCGAATTATAACCGAATTCAACTATCGAAAGTATTGCAAGGAGATACTACGTTAGAAGATATTACATTAAATGATTGGGCATGGTACCAAGAAAATGATATTCAATTGTATACGAATGAAGAAGTAACGAAAATTGATTCAGATAAACAATTGGTGATGACTCGTTCTGGGTTAAAGCTTCCGTATGATGAATTAATTTTAGCAACCGGTTCTAGACCTTTCATCTTACCGATTCCTGGTGCAGATAAAGAAGGAGTAACTGGCTTTCGTAATATTCAAGATACAGATGCTATGTTAAAAGCTTCGAAAACTTATCGAAAAGCAGCAGTTATTGGTGGAGGATTGCTTGGTTTAGAGGCGGCTCGTGGATTATTAAATCTTGGAATGGATGTAACGGTTGTTCATTTAGGAGAGAGCTTAATGGATCGCCAATTGGATCAAACAGCGGCTAACCTTTTGAAAGAAGAACTGGAACGCCAAGGAATGAAGTTTTTACTTAAGAAAAATACAAAGAAAATACTTGGTAAAAAACGAGTAGAAGGTTTGCGTTTTTCGGATGGTGAAGAGTTAGCTTGCGATTTTGTGATTATGGCCGTTGGAATTAAGCCAAATGTAGAACTAGCCATTGAATCAGGAATTCATGTAAACCGTGGAATTGTCGTAAATGATTATTTACAAACGGATATCCCTCATATTTATGCAGTTGGTGAATGTGCAGAACATAATGGAGTTGCCTATGGTTTAGTAGCACCACTTTTCGAACAAGCGAAAGTCCTTGCAAATGCGATTTGTGATGTAGAAACTGCACCTTATAATGGTTCGATTGTTTCTACTCAATTGAAAGTTTCTGGTGTTGAAGTCTTCTCGGCAGGTGAATACATCGAGGGTGGAGAGAAAAAGGCTTTAAGCGTATTCGATGATCAAGATGGTGTCTATAAAAAATTAGTGTTTAACGGTCAAAAGCTTGTAGGTGCAGTTCTATTTGGAGATAGTCGCGATAGTAACCGCTTATTATCCCTAATTAAAAAACAGGCTGATGTTTCAGATACAACAAAAGTAAGCATTTTACAACCAATAGGCGGCGAAACGGGTGAGAGTTTAGTTGCTTCCATGAGTGCAGACGAAATTATTTGTGGTTGTAACGGTGTATCAAAAGGAACGATTGTACAAGCGATTCATGAAAAAGGTTGTACAACAGTGGATGGCATTAAATCTTGTACAAGTGCAACAAGATCATGTGGCGGCTGTAAATCATTAGTTTCAGAACTGTTAGAAGTGACATTAGGCGATAACTTTGATGCGAGTGCTCAAAAAGAAACATTATGTGGTTGTACAACACTTTCTCGTGATGAAGTGGTCGAAGAGATTCGTGAAAAACATCTCATGACTACTCGTGAAGTAATGCATGTGCTTGGTTGGAATACTTCAGATGGATGTTCAAAATGTCGCCCTGCATTGAATTATTATATCGGAATGGTTCATCCACTTGAATATGAGGATGAAAATGAATCACGTTTTGTAAATGAACGATTACATGCAAACATTCAAAAAGATGGTTCCTTTGGCGTTGTTCCTCGTATGTACGGAGGCGTGACAACACCAGAACAACTTCGAAAAATTGCGGATGTTGCAGAAAAATATAATGCGAGATTATTAAAAGTAACAGGTGGACAACGAATCGATATTTTTGGGATCGAAAAACAGGATTTACCTAAAGTTTGGGAAGAACTTGATATGCCATCTGGTTATGCTTATGGAAAAACTCTTCGTACCGTTAAAACTTGTGTTGGTGAAACATTCTGTCGATTCGGAACGCAAGATTCTATGAGTCTCGGAATAGCTTTAGAGAAAAAGTTAGAACGTGTTGGTACTCCACACAAATTTAAAATGGCTGTATCTGCTTGTCCACGAAATTGTGCTGAATCAGGAATTAAAGACTTTGGTGTAGTAGGAGTAGATGGCGGTTGGGAAATGTATGTTGGTGGTAATGGTGGTACACACCTTCGTGCAGCTGATCTTCTTGGAAAAGTTAAAACGGCAGAAGAAGTTATCGAATATGCATGTGCGTATTTCCAATATTATCGCGAAACAGGTATTTATATGGAAAGAACTTCAAAATGGCTAGAACGTATGGGGCTTGAAAACATCAAAGCTGTTATTGAAAATCCAAAAGAACGAAGAGAACTGTATGCTCGTTTAGATTTAGCATTAAAAGTTCATGAAGAGCCTTGGAAGAAAATTATCAATAGCGATAAGTTAAGAACTGAGTTGTTTGAAAAAGTAGTTGTACAACAATAAATTTTGGAGGGATTGCATATGAAACATGTCGTTGAGCGAGTTAAGGTGTTGCGAGTAGATGAAGTGGCAAAGGATTTTGGAAAAACCGTCCAAGTTGGTGATGTTGAAATTGCCTTATTCCGACTTAAAAATGGTGAGTTTTATGCAATTGAAAATCGCTGTCCACATCGCGGAGGAGTATTAGTAGAAGGAATGGTTAGTGGCCAACATGTATTTTGCCCGATGCACGATTGGAAAATTGATGTAACGACAGGTAAAGTGCAGGAACCAGATCATGGCTGCGTCAACACATACAAAGTAGAAGTTGAAGGTGACGATGTATATATAGTGTTTTAGTGATGGAGTCAAACAGCAGCAAACGAGGAGGATGTACATGGATTATATTAAACCGAAGCAAGTAGTAGAAAGCATGATCCAAGCAGGGGCAGATAAAGCAAAACTATCAATTAAAGATTTAGTCATTCGTGGAATACTTTCAGGAGCGTTACTTGGTTTTGGGACAACGCTAGCCTTTAATGCAGAAATGCAAACAGGACTAGGGATTGTAGGTGCCGTCCTTTTCCCAGCTGCTTTTGTCATTATTATCCTTCTAGGACTTGAATTAGTAACAGGGAACTTTGCTCTTATTCCTTTAGCAGTACTAGAGAAAAAAGCAACAATGGCAGAACTTCTTAAAAACTGGATTTGGGTAATTATCGGCCATCTAATCGGTGCGTTCTTCTATGCCTTACTTTATGTAATCGCGATAACAAATTTTGGCCAAACAACAGATCATGTAATGATTCAGAAACTTATTAACGTTGCTGAAGCAAAAACACTAGCTTATCAAGCGTTAGGTAGTTCTGGCTTTGTAGTGGTTATCGTTAAAGCAATTCTTTGTAACTGGATGGTATGTCTAGGTGCAGTAATGGCTATGACTTCCCAATCTACTATTGGAAAAGTTGTTAGCATGTGGCTCCCGATTTTAATTTTCTTTGCCCAAGGTTTTGAACACGCCGTTGTAAATATGTTTGTTATCCCAGCTGGTATGCTTCTTGGGGCAGATGTGAGTTTTGCAGATTGGTGGATTTGGAATCAAATACCTGTCCTAATCGGAAATATACTAGGTGGATTCATTTTTACTGGTTTTGCACTATATGCAACGTATCAAACTGTGTCGAAACAAAAGGTGAAATTATCATCAGTTAAAGCAACGGAAATGGAGGGAGTGTAATGGGAATTGTCTATATCGTTGGTGCAGGGCCAGGTGATGAAGAGCTAATTACGGTTAAAGGGCTAAAATGTATCGAACAGGCAGACGTTATTTTATATGACAGATTAGTAAATAAAGAGTTATTAAGTTATGCAAAGGCTGGAGCAGAGCTAATCTCGTGTGGAAAATTGCCAAATTGCCATACGATGCAACAGAATACGATTAATTTAACGTTAGTGAAGTATGCAAAACAAGGGAAAGTAGTTACTCGCTTAAAAGGTGGAGATCCCTTCATCTTCGGGCGTGGTGGCGAAGAAGCCGCAGCATGTAGCGACGCAGGAATTCCATTTGAGATTGTACCCGGTATAACATCGGGTATTGCCTCTCCTGCTTATGCCGGAATCCCTGTTACCCATCGTGATTACAGTTCTTCCTTTGCAGTTGTAACGGGGCATCGCAAAAATGGAGAACCGGACAATACAAATTGGGCAGCATTAGCAAATGGTATTGATACGCTAGCGATTTATATGGGAATGAAAAATTTGAATTATATTTGTGAGCGATTAATCGAGAATGGAAAAAGTGCAGATACTCCAGTTGCATTAATTCATTATGGGACTACCAATCACCAACATACTGTAACAGGTACATTAGCAACTATCTATGAGATTGCCAAAAGAAAACAAATAAAAAATCCTAGTATGATTGTTGTTGGGGAAGTTGTTCGATTGCGTGACCAACTTAATTGGTTCGAGACGAATGAAGAATTGCTTGCAGTTGGTGGAATGTAATGGAGGCAGTTCTTTATATTTGCCACGGAAGTCGTGTAAAATCTGCACGTGATGAAGCGGTGGCTTTTGTGGAAAGGTGTAAAGAAGTTCGGCAGGAAAGGATTCTGCAACACTGCTTTTTGGAATTAGCAGAGCCTACGATTTTTCAAGGTGTTCAACAATGTGTGGAACAAGGTGCAACGAAAATTCGTGCTATCCCGGTATTGTTATTAACTGCAAATCATGCAACGATTGATATTCCAGAAGAGATTAATAGAGCAAAACAACATTATCCTCAGTTAGAAATTCAAATGGGTGAGCCGATTGGGGTTCATCCTTTACTTATTGATTTGTTGGTTGAGCGATTGCAACAAACGAATCAAGAGGTGACTCCTCTGTCGAAAGTGGTGTTAGTTGGGAGAGGGTCAACAAATAGTCGTGTTAAGCAAGATTTATCACAAATTGCTAATAACCTTGCGGAGAAGATTAGTCATCCAGTTGAAGTTAGCTTTTTAACAGGGTGTGAACCATATTTTTCGGATAAAATTGCAACACTTGATTCGATTAATGTCGATAAAGTGTTTATTATCCCTTACTTTTTGTTCACGGGTATATTAATAGAAGGGATTCGAAAAACGGTAGAGAAGGTAGCGGGAAATCACGATTGCCAATTTATTATTTGTGATTATTTAGGGAACTCACCAGTTGTAGTGGAAGCTTTGAATGAACGGATTGAAGAACTTGTTTGATGGATGGAAAAGGGATGTGTAGAAAGTTGATACACATCCCTTTTCATAGTTATTAAAAATGGTGCTAATGCGGTGAACACATCAATATGTCATCGTCCTCGTCACAAAATGACCTTTCAGATGCATCTTTTACCACTGTTCTCAGCTATCTAAACTCACTTGCCATTCCACACCAAACTTGTCCTTCACTGCACCGTAGCATTTGCTCCAAAATGTTTCTTGAAGCTCCATGTTTACTGTACCACCTTGTTTTAAACCTTCGAAAGAAGAGCGAATAAATTCCTCATCTTTACTTACTAAAGTGACACTAATGTTGTTACCAACAACATAAGGAGAGCCTGGCCAATTGTCTGAGAACATTAATCTACTGCCTTCTACATTAATATTCGTATGCATTACTAAATTTTTTGCTTCCTCTGGGATAGGGTAGTCTGGATTTTCTGGTCCATCACCGAACGTCATAATTTGTGGTGCTTCTGTTTTAAATACATCTGCATAAAAATTTACCGCTTCACGACAGTTTCCATCAAAAATTAAATACACTTCAATTGCCATATAATCCATCTCTCCTTAAAAAAATGTAATTTTCCTGTTAATTGTACTATATTTTCTCGTTCAAATGGTACTGATATACAATGTGTACCCGGTACAAAAACAATTCAGATATTTCGTGTACCAGGTACACAAACAATTCTGAAAATTCATCCTCCTCTGTTTTAAATGAGAAGGTAATTTGCACCTATATATAGGTAATGATAAAATGAAGAGTGATACTATATGGGAAGTGAAATTATTCATGGCGAACATTTTAAATAAAATTTTTGATCCGAATAAAAAAGAAATAAAAAAATTAAATAAAATTGCAGACCAAGTTGAAGCACTTGCTTCTCAAATGGAACAACTTAGTGATGAAAATCTAAAAGCGAAAACTGTTGAATTTAAAGAACGTTATCAAAATGGGGAAACGCTTGAACAGTTACTTCCTGAAGCATTTGCAGTTTGTCGTGAAGCATCACGCCGCGTACTTGGGATGTATCCTTTCCGTGTTCAAATTATGGGTGCTGCAACGTTAAATGATGGGAACATTGCAGAAATGAAAACAGGGGAAGGGAAAACATTAACTGCAACAATGGCCGTTTATTTAAATGCAATAACTGGCAAAGGCGTACACGTTGTAACAGTTAACGAATACCTTGCAAGTCGAGATGCTTCTCAAATGGGTGAACTGTACAATTTCTTAGGTCTTTCAGTTGGTCTAAATTTAAACAGCTTATCAAAAGAAGAAAAACGTGAAGCTTATGCAGCTGACATCACATACAGTACAAATAATGAACTTGGTTTCGACTATTTGCGTGATAACATGGTTCTTTATAAAGAAGAACGTGTACAACGCCCTCTTCATTATGCCGTAATCGATGAAGTGGACTCGATTTTAATTGACGAAGCTCGTACGCCGTTAATTATTTCTGGTCAAGCTGGAAAAACAGCGAAATTATATGTTCAATCAAATATGTTTGTTCGTATGTTAAAAGCAGATGAAGACTACACATATGATGAAACAACAAAAGGTGTTACATTAACTGAAAATGGTATCGGAAAAGCAGAGAAAGCATTCGGCATTGATAACCTATTTGACCTTTCTCATGTTCGTTTATTACATGCAATTAACCAATCATTAAAAGCGCATGTATCGATGCATCGCGATGTCGATTATGTCGTTCAAGATGGTGAAATTGTTATTGTTGATAGCTTTACTGGACGTTTAATGAAAGGCCGTCGTTATTCAGATGGATTGCACCAAGCAATTGAGGCAAAAGAAGGTGTCGAAATCCAAAACGAATCGATGACAATGGCGACAATTACATTCCAAAACTATTTCCGTATGTACGAAAAACTTGCTGGTATGACAGGTACAGCAAAAACGGAAGAAGAAGAGTTCCGTAACATTTACAATATGCAAGTTGTCGTAATTCCAACGAACAAACCAATTGCCCGTGATGACAGACCAGACTTAATCTTTGCTACAATGAACGGTAAATTTAATGCGGTAGCTGCGGATATTGCAGAGCGCCATAAAAAGGGTCAGCCAGTATTAGTAGGTACTGTTGCAATAGAAACATCCGAAATTATTTCACAGTTATTAGACAAACATAAAATTCCACATAATGTGTTAAATGCGAAAAACCATGAACGAGAAGCCGAAATCATCGCAAATGCAGGAAATCGCGGTGCCGTAACAATTGCCACAAATATGGCCGGCCGTGGTACGGATATTAAACTTGGTGAAGGTGTTTTAGAACTTGGTGGTTTAGCAGTAATTGGTACAGAACGTCATGAATCACGCCGTATCGATAATCAGTTGCGCGGTCGTTCTGGACGTCAAGGGGATCCAGGTGTTACGCAATTCTATTTATCTTTAGAAGATGATTTAATGCGTCGATTCGGTTCAGACAAAATGAAAGCAATGATGACTCGATTAGGTATGGATGATTCTCAACCAATCCAGTCAGGTATGGTTTCAAAAGCCGTTGAGTCTGCTCAAAAACGTGTTGAGGGGAACAACTTCGATGCACGTAAACGTTTATTACAATATGACGATGTACTTCGTCAACAACGTGAAGTTATTTATAAAGAACGTCGCGATGTATTAGAAACAGATAATATGCGTGCGCTTGTGGAAAATATGATCCAAGAATCAATTGAAAATATTGTTGGTGTTCATACACAGGGCGACAAAAAAGATTGGAATTTAAAAGCACTAGAAGATTATATTCAAGCTAATTTATTAGAAGAAGGCGCAATTAAAGCAAGTGATCTTGAAGGTAAATCTCCAGAAGAAATGATTCAATTCATCTACGGCGAAGTGCAAAAACGTTACGATGAAAAAGAAGAAGCACTTACACCTGAACGTATGCGCGAATTTGAAAAAGTAATTTTACTTCGCTCAATTGATACAAAATGGATCGACCATATCGATGCAATGGATCAATTACGTCAAGGGATTCACCTACGTGCTTATGGCCAAACAGACCCATTACGTGAATACGAGCAAGAAGGATTTGCGATGTTCGAGGACATGGTTGCATCAATTCGTGAGGACGTAACGAAATATGCAATGAAAGCACAAATCCGCAACAATCTAGAGCGTGAAGAAGTTGCAAAAGGGCAAGCAGTAAATCCAAAAGAGGAAGCTGCACCAAAGAAAAAGCAACCTGTTCGTAAAACACAAGATATTAAACGTAATGATCCATGTCCATGCGGTAGCGGCAAGAAATACAAAAACTGTCACGGTGCACAGCAGGATTAGTTGATTAGTTTATGTTTAGTTCGAGATTAGGAGTAGAATCAGAGCTGGTATTCCTGTGAGAATCTCGAAAAGATTTGTGCTTGTGTATCCACGTTTTGTGGGATGGGATTTGAGTGGTGCACTTGGACTGGTGTTTTGTGCGGATGGCGAGTTGACTTGTGCACATGAGCTTGCATTTTAAGCAGTTAACCAGTTGAATTGTCCGGATGACTTAGCTTTTCGTCCATACAGATGAAGTTTTAGTCCGGATATCACAGGGTTTTGCCCATTCAACGAGGTTATTCGTCCACATAGCCCAGCCTTCCGTCCACAAAAGATTGGAACGCCACTATAAAATGAAAGTCATTGAACCGTAGTCATCGAAGGGATGATACGGTTCTCTCAATTTAATATTGTACGGAGGATTTTATATGATTGAATTATCAGAAGTGAGAAATTCGTTAGAAACTACAGCCAAAAAATTGGTGGACTTCAGGGGGTCTCTTTGACTTAGAAAACAAAGAGGCACGAATCCAAGAGTTGGATGAAATGATGTTAATGCCAGGATTTTGGGATGATCAAAGTGGTGCCCAAACGGTTATTAATGAAGCAAATGGTTTAAAAGCCATCGTAAATGAATTCAATGAGCTTGTTGCCACACAAGAAAATTTAGAAATGACATTAGAGCTTTTAAAAGAAGAGCCAGATGAAGAATTACAAGAGGAACTTGGTAACGAATTGAAAGAGTTTGAAACGAAAATGGATGCTTTTGAACTACAAATGTTATTAAGTGAACCTTATGATAAAAATAATGCTATTTTAGAGCTACACCCTGGTGCTGGTGGAACAGAATCACAAGATTGGGGCTCAATGTTACTACGCATGTATACTCGTTGGGCAGAGCAACATGGTTTCAAAGTAGAAACGATGGATTATTTACCTGGGGACGAAGCAGGGATAAAATCGGTGACGTTATTAATTCAAGGACATAATGCTTATGGCTATTTAAAAGCTGAAAAAGGTGTTCACCGTTTAGTTCGTATTTCACCGTTCGATTCTGCAGGTCGTCGTCATACATCTTTCGTTTCGTGTGAAGTAATGCCAGAATTCAATAATGAAATTGAAATTGATATTCGTACGGAAGATTTAAAAATTGATACGTATCGAGCAACTGGTGCGGGTGGACAGCACATCAATACAACTGATTCTGCCGTTCGAATTACACATATTCCAACAGGCGTTGTAGTATCTTGTCAGGCAGAACGCTCTCAAATTAAAAACCGTGAAAAAGCGATGAACATGTTAAAAGCAAAATTATATCAACTTGAAATTGAAAAACAACAAGCTGAATTAGATGCGATTCGTGGCGAGCAGAAAGAAATCGGCTGGGGATCACAAATCCGTTCTTATGTATTCCATCCATATTCAATGGTAAAAGATCACCGTACAGGATTTGAAACTGGTAACGTTCAAGGTGTTATGGACGGAGAATTAGATGGTTTCATCAATGCATATTTACGTTCTCGTTTAGGTTAATAAAAGTGAAGGCATTTATAAGTTATCAAAGACTTGTAAATGCCTTTTTATATTACAGATCTGAATAAATCCCTGTTACTTTTTTTAATTTTTTCACGTCAGCTTTAACAGTAATATATTCATCAGCCAAAACACCAATTCTGTACTCAACTTGATCCAGTTTGTTTAGTATAGTTTGATGATTTTTATCTACTTTTTGCTCTAATAAATCAAATCTTAGTTCTAACTTATCGATTCTTTCTGAGAGTTCCGTGAATTTTACATCCATTTTCGATGATAGTTCCAATATCGCTTGCAAGATTTGGTTATTTTCTGTCAATCCTGACCCTCCTCTCTTTAATGTTACGAATTTTAATACTTGTAAATATTATACCTCGATTTTACATGAAAATAAATTTAGTTAATATTTTCTCTCCCATTTGCATTTTTTCAATCCTTACGAATATAATATAAGAACAAATGTTCTGTTTTGGGAGGGGTTTTTTATGGCATATATCCCCATTGAAACTGTTCCGTATTTTGAAGCAGCGATTTATTTACCGATGCTTTTAATCGTTTTAGAAAAGGATTATACAGAAATCGAAAATGGGCAATTTAAGTTCAAGGGTCCATATATTTATTTAATAGAAGAAGCAAGAAGAAATGTTGAGATTGATTTGAAAAATACGAAGGCGTACTTAAGAAAACATCAATTAAAAGTTGTTCGAAAATCACGGGATGATTTGTTTTCTGAATATGAATTTCATTATGCAGGAACATTGGAAATTCGAAGATATGCAAATATACGCCTCCGAAATCATGTAGAAGAGTTGCTTAAACTTTATTTGAAGAAAGCATTAATAAGTTACTCAAACGGATAAGTCATTTTGTAGGATTAGTCTTTGGTGTGTCCCGAATTTATGTAACATTGTTGCACAAACATATTGAGTACAGAATGAAGAATAGTTAAAGTTTAGTATTAGTTCGCGACCATCTTTTAATGTAATTTCAGTGCTATCTTTAATGCGGCGAATGTTGATAATTGCATGAAGTCCGACCCACACATTATTTGGTGAAGTTGGTGATAAAAGTGGGAAGAATACGCAAGGCATACCATAATCGTGTGAAATAATAATTGGAAGTTTGTGTTTTTCATCACCAAAGAATCGTTTTGAAACTGAACGAGCAGTTTTGTAATTAGATCCCATTAACACACATGATTTTCGAATTATGTAAATCGGCTTTCGTGAAACAATAATTTCTCCACTTTTGTCATAAACACGTGAATAAAGCTTGTCCCCATGTATTAAAGGTTCGATAAGATAAGTGTTAAACGAAATATGATACGAATCAGCAATATTTACATTTCCCATTTTTATTTCCCCCTTAAATGATAAGTGTTGTGGATTTATAGACATGATAGTATGAATTTCGAGCGAATTCAATACATAATTTAGAAAATTTTGTAAATTTAAAATTTCCCTACTCTAAAACAGTCCAAAATGAAAATTTCAAACATATTTTCAACGACGCAGAAAAAATTAATCTATTTTTCAGAATATATTGCAAATTGAGTCTAGGTTATCTTATAATAGAAAAAAGGGAATCGGGGTGATATCGATGGATAAATATTATTCATACACAGATTTTCTTAAAGCAGTTGGACATTATCAACATGCAAACGAATCTGAGAAATTATTGAATGAAATTTATTTGGACTTGTTTTTGAACAGTATGCAAAGACTACAAAGAATTGACCAGTTGAAAGATCTCATCGATAGAGCATTAGACGAACGTGATAAAGAAGCCTTTTTAGCATACACAGCAGAATTGAATGAATTACAAGAAACTCAAGAACTAGAAGATGCACAAGAAGCAGTAAATTAATAGATCATTTTAAAGTCGCCTATTAAAACAGTGCCAAAAATGTAAAGTTTATCTTTACTAAGGCAATGTTTATAATGGGCGACTTTTCTGCCGTTTAAAATAAAATTTTAGAATATACGTTCGCTTTTTAGTTCGTGTTTTATGAATAGTATGCTAAAATTAATATACAAGTATTGGGTGAAAGGACGATTGACGAATGGCCGAAACTTTTGATTTACAGTCCGCTTATCAACCTAGTGGTGACCAACCGAATGCCATAGCGGAATTGGTAAAAGGAATAAATGAAGGAAAACGACATCAAACTTTACTCGGAGCTACTGGAACTGGGAAAACATTTACCATTTCCAATGTAATAAAAGAAGTGAATAAACCAACACTTGTAATAGCTCATAATAAAACGCTTGCTGGGCAACTATATAGTGAATTTAAACAGTTTTTCCCAAATAATGCAGTTGAATATTTTGTTAGCTATTATGACTATTATCAACCAGAAGCATATGTACCACAGACGGATACGTACATTGAAAAAGATTCTAGCATTAATGATGAAATTGATAAATTACGCCACTCGGCTACATCGGCTTTATTCGAAAGAGAAGATGTGATTATTATTGCTTCTGTTTCTTGTATTTATGGTTTGGGGAATCCAGAAGAATATAGAGAATTGGTATTATCAATTCGTGTTGGCATGGAAATTGAACGTAATCAATTGTTAAGAAAACTTGTAGACATACAATATGAACGAAATGATGTGAATTTTACACGTGGTACATTCCGTGTTCGCGGAGATGTGGTTGAAATTTTCCCAGCATCTCGTGATGAGAAATGCATACGTGTAGAGTTTTTTGGAGATGAAGTTGATCGAATTCGTGAAGTAGATGCTCTAACTGGTGAAATAATGGGCGAGCGAGAACATGTTGCGATTTTCCCAGCATCCCACTTCGTAACTCGCGAGGAAAAAATGTTAAAGGCCATCGAAAATATAGAAAAAGAACTGGAAGAGCAGTTGGAAAAATTCCGTTCTGAAGATAAGTTACTTGAAGCTCAACGTTTAGAACAACGGACGAAATATGATTTAGAAATGATGCGTGAAATGGGCTTCTGTTCAGGGATTGAAAACTATTCAAGGCATTTAACATTAAGAGAAGCAGGGGTTACGCCATATACGTTGCTCGACTATTTCCCAAAAGACTTTTTGCTCGTTGTTGATGAAAGTCACGTAACATTACCTCAAGTTCGCGGTATGTATAATGGAGACCAAGCACGTAAAAATGTTTTAGTCGAACATGGCTTCCGATTACCGTCTGCATTAGACAATCGCCCGTTAAAATTTGAAGAGTTTGAAGAACATATTCACCAAGCTATTTATGTTTCTGCTACACCAGGTCCATACGAAATAGAACATACTCCAGAAATGGTAGAGCAAATTATTCGTCCTACAGGGTTATTAGATCCAACGATTGACGTACGTCCAATTGAAGGACAAATTGACGACTTAATCGATGAAATCAATGACCGCATTGCAAGACAAGAGCGTGTACTTGTTACTACGTTAACGAAGAAAATGGCAGAAGATTTAACGGATTACTTTAAAGAAATGGGCATCAAAGTGGAGTATTTGCACTCTGAGGTCAAAACGTTAGAACGGATTGAAATTATTCGCGAGTTGCGAAAAGGTACATTTGATGTGCTTGTCGGTATCAACCTACTTCGTGAAGGATTAGATATTCCAGAAGTATCCCTTGTCGCAATTCTTGATGCGGATAAAGAAGGATTTTTACGTTCGGAACGTTCATTAATTCAGACAATTGGACGAGCTGCTCGAAATTCTAATGGACACGTAATTATGTATGCAGATCGCATCACTGATTCAATGAAAAAGGCGATTGATGAAACGAAACGCCGTCGAACAATTCAAGAAGCATATAACAAAGAACATGGTATAACACCACAGACAATTCAGAAGAAAATACCAGACTTAATTCGAGCAACACAAGCTGCTGAACAGGAAGAAACATATGTTACAAAAGTAACAAAAGGTAAAAAATTAACAAAGGCAGAAATAGAAAAGTTAATTGTTTCATTAGAACAAGAAATGAAAGAAGCAGCAAAAGCACTTGATTTTGAACGTGCAGCCGAATTACGAGATACGATATTTGAATTGAAGGTAGAAGGGTGACCGAAATTGAAAAATACAGAAATAGTAGTGCAAGGTGCACGTTCGAATAATTTAAAAAATATTAATGTCACGATTCCTCGGGATAAACTCGTTGTCGTAACGGGTTTATCTGGTTCGGGGAAATCTTCTTTAGCATTTGATACGATTTATGCAGAAGGACAACGCCGCTATGTTGAGTCGTTGTCAGCATATGCAAGACAATTTTTAGGACAAATGGATAAGCCGGATGTTGATTTAATTGAAGGGTTATCACCGGCAATTTCCATTGACCAAAAAACAACGAGCCGAAACCCACGCTCTACGGTTGGGACAGTTACGGAAATTTATGATTATTTTCGTTTATTGTTTGCTAGAATTGGTAAACCAATTTGTCCAAATCATAATATTGAAATTACGTCACAAACCATTGAACAAATGGTGGATCGCTTATTAGAGTATCCGGAAAGAACTAAAATGCAATTACTTGCACCGATTGTCTCGGGTCGAAAAGGATCCCATGTGAAATTGTTAGAGGATTTGAAAAAGCAAGGCTATGTTCGTGTTCGTGTTGATGGTGAAATGCGAGATTTAGATGATTCAATTGAGCTAGATAAAAATAAAAAACATAACATCGAAGTCGTGATTGACCGAGTTGTCATTAAAGAAGGTATCGCATCTCGTTTAGCCGATTCTTTAGAAACAGCTTGTCGACTAGCTGATGGAAAAGTACTTGTCGATGTGATGGAGCATGAGGAACTGTTATTTAGTGAACACCATGCTTGTCCACATTGTGGATTTTCTATCGGTGAGTTAGAACCGCGCATGTTTTCATTTAACAGTCCATTTGGTGCTTGTCCTTCTTGTGATGGTCTAGGCACAAAACAAGAAGTGGACCTGGATTTACTCATTCCCGATTGGAACAAAACATTAGAAGAACATGCAATTGCTGCTTGGGAGCCAACTAGTTCACAATATTACCCATCACTTTTAAAAGCAGTTTGTGAACATTATGGAATACCAATGGATGTCCCTGTTTCCCAATTACCAAAAAGTCAAATGGATAAAATTTTATATGGATCAGGGACAGACTTAATTCATTTCTATTATGAAAATGATTTTGGTAGTGTCCATGATAAAAATATTGAATTTGAAGGTGTTGTTCGAAATATTGAACGTCGATTCCGAGACTCTTCTTCTGATTGGGTTCGGGAACAGATGGAAAAATATATGACCCAACAACCATGTCCATCATGTAAAGGATATCGTTTAAAACCTGAAACTTTAGCGGTAAAAGTAGAAGGTATACACATTGGGGAAGCAACAAAGCATTCGATTGCAGAAATGTACGAATTCTTTTCGAATTTAACGTTATCTGAAAAAGATATGCAAATAGCGAGATTAATTATCCGAGAAATTACGGAACGACTCAGCTTTTTACTCAATGTAGGGCTCGATTATTTAACATTATCCCGATCTGCAGGAACACTTTCCGGTGGTGAAGCGCAACGTATTCGTTTGGCAACTCAAATCGGCTCTCGGTTAACAGGTGTATTATATATTTTGGATGAACCTTCTATTGGATTGCATCAGCGAGACAATGATCGTTTAATTGCAACGTTACAAAGTATGCGTGATTTAGGTAATACATTAATTGTTGTAGAGCATGATGAAGATACAATGATGGCTGCAGATTATTTAATCGATGTTGGGCCAGGAGCCGGAGTTCATGGTGGAGAAATTGTAGCAGCTGGAACGCCAGAAGAAGTAATGAACAATGACGCATCAATTACAGGCAAATATTTAAGCGGGAAAAAGTTCATTCCACTCCCTGTTGAACGTAGAAAATCGGATGGACGTAAATTAACGATTAAAGGTGCAACGGAAAACAACTTAAAAAATGTAAAAGTTGATATACCGTTAGGACAATTTGTTGCTGTAACAGGTGTTTCAGGTTCAGGTAAATCAACGCTTATCAATGAAATTTTATATAAATCCCTCGCACAAAAATTAAATCGTGCGCGTACAAAACCGGGAGCACATAAAGAAATAACTGGTATAGAACATTTGGATAAAGTGATTGATATTGACCAATCACCTATTGGGCGTACACCTCGTTCAAACCCAGCAACTTATACTGGTGTATTTGATGATATTCGAGATTTATATGCAACGACGAATGAAGCAAAAGTACGCGGCTATAAAAAAGGGCGCTTTAGCTTTAATACAAAGGGCGGCCGTTGTGAAGCTTGTCGAGGTGACGGCATCATCCGAATTGAGATGCACTTCTTACCAGATGTATATGTGCCTTGTGAAGTGTGTCATGGAAAACGTTATAATCGTGAAACACTGGAAGTCCGCTATAAAGAAAAAAATATCGCTGAACTACTGGATATGACGATTGAAGATGCTGTTGTATTCTTTGAAAATGTACCGAAAATTCAACGTAAACTTCAGACGATTGTTGATGTGGGACTTGGATATATGAAACTTGGACAACCAGCAACGACATTATCAGGTGGTGAAGCACAGCGCGTAAAGCTTGCTTCAGAATTGCATCGCAGATCTTCTGGTAAATCGTTCTATATTCTTGATGAGCCAACAACTGGGTTACATGCGGATGATATTGCACGACTTCTTAAAGTGTTGCAGCGTTTAGTTGATAATGGTGATACTGTACTTGTTATCGAACATAATCTAGATGTTATTAAAACTGCCGATTATATTATCGATCTTGGTCCAGAAGGTGGCGATAAAGGTGGTACAATTATTGCTACTGGTACACCAGAAGAAATTGCAGAAAATGAAAATTCTCATACTGGTCGCTATTTGAAAACAATCTTAGAACGTGACAAAAAGCGAATGGAGCAACTATTGGCAGAAGCCTCTAATAAATAAAACAGATACAAAATTTCATGAAACTTTTGCCCTCCCTTAGGCGTATAAATGGTATACACGTTTGAGGGAGGCTTTTTTAATGGAGAATGAACGTAAACGCATATTATCTTTAGTTGAAAATGGAACAATTACTGCAGAAGAAGCAATTGTTTTACTTGAGGCGTTAACTAAAGAAAAAGGATCCAAAGAGGCACAGACGATTGCACCAATATCATTTGAGAAAGATTCTGAGTCAAAAGCATCACAACAAACAAGCAACGAGTCTAAATCAACTGGTTTTGAAGACTTATTCGGAAAATCCTTCAACAATAAAGAAGCGAATAAAAAAATGGATGAATTCTTTAACGATTTAAAAGAAGATTTATCCCATTTTAGTCACCGTGTTGTTAATTTAATGAACTCAACATTTACAAAATTAAAGGATATCGATTTAGAATTTCCATTTGGGGAGAAAGTACAATTCCCAAAAAACTATGCATTCAATGCTGAAGATATAAACGGATTGGAACTAGAAATCCCGAATGGAAAAGTCGATATCGTAAAAGCAGATGATCAACAGTTTACAATTGATGCGCAAGTTAAAACATCTTTACAACATCATAGTGAAGAAAGAACAATTGCTGAATTTGAAGAAAAATTCATTAAACTTGTTGATGGAAAACTTACAATTTCTGTTCCAACTAAAATGTCTCATGTAGATGTTCGACTTGCGGTTCCAGAAAAACAATACGATATTATGATTTTACGTTTATTAAATGGATCTGTTTCTATTAATGATGTAAATTCTAAATTATTAAAGGCAAAATCATATAATGGATCTGTAAAAATCGATCATGTTTCATTCCAACACGCAGATATAGAAACGGGTAATGGTGCAATTGAGCTTCGTAATAGTAAGGGTGAAGATTTAGAAGCTGAAACGGTAAATGGTCGTATATATATCGATGGTGATGTGGAAGAAGTGGAAGCCGAATCGGTGAATGGTGCAGTAGTGGTAACGACACATTCGCAAACTGCTAGAAAAATTAAAGCCCAAACTGTCGCTGGTGCGGTGGAAATTTATGTTCCAAAATCCCTATCACTTGCAGGGCAAGTTACGACAAACTTCGGTAAAGCAGATGTTGGATTGGCGGATGTTGTCACTCGTTCTGAAGAAGACCAATTCTTACTTAAAACGCTACATTTCGACAAAATTATTGAAAATGCAAATTTATTAAAACTAACAGGTGAATCACGTACAGGAAGCATCATTGTACGTTACATCGCTGAATAAGTAGGATGAGCGAATCGTATCATACGGTTCGTTCTTTTTTTGTCTTTATACCTAGTACATCAACTGAATTGTATACTGTTTTCAGAATTGTTTGTGTACCGGGTACATAGGTCAAATAATGAAAAGAAATTGTAATAAAAAGAGAATAAATGAATGTTATAATGGAAGGTGAGTTAAAAAATCTATTTATGTAGAACTTAGGTGGTTTATAAATGATTCAAATGAATAATGTCGTAAAGAAGTATCCGAATGGTGTTGTTGCGGCAAACGGTATTTCTATAGACATAAAACAGGGTGAGTTCGTATATGTCGTAGGGCCTAGTGGTGCTGGGAAATCTACTTTTATAAAACTTATGTATCGCGAAGAAAAACCAACTTCCGGTGATGTGATTATTGCTGGAACAAATCTATCTAAGCTTAAAAATAGACAAGTTCCATTCCTTAGAAGGCAGTTAGGTGTCGTTTTCCAAGATTTTAAACTACTTCCTCGTCTAACTGTGTATGAAAATGTCGCATTTGCTCTAGAAGTAATTGAAGAACATCCGAAAAAGATTCGTAATCGGGTAATGGAAGTGTTAGAACTTGTTGGACTTAAACATAAAGTTCGTATGTTTCCTAGTGAATTGTCTGGAGGCGAACAGCAACGCGTTTCAATAGCCCGTTCTATTGTGAATACACCAAAAGTGGTAATTGCTGATGAGCCAACAGGGAACCTTGATCCAGAAACATCATGGGAGATTATGAACATTTTTGAAGAGATTAATGCGCGCGGCACAACGATTGTAATGGCTACCCATAACCGTGAAATCGTGAATACAATCCGAAAACGGGTTATAGCCATTGAAGGCGGTATGATTGTCCGTGATATATTCGGAGGTGACTACGGATATGAAGGGTAGGACAATACAGCGACATTTTCGTGAAAGTTTAAGGTCAATAACTCGAAATGGTTGGATGACTTTTGCATCGATTAGTGCAGTCACAGTTACATTATTGTTGGTTGGAGTATTTACCATCATCATGATGAACTTAAATAAAGTTGCAGATGATATCGAAAATGATGTAGAAATTAAAGTTTTAATAGAAATAATTGATGATGCTGATAAGGCAAAAGCAGCAGAAGATAAATTAATGAAGGATATAAAAACTATATCTGGTGTAGAGGAAGTTGTTTATTCTTCGAAGGAACAAGAGTTAGACTTACTTATTGAAGATTTTGGTGAAGATTTAAGTTTATTTGAACAAAGTAACCCACTTCGTAACGTATTGTATGTGAAAGCAACAGAGCCACAGCAAACTGCTAAAGTCGCAGAAAAAATCGAAAAACTAGATAATACATATCAAGTTGTGTATGGAGAAGGTAAAGTAGAAAAATTGTTTAGTTTTTTAAATACAAGCCGAAATATAGGAATTGTTCTTATTTTGGGCTTATTATTTACAGCGATCTTCTTAATTTCCAATACAATTCGTATTACGATAATTGCGCGTAAAGAAGAAATTGAAATCATGAAACTTGTTGGGGCTACCAATGCCTTTGTTCGCATACCTTTTGTCATTGAGGGAATGTGGTTAGGAATTTTAGGTTCAATAATTCCAATGGCGGTTGTAACGATTGTTTATTATAAATTTTACAACATCGTACAGCCAAAACTTCAGGGAGAGTTACTACAATTAGTAGATTTAACACCACTACTTTATCAAGTAAATGTATTAATTTTAGTTTTAGGTATTTTCATAGGAATCTGGGGTAGTTTTATGTCTGTCCGTAGATTCTTAAAAATCTAGCAAAAGTAGTAGCTAAGTTGAAACAAAAGTTGAAGGGAGTCTTAGTTTGTGAAAAGCTTAAAAAAGAAGCCATTCCAAATATTCCTGGCAGTAGTTGCATTTTTCTTGTTCATACAAATGCCTATTTCGTATGCTACTAGTTTGTCAGAATTAAAAGATCAAAAATCGCAAGTTGAGAAACAAAAAAATTCATTAAGTAATCAGATCAAAAAGAAATCTACTGCAATCAGTTCAATAGAAGCAAAGCAAGAGGCGTTACTTGAGCAAATTTCAAAATTAGGCAGTGAGATTACAAAAACGAATGACCAAATTGCTGTTGTTACTGGTGAAATTAAACAAACAAATAGTGAAATTGAAAAATTACAGCAAGAGATTATTGCACTACAAGAAAAAATTGATCAACGTGACCAATTACTAAAAGAACGTGCCCGTGCAATTCAAGTAAATGGTTCAGTAAGTTATATCGATGTATTACTTGGAGCTAATAGTTTCGTAGATTTTATTGATCGTTTCTCTGCTGTTAATACATTAATGGAAGCCGATCGCCAAATTATGCGTGATCAAAAGTCAGACAAAGAAAAGCTTGAAGAGCAAAAATTATTGCTTGAAAATAAGAAAAAAGAATTAGAAACAAAACAAGCAAAACTACAAAGTTTAAAAGAATCACTAAATGCACAAAAAGCTGAAAAAAATAAACTTGTAGATGAATTAGAAGCAGAACAAGAAAAACTAGCAAAAGAGAAAAAATTACTAGAAAAAGAATATTCTGAGGCGTTAGAAGTAAGTAAAGATCTTCAGGATAAAATTATTGCAGAACAAAAACGTATTTTAGAATTATCTCGTCAGAACGATGGAGAAGGTACACTTCCTGTAGTTTCTTCGGGAGATTGGACAAAACCAACGAATGGTACATTAACGAGTGGTTACGGTTGGCGAAATCTAGGGTATGGACCAGAATTCCATTATGGTATTGACCTAGCTAATTCAACAGGTACGCCGATTGTTGCAGCTGCTGGTGGGGTAGTTGTGTATACAGGTCCACTTTCATCTTATGGGAATGTAGTAATTCTTACACATAATATGGATGGAGATATTTATACAACTGTTTACGCTCACTTAGATTCCTATAGTGTAAGTGTTGGACAAACGGTTGGCAAAGGGGTTCAAATTGCAAGAATGGGTACTACAGGTCGTTCAACTGGACCACACTTACATTTCGAAGTTCATATCGGTACATGGCAAGGACAAGTACCTGGTAACGTAAACCCATTACGTTATATTCCACTATAAAATTAAATTGCAGGTTTAGTTATGGTAAATCCATCGACTAGCCTGCTTTTTTCATATCTAGATGTTAAGAAACCGTCATATAAGTTTTATGCACCTAATTTTATTTATGTTATCCTAATTGAAATAGGTGAATTTTTAGATTTGGAGGGTGTAAGTTGAAAAAGAAAGCAATTGGACTTTCCGTTGTACTAATACTGGTTGTCATTATGGTTGGTACTTATATAAAAAAACAAATTGAAGCGAGTGAAGTCATCAATGATTACGCTTTAGGATATGAGATGGATTTAGATAAAGAAGGATTAGAGAAAGGTCAAATAGCACCGGATTTCACACTACAAAATATATCAGGTGAGAATTTAACTTTATCAGATTTAAAAGGAAAAAAAGTTATCTTAAATTTCTGGGCAACTTGGTGTCCACCATGTAAAGAAGAAATGCCTCATCTTCAAAAGTATTATGAAAAATACGCCCAAAAAGATAATGTTGAAATCGTAGGTGTTAACTTAACCTATACTGATAGCAATGTGGACAACGTAAAGAAATTTGTAGAAAGTTATAAATTAAAATTTCCAATTCTTTTAATGGAGGATGAGGGCATTAATGAAATCTATCAAGTTTTAACAATTCCTTCAACCTTCATGATTGATTCTACAGGTCGTATTCAAAAACATATTGTAGGGCCATTAGATCAAGATGCATTAAGAGAGCATGTAAAAGAGTTAGATTAAACCAATAGAATAATTTACGAAAATATAAAATTTGGCTTTTTGTATGTGTTATCCTTTGCTGTTCTTTCATAAATTGAACGAGAGGAGGAAAATAAATGCGAAAAAGTCGAATTTTTTTATGCCTAGCCGCACTTTTTGTAATCATAATTAGTATTGTTGTTTGGCAAAGATGGGCTGCATCTTCTAAAGAAGAAACAAAAGTAAGTGATGTCCCTGTTATTGACCAAGCCTACTCGTTAATTACAGAAAAATCTGTGTACGGTACTAGTGAAGAACAGATTATAGAAGGCGCATTAAGAGGCATGACAAATGCAATTAAAGACCCTTATAGTACGTACTATACGGAAAAAGAAGCTGCATTACATAAGCAGTCATTAGCTGGACAAAGGGTTGGTATTGGAGTAGAAATAACGGAGAAAAACGGTAAATTTATTGTTGTTTCACCTGTGAAGTCATCGCCTGCTGAAAAAGCTGGAATTCGTCCATTTGATGAAATTGTTCAAGTGGATGATGAACGTCTTGAAGGAAAAACAATGGGAGAATTAATGCAATTAATCTCAGGTGAGGCTGGGGAAAAAGTTACTCTCGTAATTTATCGTCCAAGCACTGAAAGACATATAAAAGTAACAGTAGAACGTAAAGAAATTAATAATAAAACTGTCAACTCCAAAGTATTAAAAGTTGAAGACACTGAGATTGGTTATGTATCGATTTCCATGTTTGGTGAAAAAACAGCAGATGAATGGGTTGAGGCAACGAAAAAATTAATCAGTGAAGATGTAGAAGGATTAATTGTTGACTTGCGCGACAATCCAGGTGGTTATTTATATAGCGTAGCTGCTGTTGTTAGTAGTATTGAAAAAGAAAACGTCGTATTCGCTTATATGCAAAATGGAGCTGGAGCAATGGAACCATTAAAAACAGGGGACATTGAAGAAGAAAAGTTTTATTTAGAAAAAATGCGAAAGTTACCGATTGTTGTTCTTCAAAACGAAGGTAGTGCGTCAGCGAGTGAAGTAATGGTAGGAGCTGTTCAAAGTTGGGAACGTGCCCTTGTAGTAGGAGGTAAAAGTTTCGGTAAAGGAACTGTTCAAGAAACATGGGATTTAAAAAATGGTGGAGAATTAAAATTATCAACAAATAAATGGTTAACGCCAAATCGCGAATGGATTCATGGTAAAGGAATCAAAGCAGATGTTGAAGTGGAGCAACATCCACTATTCTCAATGGAAGTGATTCCTTTAAGTGGTGAATTTGCTGAAGGTGATTTCAATGAAGAAGTTGCCTACGTACAAAAAGTATTAAATGGACTAGGGTTTAATGTTGGACGAACTGATGGTTTCTACGATGAACAAACGGCAGATGCTGTTGCACTTTACCGCGAACGAAATGATTTAAGAAAAGGTCGCCATATGGATGATGCATTCTTTAGTAGCATTCGTGAACAAGTAACGAAATATAAAGAAGATATGGACAACGATGTTCAATTAAATATGGGATTAAGTGTGATGCTTCATCGTTTAGAGGGAGATATCTAATTCAATTTAAGTAGCTAGAAAATCTAGCTGCTTTTCTTTTTATTATAAATCTATGAAAAATTAGGTTAATAGCTACGAAAATAGCAGTTCCTTTGATACAATGGCAATAGTTAGTAGTAAACGGGCGGTGAAAATGTGATAACAGATATTTTAATAGAAATTGCATTGGCGATAGGGCGAATGTTTTTGAATCCGGTTCTTTATGTGTCCATCATTGTAGCAGTAATACTTGGCTATCAACGTGTGAAAAGGGAAAGGAAGTATTTCCATGTTCGAATTTTATGGGGATGGACCGAAGCAATTGGATTAATAAAGGATGGTTTGTTATTTGCCTTAATCATTTCAATCCTTTCTATTGCATTCGGATTAACAGTGCCTTTAGAATTGTTGTTTGTTTTAACAATAATTAGTTTAATCGCTCTCATCATTTATGTTTTTCATATCCTTTCACCGATTATTTTATTTGCCTTAAGTATCCTAGTGTTATGGGCTTTTGATTATCTAGGTTGGAAAATTAATTTATTTGGAATTGAAATCAATGGAATCACAATGAGTGAAGGAACTGTTGTAACAGCAACAATTTTAGCAGGTCTTTTAGTAGTAGCAGAGGGCTTATTAATCCGAAAAAAAGGCGCTCAAATCGCTTCACCTATTGTAGAAAATTCGAAGCGTGGTTTAAGAGGGGTTGCATTTACAAGCAAAAGAGCTTGGATTTTACCTATTTTCCTTGTCATACCTGGTAATGTGATTGATGCCTATTTTCCATGGTGGCCTCAATTTTCACTAGGTTCTACTCAATTTTCACTTATATTATTTCCTGTTGTCATTGGGTTTCAACAATTGACACGTAGCAAACTCCCAATTTATTTTTACCCGAAATTAGGGCGTACAGTACTGATACTTGGTGAAATAGTGATTATAGGTGGATTAGTAGCATACTTTGTACCGTTTGTTGGGTTCCTAACACTAATTGCTGGTGCCATTATTAGAATTGGCATTTCATACATTTACTCAACTGGGCAACAAAAGGATGTATATGCGGTGTCTGCAAAATCTGGTGGTGTTATGATTGCAGGGATCCTGCCAAATTCCCCGGCTGAAAAAATGGGATTAGTTGTAGGGGAAATTATTCGAAAAGTAAATGGTGTCGAAGTGCAAACAGAGCGTCAGTTATATGAGGCTTTACAAGTGAACGCGGCCCATTGTCGACTTGAAGTTCTAAATCATGAGCGTGAAGTTCGTCTTGCTCAACACGTTGTTCATAATAATGACCACCATCAAATTGGTTTGTTAATAGCTGAATAAGAAATGCGATGTCGAAAGTCCGACATCGCATTTTTCTATTTAGAAAAAGTAACGTAAAATAGCCATAGAAACAACACCGACTACGACTGTTTTTGATAAGCTTTTTGTGATTACTGCCACGATTAAAGTTGGAACAAAGGCAGATAAATTTAACCAATCAAAGGTAACAATAGCACCTTCCGCATTAAATAATGATTCGATTACGAGGGCACTTAAAATGCATACTGGGATATATTTTAACCAACGTAATACGACATCAGGTAACTCGATATTTCTTACTAAAATAAAAGGAATCACTCGTGGAAGCCATGTGACAAATGCACAACCAAGCATTAACAAAATCATTGGAACGGTTGTTGTCATTTTTCAGTCACCACCCCAACCGTTGCAACAATCACTGTTGCAATTAACACCGCTAAATGGCCCGGTACAAAATATAATAAGACATATAAAATGATTACTAATAACGCGATGAGTTTTAAATAATGCATTAGCTTCGATTTACCTATATCCACTAAATTTAAAACAAGTAGGGCACAGAACATTGCAATTAATGCAAAATCAAGTCCCCAACTTTCCGCATTTGGAATCCACTTCCCCATTAACCCGCCGATCGTACAAGAGGCAATCCATGTTAAATAGGCTGTAATATTTAAGCCGTCCATCCAGTTGCCACCGATATGCTTTTCTTTCATAAGTTTCGTAACAGCAACACCGAACGTCTCATCCGTTAATAAAGTCCCAAAACCAATATTACGTAATGGAGAATATCTTGTTAAATTAGGCGCAACCGTTAATGACATTAAAAAGTGCCGTAAATTAACAATAAAGGTCGTTAGAATAATAACAGAAAAAGATGCACCCGCTATATATAATCCACAAAAAATAAATTGAGCTGATCCTGCATAAACCAAGACAGATAATAAAAAAATCTCAAAGACAGATAAATCTGAAGTTATTGCAATAACCCCAAATGCTAACCCAATACTGATATAACCTAATAACGTAGGAATACAATCTTTAACTCCTTGAGAAAACGTATCAAGGGTATTTGTAGATTGATGAGTATTGACTTGAGTATTCAAATTCACTTTTGTCCTCCTATATAACTCTAAATATAGTAATTTAACAAAAAACATTATGTAACCCTATGAACCTTTTAAAATCTAAAAGCGTTCCTTTAGTTAAGTAGCCAAAATGTAAACATGTTGTCAATAGTTTAATAAATATTGAAAGGACTATGATACTATAATAAAATTATCAATAATATTTAGAAAATTGTTTATTATAGTATACAACTGTCTGATAAAATAAACAATAGGCTGGTGAACTTATGGAGCAAATGAGTCGAAATATCGGTTACCAATTAAAAAAAATACGCGTCCAGCGAAGTTTAAGTTTAGATGATGTTGCCAAAGCTACTAATGTAAGTAAAGCGCAGTTAGCTCAAATAGAAAAAGGTGAATCGAACCCAACTGTCTCCACTATTTGGAAAATTGCATCAGGTATGAGAATTTCATTTTCCTCTCTTTTACAACCGCCAAGGGAACAATTTCAAAAATTTGATGAAAAAACATCTACAGTTGTATCAGAAGAAAATGGAAAATATCGTGTATATTCCATTATTCCGTATGACCCTGAAAGAGGCTGGGAATTCTATAAAATAGAGATGGATCCTGGTGTTATACATAGGAGTGAAGCACATTCAGATGGCGTAGAAGAAACGGTAACAGTCATCAATGGACAAGTTCTCGTGGAGGCTGGAGGAATGAAAGAACATTTAATAAAAGGAGAAACATTAGTGTTTTCTGCTTCACAGGAACATCAATACGTAAATCCAACAAATGAGATGACGACTTTACACTTAATTATTCAATATCGATAGAGGTGGTACTTGTGAGCGATTGGTTTACCGTTGAAAATATCGAAAGTTTAGCAGCTCAATATCGAACACTTGGACCGCTAATTGGCATTTTATTGCCTTTTATAGAAGCTTTCCTTCCATTTTTACCACTAGTAGTGATTGTAGTTGCAAATGCTAGTTCTTACGGGCTTTGGATAGGCTTTCTGTTGTCTTGGATAGGAACTGTTTTAGGATCTTATGTAGTGTTTCTACTCGTTCGAAAGTTCGGGAAACATCCAAGGCTTCGAAAATTTATCGGTAGAGAAAAGATACAAAAGCTTATTCAATGGGTGGATATGCGTGGTTTGAGTCCACTTTTTATTTTACTTTGTTTTCCTTTTACTCCTTCCGTATTAGTTAATATTGTTGCCGGTTTATCGCATATAAAAAAGAAGTATTATTTAATAGTCATTATGGCCGGTAAGTTTGTCATGATTGCCAGTATGAGTGTGCTAGGATACGACTTAAAGGCACTATTAACAGATCCGGTTAAATTGATTTTTGCAGGGGTAGGAATTTTCCTTCTCTGGTTTATTGGAAAGGCATTAGAAAAACGTCTTAATAAAAAAGTGGAGCGAGATTTGAAAGATTCATCTAGTAATAAGAAAAATGTAAAAATGTCAATGAAGAAAGAGCGGTTACTATAAACTGCTCTTTTTCTACGATATATGGGAAATTATCTTTTACACTTAAAAAATACTATAATAAATAGGTGAAATTATAATAGAAAAAGAGTATTATTGATAGAAATTTACAAGATAGGAACATTTGTTCTATATATAATCTAAATTAATAGATAAGAAGGAGGAGCTATATGTCATTAAGAGTGATTAGTGGAAGAGCTGGGACAGGTAAAACCACACTTATTCATAAAGAAATTATTAATGAGTTAAAGCAACAACCCCTCGGCCCGCCAATTTATTTAATTGTCCCTGACCAAATGTCTTATCAAGCAGAGTATATGTTAACGAACAATTATGGCATCCAAGGAATTATACGAGCACAGGTTATGACGTTCAAACGTTTAGCTTGGTATATCCTACAAGAAACAGGTGGGATAGCAAAAGAGCAATTAGATAAAATTGGATACCGTATGTTAATTAGACGACTTCTTGCAGAAAATAAAGACAAATTTTCACTGTTTCGTCAAGCTGCAGATAAACGAGGATTTACTGAAGAAGTTGAACAATTGGTAAAAGAATTTAGCCAATATAACATAGATAGTGTAACTTTAAATGAAGCAATAAATAGGTTAGAAGAATCCAACGCTCCCCAAACATTAATTGCTAAAACAAAAGACTTACAAATTATCCTATCAAAGTTAGAGGAAAAACTAGGGGATAAGTATGTTGATAGTGATGGTTTTTATCCAATTTTACTCGAGCAATTACAAAATTCACAAAAACTAAAAGAAGCCCACATTTATATTGATGGTTTTACAGCATTTACTGTTCGCGAATTTGAAATTGTAAAGCAATTATTGGCATTAGCTAAACGAGTAACCATCGTACTTCCTTTCGAAAACGAACAAGATATGTATGATGACCAAGCTGTATTTTATCGACCAGCTGTCATGTACGATAAATTATTACAAGAAACTGCAAATTTCAAAGTTGAAATGGAGCCACGTGTTCATCTACATACATGTTATCGTTACAACAATAATGACTTACAACATATAGAACAGCAATTTCACGAGCCAGTGCCAACTCAAGTAAAGGCTGAAGGATTTGTAGAAATAATTGAAGGTGCAAATCGTCGAGCAGAGGTACACGCAATTGCCCGGGAAATATGTCGACTTGTGCGGGAAGATGGCGTTCGTTATAAAGAGATTGGGGTTATGTATCGACAAGCAGACCTTTACGACCCTCTCATTAATACAATTTTTAAACAGTACGACATTCCTGTTTTTACAAATGAAAAGAAATCGATGTTACACCACCCGTTAATTGAGTTTAGTCGTTCAATTTTAGAAATTGTTACATCCAATTGGCAATATGAACCGATTTTTCGAAGTGTAAAAACGGATTTATTTTTCCCATTAAACAGTAATTTGAAGGAAATGCGTGAAAAAGCAGACCTGCTAGAAAACTTTGTTATTGCACAAGGGATTTATGGGTATCGTTGGTTTGAAGATTCAAGATGGTTTTACAAAAAATATCGTGGACTTGAGTTTTTCTCTAAACATCAAACAGACGAAGAATTAAAAATGCAGCAAATCATTGATGAAATGAAATCAATTGTAAAAGAACCAATAGAAAAATTACAGCAGGAATTGAAGAATGCAAAAACTGGACGTGAAATCGCATTTGCGTTGTTTAACTGTATTGAAGAAATGCAAATATACGATAAGTTACAAGTGTTAAAGGATACTGAACTTGAAGAAAAAGAATTACATGGGGCAAGCGAACATGATCAGGCTTGGAATCGCTGGATAAATGTTCTTGACCAATTCGTCCTAATGTTTGGTGATCAAAAATTAACCGTTGAAGAAGCTGCACAAATTTTAGACGAAGGATATGATACACTTCAGTTTTCGAAAATTCCTCCTTCTGTTGATGAAGTAACTGTGGCGACTGTTGAATATTCAAGATTTGATAATAAGTCAGTCGTTTTTGTAATTGGCGTGAATGATGGAGTATATCCAATGCGTATCGATTATGAAGGATTAATCACCGACGCAGATCGTGGATGGTTTGCGGAAATTGATACTGAACTTTCGCCAACTACAAAGTTTAAATTGCTTCAAGAAGCTTTTTTAATTTATCGTGCATTTTCTTCACCTACAAATAGACTGTATGTCACATTTTCAAGTGCAGATGAAGAGAGTAAAGCATTACTTCCATCTCTTTATATAAACCGTCTGCATAAATTATTTGAGGTTGATGGAGTCAAAACGTTACCACATAAAAAGGTATTAATTGATCCAATTGAAGAATTGAATAAAAATAACGCTCTTTCTTATATACAGCATCCTAGAACATCTTTAACTTTCTTAATGACGCAATTAAGACAAGCGCAATATTCGAATGAACTTTCATCTGAATGGGTGGCATTAAAGTCAGTTTATGAACAAAATCCATATTGGAAGCAAGAATTAGAAGTGGTCATGCGTCCATTACGAAAGAAAAATATTGCAGAAAAACTAAAGCCAAACATAACAGAAGAATTATATGGTACTGAGTTAACTTCAAGTGTCTCACGAGTAGAGAAATTCTATCGTTGTCCTTTCTCACACTTTACTAGCTATGGATTAAAACTTGAGGAGCGCGCGGTTTATCGATTAGAGAACTTTGCTATCGGTGACCTTTTCCATGAAGCATTAAAATGGATTACGTTAGAGACGGATCGTTTAAACATCCATTGGAATCGTTTAACACGTGCTCAATGTACAGAACTTGCAAGACAAGCAGTAGAAAAAATTGTGCCAGTTTTTTCTCATCAAATTTTACTAAGTAGTGCCCGATATCGATACATTCAACGCAAATTAATTCGTATTGTGGAAAGAACGATGATGGCATTATCTCAACATGCAAAATCGTCATTTTTCAAACCGATTGCCATTGAGGCAGCATTTGGTCCAAATGAAAAACTACCGCCTTTAGAAATTAAATTAAATGGCGGCCGAAAAATGAATATTCGTGGACGAATTGACCGTATTGATGGAGCAAAAGTTGGAGATAAATCCTATTTACGAGTTATCGATTATAAATCATCAAGTCGCGATTTAGATTTAAATGAAGTATATCATGGTATTTCCTTACAATTATTAACCTATTTAGATGTTGCGGTTGAAAATGCAAACGTCTGGCTTGATGGAGAAGTGGACCCAGCAGGCGTTCTATATGTTCACGTTCATAACCCATTATTAAAGGGTGAAAAAGAGTTAGATGAAATTGCAATTGAAGTTGAACGGATGGAAAAATATAGAATGAAAGGCTTGCTTACTGAAAATCCAGACCCTCTGATTGCAATGGATGATAATTTAGAGTCAGGTGGAACATCGAAAATTATTCCAGTACAAATTAAAACAGATGGAGCAATTTCAGTTGCAAAGTCTAGGGTAGTAGCACCTGATGCAATGAATGAAATTAAACAATATGTTCGAACAAAACATAAAATTGCTGGTGAAGGGATAATGAGTGGGGAAGTAGGTATTCGACCATATCGATTAAAAGGTAGAACTGCTTGTGATTTCTGTAGTTTTAAATCAGTTTGTCAATTCGACCCTACTGACCAAGAGCAAGTTTACCATCAACTTCAAGCTGATAGCCGGGATAAAGTGGTATCTAAAATACGAGAGGAGTTGAAAAAAGATGGGTCTACCAATTCCGAATAAAGGACCAAATGTGACGTGGACTGATGAGCAGTGGAAAGCAATCTGGGCAACTGGTCAAGATACATTAGTTTCCGCAGCAGCGGGATCAGGGAAAACTGCGGTACTAATTAATCGAATGATTGAAAAGGTCATCTCAATAGATAACCCGATCGATGTGGATGAATTACTTGTAGTGACGTTTACGAATGCATCAGCTGCTGAAATGCGCCATCGAATGGCAGAAGCATTGGAGAAAGAAATTGCAAAAGATCCACGGAATCAACATTTACGCCGTCAGTTAAGTCTAGTGAATAAAGCTCAAATTTCAACTCTTCATTCTTTCTGTTTATCAATTGTTCGGCAATATGCATATTTAATTGATATCGATCCTGGGTTCAAAATTGCGAATGAAGGGGAGTTAGCTTTACTTCGAGATGATATTTTAGCTGAAGTACTTGAAGAAGCCTATGACAACGAGGACGAAACTAGTGTTAATGCGGTATATCGTTTAGTAGATAGTTTTACTTCTGACCGTGATGACCAAGCCATCGAAACATTAATTGAACGTCTGTATGAAATGTCTCGCGTTCATCCAAATCCGACAAATTGGCTACGTTCCTTACCAAAGCAATATACTTTGCCTGAACAAATTACAATAGATGAACTAGATTTTATTGGACCTTTAAAAAATTCTATTAAATTTAGTTTAGAAGAAGCCTTTGCACAAATTGAAGATTTTCGTCAATATACATTAAAGCCAGATGGACCATATACGTATGGTGAAACGGCGGAATTAGATTTTGCACTAATCAATGAAGCTGTAAGACGAATTAATCATGGTACATGGCAAGATTTATATGATTTCTTCTCTACCTTAAAATGGTCGACTTTATCTAGGAAAAAGTGTGATTGTGATCCTGAGTTGAAGGAAAAGGCTAAGAAAAAAAGGCAGCATGCTAAAGATATTATCGATGGTATTAAGAAGTCCTTTTTCTTAAGAAAACCTGAGCGACTATTACAAGAAATTCGTTTAATGGCGCCAATTATTGAAACATTGGTTGAATTAACAGAAGCGTTTAGTGAGAAATTTACAAATGCGAAGTTACAAAGGGGAATAGTTGATTTTTCTGATTTAGAGCACTATGCTTTAGAAATTTTAGCAGTTAAAGAAAATGGCGTTTTAACACCTTCACCCGTTGCAACGGATTTCCGAAACCGATTTAAAGAGGTTCTTGTTGACGAATATCAAGATACGAACATGCTACAAGAAACGATTTTACAACTCGTGAAAAGCGGTAGTGAAGTCGATGGAAATTTATTTATGGTAGGCGATGTTAAACAATCCATATACCGTTTCCGTCTTGCAGAACCGATGTTATTTTTAAACAAATACACTTCCTTTGAAGAAGAGCCAATTACAAGTGGATTAAAAATTGATTTAAACGCCAATTTCCGAAGTCGGAAAGAAGTCCTTCACGGTACAAACTTTATTTTTGAACAGATTATGGGCGAAACCGTTGGAGAAATCAAATATGATGAAAAAGCGGGACTGAAGCCAGCAGCACCCTACAATGAGTTAGAAGCTCCCGTGGAATTAACCATTTTATATGATGATCAAGAGGAGCAAGAAGATGAAAAGACGAGTTCAATAGAGTCTACTGAAGATGCGGCATTAGACGTGTTAATCGAAGAAGAGATGAAAAAGTCTCAACAAGAGGCTCGCTATATTATCAAACGAATCCGTGAACTGATGGATAGCGGTACGATCGTATATGATACAAAACAAAAAGATCCATCGAAGCGAGTTCGACCATTAGAATATCGAGATATTGTTATCTTAATGCGTTCTATGACTTGGTCAGGGGATTTAGTTGAGGAATTTAAAGCAGCTGGAATACCACTTTATGCAGAATCTTCAAAGGGATATTTTGAAGCATTAGAAGTAATGGTGATGTTAAACGTTCTAAAAATTGTTGACAACCCATATCAAGATATTCCTTTAGCATCTGTTTTGAGGGCACCATTTATTGGATGTACAGAAAACGAACTTGCTACAATTCGTTTAGTTAACCGTAAAGTTCCATTCTACGAAGCGGTACAAATATTCGTTAATGAGGAAAAAAGCGGATTACAATCAAATACAGCAGAAAAACTTCAACGATTTTTACAGCAATTAGATAATTGGAGAGACATGGCAAGAAGGGGTTCTCTAGCAGACTTGATTTGGCAGATTTATATGGATACCAATTATTATGAAATGGTTGGAGCAATGGGGAATGGTAAGCAACGCCAAGCCAATTTACGTACGCTTCATGACCGCGCATTAATGTATGAAAAAACATCTTTCCGAGGATTATTCCGATTTTTACGATTTATTGATCGAATGCGCTCACGTGGGGATGATTTAGGCGAAGCAAAATCAATTGGTGAAAAAGATGACGTTGTTCGATTAGTAACCATCCATTCATCGAAAGGGTTAGAATACCCAGTAGTTTTTGTTGCAGGACTTGGCAGAAGCTTTAACCAAAAGGAATATAGTGACCCTTATTTGTTTGACCAACAATTTGGACTTGCCGTAAAAGCTATTGACCCAGATGATCGAATTATGTATACTTCTCTTCCTTTTTTAGCAATGAAAGAGAAAAAGATTTTGGAAATGAAAGCTGAAGAAATGCGTATTTTGTATGTAGCCATGACCCGAGCAAAAGAACGTCTTATTTTGGTAGGATCAGTAAAGGATTGGGATAAAACTCGTGCATCTTGGGGTGAATATCAACAATTATCACCTGAAGAAATGATTCCAGATTATGTACGCGCGCGGGCAAAAAATTATCTTGATTGGATTGGACCTGCAATTGCAAGACATGCTTGCTTTGAAGAGTACAGTGATGAGCAATACATACCGATTGAACATCCTTCGGTATGGAGGGTAAACCCAATTTGTAATCATACGTTTACAAAAACGATTACAAAGGAACAAGTTGAAACACAAAATGATATAACAGAAGAAGTAGATGAGTCTATTCTAAATGAAATAAAAGAACGTTTTAATGCTATGTATCCATTTAAAGACTCGATTACTAAAAAATCAAAAACAAGTGTTTCTGAAATTAAGCGGATTGAAAATTTACAACGTGAAGAAGAACCAGAAACCTATACGCTTCAAAGTAAAGTAAATAATGCCTATAAACGTCCTTTGTTTGTACAAGAAAAAGCATTATCTCCGACTGAAATCGGTACTGTTGTTCATACAGTTATGCAACATATTCCGCAAGAGGGGCTAACTCAACATGATGACGTGATTAACTATTTACAATCATTAGTAAAAAAGAAACTACTAACAGAAGAAGAAGTAAATACGGTTGATCCAGAGAAAATTATTCAATTTTTCGCTACTACTATCGGGCAACGATTTAGTCATGCCAAGCAACTATATCGTGAATTACCATTTACATTGAGTATTGTAGATCAAGCAGGAGATTCGCAAATTGTACAGGGGATTATTGATTGCTTGTTTGAAGATGAGGATGGTAAATGGGTATTACTCGACTACAAAACTGATAAGATTTTGCCATCGTTTAGTGAAGAAAATGCCCTCAAAACTGAAATGGAAAAGCGTTATAGTGTTCAATTACGTATTTATAGCCAAGCTGTTGAATCAGTGTTAAATCTTAAAGTTGATGAAAAAATATTGTATTTATACAATGCGCAAAAAGAGATTCGGTTGAACTAATTTAAAACAGTCTATTAATGTTCAATTAATAGACTGTTTTAATCTAAATGCAAAGTAAAATAGTGTAGAATAACAATAGAAATACTTATAGTACAAGATGTAGAAGAAAAGGGAGAACAGATGTGAATTTTCAACCAACAACCTTAAATGAGAGAATCGATTCTCTCGATATTTTGCGCGGATTTAGTTTACTAGGTATTCTACTTGTCAACATGTTTGCTTTCTATTTACCAATGCCTCATATATTAGATCTAAATTATTGGTTTACTGAAGCAATGGATATTATATGGCAACAAAACCTCGATATTTATGTACAAAGTAGTTTTTATCCATTATTTTCTATGCTTTTTGGATATGGTCTTGCGATGCAATTTATGAAATCTCAAGAAACAGGGGTTAATTTCTATAAATTTGCACCCAAAAGACTAGTCATCTTATTAATTCTTGGTTTACTCCATGCCTTTTTAATTTGGTGGGGAGATATTTTAGCAACCTATGCAGTATGTGGATTTTTCTTATTATTGTTTATCCGTTTTAGTGGTGGATGGTTATTAACTTTTGGATTAGTTATAAACGGATTTTTCCACTTCTTTATTTTAGCTATTTATTTCTTAACGGGGATTGCAAGTACGGAAGTGGAAAAGCCTGCATTAGATATAGAAATGATTAATAGTGCCATTACCGCTTATGGAGTTGGTAGTTGGACAGATGCATTTACCCAAAGACTAAGTGATCTATCTGTACAATTGGGTTTTGATATGTGGATTATGTCTTTGTTGACAATTTTACCTTACATGCTAATTGGTGCTGCATTTGCAAAATGGCGATTAATTGAGCGAGCAAAAGAGCTAAAAATCGTATGGATTATCATGGCGATTATTTTTGTCTCAGTGGGACTATTTGTTAAAAGTGCACCATATACATTTACTCGTACGTATTTATTAGATTATTTAAAAGTGTATGTAGGTGGTCCTCTATTATCAATTGGGTATATTTCGTTGATTGTAAGTATTTGTTTAATACCAATTGCTAATAAACTACTTAAACCAATTGCAAAAGCTGGTCGTATGTCTCTTACGTTATACATTATGCAATCCATTATTTGTACAATCTTATTCTATAATTTTGGTTTTAGTTTATATGGACAAGTCGATGTGCAAATGGGGACGGTTATCGCAATTAGTATTTATGTAGTACAAATTATCTTTGTGGAAATTTGGTTTATCAAATTTAGACAAGGTCCACTAGAAATGGCAATAAAGCGTATAACTTACAAAAAAATATTGCCGGAAAAGTAAGCAATTTCGGAATATTTCATGTATGATGGTATAAAGTGAATAATCTTTTTGTTGATCAATTCACCACAAATAGATGGTGAAAACAATTTAAACGTAGGAATTAAAGAAGGAGCCTTTATCTATGAAGATTTTATCTTTTAAGTTTAATGGAGAAGTAAAATTTGGTCCAAAAGTTAAAAAAGAAGAAGCTGTTTGGGATGTTGTTGCGATTCAAGAAGAGCTGAATGTTCTACCTTCTTTCCCTGCTAATATCATTGATGGGGTTGCATTAGGTTTTGATTTTGTTGAAAAGATTCGTAAATTAGTAGAAGCAGCTAAAAATTCGGATAATGTTGAATCATTCAAACGCGCATTTACTGAAATCGAGTGGCTTTCACCAATTCCAAGAACTCCGAAAAACATTTTATGTATTGGTAAAAATTATGATGAACATGCAAAAGAAATGGGTGCTACTGCTGCTCCTACCGATTTAGTAGTATTTACAAAATCTCCTACATCAATTGCAGCAGACGGACAAGTATTACCAATTCATACAAGCGAAACAGACTCACTAGACTATGAAGGTGAATTAGCAGTTGTCATCGGAAAAGTTGGGAAAAATATTGCGAAAAATCAAGCTTTAGATTATATCTTTGGCTACACAATCGCAAACGATATTACAGCACGTGACTTACAAGACCGTCACAAACAATATTTCTTAGGTAAAAGTTTAGATGGATCTTGTCCATTAGGGCCATATGTTGTAACGAAAGATGAAATACCTAATCCTCAAAACTTAACGATTGTAACGAAGGTTAACGGTGCAATCCGTCAAAATGGTTCAACAAAAGATATGGTATTTTCAGTAGAGGAGTTAGTATCAATTCTTTCACAATATGTTACTTTAGAGCCTGGAGATGTTATTTTAACTGGTACTCCTGCAGGGGTTGGAAAAGGAATGACGCCACCAGTATATTTAAAAGCTGGAGATGAAGTGAAAATTTCAATTGAAGGAATTGGAACTTTATCAAATAAATTTGAATAAAAATCTACTAACCTATTTATAAATTTTATAAAGGTTTAAGATAGACTATTATATTTGAATCCCCACTCAGTACTATGGTAGGATAATGCTGTAAAAGAAAATTAAGGTGGGGAAAACATGGATTTCTTAACAAGTTCTACGCATCTACACATTACAACATGGGTAGTTGCACTTGTACTTTTCTTTGTGGGTGCTTTAGTATCAAAATCTAAAGGTATACACATGGCTTTACGTCTATTTTATATTTTAATTATCATTACTGGTGGCGCTCTATTTATTGAAGCGATGGACTATGGTATGGGTATGGATTATGGAATTAAATTCTTACTTGGTATTCTGGTAATCAGTATGATGGAAATGGTATTAACTCGACAAAAGAAAAACAAGCCAACTACTGTATTTTGGATTTTATTTGCTATTTTCCTATTTGCAGTATTATTCTACGGATTTAAATTACCAATGGGTATGAATTTCTTAGCATAAAAGAAAAATCGCTGGGTACAGGACGTACTTTGCGATTTTTCTTTTTTTGTTTATAATTGTATGGATTAAGAGGCTTTTCTCTTAGAAAGGACGAGAAACATGATACCTATCCTCATGCTAATATTCATACTTCTATTAATTGTTCTATTTATTGTTTTTGTTTTTATACAAAAAAATGGAGATAATCATTCTGTGGATGGGTTATTATCTCAGGAACAAGTGAAACAACTTCAAGAAAGAATGAAACAAGAAAAGTAAAACATTACTCTGAATTATGTTGTCACTGATTTGTCTTATTTACATTAGAAATGTTTAATTCGTATAGAAATGATAGCCGTGTTTCTTTTTTTTTTGGTAAAATGTCGATGGTATGTTTAAAGGAGAGGGATAATTTGAAATTTAAAAAATGGATTTGTGCAACTGCTGCATCGATCTTGTTAGCTACTACATTAAATACAACTTCCATTGCAAAAGCAGAGGTAACAAAATCAATTGCAGACGAAAGTATATATGATGTTTTAGTAGACCGTTATTTTAATGGAACTGGAGAAAACGATTACAAGGTTGATCCACTAGACCCATCAAAATTTGCTGGGGGAGACTTTAAAGGTATAGAACAACAATTATCTCTCATTTCTCAAATGGGCTTTTCAATTCTATCATTAGGTTCTGTTTTTGCTACTGAAACTTATAACGGGACGATGACGACTAGTTATTCAGAAATAGAACCACAATTTGGGACAAGCGAAGAGTTTACTTCCTTAATCAAAACATTGAATGAAAATAAAATAAAGGCGATGATTGATTTTCCTTTAACGAATGTTAGCGCCAATCACGAATGGGCAAAAGATCCATCAAAAGCTGATTGGATTGTTGGAAAGTCTGGTAATAAAATTCGATGGGATTTAAGAAATGTAGATGTGCAAGATGCTTTAATTGATAGTGTGGTTAATTTTATTTCTACATATAATATTGGAGGCGTTCGTTTAACGAATCTTGATATTGCAGATACAGCTTTTCTTAATAAAATGATTGAGGCAATCAAAAAAGTAAATAATGAAATTTACGTTATTTCTAATGAAGAAAGTGATGCAAATTTCGATGCGACTTTTTACGATGAAAATCATGAAACTTACCGTAACATTTATAAAAATGTTGACCAAGATTCTTCCAACCAATTAAAACATGTTGAGCCTTTTGCAAAAGGGGAAGGGTTACCAACGCAATTAATGATAGACAACTTAAACACAGATCGCTTTGTTTTGGATGTAGAAGCCTTTCCACCTACAAGACTTAAACTTTCAGTGGCTTCTACACTATTACTACCTGGTGTACCAGTTATGCAATATGGAACTGAGATTGCAATGAATGGTGAAGCTGGTCCAGAAGCTCACCAACTATATAACTTTAAAACAGATGATGAATTAGTGAACTATATTGCGAATATCCAAACCTTACGAAACAAGTCTGAAACGTTGCGTCGTGGTGAGTTTAAATTAATTAAAAATGAAAATGGTTTTTTAGCATTCGAACGCTATTCGGATGATGAAAGATGGATTGTTGTAATTAACAATACTGGGAAAACAACGAGAGTCGATATCTCAGCTGACGACATTGGTGAAGATAAAGAACTACGCGGTATGTTAGAGAGTGATGTAATTCGTTCAAATGATGATGGCATTTATCCTATCGTATTAGATCGTGAAGTTGTTGAAGTTTTCCAGGTTATCGATAAAGTTGGTATTAATAAATTGTATATTGTTTTATTAGCTATTGTTTATGTTCTATTTATTTCGTTCATTGTTGCGATGATGAGACGTAGTAAACGAAAAAGAGCGTTAGAAAAATAAGATACAAGGGGCCGTCTAAAAAAAGTTCTTTTCAGACGGCCACATTGCTTCTAGGATGGTGGCATTTTGATGCGACCACCGCAACTTAAGAGATTTATCTCGGAGTGTCCAAAAGGTTTTTACTTTTTGGACACTCTTTTTATTTTCATAACTCCTGAGCGATTTTTAAACTTAATCTTTTAACAATCATAAATAGAATCATGGAGAAATATACCTTTAGAAGAGAACAAGTTTCATACTGCATAGAGTTTTTTCATATGATGAATGATTCGAATTTCAAAATGAGTTGGAAGGAGAATTCATTTGAAAAGCACCGGAGAAATATTAAAAATTAAAGATTTACATATAGGGTTTAAGATTAATGATGAATTTTACGATGCGGTAGATGGCGTGTCGTTAACTTTAAAAAGAAATGAAATCCTTGCAATTGTTGGGGAATCAGGTTGTGGGAAAAGTACGTTGGCAACATCTATTATTGGTCTACACGATCCAAATAGTACCCGTGTTTATGGAGAGATATTATATAGAAATCAAAATCTTCTAACCTTGGGGGAAGACCAATTAAATGAAATTCGTGGTCCAGAAATCGGAATGATTTTTCAAGACCCCCTTTCATCTTTAAATCCACTCATGCGGATAGGAGATCAGATTGAGGAAGGGTTAATTTATCATACAAAACAAAATGCTGAAGAGCGAAAAAATAGAGTACAAGAGTTATTGCAACAAGTTGGCATACAAAACCCTGAACGTGTTGCAAGGCAATTCCCACATCAATTGTCAGGAGGGATGCGACAGCGTGTTATTATTGCGATTGCCATTGCATGTAAACCTAAAATACTTATAGCTGATGAACCAACCACAGCCCTTGATGTGACAATTCAAGCGCAAATTTTAGATTTATTGCTAACGCTTCAACATGAAACAGGAGCTGGAATTATTCTAATTACCCATGATTTGGGAGTTGTAGCGGAAGTTGCTGATCGTGTAGCAGTTATGTATGCAGGTGAAATTATTGAAGAAGCGCCAGTAAAGGAATTATTCCTGCATCCTAAGCATCCTTATACTCGCTCATTGTTTCATTCCATTCCACAGATGAGTTCGTCATCAGAACGTTTAAATGTAATTCAAGGGATTGTTCCTTCCCTAATAAATTTACCTAGAGAGGGTTGTCGATTTGCATCCCGCATTCCTTGGATAAAAGCAGAAGCACATGAAAAGAATCCACAAATTCATGAAGTGGCATCAGAACATTTTGTTCGTTGTACTTGCTATAAAGAATTTCACTTTAAAAAGGAGAGAAATTCATGAGCTTTATGGTAATTCAAGATTTAAAAGTTCATTATCCAGTTCGTGGTGGGATTTTTAATCAAGTAGTTGATACTATCCGTGCTGTGGATGGAATCTCAATGGAATTTGAAAGTGGAAAAGCATATGGACTTGTTGGAGAGTCGGGATGCGGGAAATCGACAACTGGAAGGGCAATTATTGGTTTGGAAAAGATTACTTCTGGTCGGGTGATTTATGAAGGGGTCAATGTAACAAATAAAAGAACGAAGCGAAAATCTTCCTTCAATCGGGATGTACAAATGATTTTCCAAGATGCTCACTCAAGTTTAAATCCTCGAAAAAGAGTACGAGATATTATTGCAGAGCCAATTCAAAACTTTTTAAAACTATCACTAAAAGAAGAAGAGAGAAAGATAAGTGAATTACTAGAAATCGTAGGAATGCCAGAAGATGCAAAATATAAATATCCCCATGAATTCTCTGGTGGTCAAAAACAACGATTAGGAATTGCACGGGCGATAGCGACAAATCCGAAATTGATTATAGCTGATGAACCAGTTTCAGCACTGGATTTATCCGTACAGGCTCAAATCTTAAATTTCATGAAGGATATTCAACGTGAATTTGGATTAAGTTATCTTTTTATTTCCCATGATCTCGGGGTCGTAAAGCATATGTGTGACTACATATCAATTATGTATAAAGGTCGTTTTGTGGAATCAGGAACAAAAAATGATATTTACAATAATCCACAACACATTTATACGAAACGACTACTTTCTGCAATACCACAAGTTACACCAATTGGTAGAGAAAGGCGGAAACGGGAGCGTATTAAAATAGAAAACTATTATCAAGAACAATATAAAAATTATTTTGATGAAAACGAGAGAGTGCTAGATTTAATACCTATCAGTAATACCCATCATGTAGCAGCTACTTTACCGATGCAGAAAGGGGGGATATGACATTGGGAAAAACAATCATACGGCGTTTTATTATTATGATTCCACAATTATTTGTCCTAAGTATCCTCGTATTTTTCCTTGCAAAATTTATGCCGGGAGATCCGTTCACAGGCTTAATTACTCCTCAAACAGATCCGGCAAGGCTAGAAGAATTATCAGAAAAAGCAGGCTTAAATGATCCATGGCCAATACAATATGTTCGCTGGATTGGTAATGCATTACATGGGGAGTTTGGGATTAGTTACACATTTAAAAGGGATGTTGGGGATTTAATTGGTGAAAGGGCCTTAAATACTTTTTGGCTATCATTATTAAGTGTCACTCTACTGTATGCAATTGCAATTCCTTTAGGTATTTTAGCGGGGCGATATCAAAACTCCCGATTAGATAAAACAATTATTCTTTATAGTTTTATTACCTATGCAATTCCGACATTTGTATTAGCACTGTTGTTTCTTTTTTTATTTGGCTACAAGCTTGAATGGTTTCCTACAAGTGGAAGTGTGGATATCGAATACAGTTCAGGCACTCTCCAATACTATTGGAGTAAATTCCACCATATTCTTTTGCCTGCTATTACCTATGCGATTCTCGGCACAACGGGAATTATTCAATTTTTACGTTCTGAAATTATCGATGCAAAAGGAATGGACTATGTTCGTACAGCCAGAAGTAAAGGCATTCCTATAAAGAAAGTTTATACAAAACATATTTTTCGTAATAGTTTATTACCCATCGCAGCATTTTTAGGGTTTACCATTACGGGATTATTAGGTGGCTCCATCTTTATTGAAACCATTTTTGGTTTTCCAGGAATGGGGCAACTGTTTGTCTCTTCCATTGCTTCTAGGGATTATAGCGTCATTACAGCACTCGTAATGTTATATGGTTTTTTAACATTATTAGGAAGCTTATTATCCGACATAATTATGAGTATTGTAGACCCGCGCATTCGAATCGAGTAGGGGGTTATAGGATGGCTAAAAGAAAACGCAAAAAATATACGAAAAACGCTCCGCCAACAGGTTTACAAGTCATCTTTCGAGAGTTTTTAAAAGATAGAGTGGCATTTTTTTCTTTTGTATCGCTTGTTATCGTGATTTGCGGAGTCTTTATATGGTCATACCTTTTTATTGACCAAGAAGCTTTAATGCGTATCAACTTACAAGACCGATACGCTGAACCAGGAGGAAAGTTTTTATTTGGAGCAGACCAAGGTGGAAAAGATATACTTGGGCAACTGATTGTTGGTGCTAAAAATTCTCTCTTCATAGCAATGGCAATTACAATAATAACTGGCATTTTTGGGGTTATTGTTGGGTTAATTTGTGGATACTTTGGAGGATGGATCGATAATCTTTTTATGCGAATAATTGATTTTTTCATTACGATTCCATCTTTAATGTTAATTATTGTTTTTGTTACAGTCGTTCCGAAGTATACGGTAGCTTCTTTTATCTTTATTATGAGCATGTTTTTATGGACAGGTACTGCGCGGCTCGTTCGCTCAAAGACATTAACTGAAAGTAGAAGAGATTATGTCCTTGCATCCAAAACACTTGGAACGAATGATTTTGTTATTATCTTCACGGGCATTTTACCAAATTTGAGTTCAATCATTATTGTAGAAATGACATTAAACTTCGCTGGAAATGTAGGGATTGAAACGGGGCTTTCTTATTTAGGATTTGGTCTTCCAATGTCTACTCCATCGCTTGGTACACTTGTTAGCCACGCGAATAATCCACTTGTGTTGCAACAATATTGGTGGGTTTGGCTACCAGCATCTATCTTCATTTTGTTTATGATGTTGGCAATCAATTATGTTGGTCAAGCATTGCGTAGATCTGCGGATTCAAAACAGCGGTTAGGATAATAATAATACTAATTAACTTTGCCAGTAGATGTACTAGGGAGGAATATTATGAAAATTACTCGATGGATGTTACTTGCAACCATAATATTTACCTTGTTCATTTTAACAGCCTTTAGTAAATCCGAAAAACGAATTGAAACTGCTGCACCAAGTTCAAATTCACCCTTTGCAATGGCGGTAACGAATGAAGGAAAGCCAATTGATGGAGGAGTCTTGCGAGTTGCCATGGTGAAAGATGAACCGTTTCAAGGGATTTTTTCTTGGGAGTTATATGAAGACGGTTATGATGCAGATTTGATGTCTTGGGCTTCAAATTCTCTTTTTGAAACGGATGAAAATTTCATGATTACTAATGAAGGAATTGCATCCTTATATGTTGATCAAAAAAATAATAAAGTAACAGTCACAATTCGTGAAGGTGTAAAATGGTCTGATGGTCAGCCGTTAAAGATTGAGGATGTCATCTTGCCTTACCATATTATTGGGCATAAAGATTATCCTGGTGTGCGATACAATTCAGAGTTCCAAAATATTATAGGTGCAAAAGAATATCATGAAGGAAAAGCTAAAACAATCTCTGGAATTAGGAAAGTGGATGATTTCACAATTGAAATCAGTTTTAAACAACTTTCCCCATCGATTTTTTATGGTGGTGATGGTCTATGGACGTATGCTGCACCAAGTCATCAAATTGGGAATATTCCAGTTGATCAGTTGTTGCAATCAGATGCGGTTCGCAAAAATCCAGTTACTTTAGGCGCTTTTAAAGTAGAGAAAATTGTTCCAGGGGAATCCGTACAATATGTGAAGAATGAGCATTATTGGAAAGGTGAGCCAAAGCTTGATGGCGTTTTAGTAAAAGTGGTTCCTTCGAGTTCGGTATCTGTTGCAATTGGTACCGGTAAATATGATATTATCCAACATTTCAATGCTACGAAAATGCCGGAAATCGAAGGCTATGACAATATTACGATTTTAGGTCGACCTGAACTTTTTTACTCTTACCTTGGATTTAAAGTAGGGAAATATGATTATCAAAAAAATACTGTTGTAACGGATTTAGACGGATCAAAAATGGGCGATGTGAACTTACGAAAAGCAATGGCCTATGCTTTAGACATCGAACAAGTATCTGAAGTGCTCTATAATGGTTTGAGGGTACGGGCAAATTCATTAATACCACCAGTTTTTGAATCGTTTTATGATAAGTCTTTAAAAGGTTATGTATATGATCCAGAAAAAGCAAAGGAAATTCTCGATAAGGCTGGTTATAAAGATGTGGATGGAGATGGCTTCCGCGAAGATCCAAAGGGAAAAAAGTTAGAAATTAAATTAGCTTCCATGTCAGGTGATTCCGTGCAGGAAGAAATCACAGCGTACTATTTGCAAAACTGGAGAGATGTCGGGTTAAATGTCACATTATCAACGGGGCGATTAATCGAATTTAACTCATTCTACGATATGGTAAAAGCTGATCATCCGGAAATCGATGTTTTCATGGGGGCATGGGGAACAGGCACAAACCCTTCACCATCTGGTTTGTATGGAGCATCAGATCAATATAATTTCAGTCGTTATACTTCTGATCTTTTAGAAAAGACAATTCAAAATATTGATTCTCCCTCTGCATTTGATAAATATTATCGTGCGAACCAATTTAAGATTTTCCAAAAACATATTGAAGAAGTTGCAACAACTGTGCCAATGCAATTCCGATATGAAATTTATCCGATCAATAAGCGTGTGAAAAATTACAGCATCGATTATAAAAATCCAACAGAACTACATGAAATTGAATTAATGGCAAAAGAACCATTTAAATCTAAAAAGAAAAAATGATAGAAACAAAAAACAGGCATTCGAGAGTGAGTGCCTGTTTTTATTGCCGTATACTAACTATTTTTATTAAGTCGATACTTTTTGTAAACTACCTAAGCTGGTTTATGTTCAAGCTCTCTTTTTAGTAATCTTTATCCGTAAAGAAAATAGCAATGGTACCAGGTCCGGCATGGGCACCAATAACAGCACCAACCATCGTCATTTCAAAGGATTTTGGTTGTAATTTTTCTTGGATTAAGGATTTCACTTCATTGGCAAATTCTAAATCGTCTCCGTGACTTATACCAACGACTTTATTTGAAAAATCGCCACCGCGCTCATGCATAATCTCAATAATTCGATTTATCGCCTTTTTGCGACCACGAACTTTCTCAAGGGGGATTAATTTACCATCTTCAACGTGTAAAATTGGTTTAATGCTTAATAATCCACCAATAAAAGCACTAGATTTTGAAACCCGTCCACCTGCAGCTAAGTAATCCAAATTTTCAACAGTAAATAGGTGTGTCATGTGTTGAGCTAAATAATCAACTTTCTCGAAAACTTCTAAATATGGAACGCCCTCATCTCTTAATCTTACAGCTTCTTTTACAAGTAAACCGCATCCTAATGAGGCACATTTAGAGTCAATAATTTTAAGTTTTAAGTCTGGATATTGCTCTCGAACTTGAGAAGCAATCATCACTGCTGTGTTATATGTACCTGATAAGTTAGATGAAAAGGCGATATATAATCCTTCTTCTTTACTTTTTGCTAGTTCTTCAAAGTGTTGTAAAAATAATTCCGGAGACGCTTGAGAAGTTTTAGGTACAACGCCTTGGCGCATTGCATCATAAACTTTTTTAGGGTCAATTTCTACTGTATCAAGGTATACAGAGTTGTTTAAATCTACTCTTAATGGGAAAATTTCTACGTTGTGTTGTTCAAAAAATTCTTTTGGCAAATCGCTGCCACTGTCTGCAAATATTTTCATATATACAGTACCTCCTTTAGACATGAGCACCTTAACTAACGTCATTCTATGGTGAGGGCTTTGGAAAGTTAAATTTCCAAGCTATAACTTTAATCGATCTATTAAAAAGTTAGCAATACCGTCCTCATTATTACTTGAAGCAGTGATCTCATTGGCAATATTTTTCAGTTGTGCTATACCATTCGACATTGCTACTCCAATTCCTGCATAATCAATCATTTCTAAATCATTATCTTCATCACCAAATGCGATAATGCGTTCTCTTGGAATGTTCATTTCCTTTGCAATTAGTGAAATACCAACTGCTTTACTTAAACCTTTTTTCACGATTTCAATAATATGAAATGGTGCTCCCCAACGTCTGTGTTCAATTAATTCTGCATGAACATCTTCTAAATGGTCACGAATAAGTTGTACTTTCTCTTCTTCTGCATGGATAAGTAAACTTGTCGGATCCTCGTTTAGACTTCCTTTTAAATTTCCAATCGTTACACGCGGGTCACCCATTTTAAACATATCCATCATTGGGCTATTTTCCTGATGAATGAATACGTCATCCATCACTTCAGCAATCAAGTTTTCATATTGATATTTATCGACAGAATCCACAACATCGTAAACCACTCTTAAATCAACTGGTGTATGAACCGTTTGCCATGATTTATTTTTCGGATGATGGACAAGGGCACCATTAAAGTTAACAATTGGCGTAGTTAGCTTTAATTCGTTATAATACAACTGACTTGCACGAAATGGACGACCAGTTGCAATCATCACTTGATGACCTGCATCCATTGCTTTAAAGAGGGTATTCTTTGTCTTTTCTAAAATCTTTTGATTATCTGTTAATAGAGTACCATCTAAATCTAACACAATTAAATGTTGCTTCATAAAGGAATGCTCCTTTCTATCTTAATGATTTTATCCCAAATGGATAAATTTAGTCAAAAAATTGTTGTTGTAAGTCGTGAATAAGCGTTATTTTATTCTTTGCTTTACATGAATTCGATATACTTTAGGAGATGGTAAAAATGTATGTTCAAAATGATATGTGGAAAGAGATACCGTTATTACATGTTTATGATGAGGAAATGAATGAACATACACCAATCGTCATCTTTTTACACGGATTTCAAAGTGCGAAGGAACATAATTTACACTATGCATATCAACTTGTAAAAAAGGGGATTCGTGTCATTTTACCAGACGCGAAATTGCATGGTGATCGCTCGGAAAATTTATCTGAAGGAAAGATGAACTTACACTTTTGGGAAATCGTTTTACAATCAATTGAAGAGGTAGGCGTACTTTATAACGAATTACAGTCTCGAAATTTAGTGTCATCTGGAAAAATTGGTGTGGCAGGAACTTCCATGGGTGGTATTGTTACATCAGGCTGTTTAAAAAAATATGATTGGATTTCGACTGCAGCAATTTGTATGGGTGCTCCAGGATTTGTTGAATTATCGAATTATCAACTAAATCAATTCGAACAACTTGGAGTAAAATTACCGATGACTTCTGAACAAAAGGAGCAACTTCAAGCATTATTAGCTGAATATGATATTACAAGAGAGCCTGAAAAATTTAATCAACGTCCAGTGCTATTTTGGCATGGCGAAAAAGATACAACGGTTCCTTTTAAAAATACATATCATTTTTATATGCAGTTACGTTCATACTATGTGCAAGAACCAGATCATTTAAAATTTATTGCATCGCCGAATAGTGGGCATAAGGTACCGCGAGAAGGTGTATTAGCTGTAACAGACTGGCTATCTCAATATTTGGCATAAAAGATTTACCTTTGATATGATAGAGTTAGCACTATAAGGAAAGGGGATAAAGTAAATATGGCAATTAGTGAAGATATGAAAGAAAGCATCCTTGGAGCTTTAGAAAACGTAATTGACCCTGAGCTAGGTATTGATATAGTTAACTTAGGTTTAGTATATGATGTAGATTTAAATGAAGAAGGTTTAGCTACAATCACTATGACGTTAACATCAATGGGCTGCCCATTAGGACCAGTGATTGTGGATCAAGTGAAAACGGCGTTAAGTGAGCTTCCAGAAGTAAAAGACAGTGAAGTAAACATCGTTTGGCAACCAGCTTGGTCAAAAGATATGATGTCACGTTATGCAAAAATGGCATTAGGAATTAGATAAAAAATGCTGGCTGTGAAGGAAAATTTTCTTCACAGCCTTTTGATTGCAACCATCCTCGTCACAGGATGACTTCTCAGACTCTATTGTTAATCTATCCTACAAATTGTAGATGGGCAATTTTCACAACATATAGCCTGCTTTAAATATCGAATATCCGTAATCGTAATAAATCCTTTATCCATGCTGATTATGCCTTGCTTTTTTAATTCATTCAACATCCGATTAATCATTTCACGACTTGTTGAACAAAGATTTGCGATGTCAGTATTTGTTAAATAATGATTTATGAATATTTTATCGTCTTTTTGCTCCCCATAAGTGTTTGCTAAACGAATTAATGTTGAGTACAATGCGCCTTTCTTACCGTGTAAAATAAGATCACGTAGGAGACTTTGATTTTTCAAATTTTCATTTTGTAACCACTTTAAATACTCTATCATTAATGCGGGTTTTTGCATTAATAACATTTCTAGTGAATCTTTATTTAAAGCTAATAATTCGGTATGGGAATTTGCTTTTGCAGTTGTTGATCTTATCGTAGATGTTGCACTAAATAATGGAAATTCCCCAATGATGCTGTGTTTACCACATATTCTAAAGGTAATTTCCTTCGCATCTTCCGTTTCCTTACTAATTCGAACGGAGCCTTCTTTAATCAGTAGAATGTCTGTGGCTTTCTCACCCTCACGATAAATATTACTTCCTTTTTCAACTTTAACTAATAAACCATGCTCTTCAAACAAATGAATTATTTCAATCGGCAATGTTTCTACCATGCCATCACTTCCTTTTATCCTTGGGGTGAATCTAAAATTTAAACATGTATTTTAAATACATGATAACATAATTTTTCCCGTATTCGTGAAAACTTTATAGTGTGAATTTTTGCATTTCCTATTAAAAAGTCCTATAATCATTTTAGTCAAAAAAGGTCAAAGTTGAAGGGGTGTAACAAATGCAATTTCAACAACAAGATAATCGAAAACCATTAGAACAATTTGGTCGCAACTTAATCGAAGAAGTCAAAAATGGCAAAATGGACCCAGTAATAGGAAGAGATGAAGAAATTCGTAATGTTATACGTATTTTATCAAGAAAAACTAAAAATAATCCAATACTAATTGGTGAACCGGGTGTTGGGAAAACAGCGATTGTTGAAGGTTTGGCCCAACGTATCGTTCGTAAAGACGTACCTGAGGGATTGAAAGACTGTATATTATATGAACTAGATATGAGTGCATTAATTGCTGGTGCAAGTTACCGTGGTCAATTTGAAGAAAGATTAAAAGGTGTACTTAAAGAAGTTAAAGAATCTGAAGGTCGTATTATTTTATTTATTGACGAAATTCATACAATTGTTGGTGCAGGTAAGACTGATGGCGCAATGGATGCAGGGAATATGTTAAAACCGATGTTAGCACGTGGAGAACTCCATTGTATTGGTGCCACAACCCTTGATGAATATCGTATGTATATTGAAAAAGATCCTGCTTTAGAACGTCGTTTCCAACAAGTAATGGTGCGCGAACCTTCTATTGAAGATACAGTTTCAATCTTACGCGGTCTTAAGGAACGTTTTGAGTTGCATCATGGAGTTCGTATACATGACCGCGCAATTATTGCATCTGCTGAACTTTCGAATCGATACATTACAGATCGATTTTTACCAGATAAAGCAATCGATCTAATCGATGAAGCTTGTGCGATGATTCGTACAGAGATTGACTCAATGCCCCAAGAGCTAGATATGGTAACAAGACGTGTTATGCAATTGGAAATTGAAGAACAAGCATTAACGAAAGAAAAAGATGAAGCCAGTAAAAAACGTCTTGAAGCATTGCGAAAAGAATTAGAAACCTTAAAACAAAATACGGACAAGATGCGAAAGCAATGGGAACAAGAAAAATCCGGTTTACAGGAAATTCAAAAGAAACGGGAACTTCTTGATAAATACCGCCGTGATTTAGAAGATGCAGAAAGTAAATATGATCTTAATAAAGCAGCGGAGTTACGTCATGGGAAAATTCCTACTATTGAAAAAGAATTGTCTGCTTTAGAAGAAGAATTGAAAAAAGGATCTGAAATTCGTATTTTACGAGAAGAGGTAACTGCAGATGAAATAGCTTCCATTATTTCAAGATGGACTGGAATTCCGGTTACAAAGCTGGTTGAGGGCGAACGTGAAAAATTATTACGTTTAAAAGATACTCTCCATGAAAGAGTAGTTGGTCAGGATGAAGCTGTAAAATTAGTAACAGAGGCGGTATGGAGAGCACGTTCTGGCATTAAAGATCCAAACCGTCCAATTGGTTCTTTTATTTTCTTAGGTCCAACAGGGGTAGGGAAAACGGAATTAGCCAAGGCGTTAGCTGCACAACTTTTTGATTCAGAAGATCACTTTATTCGAATTGATATGAGTGAATATATGGAAAAACATAGTGTGTCTCGTCTTGTGGGAGCACCTCCTGGATATGTCGGTTACGAAGAAGGTGGTCAGCTAACTGAAGCGGTTCGCCGTAATCCATATTCTGTTGTATTACTTGACGAAATTGAAAAAGCGCATCCAGATGTGGCCAATATTTTATTGCAAATTTTAGACGATGGCCGCATTACGGATAGCCAAGGTCGACTTGTTAACTTTACGAATACTGTAGTTATTATGACGTCGAATATTGGATCTCATCATTTGTTAGAATCTAGTGCAAATGATGAAAAAACAACGGAAGACTCGGTTATGGCTGAACTTCGATTGCACTTTAAACCAGAATTATTAAATCGTGTAGATGATATAATCATGTTCCATGCGTTAACATCAAATCACTTTAATGCAATTGCGTGGAAATATATTCAGCAGTTACAAAATCGCGTAGCAGAACAAGAAATTGAGTTAGACGTATCTGAAGAAGTCGTGTCATGGGTTGTAGAACATGGTATTGATTCGCAATTTGGAGCAAGACCACTAAAACGATTTATCCAACGTAATGTAGAAACCGTTGTAGCAAAAGAGTTACTAAAAGGAGAAACACTCCCGGGTGATAAATTGCATGTGTCGTTAGCAGAGGGACAATTAGTGGTTCAGAAAGTATCATAGTTGTTTTGGGACAGTAGTAGTTATGCTACTGTCTTTTTTTGTGGGGATGATTGGATATTAGGAGTTTTCTCAGCGATGAATACAAAAATACGGTCGAGAATCGGTAAAATCTGTCTTCATAACCCAGATGAATACAAAAATCCATGTGAGAATTGATAAAAAACGTCTTCATAGAATCCATGAATACAAAAATTCAGTCGAGAATCAGTAAAACCTGTCTTCATAACCCAGATGAATACAAAAATCCATGTGAGAATTGATAAAAAACGGCTTCATAGAATCGATGGATACAAAAATTCAGTCGAGAATCAGTAAAACCTGTCTTCATAACCAAGATGAATACAAAAATCCAGGTAAGAATTGATAAAAAATGTCTTCATAGAATCGATGAATACAAAAATGCGGCCAAGAATCGTAAAACCTGTCTTCATAACGCAGATTCTAGCTAGGCTTTATAAAAAATGTCTTCATTTCATTGATTTAAAAAAATTCCAAAAAGATCTGTTAAAAAAACTTTTTCATCATACATATAAAGGTTTTTATTAACTATTTCACGAATTTAATAAAATGAAAAAGCACTCCCAAAATGGAAGTGCCTACATTACAAATTAATGATGTTCTGCATCTGGAGTTGGTTCGTTAGGGATAATTGCGCTAATAATAACAATTAGAATTAGGAATACCACAGATAGAACTAAGCTAGTAGTTAAGCTAAATGGTACATTCAAAATTGAACTTACTACATATGTTACCATTGTTACTAATAGGAATGACCATACAAATGACATAATATATTGCATCTAATTTCACCTCTACTATATCTTTTTAAAATAGTATATCTATATTCATCTTAAATATCATACCATAGTGAAACATTAAAGAACAACACACTTTTGAAACAATTCGTGAAAATAAGGTTGCAGTATAGAATAATTATGAGCTATAATTATGACCAAGTACTAAATGTAAGTCACAAATAAGGGGGATTTTCAGGATGAACGCAGGAATTATTGGGGTAGGCAAATATGTTCCAGAGCAAATTGTAACGAACTTCGATTTAGAGAAAAAAATAGATACAAGTGACGAATGGATTCGCACAAGAACTGGTATAGAAGAAAGAAGAATTGCCGCAGATCACGAAAACACATCTGATTTAGCTTATTTAGCTGCTCAAGATGCAATAAATAATGCAGGTATTTCAGCGGATGAAATTGGTTTAATTTTAGTTGCAACTGTAACTCCAGACCAAGCATTTCCAAGTGTTGCATGTCAATTACAAGAAAAATTAGGCGCAGTTAATGCGGCTGCTATGGATGTTGCTGCTGCTTGTGCTGGTTTTATCTATGCACTATCCACTGCGAAACAATTTATTGAAAGCAAAGCATATAAATACGTATTAGTAGTTGGTGCTGAAAAACTATCTAAAATTACGGATTGGTCAGACCGAAATACTGCTGTGTTATTTGGCGATGGTGCTTGTGCAGCTGTTCTTGGAGAAGTTTCTGAAGGCCGTGGAATTTTAGCCTTTGAATTAGGAGCAGATGGTACAGGTGGAAAACATTTATTTTTAGATGAAGCGGATCACATTGCCATGAACGGAAGAGAAGTATTCAAATTTGCTGTAAGACAAATGGGTGAATCTGCTGTTTCCGTGTTAGAAAAAGCAGGACTTACAAAACAAGATGTTGATTTCTTAATTCCTCATCAAGCTAACATTCGTATTATGGAAGCTTCTAGAGAACGCCTAGAATTACCAGAGGAAAAGTTATCAAAACGAATTCACAAATATGGAAATACTTCTTCAGCTTCTATCGGGATAGCTTTAAAAGACGAATTAGATGATGGTAAAATTAAAGATGATGATATACTAGTCTTAGTTGGTTTCGGAGGCGGCCTTACATGGGGTGCAGTCGTTATCAAATGGGGTAAATAATCAGTTATAATGAGAATAACAAGCTTAGAACCTAAGGGGGAAAAGAGAACTATGAAAAGAAGAGTAGTCATTACAGGTGTTGGAGCAGTTACACCTTTAGGTAATACAATTGAAGAAACTTGGCAAAATCTAATTGCTGGTAAATCTGGTGTAGGCCCTTTAACAAGGGTAGATGCTGAAAAATTCCCTGCAAAAGTAGCAGCAGAAGTAAAAGATTTTGATATTGAACAATATATTGATCGTAAAGAAGCACGTAAAATGGACCGCTTTACTCATTACGCTCTTGCTTCTTCAATTATGGCTGTAAAAGATGCTAACTTAGATATTACAGAAGAAATTGCACCAAAAGTCGGTGTTTGGATTGGTTCAGGTATTGGTGGAATGGAAACGTACGAAAAACAAATGGAAGTTTTCCAAGAACGTGGTGTACGTCGTGTTAGTCCATTCTTTGTACCAATGATGATTCCGAATATGGCTTCTGGTCAAGTTTCTATTCATTTAGGTGCAAAAGGAATCAATTCATGTTCCGTTACTGCTTGTGCATCAGGAACGAACTCAATCGGCGACGCATTTAAAGTAATTCAACGTGGTGATGCTGATGTAATGATTACAGGTGGAGCAGAAGCACCAATCGTAAATATGGCGGTAGCTGGTTTCTGTTCAAGTACTGCACTTTCTTTAAATCCGGATGCACAAACGGCATCACGTCCATTCGATAAAAATCGTGATGGATTCGTTATTGCAGAAGGTGCAGGAGTTTTAGTACTGGAAGAATATGAATTTGCAAAAGCTCGTGGTGCAAAAATTTATGCAGAAGTCGTAGGTTATGGTTCTACAGGGGATGCATACCATATTACAGCACCTGCTCCAAATGGCGAAGGGGCAGCTCGTGCAATTCAACAAGCATTAGATGATGCAGAAGTTAATCCTACTGCAGTAGGTTATATTAATGCCCATGGAACAAGTACACCATATAATGATTTATTTGAAACAATGGCAGTAAAATCTGTCTTTGGCGAACATGCATATAAATTAGCAATGAGTTCGACAAAATCAATGACTGGTCACTTATTAGGTGCAGCTGGTGGGGTTGAAACAATCTTTACTGCTCTAGCATTAAAAGAAGGGATTTTACCTCCAACAATCAACCTAGAAATGCCAGATCCAGAATGTGACTTAGATTATATTCCAAACGAAGCACGTAAAGAATTTGTAGAATATGCAATGTCAAATTCACTCGGTTTTGGTGGACATAACGCAAGCTTATTATTAAGAAAAATCGACTAAATAATATGTCGATAATAAAATGCCTTTAGCGAAAAGCTAAAGGCATTTTTGTTTTCACTCTTGAATATTAAATTAGTAAAGGAGTGTTGGACATGTTTCGTTTTATGCTTTTTTTATTTAGTTATGGCATATGTGTAATATCCGTAGGGAATCTACTTTTATATTTAAATTACCGAACATTAGGGTATTCATGGTCAGCGGTTTGGGCATTTATAGTTGGGACCCATGAGCTCTATTTAGCAATCGGATCAATTATTGTTTTGTTTATCTTGATTTTCGACCTAATCCCATCGCGTTTTCCATTCTTTTAACTGTCGCTGATGCAATTTCGTTTGCTTTTGCTGCACCTTCATCTAAGATTTTATCCAATTCACTAGAGTCAATTAATTCATTAAATCTTTCTTGGACAGGCGTTAAATGTTCGATTAGACTTGTTGCTACACCTTCTTTAAAGGCACCATAGCCAAGCCCTTCATACTTTTTAACAAGAGTATCAATAGCGATTCCTGTAACAGCAGATTCAATTGTTAAAAGGTTTGAAACACCTGGTTTATTTTTTTCATCAAAAGCAACAATACCTTCTGAATCTGTTACTGCAGATTTAATTTTCTTTTCAATTTGTTTTGGCGTATCTAGGAAGCGAATTGTTGCTTTCGTATTTGGATCTGATTTACTCATTTTTTTCGTTGGTTCTTGTAATGATTTAATACGTGCACCAGCTTTTGGCAGTTGAATTTCTGGAATCACAAATACCTTACCATATCGTTTATTAAAACGTTCAGCTAAGTCACGTGTTAATTCAATATGTTGTTTTTGGTCATCCCCAACAGGAACAATATTCGTATTATATAAAAGAATATCTGCAGCCATTAATGGTGGATAAGTTAATAATCCAGCAGAAACAGACTCTTTCCCATCAGATTTATCTTTAAATTGTGTCATTCGTTCTAATTCACCAATGGAAGCGACACATTGTAACATCCAACCAGCCTGTGCATGGGCAGGAACCTCAGATTGAATAAATAAAATGGCCTTGTTTGGGTCAATGCCTGTTGCTAAGTATGTAGCAGCTAGTGTTCGAATATTAGAACGTAATTCTTTTGGATCTTGAGGTACTGTAATTGCATGTTGGTCTACGATGCAATAAATTGCTTTTCCTTCATCTTGTAGCGCTGGAAATTGCATAAAAGCTCCAATGTAATTTCCTAGTGTAACAACTCCAGTTGGTTGAACCCCTGAAAAAATAGTCTTCATTAAAAAATCCTCCTATTATATTCAAAATAAAAAACATCATGCGTCCTTACGAAGAATGTTCGTAATGGGACGAATGATGTTGAATCCGCGGTACCACCCAGCTTGTCTATTATATAGACCACTTAGCCTTCGTAACGTGAAGGAGACGAGCTTTACTACTACATCCGTTCATAAAGCCAACTCGAAAGTCCATTCCATTTGCCCCGTCTTCTGTTTGCACCAACCACAGATTCTCTAAACACGGAAGAACAAATGTACTACTCTTTGTCATTGTTTTTATAATTTTTCGCCAATACATATTTGTTAAATAATATATAAAAAATCTTTATTAATTGCAAATAATATTTCACTGCCTTTGAATGAAAAAGAATGAGATTGGGTAACATTGTAACGTAATTAAGATAAATGTTATTTAAAAGTAACTTTTACATTTGTAAGCAGTTAAATAGTCATTTGCAAGTGCACTAGGAATTAAGCGTTAAATTTACAGAAATTTGTGATTATTTCTCGATTACTATTATCTAATTGAGAATAAAAAAAGCTTTAGTTGTATGTTTAAATTTTACAAAAGAAGGGTAAAGTAACCTGTTATATTAAAAGGATATAAATTATATTCCTAAAAGAGAAAAAATGAAAATAAAATCCCTTAACATAGCAAATATTTTATTAAATATGTTGTATTCAAATGCGATAGAATGTTGTATAATTAAGATGTTATTTTAAATTAAATTAATTCTAATCTAATAAAAAGTTGAGAATAGATTATTGACCAAAAGAAGGGAAGTGTCATAATGATCGTAACATTATTTACATCACCAAGTTGCACATCATGTCGAAAAGCTAAAGCTTGGTTAGAAGAACATGAAATTCCTTATAGAGAACGAAATATTTTTTCAGAACCGTTAACAATAGGTGAAATAAAAGAAATTTTACGCATGACAGAAGATGGTACAGATGAGATTATTTCTACACGTTCGAAAATTTTCCAAAAGTTAAATGTAGATGTTGAAAGCTTACCATTGCAACAATTGTACGAATTAATCCAAGAACATCCTGGATTATTACGTCGTCCAATTATTTTAGATGAAAAGCGCCTTCAAGTTGGTTACAATGAAGATGAAATTCGCCGCTTCTTGCCTAGAAAAGTTCGTGCATTCCAATTGTTAGAAGCGCAAAAAATGGTTAACTAAACCCGAATTTGTTTAAAAGCAATCGATAAAATCCATTTTACTTGGGTTTTATCGGTTTTTATTTTTGTTTAAAGTCATTAATTAGCGCTAATCATGATGTGTTTTTTTGAAAAGTTCGGTATGATGAATGACCAGTGAATAATAAAGAAGCAATCCAACATATAATAACTAATCTTAAAAATTTTTCACTTGATTTCAATAGTGTAGTCAACTACAATTTCAATATTCAAATAATTTTGTTTGTCCGATGTTTTTTTCTTTTCATTTTTATTAGGTAATCATACAATAGAGTTATAGAATAAAACATAAGTATATAAATAAAGAATGCTTTTATTCTAAATAATGTTGTTCACCTAAAGTGTTGGCGTAAACACTTTTGAATTGCAAGATTAATTCTTGCCAATCAAAACATACTAAGAACGCTTTCCTTGTTTTTCAACGAATGACTGTGAAGGGAGTTGAAGTCTAATGGACATCGAACGCGTAAATGAAAACACGATAAAACTTTTTATTACTTATCGTGATATTGAAGATCGCGGATATAGCCGTGAAGAAATATGGTATAACAGAGCAAAAGGTGAAGAACTTTTTTGGGATATGATTGGAGAAATCAATACAGAAGATTATTTTGATTTAGATGGTCCAATTTGGATTCATGTAAATGCTTCTGAACATGGACTTGAAGTCATTGTTACTCGTGCAAATATTAATGGTGATAGTGAATCCAACTCCTTGCTTTCAAGCTTCGAGGAGCATCGTGAAGCTGCCCAACATAATATAGATGAATCTATTTTTGACTCTTTTGATGAAGAAGACGGTGTTCATCATCAAGGAATTACAAATTTTTCAATTTATAAATTTAAAGACATAGATGAATTAATTCCGGTTGCAAAACGTCTTGTTCAATTTGGTTTACAATCATCTTTGTATAAATTTGAGAATTACTACTATGTTGCAATTGATTTCACAAATATTACTGAAAAAGAGGAACGTCTAAACATTCGTTCAATTATTAACGAGTATTTAGGTATTTCCAAATTAACTGTATTCCGTTTACAAGAATATGGTGAAACAATTATGGAAGAAGATTGCTTTGAAACGGTAATTAAATATTTCTCTTAAAGTATTAGAGGTGACCTTACAATAGGGCATCTCTTTTTTTTATGCAAATTATTATTTTTAGACAATTCGAAATCTATGATTGAAATTTAAATCGATCCTTCTTACAATTGGTTCAAGGGAGGGAAAGTTATGTTAGTTGCTTATACAGATCAAAATAAAAGGTTTGTATTAAATTCAAGCATACCTCTTTCAACATTAAAACTACTTCGATTAACAACGAAATTTTATTGCCCACAATGTAAACAACAGCTTCAGTTAAAGTTAGGTCAACAAAAAATACCGCATTTTGCCCATATTAATAAAAGTAAATGTGCGAGTACTTTCTCTGAGGGTGAATCGACTCGACACCTGGAAGGGAAGGAACAGTTATATTTTCTTTTTAAATCTCTTAATTTAAATGTTCAATTAGAACCCTATTTATCTACTTTAAAACAAAGACCCGACTTACTAATCTATGCTAACAACGAGCAATTTGCCATTGAATTTCAATGTAGTCCAATTTCACTTGAAAAATTTACAGAACGAAATGCAGGTTATTCAAGTGCCTCCATTATTCCAATATGGATTCCTGTTACACCCTTTGAAATAGGTGATGGAATACATAAGATTTTAATAAGTAAACAACTTCAACAATTTATTCAATCCACCAAACACCATCAATATATTATGATGTATTGTCCATTTCTGCGACAGTTTATTTATCTTTCAAATATATTATTTGTCCATGGCAATACTTTTATTGCAAAAGTACAAGCATTACCTATTGAATATCAAAAATTCCCATTTTATTTACCTAAGAAGTTGACCCGTGAAGAATATGCCCGATATTTAATGTTTTATAATAAAGCGAAACATAACTACTTAAAATCGAGAGTATTAATAAGTAGGAAAGGTGTAAAGGATTTATTATTGCGTTGTATTTACGAGCTTAGATTAAATTTACACTCCCTACCATACTATATAGGTGTTCCTTTAAGAGGCAGTGAGGTGATAGAGCTATTTTCAGTTGATTGGCAGCTAGCCCTATTTTATTTTTTAAGTGTGTACCAAATCCCTGTGGAGGCTATTAATGATAAAATCATTACTCACTTTTTAGCATGGTCTAAAATAAATGGTTCTATGGAAGCTATAAAAGTAGTCATGGATTATAGTGAGTTACTCAAGGACCTTTCTATTCAGAATCCAAATCAAAAAATTTCAAAGGACCAAGTGGACAACTATCTGTATAGTCAATTTCTTGCAATTAAAAGTTATTCTTGAGAAAATGAATGAGATACGAGAAATTCGAAATAAATGGTATCGGAGGCAATTTTTATGGCGAAAAAATTATTGAATCGTGAAGAAGTACCTGTTGAATTAACCTGGGATTTAGAAGTGATTTTTCCATCAGACGATGCGTGGGAAGCAAAATTTAAAGAAATCGAAAAGTTAATTCCAGAGAGTGAGAAATTTAAAGGTAAAGTAGTTGAAAGTGCGAAAAGTTTGTACGATACACTACAATTTAGTGATGAACTATCCAAACGCTTTGGAAAGCTTTATGTATACAGCCATTTAAAACACGATCAAGATACTACAAATAGTAAATACCAAGGGATGGATGCAAGAGTCCGTTCATTAGGTGCAAAATTATCAGCTGCCTGGTCATTTATTACTCCAGAGATTCTATCTATTGAAGAAGAAAAAATTCAAAGCTATTTAGATGAATTCGAACCCCTTCGATTATATACACAAATGTTAAAAGAATTAAATCTTAAACGTCCTCATGTCCTATCTGCTGAGCAAGAACAATTACTTGCACAGTTTTCAGAAGTAACATCTGCATCAAGCGGTACTTTCAGTGCGTTAAATAATGCAGACTTAGAGTTCCCTGTTATCAAAAATGATGAAGGGGAAGATGTACAATTAACTCATGGAAATTATATTACGTTTTTAGAAAGCGATAACCGCGAAGTACGTGAACAAGCATTTAAAGCGATGTATGCTACTTATGGTAAATTTAAAAATACGTTTGCCTCTACATTATCTGGAAATGTTAAATCACATAATGTAAGTGCTCGTATCCGTAAATTTAATTCAGCAAGACACCGCGCATTAAGTAACAATACGATACCTGAAAAAGTTTACGATCAATTAATTTCAACGATTCATGAGTTTTTACCTGTCCTACACCGTTATATTTCACTTAGAAAGCAAGTATTAGGTGTGGAAGAACTTCATATGTATGATTTATTTACACCTCTTGTAAAAGAAGTGAAAATTGATATGCCATATGAAAAGGCAAAAGAAATTATGGTTAAAAGCTTTGCTCCATTAGGCGAAGAATATCAATCCATCGTTCAAAAAGGTTTAGATAGCCGTTGGGTAGATGTACTAGAAAACAAAGGAAAAAGAAGTGGTGCATACTCTTCAGGAACATATGGTACAAACCCATATGTATTGATGAACTGGCAAAATAACATTAATAATTTATTTACTTTAGCTCATGAATTTGGTCATAGTATGCACAGCTACTATACTCGTCAAAATCAGCCATATCCTTATGCAGATTACTCCATTTTCGTAGCTGAAGTAGCTTCAACTTGTAATGAAGAACTGTTATTTGACTACTTGTTAAAAACGACTGAAGATGAACAGCAAAAAATTTATTTATTAAATCATTGGTTAGACGGTTTCAGAAGTACAGTATTCCGTCAAACAATGTTTGCTGAGTTTGAGCATATTATTCATGAAAAAGATGCGAATGGTGAAGCAATAACTGCTGATGGACTAACAGAAATCTACTATGATTTAAATAAACAATATTTCGGTGATGAAATGACAGTTGATGAGGAAATTGGATTAGAATGGGCTCGAATTCCACATTTCTACTACAATTATTATGTTTATCAATATGCAACAGGTCAAAGTGCTGCCACAGCATTAAGTAAACAAATTTTAGAAGTAGGACAACCAGCAGTCGATCGTTATATTAATAATTTCTTAAAAGCTGGATGTTCGGACTTCCCAATTGAAGTATTAAAAGCTGCTGGGGTGGATATGGAATCTCCAACACCGATAAGAGAAGCATGTAAAGTATTTGAACAAAAACTAAGTGAACTTGAATCATTACTGCTTAAATAATTAAATTCAATTGAACTATGTGGAGGTTTCAGATGACCTTTACATAGTTCTTTTTATTTGATAGGCAATATAATTATATTCTAAAAATATTTTTATAATTCGAAATAATATTTTTTGTATTGTATAACAGTTTTAAAAGTTCTAGAAAACTAGTACAATGTGTTACAATTCCTTATATATCAATGTATATGAAAACGGTTACTATATGACGGATTTGTGAAATGTCCACAGTTCCATTGCATCAATTATTATTCTGTGATAAATTAAATACGTGAAATAAATCACATAACAAACATACACCCCTTTGTTTGAACGTGAACATTTCTCCCATCCCCTTTGTGAAAAGAGGCGTCAATTCTTGAAAAAGAATGTGGCGTCTCTTTTATTTCTTTATATAATGTCCAGATTGGAATGGAGTGTAGCAGACAGTATTCCCTTTTTCTTCGGCTCTAATTTATTCTTTATCGAAATTGTCCACAAAGGATGAAAACAACTTTCTATACATAAAAAAAGACAATTTCATTAAGAAATTGTCTACTAAATTATAAGTTTTATATACATAATAAAAATAAGTGCTAACGATTATTTTTTTCTCCAGAGGGTAATGTCCTCATTTGTTAAACGGTCTAGTTTTTGTTGTAACATACGTTTTTTTAATTCGCGTTCTGCTTCTTGCTCAGTGATAGAATATATTTCAGCAACATCAGCTGTTGTTAGTGAATGGAATCGATTAAATAACTCTTCAATTGACGGTAGATTTTGGCAAGTCAGTGTATCATCTAGCATTTCTTGTAATATATGAACATATACATCATATGCATACATACCACTAACTTTTAGCCCTTCATCCTCTATACACTCATTAAAGAATACGATACTCGGTATTTCGTCTACTTCCATTTCGCGGGTAATGTGTAAATCACATTGAAAAGCGCGGGCTGCCTCTTTTGAACCGAAATCATTAATAAATTCATCAATGTCAAGATTTGTTTCCCTAGCTATATCAATTAAAACAGAGTAGGACGTTACATCCTTTGTATTTAATAAAGAATGTTCTTGTAATTTAAGTAAATAACGACTTGCAGCACGTTTTCCTTGTAATTCAGCTGCTTTAATCGCAATTGATGGGAGTGCAGGATGCGTAATATCCAGTTCGGCACCGGTCAAACAACCTTTAGTACGTCTTAAGCCATTTAACGAAACTAATTTTGTACTTAGCACATAGCGCCAAGTAAAATAATGATCGTACTGTAGCTGTAACTTTCTTAGCATAGTTTGCATCTTTAAAGCTTTTTTGCAAAGTGGATCTATAAAAATATATAATTCTATAGGCTTTGTAATGCTAGAAGGTGCGACGGGTTTCGATAATAATTGGACATTATTCACTCTAAATCCTCCTCATCTTCATTTGGCGAATTAATCATATGATGAGCAGTCATAACAAGTCGCTGATAGTATACTTCTCGAAATTTCCCTTCAAGACCAACCTCATCCATTGCTTCGCTCATACATTCAAGCCAAGCTTGTGCACGATCAGGTGTTATTTTAAAAGGCATATGACGAGCTTTCATCATCGGATGTCCGTGTTCCTCTGTATAAAGATTAGGTCCACCTAAATATTGAGTTTGGAATTGTATTTGTTTGCGTAATGTTTCTGTTAAATCTTCTGGAAAAATCGGAATTAACAATGGATGCTTCGCAACACGTTTATAAAAAGCGCGAAGGAGCTCAGAAAGTTTTTCAGCACCAATTTCCTCGTAAGGAATCGTATATTTTCGATTCATAGCTGCAACTCCTTTACTTCTTTTTTGAATACGTAATGAAATATCCGAATATTGCATACCATATTGTCGTTTTGCTTTAACACAAAAGTACGATGTATTTATTCTATCAACGTATTGCCTTTTTCTCAAACAAATCGCATATTGGGTATTAAAACTTAAGCATTATAGTATTTTAGTACTTTATCTACATAGTTAACTGTTTCTTTAAATGGAGGAATCCCACCGTATTTCGAAACATTTCCAGGCCCTGCATTATAAGCAGCAAGAGCTAGTTCAATATTATTATTAAATTTATTTAGCATTTGGCTTAAATATTTCGTTCCACCCATTATATTTTGTTCTGCATCATGGGAATCTTGCACACCTAAAAATTTTGCGGTTCCAGGCATCAGTTGCATTAAGCCTGTTGCACCAGCAGAACTAACTGCATTTGGATTAAAATTCGACTCTTGTTTAATCACGGCTGCAATTAACTTTTCAGGTACACTATATTTTGCAGAAGCTTTAGAAATGAATTCTGAATATTTACTTGCTCCTGCAAGAACATCTCCATATCCAGATGTATTTAAATAATCTTTATTAATGTAATTATTAAAAACGTTATTACTGTTCGAACCAATTAATGCATCATAATATGAATCAGGTATGTAATTTGAAGTAGAATTTAAGTACATTGAAGATAGAGCGTTCTCGGTTGTATTTGCTTGTGTATAGTTTTCCAGAAGGTTTGAAGCGTTATTCGTTAAGGAAGATGTTGAAGACAACATCTCTTCCAGTAATTCTGTAAAAATAGAGTTGTTGTCTGTTAACGATTGAACGCTTGTTTGTGTATTGCCTATGGATTGGAGTGCTTGAATTTCAAGTAACATTTTCATTGATGAAATATCCAACTACGATCAACCTTTCAGTGCTTTCATAAAGCGTGCAATTTTTTTATCTGCAACTTGTCTTGTTATGCTGTGTTGTTGTAAAAATTCTAGGAAAATTACTTTTCCTTCGTTTTCGTTACTTGTTTCATATTCTACCTCATAATCGTCACACTGCAAATAGAAAGAATGGTCAAATACAAGGATTCCACCTTTGTATGCAATTTCCACTCTATCTGTTGTTAAAGTGCCAAATACTCTTAATTTCTCAATTGGGATATTTAATTCTAACAACTTCTCCTTTACTCGAGGGGCTAAAAATGCTTCACCTGCTAACATTAAATCCGCTTGTTCTCTCGTTAATTCATCCGTTGTTTCTAAATGAATATTTGTAGATTTTTTCTCTTTTAATGTACAAACTATTTTATTGCTTGTCTCTCGAATTCGAAGGCCACTAGATAATTCTTTAAGAGAAAAATTAGGTGTATCAAAATAATGATTTGTTTGTCGAATTATTTTTTCATTTGGTATTTGAAATGATATTAATAAATTTTCATACTGTTCTTTTGTTAATGTATTTTTAAACTCAATTTCTAATTCTTGACTCATATATATTTTCCTTTCTAATAAGAAGAATGTGTATTTTCCTTCATTCTTTTTCTCGAAATTGTACAGTGCTATGTTAAAATATGAAGGAATAGTGTTGAAGGGATGTAAGTTTAATGCGCAACATTTATAAAATCGACAATTATCAATATGTACATAATAACCATCACTTTAGTTTAAACGAAAATGATAAAGACATACAAATTGTTCCTGCTGGACAAATGTTAGCAGACTCTGACAACCTTGCATTCATATATGTTGTCGAAGAAGGTGGAGAGTTTAGTTATTTACATTTTTCGAATGAACTATGGTCACATCTAGTAGATATTTTGAAATCTAATCAAAATCCATATGTAACGATAAATGGTGAAGCAATAGAATTAATCAATTTTACAGAAGAACTGGAAATGCTCATTTTCAATATCGAAGGAAACGACAACTATGGAAAAGAATTTGTCGATTCAGTCGAAGAAGCATTTAAGGAAATATTCCAAAATGACACGTTGTAATCTGTAAAACTTACGTGCTTATTAAATGATAAAGTTGCATGGTTCGATTCGCGATACGAAGATGCAACTACGATTTGTTCTTAAATGACAAATCGTGTTTTCTAAGGAGGAATTTTCTATGGGACAATGGGACATATTTTTAAGCCCATATAAACAGGCTGTGGATGAACTAAAAGTAAAATTAAAAGGAATGCGTTCGCAATTTGGAATTACTGGAACAACTTCTCCAATCGAGTTTGTTACAGGAAGAGTTAAACCGTTAGCAAGTATTTATGATAAAACCTTAGAAAAGGGAATACCCTTTGAACCTTCATATCAATTAACAAAAGAACTTCAAGATATTGCAGGTCTCCGCATCATGTGCCAATTTGTTGATGATATTTCAACAGTTGTAAACTTAATTCGTCAAAGAGATGATTTGAAAGTAATCGAGGAAAAGGATTATATTACACATAGTAAACCTAGTGGCTATCGTTCTTATCATATGATTGTGGAATACCCTGTTGAAACAATTAACGGGAAAATAGAAGTATTAGCAGAAATCCAAATTAGGACGCTTGCGATGAATTTTTGGGCTTCCATCGAACACTCCTTAAATTATAAATATAAAGGCTTGTTCCCTGAAGAAATAAAAAATCGACTCCAAAATGCTGCAGAAGCTGCGTTTAAATTAGATGAAGAAATGTCTTCAATTCGAAGTGAAATCCAGGAAGCACAAGTTTACTTTAGTGAAAATAAAGAAGCATCAACCCCAACGATTCGATCGACAAATGAGGAAAAGGAGCGTGAGTAATTTGAAATTTTCGATTCAGTCACGCAGAGATGCACAATCCAATGAATTAATGGGACTTGCCAAAACGTATTTACAGGATTTTGGCTTAATATTTGATGAAGAAGAACCAGAGATTGTTATATCGATTGGTGGAGATGGGACGCTTTTACATGCATTCCATCGCCATATTCATCGACTACACCAAGTAGCTTTTGTCGGAATTCATACTGGTCATTTAGGTTTCTATGCAGATTGGAAGCCATCAGAACTTGAAAAGCTCGTTTTATCGATTGCGAAAAAAGAATATAACGTGGTTGAGTACCCATTATTGGAAGTGCATGTTCAAACACACAACAATGAATCTAAAACATATTTAGCATTAAATGAGGCAACGATAAAATCTCCTGATGTTACATTAGTAATGGATGTAGAGTTAAATGGCAATCATTTTGAAAGATTCCGTGGTGATGGCCTATGTATTTCCACACCATCAGGTAGTACGGCTTATAATAAGGCACTAGGTGGCGCGATTATTCATCCGACATTACAAGCTTTTCAAATAACTGAAATGGCATCCATTAATAATCGAGTATTTAGAACGGTTGGCTCATCCTTAGTATTACCTGCACATCATAATTGTGCATTAATACCAGTGAGTAATCAGCAATTTACAATGACGATTGATCATAACCAATTTGTGCATAACGATTTGAAATCTGTAACGTTTAATGTTGCCAACGAAAGAGTACGCTTTGCTCGTTTCAGACCTTTTCCGTTTTGGGAACGAGTACATGATTCCTTTGTTTCAAATGAATAGAGGTCACCATGGATACAAGATATAAGCTACAGTTTATAGCGAATCAAAATGGTCAATTATTACGGAATGCCATTAGTAATCAAGGAATTTCAAAGAAAGCTTTAACTTCAATTAAATTTAATGGTGGTACGATATTGGTTAATGGAATTGAAAAAAATGTACGCCATGTTTTAAATGAAGGGGACGAAATCACCATTATATTCCCACCTGAGGAAATAAGTGATGGTCTGATTGTTGAACAAGGGGAATTAAATATACTATTTGAAGACGAAGCTTTATTAATTATTGAAAAGCCTCCATTTATGAATACAATCCCATCTCGTGAACATCCTACTGGAAGTGTTGCAAACTTTGTTAGCGGATATTTTCAACAGAAGGGGATTCATTCGACTGTTCATATAGTTACAAGGCTCGATCACAATACTTCAGGTCTTGTATGTATAGCAAAACATAGTCACATTCACCATTTAATGGGACTACAACAAAAAAGAGGGCAAATTAATAAACAGTATGAAGCAATTGTTCATGGTCATGTTGATTTAGATGAACAACAAATTATTGCACCAATTGGCCGGAGTGAGACAAGCATTATTGAACGGGTTGTAAGAAGTGATGGTCAATATTCTCATACCGATGTAAAGGTATTAAAAAGAGGATACTCCAATAATGGGGAACCATTAACTCATGTCCGATTGAAGCTTCATACTGGAAGAACTCACCAAATCCGAGTTCATATGGCTTATATTGGACATCCGCTTGTGGGTGATGATTTATATGGAGGTAGTAAAAGTTTATTAAATAGACAAGCTCTTCACTGTGTTTTACTAGAAATGGTGCATCCAATAACAATGGAAAAGTTATCTTTTTCAAGTGATTTACTTGAATCGTTGAAGAAACTTATGAATAATTAAAAGAGAGGTGTTTGGACTTACCCCAGTCAAGTAGACAGCTTTAAAAGAGACTAAGCAGCCATCTGGTGTCGATATTCTATCGGTGCCAGGTGGTTGAGTCGTTTTTGGAAGCGTTGGTAGTTATAAAAGTAAA
>NZ_RBZN01000108.1 GCF_003628435.1 Ureibacillus endophyticus | reverse complement strand
TGCATTTGGCAATCAAAAAATGTAATAAATGGTCATTAATTTTGCGACCACTTGCCAACACTATTTTTACTTATTTTCGAATACTAGAATTACGGTATCGATAGCTTTCTCCAGTAAAGATGATTAAATGTGAATGATGGATTAAGCGATCGATTACCGCCTCTGTTAAAATTTGATTCCCAAATACATGATTCCATTGTCCAAATTGAAGGTTCGTCGTAATAATGACGCTACGCTTTTCATAACACATCGAAATCACTTGAAAGAGAAGCTCTGCCCCTTCTTTTCCTAACGGAATATAGCCTAGCTCATCAAGAATAAGGAGGTCTAATTTATCAATTTGGTTCATTAATTTATTCAGCTGCCCTTTTTGATTCGCATCAATCAGTTGATTAACGAGTCCTGCAATTGTGTAAAAGCGTACTTTATGACCAAACTTAGTAATGGCATTTAATGCAATGCAACGACTTAAGTAAGTTTTTCCAGTGCCTACACCACCGTAAAGAATAAGATTCTCCTTTTCAGAGATAAACTGTCCATCCCATAAATCCTCTTTCGATAATGTTTTGGCTAGTTGCACATGCTGCCAATTAAACGGCTCATGACCACTTTGAGGCAACTGCGCCTGCTTTAATAATAAATTCAGTTTTGTTGCTTCACGATGCTCAATTTCTCGTGTAAAGAGCTGCTCTAGAAACTGAATTTGATCAGCGGTTAATTCCGCAATATGTGAACGTAACTGACTTAATTTCAAACGTTTTGCACAATCCTCTAGTAGCTGCGTCATGATTTCTCCTCCATTTTAAAAAGATCATCATAGTGACTTGAACCTCTAGTCACTTCTGGCAGTTTAGGGATTTCCTCAGAGGTTTGAATGTCCTGATAGAGCTGCTGATTGAATTTTTGTGCATTAAAAGCCTGCCTAATTTGTTCAGCCGAAGGATGCCCATTACTAGATGCGGTCATCAACGCTTCGTTTAGTTGACCAAATGTAGCTACGGTCATTAATTCTGCTAAAAGTGATAGTGCTGCCTTTTGCTCATCTTCCGTAGAGGCTTTTAAATAGGCTTGCCATTCTGATGGTAAATGATCATATACACCCGAATATTTAATTGCTTTTGGCCGTTGTGCCAATAATTTTAAATAAGGTTGCCAAACCATAGATTTGGCCTGATTGCCATACAATCTCGGATGCTTTACAATGCATTCATAGTTTTCGTTTAAAATCCGAATTTCATCATACAGAACTTCTACGAACACTTTCTTTTGCGCAAAACGCGGTGAAGTAGAATAAAGTTTTGAATCGATGTGCACAAATCCAGATTTGTCTGCTTTCGCAGTCATGATACGAGCGCAATTAAACTCCTTTTCTGGTAAAACTAAATGTTTTGCGACGGACTCTAAATGAAGTTCAGACTGCTTTCGCTTCTTTTCATAGTGAATCCGTTCCCAGTCTTTCTCAGCCTTTTCCCATAATTGCTCATTCAATTCATTTAAATCTGTAAGCGATAGCGCAGGTAATAAATAGTTGTTTCGTGAATACTTCACCATGTTTTCAACGTGTCCTTTTTCATTTCCCTTGCCAGGATTACAGAATTCATATTCGAATCCATAATGTAAAACAAAACGTTCGAACATGTCCGTTAACTCACGCTCTCCCTTTGCGTGAATCTT
>NZ_RBZN01000107.1 GCF_003628435.1 Ureibacillus endophyticus | reverse complement strand
ATGATATGCTCCCCGTTAGGTAGACAGATTAAAAAATAAAATCTGTTTATCTAATGGGGAGTATTTTTATGTCAAAAATTTTTTCTAAAGATGAAAAATTAAGAATCATTAAGTTTTATCATGAAGAAAATTATACTTTGAATGAAGTAGCACAGATTTTTAACGTACATCGAGATACAATTAAAGATTGGCAAAATGACTATTTTCATTTTGGAGAAGAAGGTTTAGAACGATTACCTAAACATCGATTTTACTCAAAAGAAGTAAAAATCGCCGCTGTTCAAGACTATTTATCTGGTAAATATTCATTAAGAGAAGTAACAAGAAAATATCAACTTTCAAGTAGAAGCGTTTTAAGAAATTGGATTAAAAAGTATACTAGTCATAGTGAATTACAAGATTCGGGTAAAGGATTGAGCCAATCTATGACTAAAAAAAGAAAAACAACTGTAGAAGAACGTATTGAAATTGCCAAAGCTTGTCTAGCAAACGGGAAGAATTATCAAGAGATTGCAGCACAATATGAGGTGTCTTATCAACAGGTGTATCAATGGGTACGCAAATTTGAACAAAATGGAGAAGAGGCACTTCAAGATCGACGAGGTCGTACAAAACCAGCAGAAGAACGCACACCAGAAGATGAATTACGTTTAAAAATTCAACAGATGGAGCGTGAAAATGAGCGATTACGTGCGGAAAATTTACTATTAAAAAAGTTAGAAGAAATCGAAAGGAGGCATCGTTAAGTAGAATTCGTACGCAAAGCCGTTATTTAGCGATTCAAGAATTAGCGGCGAATGAAAACTTATCGATTCTTTTATTATGCGAACTTGCGGGAGTGTCACGTGCAGCTTATTATAAATGGCTGAAGCGACAACCAACAGAGCAAGAGCAAGTAAACGAACAACTCGTTACATCTATACAACACTTGTATAAACAAGTGGATGGCATTTATGGCTACCGTCGTATCGCGATGACGATTAACCGCCAGCGAGAAAAAGAGGGGTTGGAGAAAGTGAACAAAAAACGCATTTATCGTCTGATGAAGATTTGTGGTTTACAGGCCGTTATTCGACGTCGCACAAAAAAGTATCAAAAAGTAAAACCAGATTACGTAGCTGAAAATGTGTTAGCACGTGAATTTACAGCTGAAAAACCCAATCAGAAATGGTGTACAGATGTGACAGAGTTCAAATATGGCAATGGGAAGAAGGCGTATTTAAGCGCGATCATTGACTTGTATGATAACTCCCTTGTGAGCTATGTATTAGGCCATTCTAATAATAATGCCCTAGTGTTTAAGACCATCCAACCCGCAATTTGTCAACTGTCAAAAGATGAATTTCCACTTTTACATAGTGATCGAGGCTATCAATATACATCAAAAGAATTTAAACGAATCATGGAGAACGCAAAATTGACCCATAGTATGTCGAGAGTCGGTCGATGCATCGATAATGGACCGATTGAATCGTTTTGGGGAACATTAAAAGTGGAAATGTATTATTTACATAAATTCGAAACGTATGAGACACTACAACACGCCATTGATACATACATTGAATTCTATAACAATGAGCGTTATCAAGAAAAACTAAACGGCTTAAGTCCATTAGAATATAGGACTCAAGCCGCTTAGAGCATTTTTATTATTTCCACTGTCTACTTGACTGGGAGCAGTTCAA
>NZ_RBZN01000106.1 GCF_003628435.1 Ureibacillus endophyticus | reverse complement strand
GGTAGTGTCAAAACTTCTATGAAAAACTGAAAATCACAAGCGTTCAGGGCGGAAAGTACTCTCCGCACGAGGTGACAATCGCTCTTGACAAACATTCCGAAAAGGTTGCGCCTTGTTTTTGAGGGCGAAGGGAAAAAAGTAGGCACACCAAATAACCCTCGCCAAATTACCAATTTTAACCTTTTCTCCATTCGGTTTGTCAAGAGTTCGCTACGCCGATTGTCTTTCGTATGCGATTGTTTGAGGGCTCTGCTAAAAAAAAGCAGGCGGTTATGCTGTTAGCTCTTGTTGGGCAAGTTGAATCAATTTTGTCCAACGTGCTGGCATATGTGGCATTTGTTCCAGTTCTGGAATCGCTACAGGCACACGTTTTTCTAACTTTGCATGTGGTCGAAGGAAGTTAAAATAAGCCACGAACATTGTCACAAATGAAACTGAGCCAGCTTCCGAACCAAAGCCTGTTGTCGCACGGTAATGCCCTTTGAACGTACGGTTTAATCGTTCGATGATCTGTTTTAGTGGACGATATTCCACTGAGACTGGATCTTCATTCGTTAAGCCAATCACTTGTGTCACATCAAACCAAATGTCATGTTGTGCGAAGAAGTGTTGTGCTAATAAGTAAATGGGATTGCCATCAACGATTAAATTCAGATTTTCAGGAATCTCCTTGAACTTTTGTAAAACGTCATCAATCGCTTTAATGGCAGACAATGTATCCCGATTTGGCGAAACACGGTAAGACAGAATGACCTTTTTTGCCGCATCAAAGAAAAAGAATAAATAATGCCATTTTCCGTTTACTCGAATGTACGTCTCATCGCCACAAAATTGATCGGACAGTTCATAGGGATATCGATCAACGAAGGGCTTCATCAAGATGGAGACACTATTTACGTAATTTAAAATCGTTTGATGAGAAATTGAAACATTATGTATGTCTTGCATAATCGCTGCTGTTTTCCGTGCTGAAATCCCATAATTCACATGGTACGTCAAAATCAATCCAAGTGTATGGGATGAAGTATAAATCCGTGATAAATCTACTCGCGGTTTCACTGGTGACGACGAAGATAAAGGTTGATAATCAAACAGAAACTCACGGTAAATATAGCGAACTTTAAACGCTTGTGGATCTTGTTTAAACCGAGCTTTTTCTTCCTTACTCATTCGTTCTATATTCGATAGGTAAAAAGAACACTGATTATTTTTACACTTCCAAATGTTAAAGTCTTTTCGTTCCTTAATTTTCTCTAAGGTTTTCATGCAGTGAGGACAACGAAGAATCGCTTCTTTCTGATAGCGGTTTTGTTGGTTAAATAAGCAATCACATGCCTTACAAAGGTATTGTCCATTCGCACCATTGTTGGCGTACAAATACGCCGAGGGTGCACCACACTTTGGACAACAGAGATTCTCGGGTACTTTTGTTTTGGCATTGGCATGTCGCCGCACAGGCTTCAACTCTTTGCCATATTTATCAAAGTAAGCCTGCTTTATATCCTGAAAGGATACCTTTTCAAGTTGTTGTATGACGGGTAGTTCATCTACCTGCAGCTTTCGATATTCTTTATTAATTGGCTGTTCAGGACGCACACTTCCAACAGCCTTACCAAATAGTAATATCATTAAAATTTTAATTATTTTTTCTTGGTACTTGATAAATTCAATTAAATACGCTAATAATTGAGGGTACAAACTTGTCACTTCCTTTTTGGGTAGTTTTGTGTGTGGTAACCTCAACTAACACCAAA
>NZ_RBZN01000105.1 GCF_003628435.1 Ureibacillus endophyticus | reverse complement strand
AAAAGAATTTGATAAAGCTCAAAAAATTGCTGGCATCAAAATTGATGTCCAAAATTTTGTTCCTCAATTTAATGAGAAACTATATTCATTAACGTTTTGTTGTTCAGTTTTCAAAGTTCATTTTTGCTGTCGTTTTTTTGACAGGAATTAAATTTTATCAAAAAAAATTAATAAAGTCAATTTTTAAAATTTCAATTTTTCCATCGCATTTGCGACGGCTATATAATATTATCACTATGAAACTAGTTCGTCAATAAAAAAATAAATATTTTTCATTCCTATTAAGTTTATGTTTGGTTAATCTTTGCTTACTCATATTTACTCTCTTTCCTCTAACCAATTATAAAGAGATGGTTTATTATGGTCTTGCTCCTTCAAGTTTTCTAATTCTTTTAGAATCGTATTACATTTTACTAATAAAAAATCAGCTCTCTCTTTAGTAATACAAATAGGTTTATCAGTATATTGTCTATACCCCTCTAATTCACGTACTAACTTAATTGCCCTCTCTCTTGATTGTTGATTGTTTATATCTATATATTTAAGCGCATCAACAAATACCGCATCAATGATTATCTTAAGTTCATTTATCTGTTTTTGAGTAGCACTAATCGATGTTGATCCATTTGACCAATGCAAATCAAAACCTATAATTGCTCTACCTTGTTTTAATTCTTTATATGTTACTTGTAGTTCTGTGTATTGATTAATTTCAGCTATTGCCATATCTAACACTTTCTTTTTGAATAATCCTGTATTATTGCTATAACTTTTAACATCTTCTACACCGAATAAACGCATAAGTGCATCTTTACTTATCGGTTTATGCCAATATCCATAATGAGCTTTTAAATAATCATATAATATCCAACTAAACCCACTTTTAAATTGTGATGTAATCGTTAAATCAGTTGTGATGTATTTTTCTTTTAATTCTAAAATATGTGGTACAAAATCCTCATTCCATCTGAAAGTAAACAATCCCTCTTTATATTTAATTGAACCGAATACATTCCAATACTCAAAATAATCATTTTCTAAGTCCTCAATTGAAAATTGAAGTGCTAACAACTTTTGAGCATCTTCTTTAGCATGGATAGTTTGATATTTTTCAATATTAAACTTTCTTTCAAAATCAGCTTTATGAAATTCTGTATTTCCGCTTTGTTGAGTAGAATAAATAGCATACGCTAATAATTGCATTTGATTAAGTGTCAAACCTTTATTAAGTTTTGCCATTGAGATTTCATTACTTTTTAAAATACTGTTTTCATAACTAATTATTTTCTTTTTTTCATTTTTCCGTACCACGGATCTACACCTGCTTATTAAAACTTTTTTATCCCCTTTTTAATAACTTAATTTTAATCAAGTTATTAACTTTAAGCTTAATTATAACTTTTATATAAATCGGTTACAATTGAAAGGATAAAAAAGTTTTAATAAAGGGATAAAAAAGTTTCAATAGAGGGATAAAAAAGTTTCAATAATCCACCCAATCGATTGGGGCTCTAAGGTTCGTGGAATCGTTAAATATAATTAATATAATTAATATTTATTATTAGTTATATTAATTTAGATATTTTAATATTTATTATATGTTTATTAAAACTTGCTTTTTTATTTATACATATAAAAATTTATATAACATAACATATAATAAGCATACTTGTAGGCTATAGCACGATACAATGCAAGTTATGCTTGTGCTATATGCTGACATATTCAATTGATATATCAGTTATAAACAATGAATATTAGATATAATTCATTAGCTAAAATTCAGCTATTAATTTTAATACATACAAAAAACCACCACTATAATTTAGTGGTGGTTTTTATTTGCCTAGCAACGTCCTACTCTCACAGGGGGAAGCCCCCAACTACCATCGGCGCTAAAGAGCTTAACTTCCGTGTTCGGTATGGGAACGGGTGTGACCTCTTTGC
>NZ_RBZN01000104.1 GCF_003628435.1 Ureibacillus endophyticus | reverse complement strand
ATATGTACATTTATGCTTGTTTAAGGGTGTACAAAATTACTCGTTTACTGGTTCGAGGTGTTGCTTAAGACGGTACGAATCACCAGTAATAGTTACGACACTTGCGTGATGTAAAATGCGATCTAAAATCGCATTTGCTAACTTCGGCTCTGGGAAAATTTCTTCCCATGATTTGAAGTTCACATTGGTTGTAAAAATCGTACTTTTCTTTTCATAACGTGCATCGATGAGTTGGAAGAATAGCTTCGCGTCCTCCGGATCGATTGGTAAATAACCGATTTCATCAATGATTAATAATTTATACTTTGTATAATGTTTCAAACGGCTTTCTAGACGATTTTCAATGCGCGCTTTTTTCAAGTTTTGAATTAAATCATGACACTTAATGAAATAGGTACTTGTCCTTTTTTTCGCTGCTGTAATGCCGATTGCCGTAGCTAAGTGGGTTTTACCCACACCACTTGGACCAAGAAATACAATGTTTTCGTTTTCTTGAATAAAACGTAAGCTCTGAAAATCACGTAATTGTTGCTGATTGACACTTGGTTGAAATTCAAAATCAAAATCTTTCATTTCCTTTAGATGTGGAAAGGCTGCGACCTTCACCATTGCGTGAATCATGTTTTGCTCACGTACATCTACCTCATAATTCGTTAATTTAATGAGCGTATCAATAAATGAAAGTTCATTCTTGATACTGAAGTCAATGACTTCACTTAAATGAAGCCCCATTTGCTTGAGTTTTAAATACTCCAAGTTTTGCAGGAGTTGCTGATAGTTTGTGTTTGTAAACTGATTCATTTATAGATGTCTCCGATCGCTGCTAAATTTCGCTTGGCTAAATCATTAATATCTGGATAGTTTGGCATCGCTTTCGACAGTGTCTCACGATAGTGAGCCTCTTGATAATTGAGTTTTGCGTCACTAATTTTATGTTGCGCTATGAGTTCCATGTTATAATGAATCCATAATCGGTCATCATATACTTGTAAACTTACTTTCTTTCCTTGATACGCTGGTGGTACAGAGTATTGATTGGACTTGTAAGAAATCATGTTAGATGCATTGACTTTCACAAGTGTATGGTTGATTTTGAAGGAATCTCTTACTCGTTCAGTTGGTAGCTGGAGTAAGTGATTCTTTTCTTTTTGAAATTCAAGTAATGGAATCTTATTTGTCCCTTGATGAACTTCACGGTTCACACGATTACACAATTGTTCGATATAAATGTGTAGCTCTTCCATATTCAATTGCCCTTGATAAGCATGAATTTCATCAAGTAGCTTCATCGTTGTTTCAACTTTTCCCTTTGTCTTCGGACGTCCTGCGATACAAGGTCTCACTTTGAAACCAAAATCTTGCGCAAATTGGGCAAACTTCACATTCACTTTTCCTTTGGAAAATTCGGTTCTCGCTTCATCCATGACCGTTTTCATATTGTCTGTAACCAGTTCTTCAGGCACCCCACCCATTTTTTCAAACGTTTCCGTAAGGAAAGAAAATAGCACAGCTTGCGACTTTGAAATACTCATATAAAAGAATCGCATACGTGAATGGCTCAAAATTAAAACAGCTACGTTAATTTCTACTTGTTCACCATCTTTTGTTTCGTACAAAATACTTTCTTTCCAATCTAACTGTGCCTGTTTACCTGGACGTGTTTCGAAACGAATACCACTGTTTTTCATACTTGGAATCCGTTCATCTTTATCGAAATAAGCTTGGAATTCCGGTGTATTCGCAATATAAGTGCGGAACGTTGATTGAGCACAACCTAAGCCATGATTATCTTTTAAATACTGCCAAAGATTACGACGATAATAAAACACCTGCTTCGAATCCTCTGATAATAAACTTGCGATTATTGGATAAAACGCATCGATTTTAGATGGTTTGTTACGCTTCTTTTTGGGAACGAAACCGTTTAGATATTTGTCGATGGTACGACGATCTACACCCATGTCCCTTGCTAATTTACTTTTATTAATTTTCATTTTTAAATGCTCCATTATTTGTTTATATGCTGCTAAATCTGTAAGACTTTTCAGTTCGAATGTTGTCTCTACGTTTAATTGAATATACATTTCCAATCACCTCTAGATCAGTATGTATACCCCGAGCATTTTTGTACATTGTTATTCAAGCGGGAATGTACATATTTAAATTAGCATTTGTA
>NZ_RBZN01000103.1 GCF_003628435.1 Ureibacillus endophyticus | reverse complement strand
TTGTGTATTGCATAATAAAAGTGCAGACTAGTGCAACGAATTTGTACAGAGTCTAGCACTTTTTTAGTGCAAAAAAATAGACTTGCCAGCCACCCCAAGTCACTCTACTGTTAAAGTGTCGAATTTTACCAGTGGAGGTTTGAAAGGATGCTAGCAATGTCTGAAATTAATTGTATCAAAACTTTAAGAAATGAAAAAGGATTGTCTATTTCTAAAATTGCAGAAACTATGAATGTAAATTGGCGTACCGCCAAAAAGTATGGTGATGGCGATCAGTTACCTCAAGAAAAAAAGCATATTAAAAAAGGGATGATGTACGAAGAAAAATGGGGAGAAATCGTTATAGACTGGCTTGAAGAAGATCTCAAACTAAAGAAAAAACTACGTCGAACAAATAAAAAAATAGTTGCGGATTTAAAAAGGATGGGGTTTAAAGGATCGTATCGAACGGTCTGTAACTTTATTCAAGAATGGCGTGCGACAGAAGATGATGAAGTAAGTAAAGGGCATGAGCGATTACAACATCCAGAAGGTGAAGCGCAACTAGATTTTGGCGTAATGGAGGCTGTTCAAGACGGAGAGATTGTCGATGTTCATGTTTTAGTTATGACGTTCCCAGCTAGTAATACTGGTTTTGCGATACCGATGCCTGGAGAAAATTTGGAGTGTTTCCTAGGTGGGTTACAAGAGCTGTTTAAGCAAGCTGGTGGAGTGCCAATTAGTATTCGAATTGACAATTTAACACCTGCGGTCAAAAAAGTACGCAAAGGTGATACAGAAGCTGAATTAACAGAAGCATTTCGCCATTTCCAAAACTATTATGGCTTTAAAGTGCAAGTGTGCAATCCATCCAGAGGTAATGAAAAAGGAAATGTGGAAAATAAAGTAGGCTATGTACGATATAACTTCTTTAGCTTACCACCAGTCATAAAAGACTTTGAAGATTTAACGGAACAATTAAAGCAACAACTGAAGGAAGATCGTGACCGACCACATTATGAAAAAGAAGAACTCATTGAGGATTTATGGCAGCAAGAGCAAAAGCAATTAATAAAATTACCAGAAGATCCGTATCCAGTATTTAAGCAGTTTCCGATTAAGTTTAATAAGTATAATGAGTTTAAGTTAGACAAGCATTTTATTCATGTGCCTAGAGCGCGTAACTATGTGCAGTTATATTGCATTACGTATTGGGATTCATTCAAAGTGATTACAAATGAGGGAGAAATTTTATTATCAGATGCAAGACCTTATATGAAGAAACGACGTTTCATTCCATGGAAAGATATTTTAAAAGATTGGTTAAAAAAGCCTCGTGTTATTGGTCATTCACGTTATACCCCTTATTTACCGACTCGTATAAAGGAGTATTTAACAGTTCCATCCTTGGCATTAAGGAAACAGCGTCTAAATGAATTACTCACTCTTTTAGTGACTCATGATATGAAAGAAATTGACCAGTATTTTTATGAACTTATTGGAAAAAATAGCGATGATCAAGAACATCCTTACGGTGTAAAATGGACTGATTATGATGCGCTATCTCCTAAAGGAATGGAGGCTTCAAGTCATGAATAATGCCATTTTACAATTGTGTAAGCAATTGCGGTTAGCTCATATCGCTGAAGCAATACATGATGTTCCATTTACAACACCTGAAGAATATATTTACCAACTTTTATTAAAAGAACAAGATGGTCGGGAACAAGCAAGGATCGCAAGAAACTTAAAGAATGCCCGATTTATCGATACGAAAACATTAGAGGGCTACGAATGGCACAAAGATATTTGTTTACCTAGTCATCTATCGAAAGAAGAACTAGTGCAGCTCGATTTTATTCGAAGAAAAGAGAATGTAATTCTAGTAGGGGCGCCTGGAACTGGTAAAACACATTTAGCTTCAGCACTGGGTAGAAAAGCTTGTGAGCAAGGTTTTGAAGTACGTTTTTATCGAGTTTCGCATTTAGTAGAAGAATTGGAACAGGCTTTACATGTGGGGAAATTAAAGCAATTTCGAAATAAATTAGAGAAAATTGATTTAATGATATTGGATGAAATGGGTTATCTTCCATTTGGTAAAGAAGGAGCGGAGTTACTTTTTCAAATCATTTCTGAATTTTACGAACAGAAGAGTTTGATTATCACGTCAAATTTAGAATTTAGTCAGTGGAATCGTATTTTTTCAGATTCACGTTTAACGGCAGCTCTGGTGGATCGTTTGATTCACCATGCCCATATTATTTCTTATACGGGACAGAGCTTCCGTTTAGCCAATGCGTTGTCGAGAAAACAGTAAAAATATTGGGTGGCAACACTCTGTATTTTTCATTGCAATTCTCTGCATTTTTATCTTGCAAAATACA
>NZ_RBZN01000102.1 GCF_003628435.1 Ureibacillus endophyticus | reverse complement strand
TTCTATAACAATGAGCGTTATCAAGAAAAACTAAACGGCTTAAGTCCATTAGAATATAGGACTCAAGCCGCTTAGAGCATTTTTATTATTTCCACTGTCTACTTGACTGGGAGCAGTTCAATAGTATGTGTCTAACAAATGGGGTGCAGTTCAATGCCACATAGGGAACGTTCAATCCAGCAGTTAAGACTACTACAAAGTGTTAGCTGCTTTTTATTTAATTAGACTCCCTTTGCATCAGAGTTAACACCCACAGTTATCAGACATGTTAACCTCTTGAGTGGAATCTGAAACAGGAAAGTTCATTTCTTTCCACGCTGCAATACCCCCCGTTAGCTCTTTTACCATATATCCACGTTCTAATAAAAACTTTGCTACCTTGGCAGCCGTGTTACACCAGACATCCCAACAGTAAACAATAATTTCCTTGTCTTTTGGTATTTCACTTAAACGAGCTTGCAGTTCTTGTTCGGGTATGACATTAGCATCCTTAATTTTTAAACTTCTTACATGAAGTGGGCCGTTTCTTACATCCAGCAAAAAGTATTTATCTGGATCTATTTGTGTCAATCTCAAATAATCCATAGGGCTAATAGTTGCTTCTAAACGGGCATTAAAATAATCAAGTGCATTCATAATTATGTTACCTCCATTTTTAAAGTGTGGTCCAAATTTTAATGAGAAACTCCTTTAGCAATTGTCTTTCTTGATTACTTAAAGGGGCTAAAACTTCTAATTCAATATCGTTTAAAAATTCCCAACGTGAATCCAATAAATCCTTTCCTTTTGGTGTAATCATAAGGCTGTAGGATCTTCTATCATTAGGATTCCTTGTCCTCTCTACAAAGCCTAAAGTTTCTAAATGATCAATATGACTTACCATTGTTGTCCGATCAATTTGTAGATTTTCAGAAATATCTTTTTGTGATGAGTAAGGGTTTCCATTAATAAATAAAAGAACCCCGTATTGTCTAGCATTAATGTGATATGGGACAAGCCCCTCGGCGAATTTAGTTTCCATTTGCTGAAGAACTTTTCCGAGTAAAAAACCATAAGATTGATTCCATTTTTCCATTTAAATTATTCACCCCTTTAAATAGTCAGTTAAATATATAATCAGTTTAACTGACTGTTTTTTGAATTTCAAGTTGTTTGTTTTTATATTTAATTTTAATGAAAAACTGCAAATGCTGATCTTATCCCTGAAAAAATCTTCCCTTCATACTTTAATTGCTCATGTTTAAAAGGATTGAGTACCTGTTGTTCAAATGGTATATTTATGTACAAAATCAACAGATTACCATAAGAGATAGACAACTAGTTCCTACAATAAAAGTAAGTAGGCTTACAGCATTCTTTTATCAACTGGTACTGCATTAATATTTCCATTATAGATTTGATTCGAGCTGTACTTAATTGAGATACTTCCTAGTCATTATGTGCTGAAGTGAATCTGAAGGTTAACTATGGGAAAAAATGAACAAACAATTTTCTATATACTGACATCACGGAAAGCTCAAAATATGTAGATTAGTTTCTAAGAAGGTATCAATGACTACTAAAAATAATTGGAAAATTATCTTTAAAGTGAACTATTCACTTACTTTTAAAGGAGAAAATTTGTGAAAAAATTAATTGTTCCAATGGTATTATCAATCGTATTAACTGGATGTGGAGAAGTTAATGTCTCAAAAGAAGAATACCAATTAGTAGAGGGATCTGAGTTTCTCGATGAAAATGAGAAAGCACTTGTTGGAAATATTAAAGTGATTCCTGATTTTAAAATGAACACGTTAAATAGGGAAAGAAACATTTGGGTTTATTTACCTCCTAGTTATGATGAGTCTAATGACAATTATCCCGTTCTTTATATGCAAGATGGTCAGAGTTTATTTAAATCTAAAGAAACTGAATGACAGGTTGATGAATCACTAGAAAGTATTTTCAAAGATAAAAAGGCAAAAGAAACAATCATTGTTGGTATTGAAAGTGATCCTGAAACAAGATTTAACGAATATGCTCCTTGGAAAAATCAAGTCAATGATGGGGGTGAAGGGGATTTATATGTAGATTTCATTGTTAAAGAATTAAAACCATATATTGATGAGAAGTTCCGAACATTAAAAGATCGAGAGAATACTAGTATTGCAGGAGCTTCTATGGGAGGGTACATCTCTTTATATGCTACGATGAAATATCAAGATGTATTTGGGAAAGTGGCCGCGTTTTCACCAATATTTGGTTTTAATAAAGCGCCATATGTAGCTTTTATTAATAAAGAGAAAATGAAAGAAGATGTAAAAATATACCTTGATGCTGGAGAAAACGAAGAGGAGTTTCCATTGGTGTATTTTGCAAGATAAAAATGCAGAGAATTGCAATGAAAAATACAGAGTGTTGCCACCCAATATTTTTACTGTTTTCTCGACAACGCATTGGCTAAACGGAAGCTCTGTCCCGTATAA
>NZ_RBZN01000101.1 GCF_003628435.1 Ureibacillus endophyticus | reverse complement strand
TGTAACCGTCAAGTAGTTTTTTACACTTTACGCTAAGATGCCTTTTACATTTCCGCCTCGAAAAGCTGTTGACGATTTTTCATCCGATAACTTTCTCCATCCATATGAACAACTTCTACTCGATGTAATAAACGGTCTAAAATGGCCGTTGTTATGCCTTGATCTCCCATCAATTCACTCCATTGCTCTGGACTTTTATTTGAGGTTAAGATAATTGAACTTTTTTCATATAAATGATTGATAAGCTGAAAAAATAGATTTGCTTCACGTTGGTCCATTGCCATATACATCAAATCATCAATAATGACCAAATCTGAGCTTTGGATACGTTTCATTTGTACTTGAGATTTGTGCGTATATTCTTGTGTTTTAAGAAGATGAAGAAGTTCTCCCATTGTCACAAAGGAAACCTGAAATCCCTTGTAAACCGCCTCTAATCCAAGTCCTACGGACAAAAACGTTTTTCCAACTCCAGGTGGCCCTAATAGAATCAAATTATAATGCTGTTCAAGCCACTGTAGTTCCTCTAATTGCGTTAACTGTCTTTTCGTTAATGTCTGTTGTGCATCTAAATCAAATTCAGTAAGCGATTTTAGATATGGAAAACGTGCATTTTTTAATCTTTTCTCAATGCTCTTTATTTCACGTTTATTTAATTCAAAAGCCGTTAATTGCTCTAAAAATTCTTGATAAGTCCAACTCGACTGTTCTGCCTTTCGAAGGAGCTTTGGAAGCTCCTCCGCTGTTTCAGCTAATCTTAACTGCCGAAAATCTTGCTGTAATTCTGTTATCGTTTTATTCATTTGTGGTCCCTCCTAAAATGGTTTTATAAGTATCCATTGATCGCATTGAAATGCTTATCTGAGGTATTGTTTTAGGTGGACTAGTATGAATTCTTTGTAATGAATCTAATTCCTCTTTTACTAAATAATGAACGACATCACGAAAATCATTTGCACTGTAAAGCTGCTCATCAATAGATTTAGTTAAAGCTGCTTCTAAATAAGTAGGATGCTCCTCAGCGACCCTTAGTAAAATCAATAGTTGATCCCGGCGATAACGCGGATAACGTTTCATGATTTCTTCTATATAAGATTTAGCTTTGTGTGTCATTTGAAAGTGTGCGAGAACTTGCATTTTTAACTCTTTAATTTGCTTGGAACGATCTCTTAAGTGATTTCGGTTTTGAATTAATTTCCCTTTTTCACTACTGATAGCGTGTTCTGCTATTATAGTCCCATCAATAGGATGAGAAATAACCAGCTGCTTATCTGTAATAGCTACTCTAACCTCATTATTTGGTAATGCATTATACGTACCGATAGGTACTGAATAACGGTTTGATGAATAGCGGATAGTATTGTCTTTCCCTACATTCCTTGTTAAACTATGTATAGAGATACTTTCTTCTGAGAGTATGGGTAAGACCGGTAGTAAGTGTTGCTTTTCGAGGGTGAACACTTCTTTCGGTCTTTTTTTCGTTGTATGATGGACATTTTGATTCCCGGTTCTTTCAAGCCAACCCCATGCCCGTTCATTCCAATCATCTATTTCTTTGAAAGTACGGCTATCTGCGTAGTTCCCCTTGATGTATTTCACGACATTCTCGATCATACCTTTTGATTCAGGATCTGCTTTCCGACAAAGATAAATATTGAATTGTCGCTCCTTAACATAGGCTTGAAACTCAGTTGTTAATAAAATATCACCGGCATTTTCACTTACTGCAATCAAATTATCCTGGTCATAAACAAGCTCTTCAGTTCGTCCTCCAAAATAACGGAAGGCGTTCTCATGACAGCGAATAGTGTCCCTCGTTGTGAAGGGGCGATCTTGCCATTCCATATATTTGTATCGTGAATGTGCTAAAACAAATGCGATGAAATACAATTTTACCTCAGACTTATTAACTGTCTTTTGTTTCGTTTCTCCCCAGTCTACTTGAATCTGTTTGCCCATTGGTTGTTCTGGTACAGCAGTATATTGACGAGTGTGCGCCTTCTTTTCTATTTGATAGATTTCACGCAGTTCTTTCACATAAAGTCGAACAGTACTTTCTCCAATATTTAAGTCAGGATAGCGTTCTAAGAGCCAATCTCTTATTTGTGCTGCACTTAAATGTGGATATTCTTCTAACCAAGCCAACATCCAATCCCGATAGGGATCCAATTTCTTAGGTTTCTTATATAATTCACTTACATAGGTATGTACTTCTTCAAAGTCCATTTCTAGATATTTATAAACAGTAGGACGTGAAACCTTTAATTCTTCCGCAATTTGTGTAATATTCAACTTCCGATCTCTTAACTGATGAATATGCATATATAACATTAGTTTTTTCTCCAATCTCCTTAACCTCCAATAAACACCTAATGTTTCCAGTTTACTAGAAATTAAATAATTTTGGCGAAAGTGTAAAAAACTGTTTAGCAGAAACTGTCAACTTTATTCTAGCGTTTACAAAAG
>NZ_RBZN01000100.1 GCF_003628435.1 Ureibacillus endophyticus | reverse complement strand
TGTAGACGTCAAGTCGAATTTTACACTTTTTGCTCATTTCCTTTTTACACTTCTGCTGAAAATATGCTTTTCCTATTTCTCATACGATGACTTTCCTCATCTTCTCTACCATGAATGACTTCCACACGATGAAGTAACCTATCCAAAATTGCCGTCATAATGCCTTGATCCCCTATTAAATTGCCCCATTCATCCGGACTTTTATTTGAGGTCAGAATGATCGAACTTCGTTCGTATAAATGGTTAATTAAATGGAAGAATAGGTTCGCCTCTCTCTGATCCATCGCCATATACATCAAATCATCGATAATTACTAGGTCAGAACTTCTGATCCGTTTAAGTTGTACCTTTGATTTGTTCAGATATTCTTCCGTTTTTAAGAGTTGGATAAGTTCACCCATCGTGACGAAGTAAACATGGAATCCTCTGTGAACGGCTTCGAGCCCCAATCCAACTGCGATATACGTTTTACCAATACCGGGTGGGCCTAACAGTATTAAGTTGTACTGCTGCTCCAGCCAGCTTAACTCTCTAAGTTGGGTTAACTGACGGGCAGTCAGAACGTTTTGGCCTTTCAGTTCAAATTCATCTAATGACTTCACGAAAGGGAAACGTGCCCATTTCATTCTTTTTTCTAGACTTTTCGCTTCACGTTTTGCTAATTCATATCGCGTAATAGACTCCAAAAACTCCAAGTATGTCCACGAAGCTTTTTCGGCTTCGCGAAGAAGCTGTGGTAGCTCCTCCGCGGTTTCTGCTAATCGTAACTGACGAAATTGATCCTGCAGTTCATTCACTGTTTTATGCATCATGCTCGACCTCCTAAAATGCTAGTATACGTATTTAGAGATCGAGTAGAAGCCTTGATACTAGAATGTTTTGCTGGTTTGGCAGAAAGGGATCCTATCTCCTGTACTGGCTGTTGATTCGATGTATACAGGTGATGTGCAATGTCACGAAAATCGTTGGCACTAAACAATTTTTCTGTCATACACTTGGTCATAACCGAGTCAATAAACGCTGGATATTTTTGAATCACCTGCTGAATGATTGTGAACTGATCCCGTCGATATCTCGGGTATTCTTTACTGATCTTATCAAAATATGCAGCTGCCTGTTTCTGATCTTCAAAAGAGGAAATCAAACGTCGTTTAAACTCTTCAATTCCTTTTGATCGATCACGTGTATGATTGCGATTTTGAATTAGCTTTCCTTTCTCTACGCTGATGCCATGCTCGGCGATGATTTCACCTTCTGCTTGTTTTCGAATCACGAGCGTCTGTTGTTCTCTACCTTTAACTTCAATCAAAACAAGATTTTCAGAATTTGTTTGATAAGTCCCAAGTGGAACGGAATAACGGTTTGACTTATAACGGATTGTGTTGTCCTTACTTACACTTCTTGTTATACTTTGATTATTGGTACTTTCATATGAAAGTAATGAAGAGACTGGCTGTAAGTGTTGCTTTTCGAGGAGAAACACTTCTGCTGGTCTTTTTTTCGTTGTTTGATGAACCTGATGGTTCCCAGTTCGCTGGAGCCATTGTAATGCCCGATGATTCCAATCCTCTATGTCGCTAAACACTCGACTGTCTGCGAAATTACCTTTTATGTACTTCACCACATTTTCAATCATGCCCTTAGATTCCGGGTCAGCTCTTCTGCATAGGTGAATTTTAAACTTACGTTCATTCACATAACTTTGAAACTCAGTTGTTAAAAGCAGCTGGCCTGCATTCTCGCTGACTGCGATTAGATGATCCTGATCATATACGATTTCTTCTGTGCGTCCTCCATAAAATTGAAAAGCATTTTCATGACACCGGATCGCGTCTCTAGTAGTGAAAGGACGTGTCTGCCACTCCATATATTTGTACCTTGAATGAGCCATGACAAACGCAATGAAGTACAGCTTAATCTCTTTGTTGTCAGTAGTCTTCTGCTTCGTTTCGCCCCAATCTACCTGAAGTTGTTTGCCCATCGGTTGTTCGGGAACAGCTTCGTATTGACGAACAATTACTTTCTTCTCAATCTGATAAATTTCCCTGACTTCTTTTACATAAGATCTCACCGTACTTCCCCCGACTATCAGATCGGGGTATCTTTCAAGGAGCCAATCATGAATTTGTGCACCGCTCAGGTGCGGGTATTCTTCTAACCAAGCAAGTATCCAGTCTTTATGGCTATCTAATTTCTTTTGCCTCCCATGTGGGTGTTCAGTGTAAGCTTTTGCTTCCTCCAATGTCATATCTAAATATTTATAGACAGTTGGCCTTGAAATCTTAAGCTCCTTGGCGATTTGTGCTACCTTAAATTTCCGTTTGTGTAATTCCTGAATCTTTACATACAACACTAATTTCTCCTCCAAAATCCTAACCTCCAGTAAAATAACATCACAAACTATTTTACTAAAGTTTTAGGCTGATAGAGCAAAAGTGTAAAATCTAATCAAGCGAAAACTGTCAACTTTATTCTAGCGTTTACA